>PHDD01000008.1:0-144773 GCA_002840905.1 Bacteroidetes bacterium HGW-Bacteroidetes-4 | reverse complement strand
TTCTCCAAAACCCATACAGTACCCAGAATTATAATAGGTATAGCTATGTAATGAACAACCCACTAAAATATACTGACCCTACAGGCTACCGAATGGCTGTACATGAAATAATAGAGCGGGAAGGAGGCGGTGGCGGTTACATGTATGCAAGTAATTTTGGTGGACTAAATCGAAATTCCTATTGGTGGGCGGGTTGGAAAACCGGAAACCAGGAGTTTGACCCGGGCATTCCTTATTCAGTAAACAGCGAATTGCAGGGGTACGTATCTCGCAGCCATGCAAGTGAGTTTATTGTTGGCCTGGTATTTGGCCTGGCCTTGGAAAATGAATTCCGTAATAGGCAAGAGCGGCAGCAAGAAATTAACAACAGCATAGCTGGCAGCGGTTTGTCCTATACCCGTGACCCAATGGAGGTGTTTTATGGGGAGCTTGCCCAAGCGGACGGGGCTCCTGATATGATAGATTGGACACAAGGAGGAAGGACACAACAAATCTTAAATTGGATGAAGCATATCGAATCTGCCTACGCAAACCCTAATTTCACATATCCAGCAGATCCTTATTCTGCTTACAGGATAAGTGATATTGTCAAAAGACAAGGAGCTACGACATCTGGAAATATGGGACCCAATTGGAAAAAGGAATCATATTTGAACGAAAAAGTAGATGTGTTTTATTTGCAAAATAGTAATGATTTTATAAATAGTATTGGATTAGATGATGCTTTAAAGAAAGTTGGTCAATACGTACTTTATATGCAAGGTTCTCAGTGTGGTAATTGTACGCAACCAGTTGGTCTAATGGGTATTCAATTTTCAAGTTTTTCCCAATTTAATAACGCCTGGAGGTATATTTATGGAACGGATTATCAGCATTAGTATTTTTTTAATACTGACAGTAAATTTATTTGCTCAAGGATTTATTCCATTTAGTACAATTGATGTAAAAAAACATATAAATGGTATTAATGAGAAAACATGTTATTCTTTACCAGAAGATGACAGATGGGTAGCTGAATACTTTAAACCGGACTCATGCTATAATACTTTTAGAATGCGGTTAGAATCAAAAGACACAACATATCAGGTAACTTTTTTAGTTTCAATAAATGAGGATTATAGAATTATATCTTGTGTCAAAGGTTATGAATATGAAAATTGTATTTATTTACTGAATATTGAGAACTGCAAGGATACTAGTTATTTCTGCAAATTTCCAAAAGGAGAAAAAAATAAAAAGTTCTATTTTATTGGGAAATATCAGGATATGTATAAGCAATTCTCAAATGGTCAGAGGTACTTCTATCATAAATACAAAGACTCTTTAATGTATGTGAAAGGCAATATTTTACCTCCTTTTCCAGAAATAGACTTGGTGGAAGATGATTACACAATGAATTTTTATAATTTGCAGGGGAAGGATTTTTATTATCCGAAATTGCATGATAAAAAGGTTGATTATTGTGATGAAGATAATTGGTAACGAAGAGGGAACAAATCCCGATAAGCACAGCGAAACGGGAGGGTAACCGGAGGGGCTTTTTTATTGTAATAAAGTTGTTTTATTCAGTTCTTTCTCCCCATTTATCGGGGTCTTCAAAGTCACAAAATACCGCTTTAATACTTACTGTTTTTCGAGCGCTAAAAACGCGGTAATGAATGGTATTTTTTAAGAGGTAAACAACGAATATCATCGTATTTTACGGCAAAAGCGTTGTGGTTTATTCTTAGAAATTCAATGTGCTCATCAATGGTATTGTAGAATGCTTCGCCTAATCCAATTCTTTTACTGTCGTAATAGTCAATAGCTTTCTGAATATCAGCAAGAGCTTCAGGTTCAATGTCAATATAAAACTGCTTAGGCATTTTTATACTTTAATTGGTGTTTTGCCTTGTCCCAATCCACCAACCTTGACGGGTCAGCGTCACTGGCTTTCATTCGCTCTCTGACAATAGCTTTTTGTTCTTCGGGTACCTCCAAAGCTCTTTCTTCAACAGTAAGGTATTCAAAGCTTTTTAGGAGTTCCATAAAGAACTGGTATTTATTATCCGGAATAGTTAAAATTACTTGCTTCATAATCCTTTTGTTTTGTGGCAAACGCCTGTTTTGTTTTTTAAAAACTATTCATACCCTGCAAAAATACAGGAAATAAATTAATTCCCGATACCCTGAGTTTATAAACCAAAACTTGCTCTTCCCTGTGTATTACCCTCTCAGTAAAATTAGCTACCCGGCAGGCGAAAAAATATCCCTTTTATTTTTTTGATTGTATTTATTCGTGAGACTCAAATTTCAAGGCACTACGTATTTGAAATTTGTTAGTTGAACAACCGAACAAAGTGAGTTCATGAAATAACCCTGCCGCAGGCGGAGGGTATAATTGGCTTTGCCGAGCTCCGCTATGCTCCGGTTTCCCGCAACCCCACCTTAAGGTCGGGCAGGTCTGTTGCGAAATTGTTTCCATTCCCGATTGATGTCGGGATGGTTTGGTGTTGCATACCCAAGAATGTAATCCGTTTCTTGCCAAAAATAAAACTGGTGCTTAAGTAATTTAAAAAAGTCCCGATCGGTTTATTTTTATAGTTTGAGCCCGACAGCAGCTAACCCGTAAAATAAACTACAAAAAAAACAGGATTTGCCTAATCAAATTAATAAAGGAAATTTGTACATTTAAGTCGAAATGAGTCCATTGTTAGTGATTATAAATATCTTTATTATGAGAACAACATCCATAACCCGAATGAACCCTGTTCGTTTTTTAGTGAAAAAGCTATGGCTTTTCGCAGCTATTGTGTTACATTCTTTAGGCTGCCAAAAAGAAGCCCAGTTGCCCGTAGTCGATTTTGTGTTTGCCGACGGGGCTAAGGCACCGGTCGATATTCAATTCGAAAACAACACCCAGTTCGCCGACAATTATATCTGGGATTTGGGCGAAGGAACCTTTACCAAAGAGAAAAACCCATTAACAACCTACAACATTCCCGGAAGGTATGATATAACATTAAAAGCCTTTAACCAGGAGGGTAGTGCCCAACTAACCAAAACCCTGTCAATACATGGGATTACTTTTCGGGTGGTTAACAACAGTTCCTTACTCATCCCCGATATGTTTGCCATTTGGGACGATCCTGAATATGATGTGGTTCAGGAATTGGGTAGTATTCCTTCGGGTAAAAAATCGGCCATTTGTTATTCTGAAGTCTTAAGCATCCAGCTTTTTTGCGTTTGGGATAAGTATACCTTGCTCTTTTTTGGCGAACCTTTCACGCTGACAAACAATCAACATAACGAACTGGAAATATTTGATTACACACAGGTATATGAGGTTTATTATAAATCGGGTGATTTCCGGACAACAGTTAAAAACCGATCTGAGCAACAACATTCGCCCGGCATGAGCTTTAAAAGCTGGCAAACTACCCCGGAATAAACTTAACCGACGAGGCATTAAAAGCCACCCATACGGTTTGTCCCTCGGTGTAACCCCGGGTTTTTACCGCCTCGCTGGTAACCGATACATAAAAAACAATACCGGCATCAACCACCACCTCGTAACCAAAACGGGCAGGTATTACTTCCTTTATCACCCCGCGAAACTGGTTCACGGTGTCCAATTCCTGAGGCCCGGTGGCCAGCAATATGTTTTTTTGGCCAATCAGCACAAAGCCTTTGCGGGCTTTCAGGTGGGTCATCAACTGAACCGAAAGGGTGTCGGTAATACAGGCCCGGGTGGTTTCCTTGTCGGGATGCGCCTCAAGACGTACCGGATAAAAGTTCTTTACGCCACCAAAATTGGCCACAAAACGATTTTTGGGCTGGGTAAACACTTCGTGCGGGGTACCGCTTTGAATAATGCGTCCCTGCTCAATAATGCCAATGCGGTGAGCCAGGGCAATGGCTTCTTCGTAATCGTGGGTTACGTGCACTATGGTTTGCCCTTTTTGGTTTAAGCGGCGCAGCAACGAGCGCAGTTCGCCCTTTAAACTCACATCGACCGAGGCCAGGGGCTCGTCTAAAAGCAGCACGTCGGGCTCAAGGGTGAGGGTTCGCGCCAGTGCCACCCGTTGCTTTTCGCCTCCCGAAAGGGTGGTGGTGCTTCGCTTAAGCAGGTGCTCAATGTTCAACTCGCAGGCCAGCCGGTTCAGGGTTTCAGCCTGCTCTTTCCGGCTTTTTTTTCGCAGTTTGAGCCGATACAGAATGTTTTCTTCCACCGACAGGTGGGGAAACAGGGCAAAATCCTGGAACACCAGGCCCACTTTCCGTTTTTGAATGGGCAGGCGCGTAATATCGGTGCCATTCAGGCTGATGCTTCCCTGGCGGGGATGCACCAATCCGGCCAGGCTTTCCAGTACCACCGATTTTCCGGCTCCCGATGCCCCCAACAGCATAAAATACTCACCGGGTTGCACTTCGAAACAAATATCGCGTAAGCTGAAGTTCCCCAAATCGATATGTAAATTCTCAACCTTCAGCACGTCGACGGGTATTGGAAAGTATGCGCAGCGCAATAAAAAACACCAGGCAAACGGCAATAAATACTATGGCTACGGGCCTGGCATACGAAAGGCCGAAGGCGCCAAAGCGTTCAAAAATCATAACAGGTGTAATCATGGGGTGGTAAGCCACAATAACTACGGCACCAAACTCGCTCATGCCACGGGCAAACATCATAATTAATCCCGACACAATACCCCGCCAGGCCAAAGGCAGGCTGATGGAGAAAAATACCTTTACCGGCGATGCGCCCAGGTTGAGGGCTGCTTTCTCGAGCCGTTCGGGTACCGCCTCAAAGGCATCGCGTGCCGCGTTAATTAAAAAGGGCAGGCTTACAAAAGCCATGGCCATTACTATGCCGGCACGGGTTCCCGGAAACTCGAGCCCAACCAGTCCCCCGGCTTTGCCCAGCATCCCCTGACGCGAGATAACCGTGAGCAGGGCAATACCCGCTGCCGAATGGGGTATCACTACCGGCAAATCAATGATGCCCAACACCAGTTGCTTTCCCCAAAACGAGTAGCGTGCCAGCAGATAGGCCAGGGGAACAGCCAGCAGGGCAAAAAGCCCCGTAGCCAGCATGCTGGTCCAAAGGGTAAGGGCTATGCTCTGGTTTACCTCGCTGTCGCGCAGAGTTTCGCTTAGTTCTGTTGCCGACGAATGCAGGATTAATCCGGCCAGGGGAGCAATCAGAAACAGGAGCACCAGTGCGCCAAGTAAAGTAAATACCAGCTTAAAGTTCGAAGCATTTTGCATGGGGCCAAATATATCGAAAAATTAACGATTCTCCGGCATCAGTGCAAAGGGTTTCAGGTAAGCGGGCAGTTGTTCAAAGCTGGCTGTGGATGCCGGAATTACCGAAGGCTGTCCGTTTTTTTTCATAATTTTTATGCCGGCACTGTCGGTGAAAAAGAATTCCAAAAACTTTTGCGCCAGTTCAGGGTTGGGGGCATTGCTTAACTGGGTAATACCGTAAATCATAGGTTCTCCGTACTGGGTAATGGTTTCGCCGGGTTTTTTACCGCTAATGGTCACGGTGGCCTGTCGGTAAAATTCAGACGGCTCGGGTTTTTTCAGGTTGATGCTGTCGGGAAGCAGAAGGTACTTCAATCTGTGTTGCTCGGCTACCGAACGGTAAATAAACAGGTAGTCGATAACCCCGGTTTCGAGCAGGGCCAGCAAATCGGTCTCTTTGGGACGAATGTGATGCTGGTCTTTGGCCAGTAGGGAATCGGCCAGACCGGGACGTTGATAGTAAGCTTCGGCCAATCGGCTCACCAGTACCGAGCGGTATCCACAGGGGTCGGAGTTGGGGTCGGCCCGTCCGTAACGCACCTTCGGGTCCAGCAGTATTTCGAACCAGTTTTGGGCGTTTATATCGGCTTGGCGGTACGATTTCTCGTGATAGGTAATGGTCATTTCGTTGCTGGCAAATTTCAGGTTCCAGCTGGCATGCCCGGGAATGAGTAAATTATCAATCACCTTGTAATCGGCTGAGGCCATAATATCGCAGGGCTTGTGCAAATCGGTAATCTTTCGGGCACAGGTCCGGCTTCCGGCGGCTTCCAGTTCAATGTTTACTTCCGGATGAAGGCTTTGAAACGAATCGCAAACCTGTTTCAGGGGAACCGACAGGCTACCGGCATGGAAAATAATGAGTTTGTTTTTTTTTGGGCTTTGGCAACTAAAAAGTAAGGCAGCGGTAAGGCTTAAAATGATTAGTCTATTCATTGGGGGCCTTGTTTATGGCATGGAAAAAATCGCGGGTCATCACATGAATGGCCTGATTAAAATCGGTTTTTAGCTTGTCGTAGGCGCTAATTAGTTGCGCTCCGTCTTCGGTTAAACAGGTGGCTCCACCCAAAGCACCACCGCGCGAGCGGTTCAGGAGTTTAAAGCCCAGGGCTTGTTCAACTTCTTCCACATTTCCCCAGGCCTTACGGTAACTCACGCCCAGTTTGTCGGCAGCTGCCTTTAGCGAACCGCTTTCCTGAATCTGTTTAAGCAAATCGAACTTGTAGGCATTTAATATGTTGCCGCGTTCCTTATGATCGAGTTTAATGCTGAAATCGAGAAAGATGTTGTAGTATTTTGAACCTTTTGATCCGGCCATGGCTTTAAAATTTTATTGCGAATGTACCTTTCGATTTTACTTTTTCCAAATAGTGCATGGAATTAAGCGCAGGGTGTTTTGTTAATACGCTTCGCCTGGTTCCATGCTCTTTAATAAGGGTAAGGCCTGTTGTTATTTGTACAAGCAGCGATACGAAGTGTCGCCATTCAGTCTTACTTTAAATTTTACATCTTTAGCTACCACAAAAGTTTCAAAAGGCTTGTAGGTGTTCCAATCGTCCTGACCCGGCAACTGAACCTCCATTTCGCCCGAGGTTACCGTCATGTGTTCAACGGTGCTGGTGCCAAATTCATATTCGCCGGCAGCCATAACTCCTATGGTGGCTGGCCCTTTGTCGGTGGTAAAGGCTATTGACTTAACCTTGCCGTCAAAATATTCGTTGGTTTTAAACATTGTTTTAAGTTTTTAAGTTCCCAACAAAAATAAAAAAAGCGTACACCGGAACGAAAATCCTTTGGTACCTGCCTATATGTTTGTAAACATAGCCCGATATTCTTGTTATAACAACTTGAAAACTAAGAATTAAAGTTTTATTGATAAAAATCATAAGCAAGCCTTTGATTTTCAAAAAGGAATAAATTGTAATATTGCGAGTGGTAATAAAGTGCATAACGAAAAGTTCGACAAAAATTGAATTGAAAGGGTCAGCTTTTTCATTTTACTAAAACCAAACAGGCAAAAAAGGGTTATAGGAGTAATTTTTTACAGCGTATAAATAAGTAATAGATATGATGAAACAGCCATGTTCTTGCAAACACAACTATTCTCATGAGCAAAGCGAATAACTATTCTCATGAGCAAAGCGAATAACTATTCTCATGAGCAACGCGAATAAAATACCCAACATGGGTGTTCCATCATTCCTTAAAAATTAATTTTTATTATGATGAATAATTTTTTTATTGTTCCTCCGGCGCAAAACGAACCGGTTTACAGCTATGCACCTGGAACGGAGGAGCGCAAGGGCTTAAAAGATGCCCTGGATTGCTACAACAATTCAGTGATTGAGATTCCCATGATTATTGGGGGCAAAGCGGTTAAAACCGACAAGCAGGTCGACATTAATCCTCCGCACAAGCGGAATCATAAAATTGGTTTTTACCATCGCGGAGGCAAGGAGCACCTAAGCATGGCCATCGATGCTGCCCTGGCAGCCAAAGAAAAGTGGGAGAACATGAGCTGGAAAAGTCGTGCCTCCATTTTTTTAAGAGCTGCCAATTTAATTGCCGGCCCTTACCGTTACCGGATGAATGCCGCCACCATGGTTGGTCAGTCGAAGAACCCTTACCAGAGTGAGATAGATGCCGTAGCCGAACTGATCGACTTTTTCCGGTTCAACGTGCGCTACATGACCGAGATTATGGAGCAGCAGCCCGAATCGAACGCCAAAAACTGGAACCGTACCGAACACCGTCCCCTCGAAGGGTTTGTACTGGCTATTTCGCCTTTCAACTTTACTTCCATTGGAGGTAACTTGCCCACGGCCCCGGCCATGATGGGAAATACCGTGGTGTGGAAACCCGCCGAAAAACAAATCTATTCGGCCAAACTGATTATGGATATCCTGATGGAAGCCGGTTTGCCCGACGGGGTAATTAATATGGTATTTGTTTCAGGCCGCGACACTTCAGAGGTGTGTTTCACGCACCGCGACTTTGCCGGCGTGCATTTTACCGGTTCTACCGGGGTTTTTCAGGACATCTGGAAAACCATCGGCGAGAACATTCATAAGTACAAAAGCTATCCGCGCATAGTGGGCGAAACCGGAGGTAAAAACTTTGTGGTGATGCACGAGAGTGCCCGCCCCAGTCAGGTGGCTACAGCCATTACCCGCGGTGGGTTCGAGTTCCAGGGACAAAAATGTTCGGCCGCTTCAAGGGTTTATATTCCTAAAAATAGCTGGAAGCAAATTCACGAAGAGATAAAATGTGATTTGGATTTAATGAAAATGGGAAGTCCCGACGATTTTGGTAACTTCTTTAATGCCGTAATCGATGAGAAAGCTTTCGATTCCATTACCGGATACATTGACCGGGCAAAACAATCGGACAAATGCCAGATTCTTTTCGGAGGATCTTACGATAAATCGGAAGGCTTTTTTATTGAGCCTACAGTGATTCTTACTACCGACCCGCACTACGAGACCATGGAAGAAGAAATCTTTGGTCCGGTGGTTACCCTTTATTTATACGACAACGATAAGTATGAAGAAACCCTGCATCTGGTCGATGAAACTTCGATATACGGACTAACCGGGGCTATTTTCTCCAGAGATCGCGAAGCCATCGATAAGGCCTATCAGATACTGAAACATGCCGCAGGTAACTTTTACATAAACGACAAACCTACCGGAGCCGTGGTGGGACAGCAACCGTTTGGGGGTGCGCGCGGAAGCGGTACCAACGATAAAGCCGGTTCGGCCATTAATCTCCTGCGTTGGGTTTCGCCACGTACCATTAAAGAGAACTTTTTACCCGACAACAGTTTTAAATATCCTTTTTTGGATGAATAAGAATATGATTTAAAATACAAGGTAAAGGTGATTTTATGCTGGAGCAGAATCACCTTTCTTTTTAAAACAAACAAACAATTATGGAAGCTTTATTAAAACGATTACATATTGAGCCGGTCAACCAGGGCTTAAGCACAGGTGCCAACTGGCACAAATCGCAGGGTAAAACCATCGATTCGTTTTCGCCCATCGATGGCGCAAAGTTAGGAAGTGTTGCAGGAGCCAACCGCGATGATTACGAGAGGGTGATGCAAAAAGCCACCGAAGCTTTTGAGGTGTGGAAAAGAGTTCCCGCACCACAAAGGGGCGAGGTAGTTCGCCAGATAGGACTGGCTTTGCGCGAGCATAAGGAAGATTTAGGCCGACTGGTGTCACTCGAAATGGGAAAGATTTATCAGGAAGGCCTGGGCGAAGTACAGGAGATGATTGATATATGCGATTTTGCCGTAGGACAGGCGCGTTTGTTAAATGGCTACACCATGCAGTCGGAGCGGCCACATCACAGGTTGTACGATCAGTACCACCCGCTGGGCGTGGTGGGTGTAATTACCTCGTTTAATTTTCCCGTGGCCGTGTGGGCATGGAATAGCATGATTGCAGCCATTGCCGGCGATGTGGTAGTCTGGAAACCCAGTTCAAAAACCCCTTTATGTGCGGTGGCCGTGCAGAAAATTATTAATAAGGTATTGAAAGAAAACCAGGTTCCCGAAGGCGTATTCAATTTAATTATTGGTTCTTCATCCGAGTTTGGCGATGCCATGCTGGCCGACAAACGCATTCCCTTAGTTTCGCTCACGGGCTCAACCCGGGTGGGAAAACATGCCAGTGCCATTGTGGGTGCACGTTTGGGCAAAACCATTATGGAACTGGGCGGCAACAATGCACTTATTGTGTCGCAGCACGCCGATTTAAATATGGCCATTCCGGCCATTGTGTTTGGTGCCGTGGGAACAGCCGGTCAGCGCTGCACCTCGACCCGCAGGGTAATTATTCACGAAAGCATTTACGATAAAGTAAAAGTAGCTCTTTTGGACGCTTACCGTCAGGTGGGCTCAAAAATCGGTAATCCCCTCGACGAAAACACCCTGGTAGGCCCGCTTATCGACACAGGTTCAGTAAAAGCTTTTACCCATGCCATTGATGCCGTTCAAAAGGAAGGGGGCAGGGTACTTTACGGAGGCGAGGTGTTAAGCAACGGTAACTATTCAAGCAACAATTATGTGGTTCCTGCTTTGGTTGAGGCTGAAAACCACTACTCCATTGTGCAGGAAGAAACTTTTGCGCCCATTGTGTATTTAATTAAGTACACTACCATCGACGAAGCCATTGCATTGAATAATGGAGTTCCGCAGGGCTTATCATCGGCCATATTTACACTGAATATGCGAGAGGCAGAGCAATTTTTGTCGGGTGTGGGTTCCGACTGTGGTATTGCCAATGTTAACAGTGGAACTTCCGGAGCTGAAATTGGCGGGGCTTTTGGTGGCGAGAAAGAAACCGGCGGCGGGCGTGAGTCGGGTTCTGATGCCTGGAAAGCTTACATGCGCCGGCAAACCAATACCATTAACTATGGCGAAGCATTGCCCCTGGCTCAGGGTATTCAGTTTAACTTTTAATTGAAAGTATTCCCCGGTTTACCAATCCGGGGAATTTTTTTACGCATAGGTTTATAAAATTCAGGCAAACTTCGTTTGTAGTTTATTGTAAAGTATAATACTAAATGTTGTACCTTTATGCAACTAAACCACAAATTAATAAGCCTATGATTATTTCAGTAAAGGAAATGTCTGAGGAAGAGTTCCATCAAATAGGCATTGATGAATGGCCTATTTGGGAAAAAGAAGTTTCTGTTTTTGATTGGTCTTATCAGGAAAAGGAACAATTTTATTTACTCGAGGGTGAAGTGGATATAATTACTCCGGCGGGTAAGTTTCATGTTAAACCTGGCGACTTTGTGGAGTGCCCCAAAGGTTTGGACTGCCATTGGGAAATCCGGAAGTATGTAAAAAAACATTATCATTTTGTGAGTGAGTGAAAAAAATCCGGCGGGAGCCGGATTTTTTTTGTAAACTCATTCTATATGGAAAGCTTACCCGCTTTTAGGAAGGCTTAACTTTAAAGGGTAAATAAGCTGCGGGCAGGAGAGGTGTTTTGCTGAAAAAATTCAATTCATTTTCTAAACAGATTCTTACTGATGTGATAAATTAATTGTAAGCATTTTCGCCGTGTTCATAAACATCAAGGCCTTCTTCTTCAATTATTCGCTCAACCCTAAGGCCGTTAGTGGCTTTAAGAACTTTAAAGAGTATATAGCCCATGCCAAAGGCCCATATTCCCACCGAGAGGACACCTACGGCCTGGATTCCCAATAATTTGAAACCGCCTCCGTAAAATAAACCATCCGTCAGGGAAAAAACACCCACCAGCAGGGTTCCCAGAGCTCCGCTCACACCATGAACGGAAATAGCTCCTACCGGATCGTCCACTTTAAAATATTGGTCGAAAAGTTCCACGCTAAAAGGAAGTATGGCTCCGGCTATAATGCCAATAAGGACAGCTCCGCCTGGAGACACCGCATCGCAACCGGCAGTGATGGCAACCAGTCCGGCCAATGCCCCATTCAGCGACAAGGAGAGCGTTGGCCTTTTATAACGTGCCCAGGTAATCAGCATGGCAGTTATGGCGCCGGCAGCAGCAGCCAAATTGGTGGTTAATGCTATTTTGCCAATGGCAATGGTATTGTTGCCGGTGGCTGCCAGCTGAGAACCGGGATTGAAACCGAACCAGCCAAACCACAGGATAAAAACCCCCAAAGCGCCCAGTGTTAAGTTATGACCTGGAATGGCTTTCGCTTTTCCGTCTTTTCCGTATTTCCCAATACGCGGACCCAGAATCAGTGCTCCGGCCAAACCCACCCAGGCACCCACTGAATGCACAATGGTTGAGCCTGCAAAGTCCTGAAATCCTAATTGATCGAGCCAGCCACCGCCCCATTTCCAATGTCCTGAAATCGGGTAAATAATTAAGGTAATAACAACCGAAAAAATAAGATAGGCACTGAATTTGGTTCGTTCGGCCATGGCTCCCGAAACAATGGTAGCCGCTGTTGCAGCAAATACGGTTTGAAACATTAAGTCGGTATAGTCGGCGTAATCACCAAAACCCGAACTGTCGAAGGCAAACTTTTCAAAAGGATTTCCAATTAATCCTCCCAAAAGCGAAGTCCCGTACATGATTGAATAGCCAATAAGCCAATAGATTAAAGCGCCAAAGGCAAAGTCCATCAGGTTTTTCATTAAAATATTGGCCGTGTTTTTCTGGCGGGTAAACCCGGCTTCAACCAGGGCAAAACCAGGTTGCATAAACATTACCAAGAAAGTAGCTAGTAAAAGCCAAAGGTTATTAATTGATATATCGAGTCCGATAGCCGCTTCGGCTATAGCAGGAGCTGTGGTTGTGATAGTTTCTTCCATAATTATTGTTTTACTGTTAAGTGAGTATAAAATTTATTCTTCGCCCTCCAGATACACCGACTTATCGCCCTGATCGCCGGTACGAATCCGATAGCCGTCGAGTATTTCGGATATGAAAATTTTTCCATCGCCTACAGCACCGGTTTTTGCCGATTTGAGTAAGGCCTGTATGGCCGGATCGAGGTATTTCTCGCGACAAATAAAGGTTAACATAACCCGCTCAATGGTGCTGGTGTCGTATTTTATTCCGCGATAGATGCGTGCCTGAGTGGCTTTTCCTACCCCACGAACATCCCAGAAGGTAATAAACTCAATACCTACTTCGTGGAGGGCTTCTTTAACTTCTTCGAATTTTGTTTTTCGAATAATGGCTTCAACTTTTTTCATAGTTATTGTATTTAATGTGTTTTCTTTTTTTGAAATGCTGCATTAAAAACTAACCCCCACAACCAGGTTAAACTCTTCGCCGTTTGGGTTCACTTCCACCGAACCAAATAAAGGGAGGCTGTAGTTTTCAGTAATTTTTACTTCTTTACTCGTGCCAATGCCAACCCGGCAAACGCCAAAAGTATCGTCTCCGTTGTCCTGGTCAATGGTAGTATGCCATCCGTTTCCGGCCCCGATAAATACATCAAAGGCTTTGAAGGCGTAACTCAGCTCAAAATAAGTATCACCACCCATCGAAAGGGCTCCACTGCCATCGCCGCCATCCGATTGGTTCAGTATGTAGTTGGCCGATAAGGAGAGTGACCCCAATTGGTATCCTGCATTTAATTCGTAAGCATGGGCGGCTGAATCGCTTCCAAACCGTAACCAGTTTGCTCCACCCTGATAGTGGTAATCGGTTAGTCCTAACGATAATCCAAAACCAAATTCATAACTAACATAAAGGTCAGCTTCGCGTACGGAATTATCGAATCCCCAGGAACCCCATGCCCCAAGGGTTAGTCCTCCCAGATTGTAGGCTATTCCGGGTTGAATAGCCGGACCGCCAAAATTGGTGCCGCGCCAAACATAACTGTTTACCACATCGGCTCCCAGGGTAAAGGGAGATGTGGTGGTTTCATCCTGGGCGTAAGTAACTGAACAAAGAAATGCCGTAAGTAATAGGCCTGCTGTAATTTTTTTTACCTTTCTCATAATAATTTGTGATTTAATGGGTGAAAGTTGTTATAATTAATAGTTGTTTGGTCAAAAATAATAATAAAATAAAGTCACCCTATAAAAAATAGGGGTTAATTGATGAAAAAAAGCATTAAAATACGCAAACGTGTACATTGAAACAGGGGGTGATAATTATAAAATGATATAAAATACAATATCAACCCCCTTTTTAATTTGCCTCTTTTTTTGTGGTAATGAATAATTGTAAAATGGTTTCCGTTTAATGAATGGCCTAAGCTTGTAACGGTTCAAGTTCGGTAAAATGAGTTTGTTGAAAAAGCCCGTTCAGTTTCTGTAACAGGAGTAAGGGTGAAACAAAATTTCTACTTACTTTTGGTTGGTTTCCTGATTTGATCAATTTCTTGACCGATAAACGAATTTAAACGATGGAACCCATGCAACATGTATTTATAATAGGGGGAACAACTTTCGATCATATAATTAGTCTGCCGGAATTTCCGAACCCCATGCCGCAATCTATTCATCAGGCCCTCTTTAACGAAACCACAGGCTCAACCGGTGCAGGAAAAGCTTTAGCCCTGACAAAGCTTAAGATATCCAATACGCTCTATTCGGTTTTGGGAAACGATGCATACGGCCAGCGCATTATTCAGCATCTGGATAAAGAAAGTGTAGATTTTATTTACGATTGGGATCCTAAGGGAACAGAGCGCCATGTAAATTTAATGGATAAACAAGGCAGGCGAATTTCAATTTTTGTTACCCTATCATCAGAGCATCCACCAATAAATATCCAAAGGGTTGCAGAGCAGTTTAAAAAAAGCGATGTGGTGGTATTGAATATTATTTCGTATTGTAAGAACATTATTCCGCTACTGGCAAATTGTAATAAACCCATTTGGACTGATTTACACGATTACACCGATAACAATCCGTATCATGAACCGTTTATCGTTGCTTCGGATGTTATTTTTCTCAGTTCCGATAATTTACCCGATTATAAACAGACCATGAAAGGTTTAATGGCTCGTGGAAAAGAACTGGTGGTGTGTACGCATGGCAATGGGGGTTCTACGGCGCTGAACAGGCAGGGTGACTGGTTTTATGAACCCGCCTTAAATGATTTCTCCCTTATAGATGCCAATGGAGCAGGTGACAATTACTTCGCGGGTTTTTTATTTGCGTATTTAAAAGGATATGCCCTTGAGAGATGCATAAAATACGGAAGTTTATGTGGTGCCTATTGCCTTACCTCAAAGCAACTGGTTTATGAGAAATTATCGAAAGAATTTTTAGAAAAGGTTTACCACATCCATTATAAGGTATAGCGATTTAAAACCGGGTTAAATGTAAAAGCGCCACCAAAATTATTTGGCAGCGCTTTCTTTATTCGTGAGACTCAGATTTCAGAAGTGAGCGAACTGAAATTTGTTAGTCGAACAATCCCGATGAAGTCGGAGGGTATAATACCCTGCCTTAAGGTCTTGCAGGTCTGCTGCGGAATAAGTTTCCAATTCCGATTATTATCGGAATGCGTTGAAGTTTCATACCCGTTGTTTTGGCTTCTCTGTTATTGCAAAGGAGTAACTACCTCAAGTAATTCCGGTAAATCCATTTCGATGCTTTTCAGGTATTCCGGAGTGGGAATACCGTTCCTGGTCCAGCCGCGACGCTTGTAAACGGCATCAAGCAATTGTTCGTAGCGGTCTTCGCGGTATTTACGCAGGATGGCTTTTTTCTCGTCGGTGGTTTTTCCCTCAGGATCAACGCCAACCAATTCTTTTAACTGGCTGTCGTAGCGTTCCTGACGCGATTCGTATTCCTCGTTGGTAACCGGTCCGGCAGCACGATAAGGTTGTTTATCGAATTCCCGGGTTCCATAACCCCGGCGGATGTTGAATATACGCTGGTAATTATATACCCGCTCCGACTGACGAATCATTTCGTGTTTGTCGATATTTTTACCGGTAACGGCATTAAAAATGGTTACGTAGTTGTCCACATGCTCGGGAACTTTAGCCGGCTCGTCGGTTTCGGCGTTGTTTTCAGGTTCCACATCGTTCCATGGAAGTTTGCAGAATCCGTTCAGTCCGAACCAGGTACGGAACATGGGGAAATAGTGCAAAGCTTCGGCCTTGTCTTCGAACGATGGAATCTGGTTGTTTACCATATCCATAAAGATTAACCAGGCTTCGTCGTGTTGCGGGCCTTTGTTGGTCATGGCAAAACCTCCCTGCTGGGCCAACGATTCTTTTGAAACGTACTCCGAGTATTCCAGGTTTTTGTTTACCATGCCAATATCGTCGAGGAAGGCTTTTTCGCCCCAGCCACGTTCCACAAAAATCTTTTTCATCTGGGCAATTCCCAGTCCGGCTAACTTTCCGAACTCCTCTCCACGCGCCAGTTGATGCATAACCTCCATGGCTGCGTCTTTGTTCCCAAAGTTTAATTCGAGCCCACCGGTACGTTCTTTATTCAGGATGCCATTTTCGTAGCATTCCATTAC
Organism: Bacteroidetes bacterium HGW-Bacteroidetes-4; assembly: GCA_002840905.1. Taxonomy (GTDB): domain Bacteria; phylum Bacteroidota; class Bacteroidia; order Bacteroidales; family SZUA-534; genus GWE2-40-63. The sequence continues at coordinate 128,529 of PHDD01000008.1, read as the reverse complement.
AAAAGCCATCAGCGTTCCCCAGGTAATGGTACAAATACCGTAGGTGTCGGCATAAAAGTTGGCTTCAATAATGTAATCGGGGTCAAAAATTCCGCAGTTGGAACCCAGTCCGGCTGCATTTTCGTATTCCGGTCCGTCAACAATTACCTCTTGACCTTTGTAAGGACCGGTTTGTAGTTTGTAATGGTCAATTCCTTTGGCGCAGCTCATGTTACAGCCTAACCAGCATCCATCGGGTACTCCCTGGGTAAAGCGGCGAGTCCACTCGGCCGAATCAATTTTGTATGCATCTTTGTGCGCGCCGTATTTATAATTATGGGTAGGCAACAAGTCGTAATCGTTCATAATCTCCATCAGGTGAGCAGTACCTACCTGACGCATTTTGCATTGCGAATCGTCGAGTTCTTTCATCTCTTTGTTGAAGCGTTTGCCCCGTTCCAAAATTGCTTCGGGGTTAACCACGTTATTCCGGTTTCCACTGATATTTTTTACTTTGGTTACCAGGGCTTTGACACGCTTATCGCGGAATACCGAACCAATACCACCCCGACCGGCTTGTTTTAAGCGTACTTCTTTACGTTTTTTATCGTAAAAACTAAAGTTCAGCATCCCGATAAGGGAATGATCAGCAGCCTGACCGGCCGATACCACCGAAACATTGATTTTACTATTGTCGTCGTCAGCATACATGTCGGTAAGCTGAGCGGCCAACAGGTGACTGTCCGCTGCCTCCAGTGGAGCCTCTTCGATGCGCACGGTTTCGGTAGTTTCGTCAATAACAATTATAACATCGTTCTGAGCTTTACCCTGAATTTCGATGGCATCGAATCCACAAAACTTGAGGAAGGGACCGTAAAAGCCTCCCACATTGCTGTCCATCACAAAGTCGGTTGGCGAAATGGCAACAACCAACGATTTTCCGGTTCCTGAATACTGGGTAATTCCGGCAACCGGTCCGGGAGAGATTACAATCTCGTTTTCAGGGTCGTTCCATTTGGTATTGGGTTTGGTTGCTTCCCAAAGCAGCTTTAAACCAAATCCTTTTCCACCGATGAATTTATCTTTCATAAGCTCCGTTACCGGTTTTTCTACAATACGGTTGGTGCTCAGGTCAACATAAAGGGTGCGGTTGTTATAACCTTTGTCAATGGGCTTCCACTCGTACTTGTATTCTTTGAGCAGCTTGTGAGCCTTCTTAATTTCGTCAATTTGCATTGTGTATCCTCCTAAGTTTTACTTATTGACAGCAAAATTAATAATTCTGAAGGGTTAAATTATGAAAATTATCAATTGGTAAAATTATGCAATTCGATTAGAATCAATTATTTAGATTCATTCAAGATTATATTAACCGGCAAGTAGTTTGAAATTGCTGATAATTAGCCGAGTAATTTTATTGTGCTGATTTTACTGGTGTGAAATTAACGTAACATGTTTTAAAAAAGGTTTGTAAATTACCCCGGGTTCAGCCAAAGTTGAATTACTTTTGCTAAACTTTAATTGAAGCCAAGCCGGCAAAGCAACGGGCAACAGGTAGCTTAGTTGCAGGCAGGTTGGTTGTATTAAATAAAGAAGGGAAGATAATGAATACGAAACAAATTGCAGAGCGATTGGCCGGCTTTACTGTTGGAATAGCTGGTGCAGGAGGACTGGGTTCGAATTGTGCCGTTGCTCTGGTGCGTTGTGGATTGAAAAACCTGGTGGTTGCCGATTTTGATGTGGTGCAGCCCGGAAACCTGAATCGCCAGTATTATTTTTTGGATCAGTTGGGGATGAAAAAAGTAGCCGCCCTGGAACTAAACCTGAACCGGATAGTAAAAGGGCTGCATCTGCAAATGGTTGATAAAAAACTGGTACCAGCCGATATCATAAACCTGTTTAAGCATTGCGATGTAATTGTCGAAGCTTTCGACGATAAAGCTCAAAAACAAATGCTGATTGAAACCGTACTCGGGAATTTTCCCGATAAACCGCTGATTATAGGAAGCGGCATGGCAGGCTGGGGGGCAAACAATATGCTGGTAACCCGACAGTTCGACAAAATTTATGTTTGCGGCGATCAGGAAAGCGAAATAGCCGATAACCTGCCGCCATTAGGACCGCGGGTGGGTATTGTGGCCAACATGCAGGCCAACCAGGTAATGGAAATATTATTAGGAAAAATGAATTGCGATGATTATTGAATTAAACAACCGGATAGAAACGCTGGAAGCCGGCCAGCTTACCGTAAACGAATTGTTGGAATTGAAGAATTTTACGTTCCGGATGCTTGTAATTAAAATTAACGGCCACTTGGTTAAAAAAGATCAATACGACACCGCACTTATAAATGATGGCGATAAGGTTATGGTGCTGCATTTGGTGAGTGGCGGGTAGCTGTGAATAACTTTCTGAAAATCTTAGGGCTTTTGTTTTCCGATTTTCGCACGGCTTGCTAACTTTGCCACAAATGAAGTTGGAATGACTGCTAAGAAAATCTGGAACCGCGTTTTTCCTGTACTACGAAATAAGTTTGTACTCACCACACTTTTTTTTGGAGTATGGATTGGTTTGTTCGATCAGAACAACCTGCTCGACCGGATGGTGGCCATGAAGCGCCTGAAGCAGTTGCAGGAAGAAAAGGCCTACTACAAGGCAAAAATTGAAGCCGACCAGCAACGCATGCACGAGCTGATGTCGGATAAAGACGATTTGGAAAAATTTGCCCGCGAAACCTACCTGATGAAAAAGGACAACGAGGATGTTTTTGTGGTTATCGAAGTGGAATAAAGCGCCTCTGAACAACTTCTATTCTTGATTAAATTCAATAGTATTTAGTATTTTTTATTTGACAACAGTAAGTTAGAATTATAGGTCTAATTTTATCGGAATATTAGTTGTATTAATAAAACTAAAAGACAGATAAAAATTAAATGGCTTCCAAAAAATAAACATTGGAATCGAAACAATCACTTAGTAAGACCGGGAAGCTGAGAACTTGTTCGAAGATCACCCGGCCGCACTTAGTGGTTGTAAAGATGTAAATGTTATTTTTTGGCGCCTTGACTTTTTTGCTTCGTTTTTGGGTCAAGCCAAAAATGAAGAGCCAAGCCGGCTTGAGGCGAAAAATTAGCGATGTATTGTTATATCACTCTTGGTTAGGTTCTTTATTTAGAGTGAAAGCAACTTTATTATTTTTTTACCGATCACTACTGATTTTGTTTCTCCAACGACCTGAAATACATCAACAATTCGTAAGTGTTTTTTGTAAAAACAGTGCTTGGATGTTGCTGACAGAGAAACTGGTAAGCCGCATCGGTAACCGGAATTTTGTTTTCCTGATTGTGATTAAAATTCAGGTATTTGATAATTTGAAACGCATCGAACCAGCGGAAAAATCGTTGTACAAAACTGGTTTCCGAGGCTGTGTTCCGGTTTAGTTCCTGCATTTTATCAATAAAAGCGGCTTCGGTTATAAATGCGGTATGCGAAGGGTGCAGTGCATGGTAAACTTCCTGCCAGAGTTCCGGTTTAGCCTTGAAACACCGGGGAATTTTACTGAAAAACTCCTTTAGGTAGCTAAAATATTCGGGGCGGTAGGTAGGCCATTCACCCTGTTCAAGAATTTTAATGATGGAAGGCCCTGTACCAAAGGGAACCCGATCCGAAGGACGCGACGAAGGATAAACCGCAATGTGATTCAAATGTCGACAGTTACCCAGCGGGTAGATTTTATTCAGAAAGTAAAAATCCTCACCGGCCTGGCGCTTGTTCATGCCTCCCTGTGCTGCATAAACTGAAGCCCGAATCGAAAAGCAGGAACCAATGGTATAGAAGGTATCGGGGAAACCAGTAGCTTCGAGTGCATAGCGGTAATATCGCAGGTAAAGCTCATAAAGCATCATGGCTTCGGGTTTTTGGTCGGGAGTTTCGGGCTTGCTTACCGGATGTTCAAAATAAAACGAAGTAGCTTTCAGTTTTGGGTTGTTCAGGTACTCGTGTTCGATGGCAGCCAGGTAATTTTCTGAAACCAGGGTGTCGGCATCCAACGACGCAATGATTCCATCGGATTCGCCAGCCCCTATAAAGCGACGAAGGGCCTCATCCATGGCAATCTTACGCGCCAGACCGGCTCCTGCATGCTTTTTGGGTAAATCGGCAGCCAGCATAGCAAAGAATTTCAGGCGGGGCGTGTTGTTTTCAGCAGCCCAGCGGTTAATTTCATGCAAGGTGGCGGTATTCTGTGCTTTTATTTCGGTGTTTGCCAACTCGCTGTGGTTAACCAGCACCAGTACTTCGACGGGGAAACGTGTCGGACTGCATTGTTGCAGCGAACGCAGCGTGTGAATTATATCCGGCTCGTTAAAAGCAGGAATGGTTACCACGGTAAGCAGTCCTTTTTCAGCGGCCTTATCGATTAAGGGTGGATAAAGGGCGTGTTTGCTTAAATATTTCTGATAGTTTTGGAGCATGGTAAAAAAAAACCGCTCACCCTGGGGGGAGCGGCTGTAAATATAAGGATTTAATACTTATTTTTTTTCGGAATAACGTGAGTTTAAGCCTTTGAGCACTTCGTTGGTTATATTTAGTTGCTCTGAACCATAAAGCATGTTCCCACCTAAAGAATGGCCCAGAATAACTTGGTATTTTTCGGGACTGTTGTAAGCTTTAATGTAATTTGAGATGCTATCGAACAAACGAACGTTCATTTTTTGTTGCTCGGCGGCCAGTTGATTGGTGTAATCGTACTCCAGTTGTTGCAATTCCTGCTGACGCATTAACAATTGTTGTTGTGCCTCTTCGGCACGCTGCTGGGTAAGAAAAATACCGCGCTGTACTTTATCCTGAAAAACCTGTGCATCTTTTTCAAAATCGCGGGCTTCTTTTTCAAGTCGTGATTTCATTCCCGATTGCTTTGTAGTAAGAGCGTTGTTCAATTCTGTAGCCAGGTTGTATCCCATTAAAATGGAATCGATATTTACGTATGCCACTTTCAATTCGCCAAGTGAAGCTCCATCAGTAGTTGCTTGCTGTGAAGCCGCCGGTTTATCCGTATTGTTAAAATGTAAAAAATAAAGCAAGCCCAATCCAATAAACAGGACTACGTTAAGTATCAGTGATAAATTCTTCATTTGATTTAGTGTTTATGTTAATTTATGTTTTCTCTTTTTTTTTGCCTCTCAAAAGTAGAATAAAAGATGTATTCTCAAAAATTATTTTAAGTCATTGTTGTTCGGTAATTTTTTTATGTAGATTAGATTTATTAAAGAATACGGCAAACGAATCGGAATAATACTGGATAATAAAACAAAAACAAAATGGCTTCCAAAAAATAGCCATTGGAATCAAAGCAAATACTTAGTAAGACCGGGAAGCTGAGAACTTGTTCGAAGATCACCCGGCCGCACTTAGTATTTGTAAAGATGTAGATGCTATTTTTTGGTGCCTTGACCTTTTTGCTTCGTTTTTGGGTCAAGCCAAAAATGAAGAGCCCAGCCGGCTTGAGGCGAAAAATAAACCATATGTTGACTTATCATTATCAAGCCCGTTCAAAAAGCAGCATTCAAACAACGTTGTTTGTTTTAACCGAATACTAATGATTTAGTCTAATAGCCTACATCTTCGCCTGACGAGCAAACCTTTATCTTTCTTTGCTTTGGAGTAGCGATTTAACCGGCTTGTTTATACTTAAGAAACACAGCCAACGAAGCCAGCGCCAAAATACTTCCGACAAGGTAACCCATATTGGTATTAAGCGCCAGACCTCCTGTGCTGACCGGGGCTACCAGCAGGTAGGTCAGGCAAACGGCTGTCATAAACGTGGCCGGAAGCGAAAGCAGCCAGTGGTTTTTACCTTTTTGGGCGAGGTAGCGGGCAGCAGTCCATAGCATAATAACCGAAAGCAGCTGGTTAAACAAGCCCAGGTATTTCCAGATGGTGGCAAACGAAATCTGCGTAAGAAAAAAACCCACCACAAACAGGGGAATGCTTACCCAAAGGCGGTTTTTAAGACTGTCCTGCTTAAAGTGAAACATATCGGCAAGGGTGAGTCGGGCACTGCGGAAGGCGGTATCGCCCGTGGTGATGGGAGCGGCTATTACCCCTACAATAGTGAGGGCAGCACCTGCCTGGCCGAACCACGTTTGCAGTATCTCTTTCACTATCCATGCCGGATTATGACCCGAAATGGCCATTTCGTTCAGTTTCTCGGGCGAACCGAAATAATTCATGGCCACAGTGGCCCATATTAAAGCCACAATGCCTTCGACAACCATGGCTCCGTAAAAAACCACGCGTCCCTGGCTCTCTTTGGTCATGCAACGCGCCATCATGGGCGATTGGGTGGAGTGAAATCCCGATATGGCTCCGCACGAAATTACGATAAACATCATTGGATAGAGAATATTTTGGGTGGGATGGTGATGCCAGTTCCGGAATCCCGAAAACGATAGTTCTTTTAGTACCAATTCGCCGCTAAGGCCATGCCAAAGCATGTATCCACCCACGGCAACAGCCATAAAAAGCAGCGCAGCGCCAAAAAAGGGGTAAATACGTCCGATAATTTGGTTGATGGGAAGCAGGGTGGCCAGCAGGTAATAGGCAAAAATAAGGTAAAGCCATAATTTAAACGAAATGCCGGTGTAATAGGTGAGCAAATCGGCCGGACCGTTTACAAAAGCCACCCCAACCATAATAAGCAATAGCAGAGTAAATACCCGTAAGGCCTGACGGAAACCATTGCCCAGGTATTTTCCGACCAGTTCGGGCAGACTGGCGCCATTGTTTCGCAGCGAGAGCATCCCCGAAAAATAATCGTGGACGCTGCCCATGAAGATATTGCCCAAAACTATCCATACATAAGCCCAGGGACCGTACATGGCACCGAGTATGGCACCAAAAATGGGACCCAGTCCGGCGATATTCAGAAACTGAATCATAAACATACGCCAGGGCTTCATGGGAATGTAATCCACACCGTCGGCCAGGCGCAGGGCCGGGGTTTCGATACGGTTATCGGCACCAAAAAACCGCGCCATAAAGCGACCGTAAACCAGGTAACCAACAATTAAAGCAGCTAAAGCCAGTAAAAAGGTAATCATGTCCGTAAAATTTGTATAAAATTAAAATTTATCTAAAACAATATGCAATTAGCAGTTAACAATTAACAATGAGTAATGAGTAATGAGTGAATAGTGAATAGTGAATAGTGAATAGCGAATAAACCCGAATGAGTAAAGTTCGGTAGCAAATTAGCCCTCCTGAAAGAAAAGCCCCAGCGGGGCGTAAGCCTGGTAGAATAACAGCAACCCCCGAATAAAGCACTGCAAGCAGTAATTAGCCATGAAAAGCGCAGGTTTCATGCAGCGCAATGGCAGGCCACAACCAGTCCGCAGTTCTCAGGCAGCAGTTCACAGTCAAAGAATAATTAACAATAGGCAATCAGTATACAGACTACAGACTACAGTTGGCAGTCAGCTTTGTGTCCCCAAAAGCTTTCGGGGCTGCGGTTCTCTGTGATTCTTTGTGTCCTCCGTGTTATAGCTTTTAAACTGCGAAACATTTCCTTTGCGAAAAAAAAATTACACAGACCTACCAAAGGCAGGCTGGGTCACGCAGAGTTAATACAGAGGAACACAGATCTTATCTTATTGAATCAGTTACTTTCCTAATAATCAGTATACCATCCGTTCTCTGCATTCCGTATTCCGTTCTCCGTGCTCCCGCCTTCCCGGTAAATAAAAACCATCACCCAAGGAGGCGGTTATATAAAAAAAAGCTTTAAATTTGGTTTACTGAAACCAGATTGCCGTGAATTAAAATCCCGGTTCTAATAAAAATAAAAACCATGAACCTATTTAAGAAAGCAGAACCCCAAACCGTTGAAGTGGCCGGAAAAACCCTTACCTGCTCGGTATGCGGGAATAATTTATTCTGGACCCGAAGGGCCCAGTTAAACTCGGCCGTGGCCTCATTTTTTAATCTCGATTGGGTCAACCGGAGCGCCACTTGTTTTGTATGTTCCTATTGTACCCATATCTCCTGGTTTTTGGGGAAATAATTTAGAGTAGAGTATAAGGATAGAACAAGCGATTTAACGACTGGCTGTTTTATTGCGGGTAAGATTAATACGTTGGAAAATGTAGAGCCTTTTGCCCGAAAGAAAAAGTAAAACGGGTAACGAAAAGGGGGTTGTATAAAAAGTTTTTTTTTTTTGATGGAAGCAACGGAATAACAATGAATAAAATTGTGATTTTAAGAACAGTTAAATGCAGCTAAAAATTAGTGAGGCTAAAAAGTGTGGTTGGTCGTTAGGTGCATTTGGCTCATATTAAAAACATATTCAACATGGAAACGCTATGAATAAACTACCTACATTTTTCAATTACGAGGAAGAAGAAACAGACAATGGCTATGAAACGACACAAGATTTTATCTTAAGTTGGACTCTTCGTTGTGCTTTAGATAAATATAAACAAGTGAACCCATTAATTAATGGATATTCCAAAAAAGCTTTATTCTTCCTACTTTATGGAGAAAACACTGAAACGCTAAAAGAATATTTAATATCAAAAGAATACGAAGATAACTTTCAAGTTACATTCATAAAAACTTATAGACAAAAGCATCAAATAGATTTACTTATCGAAGTTGAGGTAATAGAGCATTCAAAGGCTCAGAAATACATATTAAATATTGAAAACAAATGGTATACTAAAATTTCAAAAACACAATTAGCAAAATCAAAGGAGTTTATTGAGAGCGAATATTCATCAAATGTTTATATTAAAAGGCATTTAGTAATATTTTTTGAACCAACATTTAAAGACTTTGATATTCAGATGTGCAAGGAGAATAAATATAAAATTCTAACAATATCAAATATTGATAAATATATGGACATTGATAAACTAAATGCAACAGGTAATGATATTTTTGATGAATACTGGATAAGATTTTAACTTATTGAAAGGTTAAGTTCTCCTAGATACAATTGGTTTAATAATAGAAAAAAAACACGAAGCATATGAGGCACAAGGTATGGAACGGACAGACTGTTTTTGCATTGTCGCATTAATTGCCAAGTTCTCTTACAACTAAGATAAAGCACTTAATTCTATAATAGGCTAAGACCAATTGATTTGAATTAAATTTTGAGTTATTATGAATAAAAATTAAACATTAATTATTTAAATACAATGATAATGAATGCTGTAGAATTATTAATTGCGATGCTACTTGGAATAATTGCATCACTAATGGCTTGGTGGATTTTAACACATAGTCTTGTTCCAAAAATTTTATTTGCCCCTTTTATTAGTAAAGTTAAAGTAAAAGGAAAAGAAGATTACAAATTCAGAATTGGAATCCGAAATATTGGTAATAGAGATATAATAGATGTAGAAATTATTATTGAATTGATAATAAAAGGATTTGATAAAGATGTTCCAAGCAATACTTCATATATACAACTGAAACTTAATAAACCTAGATTGCCTAAAATAAAAAAGAAAAACCAATGGGCATTAACAATAAATACAACTAATCTACCCAATTCATTATTGCCAGTATATAAAAACAAAAATTTTGAAGATCTGCTTAGAATCGAAAATGCTGAAGCAAAAATTGTAGTATTTGGCTATGATAGGTTTAGCGGAACAAGAAAAGTATTTGAATCAAAACATTATACAATAAATGATATTGAAGAAAAGTTATTTGAGAAAAAATATTATGGTAAATATTTATGACTGCGAAAACTCATTATTTAAATTGGTTTTCTGAGGTTTACGACAACTTTAACATCGATTATGCATACTAGCCATTGGATATGTACTTTTCTAAAAAACCAAATGTTACATATTGTTAAGGTAACCGGAAAAACAAACAGAATCAAACAAATTGATAATTTATTAATAAAGAAGAAATAATGTTCAGCTAATGCACTATCAAAGTTTGAAAAAGAGTTCAATTTTTGCCAACAGAAAGCTATTTTTATGAATTATTTAAAAATATATAGACATGTGGGATTTTAAATCAGAAAATACAAAAACATTTACGCATGGATTTCATACCTATCCTGCGATGATGATTCCACAGATTGCACAAAAGTTAATTTCTGATTTTGGAAAAAATGCCACAACCTTATTAGACCCATATTGTGGCACTGGAACATCATTGGTTGAAGCCAATTTAGCTGGGATTAATTCCATAGGTTTTGACTTAAACCCTTTAGCCAGATTAATTGCAAAAGTAAAAACTACACCAATTGAATTACAAACACTAAGACTCCATATACAAGACTTTGACAACTTCCTTTTTAAATTTCGTTATGGTTTTGAATTAAAGGAATCAATCATTTGTCCATCTTTTTCAAAGATTGATTTTTGGTTCTCAAAGGAGGTAAAACAGAAATTGGCAGTAATAAACAACTATATAGAGAGTGTTGAAAATTCAGATATTTCTGATTTTTTTAAAGTTGCATTTAGTCAAACTATTAGAGACACATCTTGGACTCGAAATAATGAATTTAAATTGTATAAAATGAGTCCAGAACAAATTAAATCCTTTAAACCAGACCCGTTTAATAAAATAGCTGAGGTATTAGGCAGGAATTACAAAGGTCTTGAAGATTTCATACTAAGTAAGAAAAATGATTCTTACTCTAGATTATTTGACGTCAATTCAATTAATAGTATTTCTAAAAGGAAAATAGCGGATTCTTCAATTGATGTTGTTGTAACATCTCCTCCTTATGGTGATTCCTCTACAACTGTTGCATATGGACAATTTTCTGCACTCGCAAATCAGTGGTTAGGTTTTATGGAAAACGGAAGAGTATTGGATAAAAACTTGATGGGTGGTATAAGGTCCAAAAGGATAAGATATTTCTCAAGTCAAGTATTAAATGATACTATTAGTGATATTTCTAAAATTGATAACAATAGAGCTTTAGACGTAGTTTCTTTTTATTCAGACTATGAGAAATCAATTAAAAATATTTCAGCTATTGTAAAACCTAATGGTTATGTGTGTTATGTGGTGAGTAATAGGCGTGTGCGAAGTCAAAAGGTACAAACTTCTGAAATTACCAAAGATTTCTTTTTGCAAAATGGCTTTGGGCATATTGAAACCTATAAAAGAAAAATATCAGGTAAACGAATGCCAAGACAGAATAGCCCAACTGGAAATTCTGGGGAAAAAGAAAACCTAATGAATACAGAATATATAGTAATAATGCAAAAAAAATCGGCTTAATGGAATATTCTGCAAATCAAAAGTTAGCGATTGAAACTAATGATAAAAACCTTAGAATAATTGCTTGTGCAGGTTCAGGTAAAACTTCTACAGTAGCAGCCAAAGTTGCACACTTATTAAGTACTGATAATGGATTTAACCTAGAACCTAAAAATATCATAGCCTTTACATTTACTGAAAAAGCTGCTGCAGAACTAAAATATAAAATTCTTGAGGGTGTTGAAAATGAAATAAAAGGAATGGCGGATATGTATATTGGTACAATCCATGGTTGGTGCTTGCGTGCTTTACAGGAGAATGAATTTGATTATCATAAATTCACAGTGCTTGATGAAATAAAACAAAAATTGTTTATAGACAAGTATTATGATACAAATGGGATGAAGGATATTACAAAACTTTCAAATCCAACTGAACCACTTAGAAGGTTTTTAGACACTTCATTGTTTACACGAATTCTTGACATAATTCGCGAATCTGATTTAAATTCCGAACTCCCCAAAAATATTGAAACAGCAAAAATTAAGTATGAACAATCCCTTAAAAAGCACAACCGCTTTGACTTTACAATGATTATTGATGAAGCAATCAATTGTCTTAAAAAAAGTAGTAATCTAGCTCGAAATATAAAGGAAAATCTCAAATATTTAATTGTAGATGAATATCAAGATATAAACCCATTACAACAAAAACTTATTCTTGAACTACAAGAGAAAAGCAATTGTAAGTTAATTGTTGTTGGAGATGATGACCAAAACATTTATCAATGGCGAGGAAGTAATAATGACTACATTATAAATTTTGATAAAAAGTATCCTTCAGATTCTTTTAAGTCAATTGAATTGACAACCAATTATAGATGTTCTAATGGAATAACTACGCTTGCAGAAACCTTAATACGCAATAATTCTGTACGTTTGGATAAAGGTATGAGTTCTTCAAATAATCAAGACTATAATAAAGATACTGATATAATTCTAAATGAATACGATAATATTCAGGAAGAGAATGAAGCTATTGCTCAATATATAGAAAGGATTGTTGGTGTTTCTTTTAAGGATAAAAAGAAAGACCTTCAATCAAGAGGACTTGCATATTCAGATATAGTAATTCTTTTAAGAACTTGGAATAAAGCAGAGGCAATTGTCGAATCTTTTGCAAAACATAATATTCCATTCATTACCGCAGGAGTTAATCAATTATTTGATACACCTGAGGTAATTGCGGCAATGGGTATATTTAAATATTTATATCAAGAGATTGACAAGGCTGAATTAAAAGATTTATGGTTTAAAATTCCTTATTATAACACTTTATCTGAAAGTAATATTGAAAGTGCAATTTTAAAGCTTGAAGAAAGATTACCTGACATAGAAAAGGTAAGTAAAAATTGGGCTTATTGCTTGCAGGATATTTATTGGGAGTTTATTGAAACAGCTTGTGTATTTGAGGAGGTATTTATAAATAGTAAAGAGCCTAATACCAAGGAGATTGCTGAAATTGTATTTTATAATTTAGGGAAATTTAGTCAAGTAATACAGGATTATGAGGAAATAAACTTTAATTCAACATCTCCATCTTTCCACCTTTTTAGCTTTTTAAGTTTTGTTACATATGCAGCATCAGATTATTATCCAGAAGGTTGGCTTAATAATAGTTTTAAAACACCAAATGCTGTGCAAATAATGACTATTCATCAGGCAAAAGGACTTGAATTTCCGGTAGTTATAATTCCAGGATTGAATAAAAATTACCTACCAGGTAAGAAACGAGGAGGATTAGGCGTTTGGCATTTCATTGATAAAACACTAATAAAAGAACAACAAAGATATGAGGGAGCAGATAATAATGAAGATGAACGTAGATTATTATATGTAGCCCTAACACGAGCACAAAAGTTCTTATTAATTACTCGTGCGCCAGATTTAAATAATAGACTATATAAACAACCGTCATTGTTTATTGACGAAATGAATAAATCGGGAGTATTGTTTTCCAATAAAAATGAAAACTTTGATGTATTTGAAAAAATTGAACCACAACCTAAAAACAACTTAAAAACAATTAATCTAAACTTTACAGTTCTAAAAGATTTCTTTGATTGTCCATATCGATTCAAGTTAATTTCTATGTATGGTTTTAATTTTCCTTTAAATCAAAGAATGGGTTTGGGCAACTCTTTCCACAATTGTTTAATGGAAATCCACAAAAGAGCTAAGAATGGTGAAGAATTAAAAGAGACAGATTTGGAAGACATAATAGAAAGACAAATGTATTTTCCATATATGGGCGGTTCAGATATTTTAAGACCACTCTTTGAAAAGGAGATAACAGAAAGAATTACAGAGTATTATCAAGACAATAAGGATTCTTTTAAGGAAATTGAGTTTGTTGAGCAGGAAATTCAATTAAAACTAAAGGATGAAGTTTTGGTATCGGGTAGAATTGACCTAATTAAGAAAAGAAATGAAGATGGTACTTTTGAAACCACAATTATTGAGTTTAAGTCAAAAGAGGATTCACAAAAAGTAAAAACCACTGATGACCAATTAAAGCTGTATGCATTAGGTCATAAGGAGCTAACAGGGGAACAGGCTAAATATCTAATGACCTATATTATTGGTGAAAATAGAGATAAAATTAAAACTATTTTAAAAGAATCTGATTTAATAGAAATCCAAGATAAAATCAATAACTCTGCTAATGATATTAGAAAACAGCAGTTTATTAAACTTGATTCAAAAGACAAATGTGCAGAATGCTACCAAAATAGTATATGTCAATCAATTAAAAAATACAATGTAAAAACTAATCGGTAATGGGTGCAGTTAAGAATAGAAAGCATGGTATAAATAGACTTAAAGAAGTTTTAAGCGACCCTTCCAAAGTTCTTATAATTCATTATAGCCATGCACAGTACCCAGATGAAGATAATGACAATTCAATCTCTCCATTGATAACAGCAATAGTTATTAGGTCATTGGACGACCAAATTAATGCACATTTCTCTATTCATTATGAAGCCGATAAAGCTGGGATTATAATGGAAGAAATATCTAATAACTTAAGAGAATTAGAATTACAAGTATTGAAATCTTTTAACCGGTTCGTTATAAGGCATACAGATTACTTTTGGGTTCATTGGGATATGAAAAATATACACTTTGGATTTCCTGCAATTAAACATAGGTTTGAGAAGCTTTTTCAGGGTACTAAAGAACAACTTCATGAAATACCGTCTCATAAAAACCTAAACTTATATTCCATTTTAGAGTTTATGTATGGTGATGAATTTGCAGAGTCGCCTGATAGTCTTGCTTCAATAATAAAAATTAATAGTAAATCAAAATTATTGCCTGTCAATTATATAAGTGTTGAAAGAGAAGGTGAAGAGTTTGAAAAACAAAATTATAATTCAATTTTAGTTTCATTAGATTTTAAGGTATCTAGAATTAGAGGATTTCTACAAAAGTTTAATAGTAACACTAAAGTTCTTGTATATAAGAGGAATACGATTTCTATACTTTTTGATTTAGTAAATCATCCTGTATTTTTAATAATTGGTTGGGTTGCTACTGTTTTAGGGCTGCTTTTTGGGTTAAATACATGGTTTGGTTGACATCCCACATTGTCAAGTATAATTCCAAGTCACACAAGCCAACATTAAAGGGAGCAGCCTTTACGAACACATTTGAAAACAAACAATAAGGTGAGTAAACCAAATACAAAAGCTTTCATTAACCAAAGCACCTTAAGCATTTGAAAAAATAGATTGAATTGAAAAAACACAAGTTCATAGGTGCTTGTCTCATAATTGTAAAACTGAATTTGTATCCCAAGAAGATATCGAATGAAAAAGGGACAGAAGTTATGGACAAGAGAAGAATTGATATTAGCAATTAACCTGTATTGTAAATTGCCCTTTGGAAGGTTGCACCGCTTAAATCCACAAGTTATTCGCCTTTCAGAATTAATAAATCGCACGCCAAGTTCCGTTGCCTATAAATTAGTAAATTTTGCCAGCCTTGATCCAAGTCTAAAAATAAGAGGAATTAAGGGGGCATCTAATGCCAGTAAATTAGATAAAGAGATTTGGGATGAGTTTTATAATAACTGGGAAGACTTGCCTTACGAAAGTGAAAATCTTCTCGCAAAGTTTGAAAATAAAGCCATTGAAGCCATCAGCCCTATTGAAATAAACGATTTGCCTGAAGGAAAGACAAGAGAAAGCATGGTTAAGTTAAGAGTAAATCAATCGTTCTTTCGAAGTTCCATTTTGGCCTCCTATAATAATACCTGCTGTATAACGGGGTTAAATCAAAGTGAATTGCTGATTGCAGGCCATATTAAACCATGGAGTGAAGATGAAAAAAACAGGTTAAACCCAAGAAATGGTATTGCTATTAATGCTTTACATGATAAAGCGTTTGAAAATGGCTTACTAACAATTACGCCGGAATACAAAATTAAAATATCAAATACTATTTTGAAGCAAAAGCGGACTGAAGCCCTTGAGAAATATTTTCTGCAATACGAAAACAAAGATATTATTCTGCCTTCAAGGTTTTTACCTGACGTTGAGTTTTTAAAATATCATAATGATTATCGTTTCAAAAGGTAAGCCAGTCAAATTGTTGTCGATGTACATTTAATACCTTTGAACCTATTGATGGAATTTTGAGTCAATCAAAAAAAAAATCTTTACCTCGGTGTTTACTGCCTGGGTCATAAACCGGGAGCTTGTAAACCATAACTTTTACGAATTATGCGAATTAAAAAAACAAGCGTTGATACGGGAAGGTCTACAACAATAGTTTAAGCAGCGAAGCATTTCCTTTGCGTCGTTGTGCCTTTGCGGTAAAAGAATCAAATACCAAATACCAAAAAATCAAAAACGACGAAGTCCTCACGGAACGTAATCGTTAACGACTAAGTGCTCACCAAACCTAATTTGAAATATAATTCCTCATCCAACTGACGGTTTTAGAAAAAAGTTTTAAATTTGGTTAACTGAAACCAAACTGCCGTGAACCGATGTTATAATAAAATAAACGCAAACTGCTACCCGAGGCATTTCAAAAAAAAACAGAATGATTAAAAGAAGTATTTTAATACTTGTATTCGGATTAACCAGTCTGATAGGTTTACCGGCACAGCCGGTGAATACGCATGTAATTGACAAGGACCTTCAATTGGTTCATCTTCAGGATTCAATTTTTGTTCATATCAGCTGGCATCAGCTCGATAATTTTGGTCGATTTTCATCAAACGGACTGTTGCTGATAAAAAACGGACAGGCATTGATGATTGACACTCCCATGGACAATGAAAAAACGGAGCGTTTAACGAAGTACTTAAAGGATTCGTTGGCTGTCAATACAACAAAATTAATAATTGGTCATTTTCACGACGACTGCTTAGGCGGATTGAGCTATTTGCAAAGCAGGGGAGTTGAGTCAATTGCCCATGCAATGACGGTTGAAAAATGTAACGAAATCGGATTACCTGTTCCATCGACTCCCTTTACCGATTCCTTAACTTTTGATTTTAACGGGGAACAAATTGATTGCCGGTATTTTGGAGCAGGTCATTCCTTCGATAATATCACGGTCTGGATACCCGGAAAAAAGATGCTATTTGGCGGTTGTCTTATTAAATCGATGGATGCAAGAGGCCTGGGAAATTTATCGGATGCCGTGGTTCCGGTGTGGGATAGCACGGTGACCGGAATACTGAAAAAATATCCGGATATTAAAACAGTGATTCCGGGACACGGAGACTATGGTGGTGCTGAATTGTTGGTACATACCATTGAATTGGTGGGAAACGAGAAAAATAAATAAGTAATCACAAATGCAGCATGAACTTATTTTTGCATGCAGGTTTTGTAATAATTAATCGAATGGATGATCAGGACTAAGGAAAGTAAGCAAGTAGCGTAAAGCAACCAGAAATACCGTAGTATACCAGACAAGCTTACCTTAAACGGAGGGTAGTTTATGAAAAAAAGTGTAATTATTCTGATGGGATGCCTTATTGTTTCATGTAGCGATAGGAATAAGGATGTAGAGCCCCCGATTCGTGCTGAGTTCAGCTATGAAATAGATGAAATGGATTTTCACAAGGTTCGTTTTACCAATTTATCCGAAAATGCCCTGCACTATTCCTGGGACTTTGGTAACGGCGACAGTTCAAATCTTGAGCATCCGGTTTACACCTATGCTAAGCAGGGAATTTATGAGGTAAGCCTGACCGCTTATGGAAATGATGCTAAGGAAGCTTTCATCTCACAAGAAATTATACTCAGTGGAGTTCCTACCGATCCCCATAGCTGGTTGTACGGCAAGGAATCGAAAACATGGAAACTTTACCGGGTTGGACCAGCTGCAACTATGGGGCCGAATCCTTCGGAACCCGATTTGTGGTGGGAAGGGTTTTATAACGATGGTTCCCGAAGTTGTCTTTATAGGCATGAATTTACCTTTTATAAAGACGGAACTTTTGAGTTTGACGATAAAAATGTATTCTGGGGATACCAATCCATCTGGCCTCCCGAAGATACGCTGTTTGAAACCTGCTTTATTCCAAGCGCTGAAAACATGGTAGTAAATACGGTCGATCTCAGCCTTTGGCTTTCCGCCAGGCACAATTTCGAATATAACGAAAGTGAAGGAATTATTATACTCAGAGGTAAAGGAGCCTGGATTGGTTTCCCCTTTTTAGGCACAAGTTCGAATCATGGAACCAACCTTCCCGATTCAGTAGCCTTTTTCGTGAGTGTTGAGGCCATGCCCTCCTTTGATCTGATGAGCGTTAATTTCGATCATGGTGAAGCGGGTTATTGGACTTTCCGTTATGTGAGTTATAACGATTGGCAGGAAGAACCGGAGCTGGTTGAGTAAGTTGAATAGTTACTTTGAAACAGCAGCAGCCGTTAATTAGACCACAGTATTCAGTTGGCAGTCTGCAGCCAGATAACAATTAGCAATTTACAATGAATAATCAGTAGCTCACAAGCTACATCAGGCAACATTTTGATACTTGGTGAACCCATGCCTCTCCGGTAGACAGGTTTGTTTTGTAGCCTTTCCGGGTTTATGCTTTATTCGGTGGAAAATCCATTGTGGATGCACCTAAATTTCAATAACGAATAAATAAAAGAAATACACGAAATAATAGCCTGCTTGTTTTTGATATTCGTGGTAATTCACTTGATTTAATTTTTTCCCTACTTTTTAATTTAATGCCGACTCAAAAACCTTACCATCCATATTCACCCGATATAAACCGATGGAAGGTGAAAACTCAAAACAAAATATGTTTCAAACCCAATTTTTCGTACTTTGGCTTGCGGTTTCGTTTTGGGTTTCTATAGGAGTATAAGCTAATAATTGAAGATCCGGTTTATAAAAACAAGGTTGTTCTTTATAAAAAAAACGAAAAACCAGCTGTTTATGGCTGTGATTGGATTAATTTTGAAATAATAGTATTAAAACATAAGCATCTTATGAAACTGAATTATTTAATCATCGCAATGTTTACCTTCGTTTTATTTCCTGCGTGTGAAAATGAAAATGAAAACGAAACAAAGATTAGTCAGAACAATACAGACGAAAGTCACAATTTGGGGCAAAATTGTATGAATTGCCATGTTTCGGGTGGTGATGGTGAAGGTTGGTTTACCATTGCAGGCAGTTTGTACGACAAATCAAAAACAGTGGCTTACCCAAACGGTAGTGTAAAACTTACAAGCGAACCCAATGGTTCAGGCACAACAATAATTATTGTAGACAACGATATAAAGGGTAATTTTTATTCTACCGAAGAAATTGATTTTGGGGAGGGGCTTTTTGCGGGTATTTATGGAACAAACGGCGAACAAAAATTTATGACGTCAAAAATAACTACGGGAGCCTGCAATGCTTGTCATGGGACCACAACAGCTAAACTTTGGATGGAATAGTGAAAAAAACAAAATCTAAAACCGACCTGAAATTCAATGTTCAACGAAATATTGCAATTTCATCATTTGTAATATTTGTCGGAAAACTAATTGCCTATTTCCTTACCAATTCAGTAGGTATATTAACCGATGCGCTTGAAAGCACCGTAAATGTAACAACAGGTTTTATTACATTGTATGCCATATACATATCGTTGCAGCCAAAAGACGAAAACCATCCGTTTGGCCATGGGAAAGCAGAATTTTTATCGGCATCTGTCGAAGGTTTTTTAATTATTATTGCGGGAATAATCATCATTTTTGAAGCAATAAAACGGCTTTTTGTCCCGGCTGAAGTTTCGCAATTAGATATAGGTATTCTTATTGTTGCCCTTGCCGGTTTGTTAAATTACTTAATTGGTTGGTATAGTATAAGAATAGGCAAAAAAAACAATTCAATTGCTTTAATATCGGGTGGAAAACACTTACAATCCGACACCTATTCATCCATTGGTTTAGTAGTGGGTTTAGTTTTGCTTTACTATACAAAGTTAGCGTGGTTAGACAGCTTAATTGCCTTGATTTTCGGTACTATTATTATAATAACCGGTTTGAAAATACTTAAAGAAACCACTTCGCATTTGATGGACGAGGCCGATTTCAAACTGATTGAACAATTTGGTAAAGTAATTGACAACAACAAACCGGATGAGTGGATTGATATCCACAATTTTAAGCTGGTTAAATACGGAAACGCATTTCATATAAATTGTGATTTGGTTTTGCCATGGAATTTGTATTTGTCCGAAGCGCATGAAGAAGGCGAAAAATTAAAAAAATTATTGGTTTCAAATTTTAATGAAGATATTGTTTTTAATCTGCATACCGATGAGTGTTTTAAGAAATACTGTAAGCATTGTAAAAGAAAAGATTGTAACGAACGAAACCATGCTTTTGAAGGCCAGTTAAATTTTGACATGAGCAACTTTACAAAAGAAAAAACAGAAAAAACAAGGTAAATTGAAATACAGTGTCAACCCACACTAAGGAAAACCAGGCAACAGTTTTGCATAAATCTACCCTGGTTGTTTAGTGCAGATTAACCAGGTATAACCAAATACGGGCAAAGGGCTGCTGCTTACTACAACTGCCAATAATACTGTTTTTGTGGCAAGCCAAACTTTAAAATACCTTTGGCGGAAAAATCCAGTCAACTGAATACTGAATCTTTATGTAATTTATTTAAAATTCAGCCATTAACATGCGCTATTTATTGCAATTTTCATAATTTTATTATCCGATAAGCTCTTTTAAAATTGGCAGTCATGATATTAGAAGATTTTGGATACAATCAACGAATTGAAGCTTTAAGGGCAGGGCAACAATTAAATACTTTTGAGCTTGGACGGGTTATTTCAGAACACAAGGGAAGGTACACCGTACGATGCGAAAAAGGAATTTTTGATGCCGAAATAACCGGGAATTTAAGGTTCTCGGCCCTGAGTCGTGAAGATTATCCGGCCGTTGGCGATTGGGTAGCCCTAAACATATACGAACCCGATTTTTCAATAATTCATAGTGTTATCCCGCGTTTTTCAACCATAGCGAGACAGGCTCCCGGCGCAAAAAGAGCCCTTCAGGTGATAGCGGCCAATGTTGATTATGCTTTGCTTATTCAGGCTGTTGACCGCGATTTTAACCTGAACCGGCTCGAAAGGTACCTGACCATTTGCAATTCCTCGCGGGTAAACCCAATAATTGTTTTAACCAAAACCGATTTGATTGGTGAAACAGCTAAAACGGCTCTTATTTCCCGGATAAAGGAGCGAATAAACGATGTGCCGGTGCTTGCACTAAGTAATGTTACGGGCAATGGGCTCGATGAGTTAACCCGGCTTATTGAAAAAGGAAAAACCTATTGCCTGCTGGGTTCTTCGGGTGTGGGAAAATCGACCCTGATAAATTCACTTTCCGGTAAACAAACAATGAGTACAGGAGCAATCTGTCAGCATTCAAACCGGGGCCGGCACGTGACCAGTCACCGCCAGTTAATAGTTCTGGAAAATGGAGGATTGCTTATAGACAATCCGGGAATGCGTGAAGTGGGAGTTGTAGATACCAATCAGGGACTGGAAACAACCTTCGACGACATCGTTCGTCTTTCAGAAAATTGTAAGTTTTCCGATTGTACCCATACCATCGAAGCCGGATGCGCCGTTCTTAAAGCAGTTGAGAACGGAACTATCGACCCCGCTGCCCATGAAAACTACCTGAAGTTGGAAAAAGAAAAGGCCTTTTTTGAAACCAGCCTTATCGAAAGAAAAAAGAAAGAAAAAATGTTTGGAAAAACAGTAAAAGACTATTACAAAAAGAAGGTAAAGGGAAAAGAACAATAAAATCAATAAATCACTTTCCAAAACGTTTGACAAACATCCATACGAAAGCCCAGTACCTATGATTTTTTTTAATTTTAAAACCGGACCAATGAAAACACTACTCTTAAATCTGTTTTTAATAACAAGCGTTTACAGCTCAATATCGGCTCAGGATAAGCCCGACTCTTCGAAGGTTGAAAAACATTTTACCATAGAGAATTGTGTTACAGAATTTTCGATGGAAAAAGTAAAAAACACCAAAGTAGGGTATCAGTTTTGGTTTGCCAATCGCGATTTTATCGATGGGCGCACCCTGAAAATGAGCGTGGTGGCGCCCCGTTCCGCCACTCATCCACCCCACAAACATGTGGAAGACGAGTTCTTTTTTGTCCTTGAGGGTACGGCTGAATTTTATCTCGATGGTAAAACAAAAGTGGCTGGCCCATACACCAGTTTTTATTGCCCCTCAAATGTGGAACATGGCATTAGCAATGTGGGTGATACCGAATTAAAATATTTGGTGATTAAAAAATATCAGAACTAATTTTTTTTTTTTTTCGAATCAAAGGATTTATATACAATTGAATTTTTTTAGAGAAATGAAAAATACCCGAATTTTTAAAACCCCGTTCGCCAGCATTTATCCCTTATATATACAAAAAGCAGAGAAAAAGGGTCGCACCAGGGCCGAAGTGGATGCTGTTATTTTTTGGCTTACCGGATATGATAAGCAGTCTTTACAGCAAGTAATCGAAAAAAACAGCGATTTAGAAACCTTTTTTGCACAGGCACCACAAATGAATCCCTATGCATCGAAAATTACCGGTGTAATTTGTGGTTATCGCGTCGAAGAAATTCAGGATCAACTCATGCAAAAGATTCGTTATTTAGACAAGTTAATTGATGAACTGGCTAAAGGAAAAACCATGGAAAAAATTTTCAGGCAGGTCATATGAAAAATTTCAGTAATGCTGAAAAGGTTATTATTAATGGAGCCGGTTTTTAAAAATATCCAGTTGTGGAAGGCTGTAAGTAAATAATTTTTGCTCAACCCAGAACTTGATTTTTTGAAAGAATTGGGTTCAAAAAAAGCGATAAAATCTGTAAACTATCGGTATATATGAAAAAGTATTCATTTCTAATCCTGTCGGTGCTTTCAATCCAGGTAATGTTTGCTCAGAATAAGCTCATACAAAACGCCTATTCCCGTAAAGGAATTACTTTGAACGGTAAATGGAATTATTTGGTCGATGTGTATGAAACGGGTTATTACAATTACCGCTGGGAGCCTTATGACGAATCTGAAAATCCGGGTTCCGGAGCCTTTTTCCTGAATAAAAAACCGGAAAACCGTATGGTTTTAATTGAATATGATTTTGATGCAGCACCAACCCTGCGGGTTCCGGGCGATTGGAATTCGCAGAAAGAAAAACTCTTTTATTATGAAGGCACCTTGTGGTATAAAAAATCGTTCGATATTCCGGAATATCAACCCGATAAACGCTATTACCTGCATTTTGGTGCGGTTAACTATCGTGCCGATGTTTATTTGAACGGGAAAAAACTGGGTACACACAAGGGGGGATTTACGCCCTTTAATTTTGAGATAACCCATTTGGTGAAAGCCAACGATAATTATGTGGTGGTACGTGTCGATAACAAACGGGCTGCCGATGAGGTGCCCACTTTGAATACCGACTGGTGGAATTACGGGGGAATTACCCGTGATGTGACAATTTATGAATTAAGCCAGACCTTTATTGAAGATTACAGTCTCCAGCTCGATAAAGAAAACAAAACGCAGTTGAACGGTTACCTTCGCTTAAACGGTAATGAAAAAGCACACTCAAAAGTTGAGGTAAGCATTCCCGAATTAAAACTAAAGCAGGAATTTATTACCGATGCTGATGGGTATGTAAAATTTCAATTACAGGAAAAAAACATAGACTATTGGAGCGACAAAAATCCCAAACGATACCGGGTTGAGTTTGCTGCTGGTGACGATACAATTGTTGACCAGATTGGCTTTCGGCAAATTAAAACCGATGGAGCCGATATGCTGCTCAACGGGGAAAAAATATTCTTGAAAGGAATTAGCATTCACGAAGAAAATGTAATGCGGGGCGGACGAGCCTATTCCATGGAGGATGCAAAAATTTTATTGGGATGGGCCAAAGAGTTGGGTTGTAATTTTGTTCGGTTGGCGCATTATCCCCATAACGAGAATATGGTTCGGCTGGCCGATGAAATGGGGATGTTGGTTTGGGAAGAAATACCCGTCTATTGGACCATTCAGTGGGACAATCCGGAAACTTACAAAAAGGCAGCACAGCAACTCACAGAATTGGTGAGTAGGGATAAAAACAGGCCATCGGTAATTATATGGTCAGTTGCAAACGAAACGCCCAGGTCCAACGACCGTTTAAACTTTCTGACCCAACTGGTACAAACTACCCGTGAAATGGATAATACCCGTTTAATCAGTGCAGCATTGGAAGATCATGGAAAAAAAGAAGACGAAAATGTGATGGTGGTCGAAGATGAATTTGCCCGGATGGTCGATGTTTTGAGCTTTAATCAGTATTATGGCTGGTATGGGGGCGATGTGGAAAATATCAAGAACATTCGCTGGGAAATCGATCTGAATAAACCCGTAATAATCTCTGAATTTGGAGCCGGTGCTTTGCAGGGTTTTCATGGCGACAGTTTAACCCGCTGGAGTGAAGAGTTTCAGGATTTACTCTACCGCGAAACACTGCCGGTATTGGCCAGGATTCCTCAACTGAGGGGCATTACGCCATGGATACTGGCCGACTTTCGTTCGCCGCGCCGCATGCTTATTCCCTATCAGGAAGGCTGGAACAGAAAAGGCCTTATTTCTGAAACAGGCAACCGAAAAAAAGCATTCTATACCTTGCAAAGATTCTATAAGGAGCTAAAAATAAAAGAGTAAACTTATTTACTACAAATAACCAATTATTGTGCTTTGCCAATTTATCAGTAGTATTAAGGCTTTTGGGTATATTTGGTAAATAAACGCTATTGAAATCAAAGGTTATAAAACAAATTACGCAAATTCACATAGTTACAAATACAGAATAACAGTGAACATTTTAAAGAAAAAACCTAAACAGATAAGTATGAAACCACAATTTATAATTTTAACCCTTTTATTGGTTAATACAACCTTTGCACAATCGGCTTTCCCCGATTTTTTGCAGGGAACCTGGAAGATGGAAAACAACGATGTTTACGAGCATTGGGATAAAATAAACGGGCAAACGTTAAAAGGGTTTTCATACAAAATAATTAACGGACAAATGGCTGTTTCGGAATACCTCGAAATTGGGCAACGAAAAAACGAACTGTTTTATACCGCCACAGTACTCAATCAGAATCAGGGAAAAGGCATCGAATTTAAACTAATAAACAATGACAGTGCTTATGTTTTTGAAAATCCACGGCACGACTTTCCGAAAAAAATTGTTTATAAAAAACGTACCGATAAGGAACTGTTGGTTCATATTTCGGGCGAAAAACAAGAGGCTTTGGCTTACCGGATGCTAAAGCAAAACGGTGCAGTGGCCGAAACCGATACCAGTACCTCAAACCCCAATTACGATAAAGCACTGGCCGAAAAACTGGGAGCCGACGACTATGGCATGAAAAGCTATTTCCTGGTTATCCTCAAAACAGGAACCAATACCACCACCGACAAAGCTTTTATTGGCGAAAGTTTCCGGGGGCATCTCGATAACATTGGTAAGTTGGTTGAGGTGGGCAAACTTATCGTGGCCGGACCATTGGGGAAGAATGAAAACAGCTACCGGGGAATTTTTATTCTGCATAACATCGCATCGCTGGCCGATGCCGAAGCCTTATTGGAAACCGACCCGGCCATTAAAAACCACTTACTCGCTTATGAGATTTTTACCTGGTACGGTTCGGCAGCACTGCCCGAATACCTTCCTTATTCCGATAAAATCTGGAAGTTAAAGCCTTAAAAAAAGTACGCTTGACAGTAAATGAAAACCTGTACAGATGAAAGCCCTGCAAAACATAAAGACATTTGCCCATAACCTTATAGACGGGGCATACAACAACAAACCTTTTTTGCGAAAGACTGGGCATTTACGCGATTTTCCTGTTTCAACTGGAGGTACATCACCCTTCGCACGCATCGGAAAAACGGCAAAAATAAAATTGTATGCTTTGTATTAAATATAAACAGTTACTAAATTGTAAGCTATGGTCAAACTAAAAACTATACTAAACGATGCCGATGTTACTGAGTTTATCAACTCCTTTGCCGACACCAATCAAAAGAAAAAAGACAGTTTTGAGTTACTAAAGCTGATGCAGGAGCTGACCGGTTTTGAAGCAAAAATGTGGGGCGCATCCATTATCGGTTTCGGGCAATACCATTACAAATCGGAGCGAAGTCGTCAGGAAGGCGATTGGCCGTTGGTAGGTTTTTCGCCCCGCAAAGCGGCTATCTCCCTGTATGTGTATTCCGGCTGCTCCGGTCAGGAGGAATTACTAAAAGATTTAGGGAAGTTTAAAATGGGTAAGGGGTGTATTTACGTTAAAAAACTTTCCGACATCAATCAGGAAGTACTTAAAAAACTGATGGTAACGACCATTGATTATTTGCAGAAAAAGCATGGGAGCTAAAATAAAAACCCGGGAACAATAAAACTAAAAATTAAGCAGATTCCGCATCAAGTGCGGAATGACAACAAGAAGAAAATGAAGGACTACTATGTGTATATAGCCACCAACAAAAACAACACGGTACTTTATACAGGGGTCACAAACAACATAAAGCGCCGGATGCATGAGCATAAAGAAAAATTAGTAAAAAGCTTTACATCAAAATATAATGTAAACAAACTGGTTTATGTAGAACATTTTAATGACATAATGGAAGCTATTCATCGATAAAAGCAACTGAAGAAATGGAAAAGACAATGGAAAATTGAATTGATTGAAAAAATGAATAATGATTGGATAGACCTTTACGATGTGTTGATTCTTTCAGGTTTAAGCTATCAACCCAGTCAGCAGGTGTTTTTGCTTATCGACGATGATGTTTTTCCGATACAGCCTAAAGGAATGGAACAGGAGAATTCCAGAACAGTCAGCCAGGAAACAAAGGATATAACTACCGCCGATTCAACAACCATTTCAGTAGTGACCGGCTATACTGACAGCAATCGAAAAATTACCCGTTTCAGCTACCACTTATCCGATACTATAATTGAAAAATTAAAACATGCAGAATCAGGTCGTGTTTCAATATTATGCCGGACCCGAAATTCTAACGCTGAATCTAAAATCGTACAAATTGAGAACGCTAAAACGATTGATAGCGAGCGAGTAAATCTTTTTTCGGTTCTTTTGGTAAGATAAAAGACTTGGTTTTTTAATGCCTTGCGGTTTTATTGTTACGAATCACCAGAAACCAGGTAACTTATAATTTCGATAATGGAACAACAAATGAACATAAACCTGAAAACCGAACGCTTATTCCTTCGGCCCCTTACTTTAAGCGACGCAAAAGAATTTTTTGCTTATCGCTCCGATGCCGAAACAAATAAATATCAGGGGTGGATTCCCCAAACCCTGGACGATGTAGAAGCTTTTATGGCCAAAACTGCCAAACAAATTAACCTGCCCGATACCTGGTTTCAATGTGCTGTTATTGAAAAAAAATCACAAAAGTTAGTTGGCGATATAGGTCTTCATTTTATTGGACCCGAAAACAAACAGCTTGAATTGGGCTGTACCCTCGACAAAAACCATCAAAATCAGGGTTACGCTACCGAAGCATTGGCAAGAATCATCGATTTTGCATTTATTGATTTGAATAAACACCGCATAATGGCATCCATCGATCCCAATAATTTACCATCCATTCATCTGGTCGAACGGCTGGGCTTTAGAAAAGAAGCCCATTTTGTTAAGAGCCTATACATTAAGGGTTGTTGGACCGACGACCTGATTTACGCCTTGCTTTATAACGATTGGGAAAAGCTAAGCAGCCAATAAACAGCGATTAGCCGCTCTAAACCTCGTTTCCTTTTCTTTGTCTCCCTTTTAAACCTTTGATTTATGTAACTCTTTCGCTTTTATATGTAATGTTTTCCTTTCCCGAAGGTTGCATCTTTGTAAGATTAAAAATTGGCATAAGGAACATTTCTGGAGTCTTGAAATCAAGTAAAATACATGGTTGTTTGCCTGATAAAGAACTTGAAATGAAGCTTACCCCAGAAACAAGGTGCGGAATAATGATGAAAAGGATAAAATTTACAGTGCTTTTGCTTTGCTTCAGCCTGCCCCTGGTTAAAGCACAGCAGGATACTACCATCAGTATTCCAACCCGGCAAGAGCAGGCAGGTACAAAAAATGCCATTTCTACCTTTAATATGTTTCGCGAGCCCAGTTATATCTTATTTGGAAGTGGTTTGGGAACGCTGGAACCGCTTATATTTGAAGGAGATCTTATTCCCTATTTTATTATAAGCGTGAGCTAACGGGTTAAATGGGGTTTGGAACTTTCACCACGAATTATAATCCGTATGTATAATCAGGATTCGTACCCCGTTCGCACCCCTTCATTTATGCCCAGGGCAACTTTCTTTTATCAGTTTCTTGACAAAGAATCCGGAAAGCGCGATTTATTTACCTACAGCTCCATCATGCATCATTCCAATGGGCAGAAGGGTAGTTTTTACAACAGCGACAGCACTTCCATAAATACCCTTTCGGGAAGTTTTTCAAGCAATTGGGTCGAGGCCGGTCTGTTTCTCTCACGGCCAAACGACCGCTTGCTGTTTAATACCAATTACATCGAACTCACGTTATTTTAATTCCATTCTATAATTATAGAAGCTATTGAAAACTCGTTAATTTTTTACTAAAAAAAACAAAATGATTAAATTTAAAAACATGTTTTTAATTGCAGCCCTGTTATTACCGGTTGCCATAGTTACAAGTTGTAATAACAATGATGATGACGATATAAATGGAAATGAAAGTCCAGTGGCCCTGTCGACTACCCCACAAAACAATACCACCAACACAGAACGCAATATAGTGGTTTCGGCAACATTTAGCCAAGCTATGGATCCTACAAGCATAAACAGCACATCATTCACCCTTAAGCAGGGAGCATCAACAATAGCCGGTGTGGTAACTTATACCGGTATGGTGGCTACATTTACCCCTGTATCAAACTTAAATGCTGCTGAACTATTTACAGCAACGGTAACAACTGATGCAAAAAGTAGTGCAGGTATGTTCCTCGAAAACAATTACGAATGGAGCTTTACCACCGAAGGAAACCCCTCAAGTACTGATGCCGTTAACCTGGGAGCATCGGGTAATTACCTGATACTGGCTAAAACCGCCATCAATAACAGCGGTACTTCGGCACTTACTGGCGACTTAGGTCTTAGTCCTGCAGCTACTTCGTACATCACAGGGCTTTCATTAACCGATTTTACCGGTTACGCAACTTCGGCTCAGGTTACCGGACAGGTATTGGCTGCCGACATGGCCGACCCTACACCCATTACCCTTACCACAGCTGTTGAGAATATGATAACCGCATACAACGATGCAGCCGGTCGTTCTGCAGTCGACTTTCTGGATCTGGGAACAGGAAATATTGGAGGTAAAACTTTAAGCCCTGGTATTTACAAATGGAACAATACCGTTACCATTCCTGCCAATGTAACCATTTCGGGTAGCTCAACCGATGTTTGGATTTTCCAGATAGCCGAAAATCTGACCATCAGTTCAGCAGTTAGCATTACCTTAATTGGCGGTGCTCAGGCCAGCAATATTTTCTGGCAGGTGGCCGGTCAGGCAACTGTGGGTACAGGTGCTCATTTCGAAGGTATAATCTTATCGATGACAAGCATTACTTTCCAAACAGGAGCTACTTTAAACGGACGTTTGTTGGCACAAACTGCCGTTGTGCTCGATGGCAATGCGCTTACAAAACCATAATAAAAGGTAATTATAGGTTATTACCCGAACAGTCAAGGAGTTGCTTATGGCAACTCCTTTTTTATTTGAACTCGTCAGCTACCAGCCGAGCGGTTCTTTTCAGACAACAATAAATCCCAATAAAAAATCCCGCTCATTAATTAAAATATTTCGTAATTTTATCATTCAGTTCTAATAATCAGGGGGTAATGGGCTTTTTTAACCACTTGGGTTCCGTAGCAAACCAGCGGTATAATGGAGCAACCCAAAGGTAAGTCGAAGCAGGAAAACCGCTTCACAAAGCAAGCCAAACAGGAGCATTAGCAGAACAACAGCAACCCAAAGCAGCCCAAACCTGGCACGAAGCATTGGAACTGCATGCCGAATCAAGGCAAATAAGAGTCGAAGCAACACAATTAGTAGTTTTTATAACCTAAAATTTAGTAATTATGGCAAAACGACCTAAAAACTCCGAAACTGTTTTAATGGAGCGTTACCGCGTTTCTTTGGAAAATGCCGAAAACCAACCCGAAATTGCCACCATTATGGCTGAACTGGGTTATAACGCGGAAAAAATAACCGAAGGCAAAAACCTGTTGGCCCAAACCCGTTCCGTTTACGACCTAAACAAAACTGAGGATGACGAAACCTCAGCTGCTTACGCCGTTTTTTCCAGCAAAAAAGAGGCGCTGGCTAAAATCTATAAGACACATCGTAAAAAAGCCAAAGTGGTTTTCCGCGACGATAGCTTAACCGCTAACAAATTGGCAATTACCGGCGAAATGCCCGGTACTTACATCAACTGGTTCGAAGGGGTTAAAAAATTTTACAGCCTGGCAACCACCGATACCGATATCCAAACCAAACTTTCCCGTTTGGCCATTACCCCCGAATCCCTCGCAGAAGCAAACTCCTTAATAACTGCAATCGAAGATGCAAGAACAGTATATTTAAAAGAAGTGGGGGAATCGCAAAATGCCACTAAAGCCAAAGATGCCGCCATGGCAAAAATGGGCTATTGGATGAGCGAGTTTTATGCAGTGGCTCGCATTGGTTTGGAAGATAAACCACAGCTTTTAGAAGCCCTGGGTATTACAGTAAAAAGCTAAGAACAAAGCTCAACCCATTTGTGTGATTTGGAGCAGGTCTATAAGTAACCCATTGCGGTTTAAGCCTGCCATTAAAACGGCCCGGTTAACTTTCATTCCGGGCAGTTTTGTTTTGTAAGCTTTTGTAAAGCAATAATAACATTTTTTTGGGCAGTTTCAGAACATCTGGCTATCAGTAAAAAAAAGCGCTTCATTTCCTTAACATGGTCACACTGTAGTCAAAAAATTATCCTGCTTAACATGCACTTAACAATTAAACAGAAACATTTATTGCATTTTTGCGTTTTATAAATGTGATGAAAAAAGTTTTCTCCATAGTATTATCTTTTATGCTGCTGGTTAGCCACATGAGTTTTATCGTGGGCACCCACTATTGCGGTGGCGAACCCATAGAGACTAAGATAATGTTGGGTGAAACACATTTGGGATGTGTAATGATGGATAGGGAAGAACCCTGCGACAATTCTGAACATTCTAATCATAATCAGGTTAGTTTTAATAACGTTCCTTGCTGCCAAAATGAATTTCAAACTATTCAAGGTACAGCCGATTTTGTAAAAGAAGCTGCTCAATCTGTTTTTAATGTTGATTTTACTGTAGCATTTATTTATACCACCCTGAACCTGGATTTATTTCCAAAGTCAACGCATCAGTTTTATACTGAATACATTTCCCCACCTCTTGAAAAAGACATTCAGGTGCTTTTTCAGACTTTCTTAATTTGATTTTTTAATGAATGATTAATACCATGCTGCAAAGGTAGTGTGGCTTTTGGTGAATCGTGCTTTTTCATTCTGGTTTTAACCGGGTTTATTTGGGTTTGATTTGTTAGTAAGTTAATTTCAATTAGCCCATCAGTAAATCAGCAAATCAGCACATCAGCCCATCAGCCCATCAACAAATCAGCAAATCAGCAAATCAGCACATCAATAAATCAGCACATCAATAAATCAGCACATTATGCTAAATAAAATAATCAAATATTTTTTAGAGAACAAGTTGGTAACAGTGCTTGTTCTAACCGGATTTGTTGCATGGGGCATTGTTACTGCACCATTTGGTTGGCAAGTGGGTGGATTGCCGTCAGACCCGGTGCCGGTGGATGCCATACCCGATATTGGGGAAAACCAGCAAATTGTTTTTACCCCATGGAACGGACGGTCGCCACAAGATATCGAGGACCAGATTTCGTATCCTTTAACAACCTATCTTTTAGGTATTCCCGGAGTGAAAACCATTCGCAGTTCCTCCATTTTTGGCTTTTCAAGTATCTACATCATTTTTAATGAAGATATAGAATTTTACTGGTCACGCTCCCGGATTTTGGAAAAGTTAAGTTCGCTTCCTTCCGGAATATTGCCCGAAGGGGTGCAACCTACATTGGGACCTGATGCAACTGCTTTGGGACAAGTTTACTGGTATACGCTTGAGGGGCGTGATGAGGATGGTAACCCAACTGGAGGTTGGGATTTGCACGAAATACGCACGGTTCAGGATTTCTATGTAAAATACGGACTGAATGCCACCGAAGGAGTTTCAGAGGTGGCCTCAATTGGCGGGTATGTGCAGGAATACCAAATAGATGTAAATCCCGATGCATTGAAAGCCTACAATATTCCTTTACACAAAGTGATGCAGGCGGTTCAGAAATCGAACCGCGATGTGGGGGCTAAAACCATCGAGATAAATCAGGCTGAATACCTTGTGCGTGGTTTAGGTTATGTTAAAAGCACCGGGGATATTGAGAAAGCCGTGGTTGCTGTTCAGGAAAATGTTCCCATTCGGATTAAAGATATTGGTGTAGTATCTCTCGGGCCGGCAACCCGCCGGGGGGCGCTCGACAAAGACGGGGCTGAAGTGGTAGGCGGTGTAGTGGTAGCTCGGTATGGCGCCAATCCATTGCAGGTGATTAACAATGTAAAAGAAAAAATCACCGAGATTTCGCCCGGACTGCCGAAAAAGACCCTGGCTAATGGCATAGAAAGCCAGTTGACCATTGTCCCGTTTTACGACCGTTCGGAATTAATTTATGAGACACTGGGGACACTTGAAGAAGCCCTTTCGCTTCAGATTCTCATCACCATTCTGGTTATCATCGTTATGATTTATAACCTGAGGGCATCTTTTTTAATATCAAGCTTATTGCCCATTGCAGTACTCATGGTTTTTATCGCCATGCGGTATTTTGGTGTTGATGCCAATATTGTAGCACTATCGGGAATCGCCATTGCCATTGGTACCATGGTTGATTTGGGAATAATTCTCTCCGAGAATATTGTCAAACATGTTGATGAAGCTCCACCCGGGCAAAAGCTGATAACCACCATTTACAATGGTTCGGCTGAGGTAAGTTCGGCTATTCTTACTGCCGTTTCTACCACCATTGTCAGTTTTATCCCGGTCTTTACCATGCAGGCCGCCGAAGGAAAACTATTTGGGCCGCTGGCATTTACCAAAACCTTTGCCCTGGTAGCAGCACTTATCGTTTCGCTTATCATTTTACCCACTTTGGCTCACTGGTTTTTTGGGTTTAAAATAA
Source organism: Bacteroidetes bacterium HGW-Bacteroidetes-4 (assembly GCA_002840905.1). Lineage (GTDB taxonomy): Bacteria > Bacteroidota > Bacteroidia > Bacteroidales > SZUA-534 > GWE2-40-63. The sequence goes on along the minus strand of PHDD01000008.1, from coordinate 95,337 downwards.
AGAACCCCCGCCATAATAAGTGGGTAAATTTGCTGCTTATTGTAGCTGGTTTTGTAGGATTATTCAGCAGTGTTGTCTGGGCAGGTGTTTTACTGATATTATTTGGCGGTATCCCATTCATTCGACCTTTTATTATAGATAAAAAGCTTTTTAAAAAACCTTTTCTCAGCAAAATACTGGAAAATATTGAATTGATTTTGGTGGTTGTTGGGGTTGTCTGGCTTTTGGCAAAATACTGGTTGCCCCTGGGTGCAGGTAAAAGTGTACAGCTCAACTTCGTATTTGTTGCATTGCTGGTAGGCTTTATTTTAGGTGCATTCACACTTTTGCAATTTTCCTATACAAGAATTTTACGCTGGTGTTTGAATAACAAAGTGAAGTTTTTAACCATTCCTGTGCTGGTGATATTACTGGGTGTTACTATTTGGATGGGATTTTCATCGGTTTTCGGGTTTCTGGCAAACGGAGCTGACAAAATGGGTTGGAACATTCGTACAACAAGTGTTTGGTCGGGCTTAACCCATACATTTCCCGGAATGGGTAAAGAATTTATGCCCTCGTTGGACGAAGGCAGCTTTTTGCTCATGCCAACTTCAATGCCGCACTCAGGGGTAGAATACAACCGGAAGGTGGTGGGGCAACTGGACATGCTGCTGACCAATATTCCCGAAGTGGAACTTACCGTGGGTAAATTAGGCAGGGTAGAATCGGCACTCGACCCCGCTCCGGTTTCCATGTATGAAAACATTATCAACTATAAGTCGGAATATGCGCTAAATGACAAAGGACATCGAAAGCGTTTTAAAACGGATAAAGACGACCGCTTTGTTTTAAAGAATGGAGAGGCTTATAGCAATGAGGAATTCCTATCTAAAAACATTTCGTCAAATGAACTGATTCCCGACGAGAATGGAAACTATTTCAGAAACTGGCGCAAACACATCAAATCATCCGATGATATTTGGAAAGAAATTGTTGCGGTCACTAAAATTCCCGGCGTTACTTCTGCCCCGAAATTGCAACCTATCGAAACCCGTTTGGTTATGTTACAAACCGGAATGCGGGCACCCATGGGCATCAAAGTTTATGGCCCTGACCTTCAAACCATCGAGGACTTTGGATTGAAGCTGGAAGGAATTCTGAAACAAGTACCCTCGGTAAAAGCCGAAGCTGCCTTTGCCGACCGTATTGTGGGAAAACCCTACATTCACCTGAATATCAATCGCGATGAAATTTCACGTTACGGTTTGAATGTGGAAGATGTGCAACAGACCATCGAAACTGCTATCGGGGGCATGAAAATTTCATCAACTGTTGAAGGGCGTGAACGATTCCCCATTCGTGTTCGTTATCCGCGTGAGTTAAGGGACGACCCTGAATCGCTTGGTAATATTCTTATTCCAACACCCACCGGGGCGCAAATTCCATTAAAGCAATTGGTAGGTATTGAATATGTGCGTGGCCCGCAAGCCATAAAAAGTGAGAACACCTTTTTGGTAGGCTATGTACTGTTCGATAAAAAAGAGGGTTTTGCCGAGGTTGACGTGGTAAACGATGCACAGGAAATAATTCAGCAAAAAATTAATGCGGGTGAATTAGTCGTTCCGGCCGGAGTAAATTACAAATTCTCGGGTAGTTACGAGAATCAGGTGCGTGCTGAAAAACGCCTGAGCATAATTGTTCCGCTGGTATTTTTAATCATCTTCCTGATACTCTACTTTCAATTCAAATCGGTCACCACTTCACTTATGATTTTTACCGGTGTGGCCATGGCATTCAGTGGTGGGTTTATTATGCTCTGGCTCTACGGGCAAGGCTGGTTTGCCGATTTCTCTGTTTTTGGCACAAACCTACGTGAGCTTTTTCAAATGAATACCGTGAACCTGAGCGTTGCCGTTTGGGTTGGCTTTATAGCTCTTTTCGGATTGGCCACCGATGATGGGGTATTGATGGGAACCTATCTCGACCAAAGCTTTGCACGTAACCGAACAAAAACAATAAAAGAGATACGGGCAGCCGTTGTAGAAGCAGGAGAACGAAGAATAAGACCTGCAGTAATGACCACTACAACTACCATTATTGCTCTACTACCGGTACTTACATCAACCGGAAGAGGTGCCGATATTATGGTGCCGATGGCTATCCCTGCTTTTGGTGGGATGATTGTGGCAGCCATTACCTATTACATTGTTCCCACGCTCTACTGTATGCGTGAAGAGTATCAACTTAAAAAATCGAAATCATGAACCGATATATCGCACTAATAATAGCAACGCTTTTGTTCAGCAGCTTAAGCTTTGCACAAACGCTGGATGATTATTATAAAATAGCTGCCGAAAATAATCCGGGCTTGCAGGCAATGTTTAAAGAATACGAAGCAGCATTGCAGAAAGTGCCGCAGGTTAATACCCTGCCCGACCCAACTTTTTCTTTCGGATATTTTATCTCTCCGGTTGAAACAAGAGTTGGCCCACAACAGGCAAAGTTCTCGCTAACACAAATGTTTCCATGGTTTGGTACTTTAAAAGTACAGGGAAATGTGGCTGCCTTAATGGCCGAAGCGAAGTTTCAAAGCTTTATTGATGCCCGGAACAAACTCTATTTGCATGTGGCTTCCGCTTATTATCCTTTGTATGAATTAAATGATTGGATACGCATTGAACAGGAAAACATCAACATATTGGAGTCCTATAAAACCATAGCCAATCAAAAGTTTAAAAACAGCACAGGAAGCATGGTCGATGTGCTGCGTGTGGATATTATGCTGAAAGATGCACAAACCAATCTTGGTATTCTGAGAGATAAAGAAAAACCATTGCTGACTACCTTCAACAAGCTGTTAAACCGTCCTGATAATGAACAGGTTCAAATCAGCGACACATTGAAACCGGAAATTCTTTCAGATGAATACAGAAAAGATTCACTGATTGAAGCCAATCCAAAATTAAAAGCACTGGATTTAAAATTACAGGCAAGCCAAGCCGCAGAGATTGCAGCTCAAAAGCAAGGATTACCGAAACTGGGCATTGGGTTGGATTATGTTTTGGTGGGCGAACGTACCGATGTAACTATGCCCGATAATGGTAAAAATGTTTTGATGCCAATGGTAAGCATTAGTATTCCAATCTTTCGGGCTAAATACAACGCTTCGGTAAAAGAAGCCCGACTGATGCAGGAAAGCTATACGCTGCAAAAACAAGAGGTAGCAAATATGCTCGTTTCTGAATACGAAATGGTTTGGTTTCAGATTCAACAGCAGTTGCAACTATTATCACTTTACGAACAACAAATCCGAACCTCGCAACAATCGTTGAACCTGCTTTTTACTTCGTATGGAAATTCAGGGAAAGAGTTTGAGGAAGTGCTACGGATGCAACAACAATTGTTGAAATATCAGAAAATGAAGTCAACGGCATTAGTTCAATATCAAATAGCTTTGGCAAAAATTAATTACATCACGTCAAAATGATGTGCTGATTAATTGATATACTAAAGTGCTGATTTTTGATGCACTAATATTTTCAATGCAATTAATAAAATACAGAATGGAAAAAAAGAATGAAATAGTTGATATAAGTTTTGAATTCGCTATTAAAATTATAGAGTTTTCAGAACTGCTTGAACACAACAAAAAGTTTGTCATTGCCCGTCAAATTTTAAAGTCGGGAACCAGTATAGGTGCAAATATTAGAGAATCGCAAAGTGCAGAAAGCAAAGCTGACTTTATACATAAACTCAAAATTGCTCAAAAAGAAGCTATGGAAACAGAATATTGGCTTTTACTATGCGAGAAAGCGCTGTCGTACCCTTCACCATCCGACCAAATGAAGACAACTTTGCTGTCTATTCAAAAACTTTTGAGTAAAATAATTTCATCGTCAAAATTGAAATAACTATGAAAACAAAAATAAATAAACAAACAATCATATTAGTTGCTATTAGCCTCATATTAGGTGCATTAATAGGCTATCTTATCAAGCCATCATTAAATCAACCCACCAGCACATCAACTCATCAACCCATCAATCCATCAGCACATCAGCACATCAATCCATCAGCACATCAGCACATCAATCCATCAGCACATCAGCAAATCTGGACCTGCTCCATGCACCCACAGATACGTCAAAATGAGCAGGGCGACTGCCCCATTTGCGGTATGGACTTAATTCCGCTGGAGGATGACCAAAATGCCGATATTGACCCCAATGCGATAAGCATGTCGCCTACAGCTATGCAACTAGCCAACGTGAGTACTGCATTTGTAGGGAAAATGAATCCGGTTAAACAAGTTCGTCTTAACGGGAAAGTACAAGCCGATGAACGCATAGTTTATTCACAATCATCGCATATTCCGGGTAGAATTGAAAAATTATTGGTGAATTTTACCGGTGAATTTGTGAATAAAGGACAAACCATCGCATACATTTATTCTTCCGAGTTGGTTACCGCACAGGAAGAGCTATTTGAAGCACAGAAAATAGCCGAAACGCAGCCTCAATTATTTGCGGCAGCAAAAGAAAAACTAAAAAACTGGAAACTTTCCGAAAAACAAATTGAAGAGATACTAAAGTCTGGAATGACAAAGGACGAATTTCCTGTAGTAGCTGATGTTGCAGGCTATGTAACCTCCAAAAAAATAAACCTGGGTGATTATGTCCGCAAAGGAGAAACGATTTATGAAATTGCTGACCTATCTAAAGTTTGGGTGTTGTTTGATGTGTATGAATCAGATATAAGTTGGGTTAAAAAAGGTGATAAAGTGAAATTTACGGTTGCCTCTTTGCCCGGTGAATCATTTATGAGCAGCATTACATTTCTCGACCCCGTGATTGACCCTAAAACAAGAGTGGCAAAAGCAAGATTGGAATACAATAATCCAAACGGAAAGTTAAAACCTGAAATGTTTGCTTCGGGAATGGTTCAGGCCAAGTTGGCTAACAAATCAAATTCTATTGTTGTACCTAAAACAGCCGTAATGTGGACGGGAAAACGCTCGGTGGTGTATGTGAAAACAAATTCCGAACAAGGAGTTAATTTCATTATGCGAGAGATAACATTAGGTTCTTCATTAGGAGATAGTTATTTGGTTGAAGCTGGTTTAATGGAGGGCGAAGAAATTGCAGTAAACGGCACGTTCAGTATAGATGCCGCGGCCCAGTTAGCCGGAAAACCCAGTATGATGAGCCCCGAAGGTGGACAGGTTATGACCGGACATAATCACGGAGGGACAACTACTGAAAGTAATGTTTCACACGAAGGTCTTGAGGAACAAAATAAATCAACTACTTTAAAACCTTTGTCCATCGACAAACAAGCCAAAGAGGCTTTGCAGCCACTTTATAAGTCATACTTAAATTGGAAAGATGCCCTGACCAACGATGATTTTAAAGAAGCTCAAAAAAACGCAACAAACTTAAAATCGGCATTGGAAAAAGTGGACATGGGACTTTTTAAAGATGAAGCGCATATGGTTTGGATGGATTTTCAGGGAAGATTAGCCAAAAGTTTGGAACATATCCAGCACTTTTCCGACATCGAGCAACTTCGAAAATCCTTTCAATCGGTTTCTGTTACTATGATTGAAATGACCAACTCATTCACACCACTTAGCAGTACCATTTACGTGCAACATTGCCCCATGGCTGATAACAACAAGGGGGCCGACTGGCTAAGCAAAGAAAAAGAAATTAGAAATCCCTACTTTGGTAGCTCAATGCTCACTTGCGGCGAGATTATCAAAGAAATTAAATAATCGTTTTTTATTCACAATTTAAATTGCAATAATATGAAAACAAAAGTTTTAAGTTTAGTAAGTATGTTCCTTTTAGGAACAAGTATGGTATTTGCACAGGCAAAAACCGAAAAATTTGAAGTAAAGGGCAACTGCGGTATGTGTGAAAACCGTATTGAAAAAGCGGCTAAGGCTGTAGAAGGTGTTACAACAGCCGACTGGAATCAGGAAACCAAAATGTTAGAAGTTTCCTTTGATGAATCAAAAACAACGGTACACAAAGTTCAAATGGCTATTGCAAAAGTGGGACACGACACGCCCATGCACAAAGCAACAGATGAAGTGTACAATGAACTTCCCGGATGTTGCAAATATGACCGCACCGAAGCAAAGAAAGAAGGTACAGGTCATGAAGGACATAAACATTAATATTGCGTTAAGGCCATTGGCGAAGAACATAATCGCCATGGCCTTTAGCTTTTTTTAATACAATTCTTATGGCAAATTCTTCTGAACATAAACTAATACAAACCGCGCTGTTTCTTGCCTTGGCCACCATTGGCTATAATATTGCCGAAGGTTTGGTTTCGATTTCTTTTGGATTAAGCGACGATGCGCTTGCTCTGCTTGGATTTGGTGTCGACAGTTTTGTTGAGGTTTTATCGGGATTTGGAATTTTACATCTGGTTTACCGGATGAAAAAAAACGGCATCAACAACATTACCTCCCGCGATAAATTCGAACGACAGGCACTTAAAATTACGGGAGTCAGTTTCTACATACTTACATTTGGCCTGGTTGCCGGTTCGTTAATTAGCATTATCACCAAAACAACACCTGAAACAACACGGGTGGGTATTATCATTGCGGTTATATCCATCCTCACCATGTATATTTTAATGAACTGGAAAATGAAAGTGGGCAGGCAGTTGCATTCCGATGCCATTATAGCCGATGCCAAATGCACCAAAACCTGCTTTTACCTGTCGTTTATATTGCTTGCATCAAGCGGGTTGTATGAGCTTTTTGGTATTGTGTGGTTCGATGTGGCCGGCTCCCTGGGTATTGCCTGGTTTGCCTTTTCTGAAGGCCGGGAAGCGTTCGGCAAAGCAAAAAGTTGTGAATTAAGTTGCCATGATTGCGATTAATCTTTTTGTGAGAAATCAACAAATGCAATCGCATTCAACAAAAAAATCCTTAATTTTATCTCTCGGTTCTGCTAATTAGGGTTAATTGGGCTGTAAAATACGACTATTGGTTTAAAATAACACAGGATTTCCAATCATAATAATAGCAATTTAAGAGCTTTATTGAACTACCCTGGCAAGAGCAAAAGCAGCGTGAAAATGTTTTTTAATGATTAGATTGAAAGGGCAATGGAATTTCATAAAGATTTGCTGCAAAACACGCAAAAACCCAAATGGGCAATGGTTATTGGAGTACTTAGTCTTTTGTTTGCGCTGATTTGGATTCCCCTGCAATGGATAGAAAAAAAAGCCTGAGTGCTTTCGACTGGGCATATACCCTGGTTTTTACTTTTAATGCAATTGCACTCCTGATGGCAGGAATAGGCTACTCAGTGGAGCGGCTCTTAGGTAGGGCATACCTGAAAATCGATGCACGAGAAATTACATTAAAACCGGGCATTCTTAAAAAAGAAAGAAGCCTTGAGTGGGAACAACTGAATGGTCTGGACTATAAGCCAAACTGCTATGAGTTTTTATTAAAAAATGGCGAAAGAGTTAAACTCAACCTCTATAAACTCAGGTTTGAAGAGATTCAGGAACTTAAACGGGTAATAAAAATTCTGGCTACACAAAATAATATTGCTTTACGTGGTGATTAAGGCTTTTTTATAAAGGCCAATATCAATATCTTTGTTACTCTTGCAGTAAATTTAAAAAGTTAGATTTAACAAATAAAAATTATGATACAATTAACACCCGAAATGAAAGCTATGATAGCAGCCCATCAGTGTTTTCACGCTACCGTAAGCAAAGACGGTATTCCAAACCTGGCTCCCAAACGTTCCACGCGCGTGCTCGACGATAGCACCCTGGTTTTTAACGAAGGCGTTGGGGGAACCACCTACCGTAATATTCTCGATGGCTCAAAAGTAGCCGTGGCAGTGGTTAACCGCGAGGTGATGGATGGCTATCGCTTTATTGGAACTCCCGAAGTAGTGACCGAAGGTGAACTATATGAAAAATCGGCCGAATTATCTGTAAAAGCAGGAATGCCAAAACCCAAAGCGGTAATAAAAGTGCATATTAATGAAATTCACAGCCTGAAACCCGGTCCGCTGGCCGGAAAGAAAATATCATAATGATACCCGGCCTTGGCAATTAAAGTAAATGCGGTGTTTAAACTACATTAGTGAATAAATACGAATTTGTTATTTCACTACAGTGGTTGTTTCTTTCTTTGCCATTTATCTTGGTTTAGCACTGTTTTTTTTGAACCGTTTTAGTGTGCAATCTGTTGTTGCATTACAACTAATAAATAAAATATGAACTGGACAACAGAATCAATCCCCGACTTAACAGGAAAAACAATAATAATAACCGGTGCTAATAGCGGACTTGGGCTGGAAGCCACGCGGCAGCTTAGCCTGAAAGGAGCCAATGTAGTTATGGCAGTGCGTAATCCCGATAAAGGACAAAGGGCTTTGCAGGAAATCAAAGCACAGTATCCGAAAGTTCGAATTGACCTCATGACTTTGGATTTGGCCGATTTGGATTCAGTTCACACCTTTGCCGACGAATTTCAGAAAAAGTATTCGCAGCTCAATGTGCTTATAAATAATGCCGGGGTAATGTTTCCACCTCAAAGGGAGTTAAGCAAACAGGGATTTGAGATTCAGTTTGCAGTAAATCATCTGGGGCACTTTGCCCTTACAGGTTTATTGTTAAAAAGGCTTAAGGCAAGCTCCGGTTCACGCGTGGTAAGCCAAAGCAGTATGGCGCATAAAATGATGGGCGACATCCACTTCAGTGATTTGCATGGCGAAAAGAACTATCAAAAAATGAAATACTATGCCCAAAGCAAACTGGCAAACTTGTTATTTACCTATGAATTGGACAGGCAGTTTAAAGCGCATAACATCGATGCCATAGCAACAGCATCACATCCCGGATTATCGGCCACCAACCTGTTTCGATCTTCTGGCACTCTGGTCGGATTTTTCAGTTCGTTAATAGGTCGAAAAGCTTCATGGGGCGCATTGCCGGTTTTGCGTGCTGCTACTGAAGACTCCTTGTCGGGTTCTGAATTTTTTGGTCCCAATGGGTGGTTCGAAATTAGTGGACATCCGGTTCTGGTAAATTCTACATCCAAATCACACAATACAGAACTGGCTCGTGAACTTTGGAAAGTTTCCGAAGATCTTACCGGTGTGAATTATGATTTTGCCTTTTGATAACGAAGTTTGCCTCTAATTTTTTACCAAAGTAATATGCAAAAAACTACCTTTAGCATAGCGAAAATGGACTGTCCATCGGAGGAGCAAATGATTCGTATGAAATTGGACGGTTTACCGCAGATAAAATCTTTACATTTTGATATTCCCGACCGTAAATTGCAGGTAATTCACCATGGCGACAGCAAAGAGATTCTTTTTCGGCTCGAAACATTAAAATACGACACAATAGAGCTTGCAACCGAAACTTTTGTATACGATGAAATGCAGGAAGGGGCGCTAAACGGTGAACGAACCATTCTTTGGACCGTTTTGCTCATTAATTTTGCTTTTTTTGCAATAGAGTCGCTTACCGGATTTATTTTCGGATCGATGGGTTTAGTGGCCGACAGTCTCGACATGTTAGCCGATAGTATGGTTTATGGCTTGTCGCTTTGGGCAGTTGGTGGAAGCGTTTTTAGGAAAAAGCAGGTTGCCAAGCTTGCCGGATATATGCAGTTGCTTCTGGCGTTTCTCGGTTTGGTAGAGGTTCTTCGACGCTTTTTAGGTACAACACCAATGCCTGAATTCTATTCCATGATAGGTGTTTCCCTATTGGCTATGGGGGCTAATGTGTTTTGTTTGTTCCTGCTTCAGAAAAGCAAAAGTAAGGAAGCCCATATGCAGGCAAGTATGATATTTACATCGAACGATATTCTTATCAACGCAGGAGTTATTGTGGCTGGTATTCTGGTCTATGTTTTTCAGTCACCCTTCCCCGATCTTCTTATTGGAATGCTGGTATTTGTTTTAGTAGCCCGTGGGGCGTATCGCATTCTTCAGTTGGGAAAATAAGGCGTTCCTTCGCTGGTGTTTTATATAACATAATTATAGGTAATCGGTTAGTGAACAAGCTATTGTAAAGTTACAGCGCTTGGTATGTTGTGTAAAAGTCCTTCCCATGACAAAATGCAGCAAAAAGCGCATGTTTTTTTTCTAGCTTTGGAACGCATAAACCAGAATGTCTAAGCAATTCGGAATGTTTCGGAGGGAAACGAACCAACAAATTAGCAGAATTATTTTTTAAGACTGAATTTTTTTTTAGGTTTGGTTAGTCTCAACAAAAAAAATCAAATTTTCCGGCGCATCAATAGTATGTTTAGGTTCCGAATAAGCGAATACTTCTGGTTTCACCGTTTTTAAAAGGTTAAACTATGAAGAATAATGATTTCAATTTAAGTCCTGATCCCCTGGTTCGCTTTCTTCAGAAACCCAAAAGGGAATTTACCAAAGCCGACATCATAAACTATGTGGAGGCCCAGGGTATTGAGCTGATTAACTTTCGCTATGTTGGTGGCGATGGACGTTTAAAAACATTGAATTTTGTAATTCAAAGCCGCGAACATCTGGAGCAGATATTATCGACCGGTGAACGGGTTGATGGAAGCAGTCTGTTTAATTTTCTCGAAACCGGCTCGAGCGATTTGTATGTGGTTCCTCGGTTTAAAACGGCCTTTTTAAACCCTTTTTCTGAGATTCCTGCTGTGGATATCTTGTGTGCTTATTTCGACAAATCGGGCAATCCGCTCGAAAGTGCTCCCGGAAACATCATGCGTAAAGCCCATAGGGCATTTTATGAATCCACCGGTTATCAGCTCGAGGTTATGGGCGAAATCGAATATTATGTTATAAGCCCAAAAGACGATATGTATCGTGCTACCGATCAGCGGGGTTACCACGAATCGGCTCCTTTTGTAAAGTGGGAAAAACTACGTACCGATGCGTTGCTGGCCATTGCCCAAACGGGTGCTGAACTTAAATACGGCCATTCTGAGGTGGGTAATTTTTGTGATGATCGCTTCGATTACGAGCAAAACGAAATTGAGTTTTTGCCAACTCAAGTTGAAGATGCTGCCGATCAACTGATAATTGCCAAATGGATATTGCGCGAGGTGGGATACCGCTATGGCGTTACGGTGAGTCTGGCTCCGAAAATTACGGCCGGAAAAGCCGGAAGTGGAATGCACATTCACATACGCCCGGTTAAAGAGGGTAAAAATGTTACCCTGGTCGATGGCAGGCTGAGCGATGTAGCTAAAAAAGTAATTGGAGGTATTCTTGATATTGCTCCGGCTTTGTCGGCTTTTGGTAACCCAATTCCAACCAGTTATTACCGTTTGGTTCCCCATCAGGAAGCACCAACCAACGTGTGCTGGGGTGAGCGGAACCGTTCTACACTGATTCGGGTTCCCTTGGGATGGGTTGGAGCCAACGATATGGTGGCCAAAGCTAATCCTCTGGAAGAACCCATGAATCGCGATTTTTCCGGCAAGCAGACTTTTGAATTGCGCAGTCCCGATGGATCGGCCGATATCTATTTGTTGCTGGCCGGTATTTGTGTTGGCGCTCGCCATGGTTTTGAAATGCCCAACGGAATTGAATTTGCCAATAAAACCCATGTCGATGTAAATATATTCGACGAAAAGCATAAAGCTCGGCAACAAAGCCTTTCACAATTACCCTCCTCTTGTTTTGAGGCTGCTCAGGCACTCATCGATAAGGCAGACGTGTTTAAACAGAAAGGTGTTTTTACAGATGCACTTATTCAGGGGGTAGCCCGAAAACTAAGGGATTACAACGACCAGGAATTACGTAAAAATCTGGAGGGCAATCCTGAAGAAACCATGATACTGGTTCAACGGTTTCTGCATTGCGGATAGCTTTTCTACATCTCACATTTTTACCTTTATAATTAAAACCATAGCACACTTAACTCGTTGCTATGGTTTTTTTATGAGTGGTAATCTCCTTCTTGCATAAGGATATTAAAGCCCAAAATACCGACTAAAAAAACCGGGTATCTTTGGTAATCTCTTTCTTTGTACCCGCTAGTTTCACTAAAAGTACACAGGTTATTTCATGCAACTTACAAACCAAACAATCCTGACGTCATGGTGGGTGAGAGAGCATCAATAAAATTAAATATGGCGTAATAATACTATTATATGGCTGAATAATTACCCTTGTTACCTGGTTGATAGTGTACCTTTGACCTAACTAAACAAGAATTATGTATTTACTTGGGTTCGATATAGGAAGTTCATCGGTAAAAGCCAGTTTGCTCGACATGAAGACCGGGCAATCAGTAGGCTCGGCATTTAGCCCCGATACAGAAATGGAAATGATTGCTCAAAAGCCGGGTTGGGCCGAGCAGGATCCGGATAAATGGGTCGAAAATGCAAAAAATGCGCTTCAAAAAATTAAAGCATCAACCCATATCAACTTTTCAGCCATTAAAGCCATCGGTATTTCATACCAGATGCACGGATTGGTGTTGGTCGATAAAAGCGGAAAAGTGCTTCGCCCGTCTATCATCTGGTGCGACAGCCGTGCCGTAAAAATTGGTGAATTGGCCAATCAGGAATTGGGTTCAGCCTATTGTTTGAGCCATTTGTTGAATTCTCCGGGTAATTTTACGGCGTCAAAACTCAAATGGGTCGAATCGAACGAAAAGGATATTTACAGGCAGGTTTATCGAGCCATGTTACCAGGCGATTATTTTGCTTACCGCCTTACCGGTGAAATGAAAACCACACGCAGTGGCTTATCGGAAGGCATTATGTGGGATTTTAAAGAAAACCGGATTGCTCAAAAGCTACTCGATTTTTATGGAATCGATGCCTCGGTATTACCTGAAATTGTGGACACATTTTCGGTTCAGGGTACGGTAAATGCCGAAGCAGCCAAGGCATTTGGTCTTTCCGAAGGTATTCCTGTAGCTTATCGTGCCGGTGATCAGCCCAATAATGCTTTTTCGCTTAATGTGTTGAATCCGGGCGAGATTGCTGCAACAGCCGGAACTTCGGGGGTGGTATATGGAGTAAGCGATCAGGTGAAATTCGATCCCAAATCGCGGGTGAATACTTTTCTCCATGTAAACGATGCTGTTGGCCAACAACGTTTGGGCGTTTTGCTTTGCCTGAATTCAACCGGCATTTTAAATTCCTGGTTGCGTAAAAATGTGATGGGCCCCGGCGACAGCTACGAACAAATGAACAAACTGGCTCAAAGAATTCCTGTAGGTTCCGATGGTCTGATGTTTTTCCCCTTTGGAAACGGTGCCGAAAGGGTTTTAGAAAACAGGGATTTGGGCGCACGGCTCGAAGGTTTAAACTTTAACATCCATTCTAAAGCTCATGTATTGCGGGCAGCACAGGAAGGCATCGTGTTTTCGTTGGTATATGGCATGGAAATTATGGAAGAAACCGGTATTGAACCCCGGGTGATTAAAGCGGCCAAAGCAAATATGTTCCTAAGCCCCCTGTTCAGGGATACCCTGGCAGGAACCACTGGCGCCACCATCGAAATGTACGAAACCGATGGTTCACTGGGTGCAGCACGAGGTGCCGGTGTGGGAGCCGGATTTTACGCATCGTTCAGCGAAGCGTTTAAGCACTTAAAGAAACTCGAAGAAATTAAAATAGCGGAAACTGAACAGCAACAATACAAAACAGCTTACCAGGCCTGGAAAAAGCGATTAAACGAATTATTGTAGAAAAAAATATTGAAAACCAATAAAAATACAATTTTAAAATAGAGAATCATGAGTATAGTTTTAGGCGAAAAAGAATACTTTAAAGGAATTGGAAAAATTCAGTTCGAAGGAGTGGAATCTAAAAACCCAATGGCTTTTCGTTATTACGACGAGAATCGTAAAATAGGCGGAAAAACCATGAAAGAACACCTGCGTTTTGCAGTGGCTTACTGGCACTCGTTTGTTGGCGATGGTGGCGATCCTTTTGGCAATGCTACCCGTCCGATGCCTTGGAAAGGTGCCAATGATCCCATTGCAGCTGCCAAAAATAAAATGGATGCTGCATTTGAGTTTTTTACCAAACTGGGTAACCCTTTCTACTGTTTCCATGATTTTGATCTGGTAAGCGAAGGAAGCTCCGTGGCTGAATCAGAAAAACGCTTGCAAACTATTGTGGAATATGCCAGTCAGAAACAAAAAGCTTCCGGGGTTAAATTACTTTGGGGAACGGCCAATGCATTCTCTAACCCCCGTTACATGAACGGTGCAGCTACAAACCCCGATTTTAATGTAGTGGCTTATGCCGGTTCGCAGGTTAAGGCAGCGTTGGATGCAACCATTGCCCTGGGTGGTACCGGATATGTTTTTTGGGGCGGTCGCGAAGGGTACATGAGTTTGTTGAACACCAACATGAAACGTGAATTGGAACACATGGCCCTTTTCTTACACATGGCCAAGGATTATGCCCGTAAAAACGGTTTTACCGGAAAATTCTTTATCGAACCCAAGCCTATGGAACCATCGAAACATCAATACGATTTTGATAGTGCTACTGTATTGGGATTTCTGCGTCAGTACGACCTGATGGATGATTTTGCCCTGAATGTGGAAGTAAACCATGCCACCCTGGCACAGCACACCTTTCAGCACGAATTGCAGGTGGCTGCCGATGCCGGATTACTGGGCAGTATTGATGCCAATAGAGGAGACTACCAGAACGGTTGGGATACCGACCAATTCCCGATAAATATCTACGAATTGGTGGAGTCGATGCTGGTTATTCAGGAAGCAGGAGGTTTCAAATACGGGGGAATTAACTTCGATGCAAAAATCCGCCGTAATTCAACCGACCTGGAGGATCTTTTTATCGCTCACATTGCCGGAATGGATGCTTTTGCCCGTTCATTAATTGTGGCCGATAATATTTTGAATAACTCAGATTATAAAAAACTTCGTACCCAACGTTATTCAAGCTTCGATAGCGGAAAAGGTAAAGATTTTGAGCAAGGTAAACTTACCCTTGATGATTTACGCAACATAGCCGCAGTTGCTGGCGAACCCGCTCAAATTAGCGGCAAACAGGAACTGTACGAGGCTTTGTTGAATATGTATATTTAGTTCTGAAATAGTGGCGTAAAGCCAGCGTTCATAATATTTTTTAATAAAAACCTTCGGCTGCTTTTGGCTCCGAAGGTTTATCTGTTTTTTTAACATTAGAGTAATTTGACGGTCTGTTTTTGTTATTTTCTGGAGCGTAACAATAAGGCAGGCTTAGGTTTAGGTTAACAAATAGTTTAGTTAGATTTGCAGTATTGGGGTTTTTTAATCCAGTATAGTCGTGGTTGGCTAAAGTAAAAAATTCCAATACTGTATTTCAAAAATCAGGTTTTGAATTTATTTAAACCCACAAATAATGAACAAAAAAACTTCAGAAGGAAGCAAATTCTATGTGTTTGGTATCACTTTGGTTGCCACTTTGGGTGGATTGCTTTTTGGATACGATACCGCAGTAATTTCAGGTGCTGAAAAATCCATTCAGGCCTACTTGATTGAAGGACTTAATTTGAGTACCCTGGTTCATGGAGCCACTACATCGAGTGCCTTAATTGGATGTATTATTGGTGGGGCAATATCCGGACTGTTGGCCCGTAGGTACGGCCGGCGAAATTCACTGATGCTCGCAGCTGCTTTGTTTTTCTTTTCAGCCCTGGGTTCGGCTTTTCCCGAAACCTTATTCTTTATCTATGGTAAACCAACCATGGGTTTATTGCTTACTTTTAATTTCTACCGCATTATCGGCGGAATTGGTGTTGGTCTGGCTTCAGCTGTGGTGCCCATGTATATTGGCGAAATTGCACCGGCAAATATTCGTGGAAGGCTGGTATCATTGAATCAGTTTGCCATAATATTTGGAATGCTGGTGGTGTATTTTGTAAATTGGGGTATAGCCAACGGGCAAAGCCTTGAGTGGATCAACTCCATTGGATGGCGCCGGATGTTCTTGTCTGAAGCAATTCCTGCCGGTTTGTTTGGTATTCTGCTGTTTTTTGTCCCCGAAACTCCGCGTTACCTGTCGCTCAACGATAAGGATACCAAAGCAATGGCTATTCTAACCCGTATCAATGGTGCGGTTAAAGCCCAAAGCATTCTGAACGAGATTAAAGGAACCATACAGAACCATTCGGGTAAATTGTGGTCGTACGGAAAAACCGTAATCATTATCGGAATTTTGCTTTCGGTATTTCAACAATTTGTTGGCATTAACGTGGCATTGTATTACGCCCCCCGTATTTTCGAAAGTATGGGAGCGGGCAAAGATGCCTCCATGATGCAAACCGTAGTTATGGGTTTGGTAAATGTGGTATTTACTGTTTTTGCTATTTTAACTGTCGATAAGCTGGGACGTAAACCCCTGCTGATGATTGGCTCTGTGGGTATGGCCATTGGCATGTTTGCCATTGGGGCTTTGGCTTTTATGAATATTGTAGGAACAAGCACCCTGGTTTTCATTATAATTTATACCGCATCGTTTATGATGTCGTGGGGTCCCATTTGCTGGGTGCTTATTGCTGAAATTTTCCCCAACAAAATACGGGGTAAAGCCGTGGCTGTTGCTGTTGCTGCACAATGGGCGGCCAACTATTTTATTTCATCAACCTACCCGTCGATGATGGAGTTTAGTGGCGGATTAACCTACAGTTTTTATGGTTTAATGAGTGTGCTGTCGTTCCTGTTTGTTTGGAAGATGGTTCCCGAACCCAAAGGAAAAACACTGGAGGAAATTGAACAATTCTGGAAAAAATAATAGGCTTTCTCAATAGGTTTTAGTTTTAGATTTGTGGAAGGTGCCTGCAATAGCAGGCATTTTCTTTTTATTGAAGGCATCGATTCTTAAACAGAGAGCTAATGTTTTGTGTTTATTTTTGTAGTTTTAGACGAACATTAAAAATGAAATAATGGCCGTTAAAGCACTTGGCTCGAATTACTTTTTGCACGAAGATTTTCCTTTAAGTATTCGAAGGGTCGATAAGTTTCAAAACATTTCACATGCCGATGACTTAACCGAAATTGAGCATTTTCACGACTTTACCGAAATTGCTTTTATTGTTAAGGGAAAAGGAACCCAGGTTATCGAAGAGCAGGAATATGCGGTTTCGGCTGGCGATGTTTTTGTATTGCAGGGTCATCAGAAACACTTTTTTAAAGACACCGAGGGCGTGGAAATTGTAAATATAATGTACAACGATCGTAAAAACAATCCACTGATATCGAACGAAGTTCGCCTGCTGGAAGGATACCGGGCTTTGTTTTTCCTCGAATCACAATACCGGGCCTGGCACCACTTTAAGAACAAGCTGCATTTGGTACGCAGCGAGTTGGCTAAGATTGAGATTTTGCTCAATTCCATGATACTCGAATTCAACAAGCAACAGGAGGGTTACCGGCTCATACTTAAAAACCGGCTCGAAGAATTAATTATTCTGCTTTCGCGTCACTATTCAAGCCTTGATGCTACCGAAGCTAAGGCGCTGGTTCGCATCGGTAAAGTAATTGATTTTATGGAGCTGAATTTTGCGGATAAAATCTACCTCGATGAGTTGGCCGATATGGCCTTTATGAGCACGCGCAATTTTCAACGTATCTTTAAAAAGGCAGTGGGTTCATCGCCCAGCAATTACCTGATGCAGATTCGCCTGCAAAAATCGCGAAAGCTTTTGCGCGAAACCGATTTGTCGGTGTCCGAAATAGCCAATGATACCGGTTTTGGCGACGGTAATTATTTTATTAAGTGTTTTAAAAAGGAAAACAGTATTACGCCGGTAAAATTCCGCATGCGCTACAGCGGACGAAATAAGGACTAAGGCAAGTTAAAGGTATAAAACAGAAAACACCGGCAGTATCAAAATTTGCCGGTGTTTTCTGTTTTATGCCTCGGTATTTGTTCGGGGTAATGTTAAAAACGAAGCGTAATACCTGCCAGAAAGTGGGTTCCGGCCTGAGGAAAATAACCGTCCATGGCGTAACGTTCGCCTCCCAGCAAATAGCTGTAAACCCAAGCATTGGTTTCGTAGTTATAGTTATCCAGGTTGTTTATCAGTAAACTTAAGGTAAGTGCATCAGCAAAAGCCGGCTTAAGTGTATAATGTATTTGCAGGTTGTTTACCAGATAGGCATCAAGCATACGGTCGGTACTTTGGGTATTATCGATGTATTGTTTGCCAATGAATTGACTCGACAGACCAAAGGTCAGGTTTTTTACCGGAGAAACCTTAAGCAGGCTGTTAAAAACCACATTCGGCGAAAAAGCAATATCGGTTTTGCCACGGTGAATGCTCTCCTGTGTCCAGGTGTCCCAATTGTCGATGTATTCGGTAAAATCGAGAATCTTATTTTCACTCCAACTCAGGTTCATGTCCCAGCTAAAGAATTCGGTAAGGGTAAGTTTTCCCATAAGTTCAATACCCCGGCGGTAACTACGATCAACGTTGGTCATGATGGCCGAACCCACATCGTTAATCTGTCCGGTAAGTACCAGTTGGTCGAGGTAAGCCATGTAATAAAAATTGGCTCCGAGTTTTACCAACGGATTGTGAAACGAATATCCAGCTTCAATATCGTGCAGGTGTTCTGCTTTTGGGACGGTTTGTCCGGGACCAATGTCGGTAAAAGCACTTCGGTTGGGTTCACGACTTGCCCGGGCAATGTACAAATAAACTTCAGAGTTGGCCGACGGGCTTATCCTTATTCCTGCTTTGGGGTTGAAGAAGTTGAAATTGTGGGTTTGGCTTATGTTGCGCAAATCATCGTCAATACCAACCATCTCATGGCTTATGTGTCGGTATTGTACGTCGACATAAACCGAAAACGCTTCGGTTATCATTACATTTGTTTTGGCATAGCTGTTCCAGTCGGTTTTGGTTCCGGTATTCCGGTACCATTCGTAATCTTTTTCCAGGTTACCCATGTGTTGTGCCCAGATGATGGTTCCAAAATGGCGTCCGTCGTAGCGGTTGGCACCACCACCCAGCGAAGCATCGAGCTTACTGTTTTTAAAATTCAGCGAGGCCACGGCTCCGTAAAAATCGTTGTCGAGCCACTTTTGGCGGATTAAATTGCTGCTGTAAAGGGTGTCGTTTACGGCAATAACATAGGGAATGGCGTAGTCTTCTAAATCGTCATCCACTTTGTATTGTTCGTAATAGCCCCGTCCGTAAGTGTAGTGCAGTGCCGCATTAAAGTTGAGGTTTTCGTTTAATTTTTGCGAAAAGAATAACTGGTAGTGATCCTGCTGGTAGTTGTCGGTTTCGTTTTTGTAAGTGTACAGATTGTAGGTTCTGGGATTAGAAGCCATCATTTGTTGGGTTTCCTCATGCGAGTATAATCCGTGGTCTTCGTAGCGCTGCATGCCTTCAAAATCGCTTTCGAGACGCACTTTGGGGACACCATTCCAAGCCTGGTAAGTAGTTTCAGCGCCCGAAAACACATTCACTTTTATCAGTGTGTTTTCGGCATAATAACCGCCCGACAGGTAGTACGATTTTAAATCGCTGAACGCCCTGTCGATAAAGCCATCGGAAGTAATCTTCGATAAACGGGCATCGAAGGCAAAATGGCCGTTGAGCAAACCACTGCCCACCTTTACCGTGTTTTTAAAGGTGTTAAACGTACCAGCAGAGGAGTTTATTTCCGCGTAAGCTTCTTCTTCCAGGGTGTTGGTTTGCATGTTGATGGTTGCCCCAAAAGCGGCTGCCCCGTTGGTCGATGTTCCCACGCCCCGTTGTATTTGAATGTTGTCGATGGAGCTGGTAAAATCGGGCATGTTTACCCAAAAAACACCATGCGATTCGGCATCGTTCAGGGGAATGCCGTTTACGGTCACATTAATGCGGTTGGCATCGGTTCCCCGGATACGGAACCCGGTATAGCCAATGCCAGTGCCTGCATCAGAACTGGCCACTACCGATGGGCTAAGGCTTAGTATGTAAGGTAAATCCTGTCCAAGGTTTTGCTCCCTGATTTGGGTTTTATTCAGGTTGGTGTAGGTACCCGGCGCCTGGTTACCTGCCCGAGTGCTTTTTACAACCACCTCGTCGGCCATAATAGCTATGGTTTTGAGTACAAAAGTCAGGGACAAATCCTTATCTACATTTAAGTGCCGGGTTTGTTTTTCGTAACCCAGGTACGAGACACTGATGTCGTGTGTTCCTTTATGGATACCTTTCAATTGAAAAACGCCTTCGGTATTGCTTAATGTTCCGGCCAGGGTTCCCTGTATCTGTATGGCAGCACCAACCAGTGGAAGGCCTTGAGCATCGGTAACTGTACCTTTAATTAAAAACTGCGCCTGGGCCAGCATAGCCCAGACAAGTAAAATTGCAAATGTTGTTGTTCTTTTCATCTTTTTGATAATTTTGATCAAACCTTGATTAGACAAACCTTTCAAACCGTGTTTGTAAGTTTGTTAAAGTAATCGCAGCCCTGATCCGGTTCATTACAATAATTTTAAGGCTTGGGCTTAAAGTTGACAGGTAGGCAAACAGAACCACCCACTGGTGTTTCCATTTGCAATAGCATAGCAACCTTAAGCTTTTCAGCCGGTTAAACTCTTATTGCAATGGGAGATTTTTCTTATTCCCTGTGTCGGCATTACCCGTATCAGGTTCAAAGGGTATGATCTCAGCCCGTAATTATAAGGCACCCCCATTGTAAATTTCGAAACAAAGGTAAAGGTTTTTTATAAATGCCAAAGATTTTTTTGAGAAAGCCTTTCTTTCTTAGCGCGTATTAAAGGGGTGTTATTGTATTATCGTCAGCGTTTAGGGCATTCTGCCCGTTATTTTTGGATCGGCGACTGCGACGCTGTTGGATAAGCTGGTGGTATGGTGCTATCAGGGTATTAAATAGATTGATCAGCTCCCGGTACTTGTCTTTGCCGTTCAGGATGCTGTTTGCCTCCAGATGCCGGCGAAAATTCCCATACGCATTAATTACCTGCTTGCGTAGTTTGGTAGCTGAATCGCCCGATTGGGCTACCCGCTCGTTTAACCGTGCCCATTGACGATCATCGAACAGGCTGTTGATTTCTTTGAGCCGGTTTGCCCACGGAGTTAACCCGAGCAGCAAGAGCGCGTCGCGGTATTCCTCTCTGGTTTCAAAGCTATCGGTCAGGTGCCATACATTGCCGGTTTTAGACTGGTAATTCTGTTGTACCAAAGGTGCCCCATAACTATCGAATCGTTTAAGCAGCAGTTGTGCCGATTTTACCCAGGCTTCATCGAAATGGTGGGTGTAACCCTTAAGAACGGTGTGTAAACCCCGCAGGCAGACATCGCGTTGCCTGTCAATTTGAACCAGTTCTTTGGTAATAAGGCTCTGTCGGAATTTACCCATACTATGGTGCAGTCCGCTTAATGCTTCGCTGAGCTGTTGTAAGGGCTCATTTAGTTCATCTGGCGTTCCCGCGTTCTGACACAAGGTGAGTATTTCACTGAAAAATGCCTCAAGTTCCTGATTCCGTAGGTAGTTTAAAGGAATAAAACGAAGCATGGCCTTAAGTTTTAGGTTCCTGATTTGGGCTTTTATAGTCAAATCCCTTTCAAAATTAAGGTATTTAATAGAATTTATGCATAAAATTTTATAAGATATTTAAACTACTGATAAAGATTTATAGAACAATTATAGAATCTTTAATCATTCTAGTAAAGAATAATATAATTGTGATAGGGAATTAAAAAGTTCAATTAAATATTTAAGGAATAGAAACTGATTGCTTAAAACTATTTAATAATATTACATTAATTAAAATAGAATTTTAAAAACTTTATAATAAGAATTATTGAATTGTAATGTATTTTAATAAACTTCTTATTCGTTTTCATTATGGCATAACGGCAATAAAGGCTGCCGACTTTTCTATGATAAGATGTGGCTGCTCCTTGTGTGGATTGTGCCCGCAATGGGGAACCATAAAGGGTGTAGCGGGTCCGCTGATTCCCTGAATCATGCGCTGCACCTGTGCGACGCTGCCAAACTCGTCGTGTTCGCCCTGAATAATGAGAGCAGGGCAATGAATGTTTGCTAGTTGGTTCTCGATATTCCAGCTTTGATAGTCGGGGTGGTTCCAGGTATCGGCCCAGGTACGAAAAAGGGCTTCGGTTTTGGTTCCATGATATTTTTTTAGTTTGTTTTTTAAATCCCCCTGCGCATATTCCATTTCTGCTTGCTGAATGCCCCTTAAAGTAAGGTCTTCAACAAAAATATGAGCACCCACGGTAATCAGCCCTTTTATTTTTTGAGGATAGTGGGCGGCTGCAAGCAGGGCAATGCTGCCGCCATCGCTGTGGCCAAATAAGAGTACCTGCTCCAGGCGGAGCAAGCTGAGGATTTCGTTCAACAGGTGGGCTTCGCGCGCCAGATAATCGAGCGGTCGGGTGGCATTGGGAAAGGGAGCTGATTTTCCATAACCCAAACGGTCGTATACCAACACAGGGCATTGACTCAGAGCACCCAGTTGTTGAGGAAAATCGCGCCAGAGTTCAATGCAGCCAAACGAGTCGTGAAGAAAGACCAAAGTGGGTTTGGAAGCATCTCCTGAATATTTTGTTAAGCTGATTTTTCCCTGCGATGTAATCAAGTTCTTTTTCATAACTTTTGCCCAATAGTTAAGCTGCGAAAGATACAAAACCCCGCTGAAAAATTGAAATCGTTTTGGGGACGATTTGTTGAGGGTTTTTAATAGAATGGAATATTATAGCGGGCTAAAATGAGAGTTCAAAGAAAAGAGTGAGTTTTTTTGAAGGGGTCATGATTATGTTTTAAATTCTGTGCTTTTGTTTTAAAGGAGAAAAATAGAAATGTGTTCGAATATCAAAATAAGCGGGGTTTTATATCGCCATATTAAACGGCTAATGCAATTTAGCTTCATTCTAAATTATTACGTAAGCCCTTATCGGACTTTGAGATTCTAAGTGCATATGGGTGTTAATAGCGAAATTGAAATTATACGCCCTCTTTTTGGTATACTGCTTAGCATAATAAGTAGAGGAAAATTCTTAAATTGGGACTTCGTTACAGACGATGGGGAACAGGGTTTGGATTTCATATAGGGGTTATGCAGGTTCCCGGCTTATATCATAGTTTAGCAACAGGCATTCATGCATTAATAAATTTATACTATGAAAAGATATCTTTATTTATCGTTAAGTCCCGAGGCATTGATTTCATCGATGCTTCCGCCCGAAGATTTTGGTATTTATGTGGCAACGGGTACCAAAAAGCGTACTCGTGGGCAAGCCCTGTTTTTTGAAGTAAATCAGGAAGTAGTCAAGGATCAGCTTCCGCTCGAATACATTGAGCGGCGTTGTGTTCCGCAGGAGGGAGGGCGTCCAAAAAGTTCGGTTTATCTTTCGATTTACCGGGTGCTCGAAAGCATTCCGCTCAAAGCACTGCAAAAGTTGTATCTGGTTACCGACGACGGAAGGGTTCTTGGTCTCAGCCAGGGAAATTATGTTCCTTCAGAGAAAAAAGAACTTCACCTGTATCAGGAACTTTGTCCGGTTACCCCGCGCATTGCCAGTACCCTGGCACCGTTAGAGTTTGTACAATCCATTACCGGGGGAAAGGAAAAAGTTTCGGTTCCCCGCCTGGCATTTGTAGAACTCCAGATGGACGATCTGGCTACCGATCCCGAACACGGCAAAGCAGCCAACTTGCCTTATCAAAACATTCCGCACTTGCGCGATTGCTTGTTGATACTAAAGAACGAGGAGGGAAAAGATAAAAAAACAATCATTAGGTTTTTTAATCGCGACCTGTTTTACAGGACCATCAAAAACGGATTCTTTGTGGGCGACAAGGATGAGTTACTGTATTATCCTTTTCCGTCGATAAGTGAATTGGAAGAGAAGCATTATCCCTGGTGGCGTTCAGCTAATACCATGGGTTTCCATTAAATAACATAAAAAGTTAATAGTTAATTAAAGTTTGTACGATATGAATTCAATTTTTTGGTTAATACCAATCTGTTCTCTTTTGGCTCTGGGCTTTGCCTTCTATTTCTTTAAAAACATGATGAAAAATTCCGAAGGAACGCCTCGTATGATTGAAATTGCACAGTATGTGCGCGAGGGAGCCATGGCGTATTTAAAACGTCAGTATTCAGTGGTGACCCTGGTCTTTGCTGTATTGTTTGTTTTGTTTGTAATTCTGGCTTTTATGGGGGTTCAAAACCCGTTTGTGCCCATTGCCTTTTTAACTGGAGGGTTCTTTTCCGGGCTGTCCGGTTTCCTGGGTATGAAAACGGCCACTTTTGCCTCAGCCCGGACGGCTCACGGCGCTTCACAGTCGCTAAACAAAGGGCTGCAGGTGGCCTTCCGTTCCGGTGCTGTAATGGGACTGGTAGTGGTTGGTTTTGGTTTGCTCGACATTGCCATCTGGTATTGGGTGCTGAATTACATCTACGACAGCAATATCTTTGGCCTGGGACTAAAAATAGCCCAGGGACTGGGATTAAGCGGGGCTGAAGTAGGTTGGTCCGATGCCTTTGTGGGCAATGCCGAATGGTTGCATGCAAAGATGGTTCATATAACCACCACCATGTTAACCTTTGGAATGGGTGCATCGACCCAGGCCTTGTTTGCAAGGGTTGGGGGCGGTATTTATACCAAAGCCGCCGATGTGGGTGCCGATTTGGTAGGTAAAGTAGAAGCCGGTATTCCTGAAGACGATCCCCGCAACCCCGCAACCATTGCCGATAATGTGGGTGATAACGTAGGCGATGTAGCCGGTATGGGAGCCGACCTTTATGAATCGTATTGCGGTTCCATTCTGGCAACTGCAGCTTTGGGAGCTGCCATCTCCTTAAATCATGGCGTATTCGACGAGAAAGCCATTCTGGCACCCATGATAGTGGCCGCCATAGGTATTGTGTTTTCTATTGTGGGCATATTTATGGTTCGTACCAAAGAAACAGCTACGGCAAAAAGTTTGTTAAATTCCTTATTGATAGGAACAGCCGGCAGCTCGGTTTTGATTCTGATAGCCATTGCAGTAATGGCATACTTTGGCTGGTTTGGCTGGGGTATTTTTGGTTCTGTAGTTGCCGGTTTAATTGCCGGAATTGTTATAGGACAGGGAACCGAATACTATACATCTGACGGATACAAACCCACCCGGGGAATTGCTCATCAGGCATTGCAGGGTCCGGCTACTACCATTATCGAAGGAATGGCCGTGGGAATGTATTCCACCTGGATTCCGGTGGTAACCATAGTTATGGGTATAATAGCAGCTTATGGCTTTGCCGGAGGTTTTACCGATTTTAGCCTGGGAGTCTATGGAATTGGTTTTGCTGCAGTGGGAATGCTTTCCACATTGGGAATCACACTGGCTACCGATGCTTTTGGTCCCATTGCCGATAATGCCGGTGGAAATGCAGAAATGGCAGAGTTGCCCAAAGAAGTTCGTGAACGTACCGATGCACTCGATATGCTTGGAAATACTACAGCAGCTACAGGAAAGGGGTTTGCAATTGGTTCGGCAGCGTTAACTGCGATGGCTCTTTTGGTGGCTTATATGGAAGAAGTCCGTTTATGGCTGGGTAAGGTTCCTGAATTGGGAGCAAAATTCCTGGAGGTTACCGGAGCAACATCACTTTCAACTGCCACTATCGATGATTTTATTAACTTTTATCACCTTAACTTATTTAACCCCTTGCTCATTGCCGGCTTGTTCCTGGGTTCCATGATGGCCTTCGTGTTTTGTGCCATGACCATGAAAGCAGTTGGACGTGCTGCGGGTGCCATGGTGGATGAGGTTCGTCGTCAGTTTCGTGAAATACCCGGAATTTTAGAGGGCACTTCTATTCCCGAATATGCCAAATGTGTTGAAATTTCAACCAAAGGAGCCCAGCGCGAAATGCTGGTTCCATCCATTCTGGCCATTGCAGTTCCTGTTGTCGTAGGACTTATTTTTGGAGTAAGTGGCGTGGTAGGTTTGCTTATGGGCGCACTGGTTACCGGATTTGCATTGGCCGTAATGTTGAATAACTCGGGTGGTGCCTGGGATAATGCCAAA
This sequence comes from Bacteroidetes bacterium HGW-Bacteroidetes-4, assembly GCA_002840905.1. Taxonomy (GTDB): domain Bacteria; phylum Bacteroidota; class Bacteroidia; order Bacteroidales; family SZUA-534; genus GWE2-40-63. Next base: position 69,318 of record PHDD01000008.1, on the reverse strand, counting down.
AAGTACATCGAAAAAGGTAATTATGGCGGTAAAGGTAGCGATGCGCATAAAGCTGGTGTTGTTGGTGATACGGTGGGTGATCCTTTTAAAGATACTTCAGGTCCCTCGTTAAATATTCTGATAAAACTTATGACCATGGTATCGGTTGTTATGTCAGGCGTTACAGTAGCTTTTAGCCTATTGTAACCAACTGCATTTGGTTTTATGAATATGGGTACTAAGTAACCCCAACTCTAATTATGCGTATGAACAGGAGTGAAACATACAGTAAAAAAGCCTTATCGGTAAAACGATAAGGCTTTTACACAAGAACAAATGTGCATGGGAAAGAAAATTAAATGGGGAATTATGGGAGCTGGTTCCATTGCCGGAAAATTTGCAACCGATTTTACTCTGGTAACACAGGGTGAGCTTTATGCAGTAGGTTCCCGAAACCTTGAAACGGCCCAATATTTTGCAGTTCAATACGGCATTCCAAAAGCATACGGTAGCTATACCGATTTATTGAATGATGCCGCCGTTGATGTAATCTATATTGCAACCCCACATAACTTCCATTTTGAACAGGCCATGCGTTGTTTACAACACAACAAAAACGTATTGTGCGAGAAACCGGTAACAGTGAATGCTTTTCAACTGAAGCAGTTAATGGCTGAAGCACGTAAACGCAAGTTGTTTTTTATGGAAGCCATGTGGACTCCTTTTTTACCCGCTATTTTAAAAGCGCAACAATGGATTGCTGAAGGAAAAATTGGTGAAGTGCAATTGATACAGGCTAATTTTGGACAAGTGGGAAATCAAGATTCAAAAGGACGTTTGCTTAATCCCGATTTAGCCGGTGGTGCACTACTCGATATCGGTATTTATCCGCTTACCATAATTGAAATGTTTGCCCAATCAGAACTTGAGTCGCTCGATGCACGGGCATCATTTACCGAAACAGGCGTAGATGAAAGTGTGGTTGTTCAAATGCACTATAAAAATGGTGTTAAAGGCCAAATGGCAAGTCACATCAGGTCGCAATTGGTTAACGATGCATTTATTTATGGAACCAAAGGTTACATTCAAATCCCCCAGTTTTGGATGAGTAAACAAGCCATTTTAAAATTGAATGGTTTGGAGCCTGAGGTTTTTTCAGATAGTACCGTTACTATGGGTTATAACTTTGAGACAGAAGCTGTAAGCAATGATTTATTGGCGGGTAGTACTGAGAATGACATCATGCCCCTGGAGCGCAGTTTAAAAATGATGCGTTTGATGGATACCATTCGTAAACAAATTGCATTGATTTATCCCTTTGAATAGATTTTTTATACGGCATTAAAACGAAACGCATGAGGTTAATTAGTGACATAGACGAACTTTTGGCTTTGAAGGGAAAAAATATGGCGTTTTTTTATGGCTTATTTAGTCCGCCACATTTTGCGCAAATTGAATTTATTCAACAGGCAATGCTACAATTGCCTGTTCAGCATTTAATTATATGCTCTGTTTTGGATAATAGTGAGATGGATTTTAAGATGATGCGCCATCGACTTGCAATGATGGATCTTGTCCGGGAATCTGATAAAATAAATAGTGAGATTTATGTTTTATCGCATGAACTATGTCAAAGGGCACAAAACCAGGTTACCTTCGATGATATGCTTCATGTATTAAAACGACGAGGAAAAAAGATATACATGCTTTTGCCTTGTCAGTCATTTGAATCATGCAGTGGTTTTTTTGATACCAAAGAAATTATCTTTGTGTTTACCTGTTGGAAAAAGGGTAAGCCGTTAATAAAAAACCATAAAGCAAATAATAAGAAACTGGTATTAATGGATAATTTGCCCACGTGTACTCCGGAAATCGTCCAAAATAATATTCAAATACAGGGAGCCTACCTTCCGCCCATATTGGATAAATATTTAATTCAGCATCATTATAAGCACGATAAAACCAGTAATCCCTTTAATTAGCAGTTTTGAGTTAACGTTTCTGAAGTTCAATTACGGTAATTTCAGGTCGGATACCAGCCCTTCCCGGATAACCAATATGTCCAAATCCCCGGTTTACGTTAAGGTATTTTCCGGCAGTTTCGTACAAACCGGCCCATTCTGCATACTTGTATTTTACCGGACTCCAGCGAAGTTTTCCCAGTTCAAAACCAAATTGCATTCCATGAGTGTGCCCACTGAGAGTTAAGTGAATGTGTTTCCCAAATTCAATTACCTGTTGGCGCCAATGGGTCGGGTCGTGCGATAAAAGTACAGAGAAACTTCCATCCGGAATTCCCTGAACAGCTGAATCGAGTTGTCCATATTGAGGAAAAGGCGGAAGTCCCCAGTTCTCGACTCCAATCAAGTAAATGGTATCGGAATCTTTAGTCAGGGCCACATGTTGATTGTTAAGCCAGGTTAAGCCCATTTCTTTTTCAATCTGATGCAATTGTTTCAGGTTTTCTGTGTTTTCCTGCTCGTCTTTCCATCGGGCATAGGAACCGTAATCGTGGTTTCCCATAATGGTATATTTTCCGAAAGGTGCTTTTAATTTTTTAATATCGTTAATATATGGCAAAGCTTCGTAGGCATAATTATTAACCATATCGCCGGTAAAAACCAGTAAATCGGGTTCTTGTTCCTGAGCTTTTTTAAGCCCCCGGGCTACTTTTTTTGCATTATCAAAAGTTCCCAGATGCAAATCGGAGAGTTGCACAATTTTAAATCCATGAAAAGCATCAGGTAAATCGTTGAAATAGAGTGTTTGTTTATGCACTTTGTAATGGTACTTCCCGTAAATTACTCCGTAATTCAGGAATAGGGCAAGGAATCCTCCTAATGACAAGGCACTTATTCCCCAGAAAAACGAACGCGAAGTGAGTTCAGCGGTGCGGAAATTGGCTACCGTCTGGAAAAGCCATACAAAGCCGCGCAATACATCTTCGATAAGGAAAAATGAACCCATGATTAGTTTGGCAACAATAAGCGAAAAAGCCAAACCAAAAATCAGGTTTAGCCATACAGGCTGTGTCATGTGGGTTTTCGAAAAAGCTACTATTATTAAGCCCATACCCAGCCAGCTTATTAATGATGTTGCAGCGTAGCTTATATGGAAAAGTGTTAGATTGCTTAATTGGAGGCTGGTGTGTAAACCAAACCAGGAATAGAAATCACTTACAAGAAGTAAGGCAATAAATATGATAAGTGCCATCATGCGCATGTTTTTTATTTTGAATTTTGTTTGAATTAATTCACCGTGTTTATTTTTCCAAATTCGGGAACGGTTAAATCTACCTCTTGTTTTTCAGCGGCTACTTTTGCCCTTTCAATGGGTTCGGTCCATGAGTGCAGGCTCAGTTTAAATTTAGCCCAGTGTATGGGAACCATTTTTTTTCCACCCAAATCAATATGTGCCTGAACACTTTCTTCGGGCATGTTATGAATAAAACGCCAGTTTTGGTTGTATTGGCCGCATTCAATAAAAGTTAAATCGAAGGGTCCTAATTCGTTACCAATAACTTTAAAATGCCTGCCATAACCTGAATCACCACTGAAGAAAACAGCGTTTTGGTGGTCTTTTATAGCCCATGAACACCATAGCGTATTGTTGCGGTCGCTTAGGCTCCTGCCTGAAAAATGACGTGCCGGAGCAGCTGTAATTGTAATACCCGAAGCATGAGTATAGCTATCCCACCAATCGGCTTCGGTAATTTTATCTTCGGGAACACCCCATTTTATCAGACGACGTTTTACTTTTAAGGGAACGAAAAAATGTCCGACTTTATCTTTAATTTTTTTAATGGTTTTTTTATCCAGATGATCGTAATGGTCGTGCGATATTAAAACCCAATCGATAGTTGGAAGTTGCTCAACCGAATAATTTTCAGTGTAGGAAAAGCTTCGGTTGCTGAATGGAACCGGTGAAGCATTTATACTAAATACCGGGTCGATCAGAATTTTTGTTCCCTTAAAGTTAATAAGCAGGGTTGAATGGCCAAACCATACGTATTCAATGGGCTGGCCCGAATTGTTTAGTTGTCCTTTTTTAAAAGGATAGGTTTGAATAGCTTTTTCGGGCACCCCATTAGGAATCTTTTTAAAAAATTGACGTATTATTTTAAAGTAAGAATCCTCGCCGGTCATCATGGGAGTTTCTTCCTGATTTTGAAACTGTCCGTTTTTATAAACTGATGGTTCCAGGAATACGGAATCTGGAATTGAAGTTTGAGCGGCAAGTTGATTCATGAAAAGATATAATGTTAGATGGCTTAACCAATTTATAATTGTTGTCACGTTACTTTTTTTTAATAGTGCCTTATAATGCAAATGCTGTACCAATCAGCCTGGGGGGTCATTCTGTCAGTTGAGTATAAAAAACCCCGGCAACGCAGGTTGTCGGGGTTTTACCTATGTATATCAAATGATTATTCTACATTAAATACATCTTTAAATGCTTTCTTAAAAGTATCTTTAGGCAATGCACCCATGGCCATTTGTGGTTGTCCGTCTTTAGGAACAAACAACAACGAAGGAATGCTTTGAATTCCGAACATGGCCGATAATTCGCGTTGATCTTCAGTATCTACTTTGTAAACATCAACTTTACCTTTATACTCTTCAGCCAATTCCTCTAAAATAGGAGCTACCATTTTGCATGGTCCACACCAGTCGGCGTAGAAGTCAATTATGCAGGGTAATTCACCTTCAAATTTCCACTCTTTATTTTGCTCAAAGTTGAAGACTTTTTCTTTAAAAGTTTCTTGTGTCAAGTACTCAATCATGATTATTCTGTTTTTAAATTTATTTTAAATATGTAGATATATAGATACGTTTCAATTACCATGCCAGTTTTTTTCTTTGGGTATTTTTCTTTGCAGGGTGCCTGATTAGTAAGGATACCAATTGTTTTTTAGTTATATATGTGGTATTATAACAACAAACTATTAAAAACGTTTAATTTTGCAGTCGATAATAATGGAAACAACTGTTAATGGATCATCATTTAAATCATAAAATATTTAGCAGCATCTCAGAAGTATGCGGAGAATCAGGAATTGAAGCTTTTGTAATAGGAGGTTTTGTACGCGATGTGCTTTTAAAACGACCCTCCAGCGACATTGATATTGTTACTTTAGGCAGCGGTATTGATTTGGCTTTAAAAGTTGCACATAAGTTGAACCCCAAAATAAAAGTTTCAGTCTTCAAGAATTTTGGTACAGCCATGTTCCGATACAAAGAGTGGGAAGTAGAGTTTGTGGGAGCCCGAAAAGAATCGTATCAACGTAATTCGAGAAAACCCATTGTAGAAAACGGCACCCTTGAGGATGACCAGAACCGGCGCGATTTTACCATCAATGCAATGGCATTGGGTTTACATCCCGATTCGTTTGGTAAGCTAACCGATCCTTTTAATGGAATTCAGGATTTGAATGATGGAATTATTCGTACTCCGCTGAATCCTGACACTACTTATTCCGATGATCCCTTGCGTATGTTACGAGCCATTCGATTTGCTAATCAACTGAATTTTACCATTGAACAGGAATCGCTCGAAGCCATTAAACGCAATAAAGATCGAATCGAAATAATTTCGTATGAGCGTATTCATGTGGAACTGAATAAGATAATGCTGTGTACTAAACCCAGTATTGGGTTCAAATTGCTCCAAAAAACCGGATTGCTTGAGCTTATTTTACCCGAATTAGATGCGTTGAAGGGAGTGGAAGAAATAAATGGAAAAAAACATAAAGAAAATTTTTACCACACCTTGCAGGTACTCGACAATATTAGTATGTCCACCGACGATCTTTGGTTGCGCTGGTCGGCCTTGCTTCATGATATTGCCAAGCCACGAACCAAGAAATTTGTTGAAGGCCAGGGCTGGACTTTTCATGGGCATGAGTTTATTGGAACAAAAATGATACCTGTCATTTTTAAAAAACTGAAGTTACCTTTGAATGAGAAAATGAAGTATGTGCAAAAAATGGTAGGCTTGCATATGCGACCGGTAGTTTTGGCACAGGAAGAGATTACCGATAGTGCCATACGACGACTGCTTTTTGATGCGGGTGACGATATTGATGATTTAATGTTGCTTTGCGATGCTGACATTACGTCGAAGAATCCGGACAAAGTGGCCCGCTACCTCGACAATTACCAATTGGTAAGAGAAAAACTTAAAGAAGTAGAAGCTAAAGATCGCATCCGAAACTGGCAACCACCTATTTCGGGTGAAGAAATTATGGAAGTTTTTGGTTTAAAACCGTGCAGAGATATTGGAACCATAAAAACGGCCATTAAAGATGCTATTTTGGATGGGAAAATTGAAAATTCATACGAAGCGGCTTACCAATTAATGTTGAACGAAGGAGCCCGTTTAGGACATCATCCCGAAAAATAACAGCTGTTATTCTTTAGTAAGCAAGTCGATAAAAACCGGCAAGTGATCGGAAAAACCGCCATTGTATTTAAGCCCCACATAAGTCCGGAAGGGCTTATCGCCCAAATAGGCTTCGTCGGGTTCCAACAGAAAAGGAGCTCTGAAAATGGTGAGTTTATCGGAAGTTGTATATGTTTTTTTGCTTTTACTTAGCAACCCTCCGGATACAATTACCTGATCGAGTAAAGTCCATTGACCCTGGTATTTGTGCGAACCCTGATTTTTAGTGTACCGTAGTTCATACGACAGGTTTATGAGTTGTTTGGTTTGCAAAGAATCGTAGGCAGGTAAGGCTTTTAAGGTTTTTAAAAGACTGGTGTTGTTGGGTTCGTCGTTAAAATCGCCCATAATTACAATTAACGCTTGTGGATTATTTTGTAGAACAGAATCCGTTTTTTGTTTAAGCCGTCCGGCAACATAAATGCGATTTTCTTCACTCTCCAGTTGCCCACCATAGCGCGAAGGCCAGTGATTTACAAACACATGTAAAGTGTCGTGATTGGGTAAAATACCTTGGGCATAGAGAATATCGCGGGTTTTTCGCTTGTTTAGGGGATAATCAATGGCTAAAAATTCAGTGGAAACAGGCCGAAAACTTTTGGGTTGATATAACAAGGCCACATCAATACCTCTTGCATCGGGCGATTCCTGATGAATTATTTGATACCCAAAGACGTACAAAGACGATTGACGTGTTAAATAATTAAGCACATTGCGATTTTCTATTTCGCACAAGCCTACCAATTCGGGAGGACTCCAGCCACCCACTGCTGTTATAACCTTGCTAAGCTGATTTTGCTTTTGATAATAGCGGTATTTGCTCCAGTTCCTTATTTCATCGGGCAAAAACTCCTCGTCCATTTTAAGGGAGTCATCTTCGGTGTCAAATAAATTCTCAACATTATAAAACATAATGCGAACCAGGCGCTCTTGTTCTATTTTATTTTTAAGTTGCTGAGGTAAGCCTTCGGTTTGAGCAAAATTTTTTCCTGATATTAAGCTAAAGCTTATAAAGAAAATGGTAAGATTTAATCGACAGGCATACATTATTCTATTCGTTCAAAAGCTCCCAAATCGGGGGCTAAATCTTTAGTTCTACTATTTCCAAGCATATCGACAGTGATAAAGTCGAGGTATTCCAACGTGCCTTTGTCTTTTGCAGACGATAGGGTGTCGAGTCTGAAATCGCCGGCATCGGGATTAATAAACTTCGGTAATGAATCGCGATGACTGATTATGGACTTAAAATGAAGTGGGTTGCTAAGATCGTAATCCGGTTTTAATTTTATAAGGCAATGGTCGAATAAGTAATTGAAGTTTACCAAATCGGTATTGAACTGGTCAATAAGTAATTCATTATCGAGTTTTCCATAAATAATGCAATTGCCAAAGTTTGCATCCATATCAAAAACGGTAGCCTCGTTGTCAACAATGTAGTAATTATTTAAAGCTAAAGAGGGTTGTTCCCGTTTTGCATTTTTTACATAGTAGTTACCGATGGTGGTGTGATAAAACTCGTATTTACCGCCATAGCTAAGGGCTACGGCATAAATTCCGCAGTTTACAATGGCAGAATTATAAACCAGCATCCTTGAATTTTGTGCCAACAAACCAATACCAGACATATTCATTACGGTAGAATTGCTTAATGTCAAGGTTGGTTCCGTGCTTTCCTCACTTAAATCGACCTGAATTCCTTTGACTCCATTTTTTATGATGGCGTGGTCGATAACATTATTTGTGCTTCCCTGCCAAAAATGGATACCTCCGGTAAGGTATTCAAAGCTGTCGGTTCGGTAAACGCCATACCATTGTCCGGGATTATCGCGGTACCATTCGTCGAGACGAGAACCAGTGAAAATTACGGGTTCTTCAACTGTACCGTTTACTTTTAGCGTACCCAGAACCCATAAAGCTGATTCGTTGTGAAAATGAATCCGGGTTCCTGCTTCAATGTTGAGTGTTTGATTTTTATCAATTAAAATTGAATTATAAATAAGGTAAGGTTTATCGTTAATCCAGGTGCGTGTATCTAATACAGAGTCGTTATAAAGATGTATATCCTGACCATAGGCTACTAGTTTAATATTTTGCTGATTTCCGTTGGTGAAAAACAATACCGAATCTTCTATAACCATGGGTGAATTGCTGTTTTGTGGATCAATATTTACTTCAACAAAAATAAAGGCGCTGTCGTTTGCCCTGATTTCGTAATCGGTAAGGGAATTTGCTGCCAATCCGTCGATGTTCAGCCTGAAGTTGGATTGATTTCCACCGGCAAGCTGGATGGTGGTTTTTACTGCATTGTTATTGTTGTTATAAAATCGAAATTGCAGGGTGGTTGATCCAATGGTGGTAAAAACTGTGTCGAAATGAACGGTATCGGTCGAAAAAGAAAGTTTTGCGTTTGGATTATCGGTAAAGTTGAATTGGTCGGTGCATCCAAACAAAAGGGAGAAAGCTATAAGTAGGGTTAACAGATATTTTAACATGTTTTATGTGTTTTTTATACGAACGAAGCGATTGACAATAAATTGCAACCGCTTCGTTAAAACTCTCTTATATTGTTTTAGAACAATTCAACTTCAATATTCTGGATGAATGCAGTGTAGGTGTATTCGTTCTGAACTTTAGCACCAGCCAATATCATAATTACCGGAGTTTCTTCGCCATTTTTATTTTTTATTGTGGTTTCTCTTCGGGCTCCAACCAGTTTGCGTTTTTCAGGATGGGTAAGCGTAAATATCATTTCGTCTTCTTTCTCTTCAGAAACCTCACGGAATAACATTTTTATATTTTTTCCTATAACTTCTTTGCGTGAATATTGCCATAGGTTTTCAGCTGCGCGGTTAAAGAATTCAACAATTCCATCCTGATTAATAGTAAAAATGGCATCGTGGGCTCCTTCGAGCGTTTTTTCGTTTCTGATTTTAACCTTTTCAATTTCCTGGAACTGCGACTTCACTTCTTTTTTAGCTTCATCTAATCGTTTTTGTAGTTCCAGTTCGCTGGCTTTAAGTTCTTCTTCCTGTTTCTTAAGCAATTCGTTTTGTTGTTTGGTAATCAGCTCCATTTCTTTCTGGTCGGTAATATCATGTGCAATGGAGATAATTTTTGATACTTCGCCATACATATTATATACAGCAGTATAATTAACATCGAACCATTTTGATTGTCCGGTTTGGGAAATCAGTTTTGACTGTCCCTGATAAGGTTCACCATTGATAACCCGGTTCCAGATTTCTTCAAAATCGCTCTGTTCGTCTTCGCCCATAAAGTTAAAGACACTGTAGTCTTTTAAATCTTCGGTGGAGTAGCCCAGGGTTTGAATAAAGCGTTGGTTGCACTCGAGCATGCGGCCACTTGGAGCATATTCCACTTTAATGCTCGATTGATTGATGGCTTCAATCTGTCCTTCAAAATCGAGACTTTGTTCTTTGTGTTCGGTGGTATCGATAGCCAGAAATAATATTTTTTCAACGGTTTGCATGTTGTTACGCACACAGGTATAAGTAGCCATGGTCCACAAATCTTTGCCCGATTTGGTAATGTGTTTCATGTAACCTTCAAAGTGGCGTCCTCCTTTTGCCAGCCCATCCCACAACTCGTTAAACCAGGCTTTATCTTTATCACTTATAAAAATTGAAATGTGATGACCTTCAACTTCGCTGTTGCTGGAATAGCCTAATTTTTTAAGGAATTTGGTATTGGCATACAGTAAAACACCGTTTACATCGTACTCTGCCCTTATCAGGGTGTGGTTTACCGAGTTGGTAAAGCTAATAAATTCTTCGGCTTGTTTAGCTGCTTCTTCCTGAGTAGCCTGGAGTTCTTCCATGTTTTGCCGCATTTCTTCTTCTTGTTGCGTAAGGCGTTCAGCCGCTGCACGCGATTCATTTAATAGTTCAGCCGTTTTTAAGTTTGTTTTAACGGTAGAATAGGTTGTGGCAATGCTTTCGGCAACTTTTTCAACAAATTCAATTACATAGGGTTCAAAGTAATTAAAAGCTGATATTTCAAGAACACCGTAAACTTTTTCGTTTACCTGAAGCGGAACAATTAAAAGTACTTTTGGGTTGGCTTCTCCAAGGCCCGAGGTTATGTCAACATAATCATCGGGAACTTCGTCGATATAGATGGTACTTTTTTCAAACGCTGCGCGGCCAACCAAACCTTCGCTCATTTCGATGCGTTTTTTATTGTATTTTTTTCGATTGTAGGCAAAATGGGCTGTTAATTCAAAGTAAGCATCTTCTTCCAGGTCGTCGTTTAATACAAAGAAACCTCCCTGCACAGCATTAATGTAGCGGCAAAGGTTGCTGATTAAATCGAACGAAAGTTTTTCAATATTGTCGTTATTTTGACGGAGTATGTCGCCGAATTTGGCTAAACCTTCAGCTACCCAGTTACGCTGTTCATCCTCTTTTTTTCGTTGTTGATCTTCTTTTTTGCTTTTTAGCAAACTGTCGCGCAGGTTAACCATAATTTTACCCAGCGAGTTGTCGTTGCTGGGGTCGTAATCAACTTCAAGGTTTCCTTTAGCCAGGTTTTCAGCAAATTCAAGCATGTTGGCCGATTTGTTGTCTTTGGCTGTTTTTAAGGCATCAAGTTCTTTCGCAACTTTTATTAGGTGTAAACCGGCAAAATAGCCAACTATTGCTAAAAATAGGGGGATTAAATCGTTTACAATAAAATGGAGTCCGGTGCTATGTAACTTCAGAATATTTTTAAAAGTAAACAGCATCTCATTCGACGACAAAGCAAAACCATATAATACGGAGCTGATAACGAGTCCCAGGATAAATCCCAAGGCTGCATAGTAGAAACTATAATTAGGTACATTCTGTTTTTCCATCCTTATTGCGATAATTGAGAAACGAAATATAATGCTTTTGATGTATTTAACAATACCAATTGGCTTGAAACCCTAAAATTACTAAAATATTTTAGAAAACATGGGAAAATACTATTTTCATGAAATGCATTGTTTGAGCCATTCATCAAGTGTTTTAGCAACCTGAGAATAAACCTTATTGGGTTTATTGATTCGTTAAAAAGACAACGAAAAGTTATTTAATCAGGCTGGTTAATATTGCAGTTTGAGTACTTTTTCAGCTATTTTATCCAGAGGGAGTATGGTTTCGGCTGCATTTAATTTGATGGCTTCTTTGGGCATACCAAAAACTATGCAGGTTTTTTCATCCTGGGCAATGGTGTGCGCTCCCGCCTCGCGTAATTCTAATAATCCCCGCGCGCCATCGTCGCCCATGCCAGTCATAATAACCCCTACGGCATTATTTCCGGCATATTTTGCGGTAGAACGGAACAACACATCAACCGAAGGCCGGTGGCGGTTTACCAACGGGCCGTCGTTAATTTCAACATAATAGCGGGCGCCGCTTCGTTTTAAAATCAGGTGATGGTTTCCGGGAGCAATCAAAGCCCTTCCTCGAATTACGGTGTCGTTATTGGTAGCTTCTTTAACTGATATTTTACATAATTGATCGAGTCGTTCGGCAAACGAGCGGGTAAAATGTTCGGGCATGTGTTGCACAATTACAATACCTGGGCAGTCGGCTGGGAGTGCTTCGAGGAACACGCGAAGCGCTTCGGTTCCGCCGGTTGAGGCTCCAATCACAATAACTTTTTCTGTGGTCTTTATCATTGCGTCACCGGAATGGCTTTTGGGCATTATGGCATCGGCCGATAGTTTTGGTTTAACTTCGATTGATTTGGGTTGAACAATTACTTTTTTACGCGAAAGTTTGGCTGCAGCAGCTGCTTTTACCGCATCGCGCAAGCGAATTTTCGATTCTTCGATAAATTCTTTAGTGCCCATTTTGGGTTTGGTAATTATTTCAACTGCTCCATATTCCAGCGCTTTAATGGCAGTCTCGGTTCCGGTTTCGGTCAAACTCGAAATAATAACCACAGGAATAGGGTGTTGGGTCATTATTTTACGCAAAAAAGTAAGTCCGTCCATTCTCGGCATTTCAATGTCGAGAGTAATTACATCGGGAACTTCGCGCGCAATACGTGATGCAGCAAAATAAGGGTCAGCTGCAACGCCCATCACTTCAATGGTAGGATCGGTATTTAAGATTTCTGCTAAAGTTTGCCGGACAACAGCGGAGTCGTCAACTATTAGGACCTTTATTTTTTCTGACATAATTTCAGGAGTGTTGTTTTTGAATTAACTTCATTAAGACTACCCCGGTTTCAGTATTGAAGCGTATTTTTCGTCCAAGGGTGCCGCCTACACTTTTTGCCGTAATATGTATTTTTTGTTCTTGTAACATTTTTAGCGCAATTTCAATGTTGCGTTCGCCAATCCGGAACAAGTTTGATTTGGTTTCAACTACTTCGCCACCTCCAAATACCTTGGCCTGTATGTTTTTTTTTTCGGAACCCAAAGCCAGCATCTTGTCTAACAATTTTTGTATGGCAATGTTTCCGTATTTTGGCGATGCCAGGCCGGTTCCATTCCAAAAAGGAAGCATAAAATGATTGATGCCGCCAATTTTTTTAACCGGATCGTACAAACAAACAGCCACGCACGATCCTAAAATGGTATCAACCATATGAGGTTCAGGCTCGGCAAAAAGCGCTGCAGGATACAGGTAATGTGATTTAAGTAGGTTGTTTTTTTCAGAAGACTTCATCATCACTATCGCCAAAAATAAATTCGTTTCCATCTAAAGCGTACCCGTCGTTTTCGGTTGAATCACTTTCGGGAATGGATATGGTGAATATGGAACCAATGTGCCGTTTGCTGGCTATTTCAATGTCGCCATTCATTAGGTCGATAAGCGCTTTGGTAACCGACAAGCCAAGTCCGTGTCCTGGATTTAATGAATTAATTGAGCTGTCGACACGTTTGAACCGGTCGAAAATTAGTTCCAGATTCTTTTTATCGATACCAATGCCATAATCTTTAACCATAACTTTTAAGGTGCGGTTTTCGACCCAGGCTTTCACTTCAATTTTATTTGCCGCATTGCTGTATTTGATTCCATTACTCAGTAAATTAGAGAGAATCAGTTTGAGTTTTTCCGGATCAGTTCTGAAATAATGCGCGGTTTCAAATTCTTTACCAAGTTCAAAAGAAAAATTTATTTTTAACTGTTTTTGTTCTGCCTTGTATTTATAAGCACTTATAATGCTTGTTATTAGCAGGTTTATGTCGGTTTTTATGTATTCGGGCGATGATTCCCCCGCTTCGATACGGGCTGCGGTAAAAATATTCTTCAATTGAAAATCAAGTTCAAAGGCTTCAGAATGAATTAATTCGGCCATGCTTTTAATTTTGGCTATATCGGAGTCTTTTGAGGCAATAATATTTTTCGACAAGCCTAAAATTGAAGCAAAAGGATTTACTATCTCGTTGGTGATATTCGATATAAAGTGGCTTTTTAATGCTTCTGATTCCGCTAATTTGCCATTTACCAGTTGCAGTTCTGTGCGTTGTTCTTCAACCAGTTCCTGATTTTTTTGCGCTTGTTCAAGTCTCTTTTTTAATACCTCAATTAATTCTTTATCTGAAAGCATGGGTTTGCGAATTAAGTTTTTTTAAATATGGTTGGCTTTACACTTTTTAATGGAACATGCATATTGGTAATTGATTCAGAATGGCCTAAAAAGAAATAACCGTCGGGTTTGAGTTTGTTAACCAGTTTATTTATAACGATCTCCTGGTTAGGCCGTTCAAAATAAATAAGTGCATTCCGGCAAAAAATAATATCAAACGAATCATTAATGTGGTAAGTTGTATCCATAAAATTCAGACGCTGAAACGACAGCTTGTCTCTTAAATTTTTAACTACCCGAACCTGAGACAACTCTCTGTTTTTTGACCGTAAAAAGTATTTCTTTTTTAAGTGGTTGGGTATTATGGCTATTTTGTCCTCTTTATAAACTGCATTGGCTCCTTGCTGGAGCACCTGAGTTGAAATGTCGGTAGCCAGAATGTGGTAATCGAATCCCGGATTTTTTTCTTTAAATTCCTGCAAAACAATAGCCAGTGTATAAGGTTCTTCACCCGACGAGCAGCCGGCACTCCATACTTTGATAACTCCTCGCGTTTTGTTTTGAGCCAGCATTGGTAATAACTCCTTTTCAAGAAATTCAAAATGAACGGGTTCTCTGTAAAAGTCGGTTTTATTGGTCGAAACCACATCCATCATGTGAATGATTTCATTTTCCCCCCCTTTGCTAAAAACATATTCTACATAGCTTTTAAAGTCGGGAATCTGAAGTTCTCTAAGTCTTTTTTGGAGGCGTCCCTGCAAAACAATTTTTTTAGCCGGTGGCATTTTAATGCCATAATTTGTTTGTATAAAATTGCTTAATTGGGTGAACTCTTTATCTGAAAGCGTAGAGCGATAAATATTTTGGAACATGTCGCGATCCATATCCGGTACTTCGATTATTTTTTAGTTTTTTTTGTTTCTTCGACCAATTCGGTTTTGTTTTCAACTTCTTTTGCAATGAGCAGTTCCTGGGTGTTAAAAATTAAATCGATATTCAATAGCATAATGAATCCTAATTCAAGTTTGTACATTCCCTGTATGAATTCTACCTTATATTTTGTACCAATGGTTGGCGATGCCTCAATTTCATGGTCTTTAATTTCGAGTACTTCATCCACAGCATCTACCAGAATTCCGAGTTGCACGTTTTCTTCATCGATGATAACGTTTAAAACAATAATGCAGGTATTGGTGGTAAATTCGGTGGGAGGCATACCAAATTTAATGCGCATATCGATTACCGGCAACACATTTCCTCTCAGGTTAATTACACCCCGCATAAATTCGGGAGCATTGGGAACCTTGGTAATGGGTTTTAACTCGAGAATGGTGAGAACTTTGGCCACGTTAACGGCAAAAAATTCTTTTCCCAATTGAAACGATAAGAATGTAGTAATGTTTTCGTTTGTTTTTATTTCGTTTTCTTCCATATTAACCTCCAACTTTTATTTCGCTGTTTGCAAATTGTGTAATTAGTTTGTTGGTATCCAGTACCAGTGCAACGGTTCCGTCGCCAAGAATAGTGGCGCCTGAAATGGATTGCTGATTCTTGTACATTTTGCCCAAAGGTTTAAGTACTGCCTGGTATTGACCAATAATGTTATCGACCGATAAACCAATGCGAACATCGCTGTATTGAACCACAATAACATGTTCAGTTTCAGGAGGTGTACCATCGATTTCAAATAATTTCCTCAGGTTCAGATAAGCCACTTCGTTATTGTCGGTACGAATAAGATGGTTAACTGCATTGAGCAAAGCTTCATGCTTGAATTCATATACTTTGTCGACTGAAGACAGGGGAATAACAAATTTGGTTTCACCAATCTGAACCAGTAAACCATCGATGATGGAAAGGGTTAACGGCAATCGGATGGTAATGGTAGTTCCTTTGTTTATTTCAGAATCGAGGTCAACTTCACCACGAATCTCGGCAATTTTACGTTTTACCACATCCATTCCAACTCCGCGGCCAGAAACTTTGGTTACTTGTTTTGCTGTGCTAAAACCCGGGAGAAATACCAATTCCAGGGTCTCTTTTTTCGATATTTCAACATCGGCGGCAATAAGCCCTTTGCTTAGCGCATGTTTTTTTATTTGTTCGGGGTCAATACCTTTTCCATCGTCCGATATTTGAATAATTACGTTGGTTCCCGAATAAAAAGCTTTTAGCAGGATGGTAGCTTTTGCTGGTTTCCCCATTTTTTTACGGTCAGCTTTCGATTCAATTCCATGATCCATGCTGTTGCGAACAATATGCATCAAGGGGTCTGATAACATTTCGATGATATTTTTGTCGAGTTCTGTATCGGTTCCTTCAGTTTTGAAAACCACATCTTTGTCGAGGTTTTGCGATAGTTCGCGCACCAAACGATGAAAGCGGGTTAGCATATTTTCGATGGGAATCAGGCGAATGCTAAATACATCGTCGCGTAAACGGCGCGATATTTTCTCAACTTCTTCTGATATGGCCAATAAACCATTGGTTTCGGTTTCCTGGGCAAACAGGCTTAACCGAGCCTGTATGGTAACCAATTCGCTCACCCAGTTTATCAGGTTGTCGAGTTTTTCTGACGAAACCCTGATACTGCTAATATTTGTGTCGGCTGTCGTTGTAATTTTAGCCTGCAATTGGGTTTCTTTCTCTTTTTCATAAATTTTTTCCAGGTCGTTGGTAAGGCTTACCAACTCGTCAATATTTATCTCCTGTTTGTTTTGGACCGCTTTTTCAATGATTCCAATGAATGAATTTTCCTCAATAAGGTTAAGTTCTGAGATTTTTTTTACGGTTAAATCGCATTGCTCGTCGGCAAAAATAAATACTTCGCTAATGGCATTAATCCCTTGATTGGTTGCTAAAAATATGTCCCAGTATAAATAACAGTTAGCAGGTTCCAAAATGTCAATTCCCGGAAGTTTGTCGAATCGGGGAAATACCATGGCTTGTCCTAAATCAACCAGTTCGTCAATTAGGTAAAGCGGATTGGTTCCAAAGTTAAAAATGTTGGGGTGGGGTTTAAAGCTGATGTAATATGTTGCGTGTTCTTTTTTGTTGCGGGGTGTCATGGGCTGCATGGTTTTTGCGTTTTCTTCGCCCATCACGTTTTCGTTTATAATTTCAAGTATTTTGCTAAGCAACAGATCGTGCTGAACCCGGTTGGTATTTTCAGAATCATCTTTTTCCTGAATCAAGCTACGCAAATGATCGACTGACGCCAGAGTGATGTTCAGTATATCATTGTTTATGGCCAGTTTGTTTGTTCTGATTAGGTCGTAGATGTTTTCGAGGTGATGCGTAAACTTGTCCATTTTATTGAACCCAAACATAGCACTTCCTCCTTTGAGTGAATGCATTACCCTGAAAATCTGCTGAATTAATTCTGCATTGTTGGGTTGACTTTCAAGCTCAAGAAGTACTTTTTCCAGTTCGTTAATTAGGTCGTTTGCCTCTTCAACGAATTTTTCTCTGAATTTTTCCATTATCTTACAACTTTTTGTATGGCGGCTAATAATTTTTCAGGAACAAAAGGTTTTATTATCCAACCGGTTGCGCCTGCTTCTTTGGCTTCCATCTTTTTTGCCGTTTGCGATTCTGTGGTTAAAAACAGGATGGGAACAAATTGGTAATCGGGTTTTGAACGCACGTTTTTAATGAATTCAATACCATCCATATTTGGCATGTGCAAGTCAGTAATAATCAGGTCGAGATTACTACCATCTAAAAATTTCAGGGCATCTTGCCCGTCGACTCCTTTTAATACGTCATGTCCGGCGTTTTCGAGGGTGAAGCTAACCACCTCGCGTATACTTTCGGAATCGTCAACAATCAGAATTCGTTTTCCCATTTTAAAATGGATTTTAGGTTTGTTAATTATAATAGGTTTGATAGTCCTGCTTTTGTAAACAGGTTTTCAATATCTTCAGGCAGGTTTAACTGAAACTCGGTTTCAATTTTATTTGCTATGCAGGTATTTTCAAAAGCTTTGAGTAGTTGGATGGTCGACACATCGGCATCTTCAACTTTTGACAGGGTAATTTTTATTTTTTTACTGCCTTTGGTAGCTTTTTGAAGCTCTTTATGCAATTCAGTCATGTGGGAAACATTTAGTTTCCCTTGCAGGGTCAGGTTGGTTGTGCCTGCACTTTTGTCCTTGGTGGCAGTAAGTGTAAACTCTTTCATAGGTCGAAGCTTAAATTTTGAAACTTAATCGTTTAAATTTATTTAAAATAATTCAATATCATCGTTTAAATCATCATTGTTTTGTTGGCTGTTGATTGCTGAAATTCCTCCCGTTTCAACCATTTGCTGATGAATATCGCGTTCACTCTGCATGGTATAGAGTTTTTCAATTTGTTTAAGTATATCTTTATTGTCGCCAATAAATGATTTAAGGTTGTCGTAATTTACTTTTTTATTGATTTCGTTCAAAAAGGTTACAATTTCTTCGACAGTATTTTTAAAGTAATTGTAATACTCGATGCTTTTAAAGCTTGACGTAATTTCAGAAGATATTTTTAAGCTCAAACTACCGTATTGCTGACCTACCTGTTTTATGTGATTAAAACTGCTCGATAACGTCAACAGGTTGTCGTGAATATTAGTGTCATTTTTTTGATTCGTGTTGAAAGGGTTGAGTAAATCCTGCAAACTGGCAAAATGCTGTGTAATTTGGTTTAGGTTGGTTTTTAGCGAGTTGGAGTTCATTTGTAGTTCCGATAACAACAATAACAAGCGGCGCATGAGTTCGTGGCCAAAATTTTTTCCGTTGGCTTTTATTAAACCCTCAAAGTTTTTTATTTCTCCGCGCAGGGTTTTTTCACTGATGAAAATTTCGCCGAATTCCTTTTTAAGGGAATAATAAACATCAAAAAGCCCGTTTATTTTGTTGAGCGATTGAATCCAGTCTTCTTCCGACTGGTTCATAAAATTAAAATAATGTTGTTGAGCTTCCTTTGCGTCGCTAATAAACACATCTTCAAACTGATTGCTGTTTGAAATAATAACTTTATACAGGTTGTTCAGCTCCTTCATCTCGCGCCCTACTTCAACCAGTTTGCTGGTGATTTTTTCGATTGAAGTTTGATAATCTTTATTGGTGTAAAGCAACTGGGCTACCTGAATGTCGGTAATTTCAGGAATTTTTGCAATAAAACCCAGCTGGTTTTCCAGACTTTTATCGGGTGTTTCTGATGCTTTTAAATCGCTAAGACCTTTAATCAGTTCCTTTTGCGAGGTTTGGATGTGTTCCATTTTTTGCCTGATGATGTCATGGTACTGAATGTTTGTAATTATTTCGCCCATGTTGGCAAAGCAGTTTTGGGTTCTGCGATTTAGCTCACTAATAAAATCGTCGGACCAATATTCGTCGAAAAGTATTTTTTTTATTTGAATGGATAGTTTTCGGAGTTGCTCACTTGTTTCTTTTATACCCAGGGTTTTGGTTATGCATAAATTGTCTTTTAATTCGATAATCTGATTGTTCAGTGAATCGGATCCGGAACCTGCCACTTCAAATTTTTGCTGAATGGTATCGATGCTTTGACTTAGTGTGTTTACACTGCTTTGTAATTCTGTTTTATTAGGCAGGTTAATGTAAGTAAAATGTAGTTTTAAATTGGCCAGTAGGTATTTTAATGTTATCAGGTTTTGTTTGTAATTGTTAAAGGGGACAATAATTAGATCGATTTGCGAAAAGGTAAGCGTAAGTATATCTTCAATCTGTTTACCGGTTTCTTTTATTTGCGCAATGTTTTTTTGTTGATTCTGATTCTTTATATTCAGTTGCTCTGCAAACTTATTCAGTTCTTTTTTAAAAAAAGTGCTTAGCGTAGTATTGTTATCTGCAATTTCTTTTATATGCTTGTAATAATCTTTAAGCAGTTTATTAAAGAACAAAAAATCTTTGGAACTTATGGTATGTAACGACCCTATTTTTTGGTCGATGGTGTTGAGTGTTTCAATTATTTCCTGACGTGGAAAGTTTTTTAGAAATTCACTTAAATTATTACTTTCGGGCTGGCTCATGGTGTTTATTTTATACTATAAACTTAAAAACGATATAAATGTTTAATGTACAATAATTATTTTATTACATAATCATCCTTTTATAAATAGTAGGTTAAATCAAGCAAACCAATATAATTAAACTTCATAAAATGGCAAAACCTGTTTTGTTAATTGTCGACGATATTTTTATTAATCGTGTGTTATTGGGCGAAATAGCCCGTGAAATTGGTTGCGAATTTAAAATGGCCGGTAATGGTAAAGAGGCTATTGGTTTGCTGGAGCAAACTCATTTTGATATGGTATTAATGGATATTGAAATGCCGGTAATGAATGGTTTGGAAACCACCAGATATATCCGTAATCTTTCTGATAAAACTATAGCTGCTATTCCTATTGTAGCACTCACAGCACACAATCCCAACGATTTTTTCGATGAATTTAACTCGGCAGGATTCGACGAACTGCTTACCAAACCTTATTTAATATCCAAGATTCAGTCGGTTGTTGAAAAGTTTTGTATGAAAAAATAAACCGGCAATTAGTACCGGTTTATCTTGTCTTTTATTTATAATTGATTCAAATAATCTAACGCTTTAGTTTTAACGTTCTCGGCTGTAAATCCAAGTTTTACATCAAGCACGGTATAAGGGGCTGAGTGACCAAAATGATTTAGTCCAACAACGGTTCCAAAGGCTCCAACCAAACCTTGCAAGGTTGAGGGTAATCCGGCGGTTAAGCCCAGAGTAGGTGTTTTAGCCGGAAGAACCGAGTGTTGGTATTCAGCCGATTGTTGGCGGAATAAACCTTCTGAGATAGCCGAAACCACTTTTACTTTTAAATTATTCTCCTGGCGCAATAGTTCTGCTCCGGCAACCAAAGTAGCAACTTCCGATCCGTTGCCAACAAATATAATATCCGGATTCTCACAATCCTGAACAATATAAGCACCTTTACCTGCTTTTAAAGCTGATTCAAAGGCCTTATCGGCTGCAACAGGCAGGTTGGTAATGTTTTGACGCGAAAGAATAAGTGCTGTTGGCGTTTTTGTGTTTTCCATGGCAAGTTTCCAGGCAACGGTGGTTTCATTCACATCGGCCGGACGCAGAGCCAATAAACTTGGATTGCCCGAATGGTTATGCAACTGTTCCATTAAACGTATTTGTGCTTCCTGCTCAACCGGCTGATGTGTTGGGCCATCTTCACCTACACGGAATGCGTCGTGTGTCCATATATATTTTACCGGTAATTCCATTAGTGCGGCCATACGCACGGCAGGTTTCATGTAATCTGAAAAAACGAAAAAGGTTCCGCAGGCAACAAACAAACCACCATGTGCAGCAATTCCATTCGAAATAGCGGCCAGTGTAAGTTCAGCTACACCAGCTTGCAGGAACTTCCCGGTAAAATCGCCTTTGCTAAAAGCTTTGGTTTTTTTTAGGTATGCTTCGGTTTTGTCTGAATCGGCCAAATCGGCTGAGGCTACAATTAAATTATCTACCTTGTCGGCCAGTACAGCCAATACATTTGCCGAAGCCGCGCGCGTGGCCTGATTTTCTTTTTGAATAATCTCAGCGTAATTAATGGCTGGTGCCGATCCACTTAAAAACTGATCGAGTTTGGCAGCCAGTTCGGGATTTGCTTTGCGCCATTGAGCTTCTGTTTGTTGATGTGCTTTAACCTGTGCCTCTTTTTCAGCGTGCACTTTTTTGTACAATTCTTTTACCTCGTCAAAAATTATAAACGGATTTTCAGGATTTCCTCCCAGGTTCGCTATGGTTTTGGCAAACGAGGCACCCGCTGCTGAGATGGGTTGACCATGCGTTTTGGTTTGTCTTTCAAAATTATCTCCCGCTTCGGTAATACAACCTTTACCCATAATGGTTTTGCCAATTATCAGGCTTGGTTTTTCTTTTTCCTCATGGGCTTTTTTGAGTGCAGTTCGAATTTCATCGGCATTGTTACCGTTAATGGTTATCACATTCCATCCCCAGGCTTTGTATTTTGCTTCGGTGTCTTCAGAGGTAACAACCGATGTTTTTGTTGAAAGCTGAATGTCGTTCGAGTCGTAAAACATTATCAGGTTCGAAAGCCCCAGATGACCGGCAATACGTCCGGCACCCTGTGAAATTTCTTCCTGAATTCCACCATCCGAAATAAAGGTATAGGTTTTATGGGCCATCCATTCGCCAAAGCGGGCTACCAGAAAACGTTCTGCTATTGCAGCTCCAACAGCCATGGTATGTCCTTGGCCTAAAGGGCCTGAGGTGTTTTCAATACCTCTTTGAATATCGCGTTCGGGGTGACCCGGAGTTACGCTTCCCCATTGACGAAACTGCTCTAGATCGGCAGTATCAAAAGCTCCGGTTAAAGTTAATTGGGCGTATAACATGGGCGACATGTGACCCGGATCGAGAAAAAAACGGTCGCGAAATGGCCAGGCTCTGTTGCCGGGATTATACCTAAGAAATTCGCTATACAAAATATTTATAAAATCGGCTCCGCCCATGGCTCCGCCCGGATGTCCCGATTTGGCTTTTTCTACCATGGCAGCCGATAAAATTCTGATGTTGTCGGCGGCTTTGTTTGTTGCAGTGTTAGTCATCGTTTTTAAGATTTTATCAAAAAATTACTATTTGTATGTGTTTGGTAGTATTAACAAGTTGTTGTGGCAAAGGTTACCTAATGTTTTTTAAGTTCAAAGCCGTACAAAATTATCTTTTATTTATTAAAGAACCATATTTTAAATCGATTTGTCAGGATAATTCTATGGACAGTTCGGTTGGCGTAATTATAATATTAAGAATATTACCATTTGTAAGTTGAAATTAAAGGGCTTGGTAGGTAATGGAAGGAGTAAAAAGCGTGTATTGACTTAAAAATAGCGAAAGTGAAATTCTCTTTCGATACAACATCGAAAAAAATTAGTCAAGTTTAGCAAAAATGTTGTTCAAATATTCTAATAAATCAGCTTTACTCCAGGGTTTTGCAATATAGCGCTCTATTAGCGCTTCGTCGAGTCCCATCTCAATGGCTTCTGAAATGCGATATGCAGAAAGTAACATGCAAACAGCTGCTTGATTATTGTTTTTAATTTGTTTAATCAGCTCAATGCCATTCATCTCGGGCATTCTTAAATCAGAAATTACAACTTGAATTTGCTCTTTATTTATCAATTCAAGAGCCTCCTGGCCCGAACTGGCTAAAAAAACGGTAAAATCGTCCTGAAAACTGAATTTAAATAGTTGCAGGTTAACCCATTCGTCATCGACATATAATAATTTATGATTTGACATGGTACAATTTTGTGGTAAAATTAATAAAAATAGCTCAGCTTTATAAAATTTCAATTTGAACACCTTTCCAGAAAGCGATATAGTTCTTTATATGAGCTGCTTTTTCAAAAGGTTTTGGATAATGCCAGGCAGCATCAAAATTTATTTGACCATTTACGGTGAGATTAAAATAGCGGGCTTTTCCTTTAACATAGCATGAGGTAAAAGTGTCGCTGGGATTAAAATATTCCTTTTTAATTGATTCCGGTGGAAAATAGTGATTGCCTTCCACAATTATGGTGTCATTACTTTCTGCTACTATTTCACCGTTCCAGATGGCTTTAATTGTCATAATTCTCATGCTGCTATTTGTTGTTCCAAACACGCATTTGGACAAATTGTTTTAGAATGAAAATAAGTTGATGGAATTTTTTATTAACGTTTGAAAATTTTCTTTGGCGAAATAAAAAAATTAAGGAAATTCCTATTTATGCATAAATTGACGTAACTTGCAGCCATATTAAAATTTATTTCAGGAGATTATAACAATGGACAAGCAATTAAAAAATATTGAAATCGGTATCGGAATAGGTTCCATCCGGTTTGGAATGAAACGCGACGAGGTTAAAGCAATTTTGGGTGAGCCCGATGAAATTGAAGTTTTTGAAGAAGAAGATCCTGAATTAGACAATACCATTGTTTGGCATTTTGATGAAGTTGAAATGTCGCTCTCCTTTGGTGACGATGACATGTTGCTGGCCATTGCTATAAGTAATGAAGACGTTATGTTGGCAGGTAAAAAGTTGATGGGATTAACAATCAATGAAATTACGGAATTTGTTAAAGAATTCGATTTGGGTGAAATGGAAATCGAAGAACAACCCGAAGAAGACGGTGTGAAAAGTACGTTGGTTTCGCTTTGGGAATCGGCAATGAACCTTTGGTTTGAAGACGATGAGCTTACCGAAATTCAATGGGGGCCGCTTTGGGACGAAGAGACCTTAAATTAAAATAGGATATGGCTGCCAACTTGGCGGCCATTTTTATAAAAAACACGTTCTTCGTTCAATTTGTATGTAATTTGATAGAACATCCGTCTATATTCCGAGTAAAAACTTAAAACTAAAATAAAATGAACTCAAAAAACAGCAAGTGGATAATTATTGGAGTAATTGTTCTTTTTGTATTTCTTTCTTTTTCGTGGTTTAAAAACACCTATAATACCATGGTTACTATGGAAGAAGCAACAACAGCAACCTGGAGCCAGGTGGAGAACGTGTACCAGCGTCGGGCCGATTTAATTCCTAATCTGGTAAATACGGTAAAAGGTTATGCTTCGCACGAACAGGAAACTTTAGAAGGAGTGATTGAAGCCCGTTCAAAAGCAACCAGTGTAACCATCGATCCAACCAATCTGGATGCAAACAGTATGCAGCAGTTTCAGGCAGCACAGGATGGTTTGAGTTCTGCTTTATCGCGCCTTATGGTTGTAGTTGAGCGTTATCCTGATTTAAAAGCCAACCAAAACTTTTTAGATTTACAGGCACAATTAGAAGGAACTGAAAACCGAATAACAGTGGAACGTCGTAAGTTCAATGAAACCGTGCAGGCCTACAATGCTTTTATTCGCTTATTTCCGAAGAATATTTTAGCCAACATGGCAGGGTTCGAGAAGAAAGCCTATTTTCAGGCTGCTGCCGAAGCTCAAAAAGCACCTGAAGTTAACTTTTAATAAAATGTCTGGGGAAGTACATTCCCCAGTAACAATACCATGGAATTAGGTATGTTATTTTTCCTTATTCGTTAACTATGTATTAACACCAAAAAAATGAAAGCAGCAGATTTTTTTAACACCGAACAGAAAAAACAAATTACTGAAGCCATTAAGCAGGCCGAGTTAAACACATCGGGCGAAATAAGGGTACATTTTGAAACATCCTGCAAGATTGATGTATTGGAAAGGGCTGCTCAGGTATTTGATGCCTTGCAGATGCAAAAAACAGCCCTTCGCAATGGCGTGCTTTTTTATCTGGCTATTGAAAACAAGCAGTTTGCCATTTTGGGCGATGTGGGAATCAATCAAAAAGTACCCGAAAACTTTTGGGAGCAGATTAAAGAAACCATGCTGTCTCATTTTAAAACCGGCGATTTTGCCGGCGGGCTCGAGCAAGGAATACTTTTGGCGGGTGAGCAACTGAATAAACATTTTAACTATCAAAGCGACGATAAAAACGAACTGTCGGACGATATTTCATTCGGATAAAATTTTCAACACATGAAAAAATACATTTTTACAGGCTTAGTTGTATTATTTGCTTTTTTAAATGCAACACAGGCTAACGATATATTTTTGAAACCACAAGAAAAACAACTGGTTATTGACAATGCAAAAGTCTTTTCTCAGTCGGAGGTAGAGGCCTTAAAACAAAAACTACATCAGTTCAGCAACGAAACATCGACCCAGGTTTTAATTTATACAACCAACGATTTGTTGGGCTATGATGTGGCCGATTTTGCCCAGCGTTTGGGCGAGGGATGGGGAGTTGGACAAAAGGGTTTCGACAACGGAATTGTTATCGTTTTTAAACCCAAAGACGAAACCCCCGGTAGAATTACTTTGCAAACCGGCTATGGAATTGAACCTGTAATTCCCGATATTACAGCCAATCGTATTATTGATAACGAAATGATTCCTGAATTTAAAAAAGGAAACATTTACCAGGGCATCGACAAAGCTGTGGATGTTTGTATTGCATTAACCAAAGGTGAGTTTACCGCTGATGGCTACAAAGAGCAAACTGCATCGGGCGATAGTATTGCCGGTTTTATTATTGTGTTAATCATTTTCTTATTCACTTTTATAAGTGCTTTTGGCCGGGCTAAAAAGAACAAACATTATACTGCTGGTTCAAAAAGCAATTTGCCCTTATGGGCTGCTTTATTTCTTTTAGGAGGCAGTTCCGGAAGAAGTTCGGGCTGGAGTAATTTCTCGGGAGGTTCGGGAAGTTTTGGCGGTGGCGGAAGCAGCTTTGGCGGTTTTGGCGGCGGAAGTTTTGGCGGTGGTGGTGCCAGTGGTAGCTGGTAAATTTTAATTTTATTTCTGATTCAATTTTAAAAGAAGAATGTTTATAGCAAAAGAAAAGCGAACCAGTAATATTGGGGAATATCTGATTTACATGTATCAGGTCGAAGATTTAATCCGGGCCTGTAATCTTGATAAGGAATTACTTGAAACGCAGTTGATATCACGATATCGGGTAGAAGGAGAAGCGCAAAATGAAATTAAAAACTGGTACTTTGGTTTGGCCGAACTGATGCACGATGAGCAACTACACAAAAAAGGACACTTAAGTTTTATTACCAATAAAATAAACGAACTTTACGATTTTCATCGCTATCTTTTGCAGGATAAAGAACATATGGATTATGTTGCCCTGTATCAAAAAATCCTTCCGGTTTTAAATGAAATAATGGCAAAGCAGCAAAATACTGAAAATGAAATTCAATCGGTTATTGACAGCATTTATGCCTATTTTTTATTGAGGTTGAAAGGGCAGGAGGTTACTCCGGAAACAACAGAATCCATTAGCCAGTTATCGGCTTTATTAGCAAAACTTTCCGATAAATTTAAGAAGTACGAGGAAGGATTCCTGAAAATTGAGTAAGTTTCATTTGTTTGAACCGGTAACTGACTAGAAATTCATTGGTTCGTTAAAGCGGATCCCTATAACCAGTAAATCGTCAACTTGTTCGTATTCTCCTTTCCACTCGTCGAAAGCACGTTTAATAATGTCTTTTTGTTCTTTCATCGAAAGAGGATTAATCTCGAACAGCAATTGTTTAAAGCGTTTGGTCAGGAATTTTTTACCTACTTTTCCTCCAAACTGATCGATAATTCCATCTGAAAAAATGTAGAACAAATCACCTTCGTTAAACGAATACCGGTGGTTGGTGAACGAGGCTATTGAAGTTCCTGAAATGCTGCTTGTAATTGGCGTTTTGTCACCTTTTACTTCAATAAAATTACCTCCGTTAAAAAGATACATTGGTCTTAGGGCACTTGAGAATTCCAGTGTTTTTTCTGTTTTGTCAATTACCACCAGGGCCAAATCCATTCCGTCGCTGGTTTGCGAATGGTTATCTGTTTTTAGTGCAATTTTAATTTTCCGGTTTAGTTGCCTTAAAATTTCAGCCGGGTCGGTAATGCCATTGTGAATGATGATTGAATTCAGCAGGTAGGTTCCAATAATTGACATAAATGCTCCGGGAACCCCATGACCAGTACAATCAACAGCTGCAATAAAATATTTATTGTTGATGCGATGGTACCAGTAAAAATCACCGCTAACAATATCTTTGGGTAAAAACAGTACAAAACTGTCGTAAAAATCGCGTTGAATTTGTTTTACTTTTGGCATAATAGCCGTTTGTATTCGTTTGGCGTAACGAATACTGTCGTAAATTTCAATTTGGCGTTCTTCCAATTCCTCTTTACGATTAACAGCCAGATTTTTCTGATGCTCAGCGTCTTTTTGCTGTTGTTCAAGCTCATCTTCGTACTGCTTAAGTTTGGTAATGTCAGTATCAATAGCAATTAAATGTTTTACATTTTCGCGCTGGTCGAGAATAGGTGTAAGGGTAGTTTGATACCATTTTTCGTTGTTGTTTTCATCAACCATTTTGGTTTCGTATGACACTACAATTTTCTGACGCAGGCAGGTATTTAATACGTGGCGTATATTGTTGTTGGTACTTATTTCAAGAATATTCAATCGCTCGTCGCGTTGTTTGTAATCGTCGTAAGTTATCCCAAGGGTATGGCTGTACGAGCTGTTAAACCAGTCGAGTTCCCCATCGGGGCTAAAAATGTAAATCAGGTTGTCGGTTTTGCTGGCCACCAGCGAAAGTTTTGCCAGTTCAAGATTTTTAATTTCAAGCAATTCTTTTTGTGCGCGAAGTTCTTCGCGTTGCGATTGCAGGGTTTCTTTCTGAAGCAGTAATTCTTCGTGTTGCGATTTTAATTCATCTTTTTGAGAATTAATCTGAAAGGTTCTTTTTTCGACCAGGTGTTCCAGATTTTTTTTCATCTCAACCAGTTCGGTTCTGAAACTACGGAATTTTAAAATAAAAATCCAGAAAATGGTACCGAATATATACACTGCAGTGAACGAAGTAAGCTGAATATCGATAAAGGTAAATCCCTTAATGCTGAATTTAAAGAAAAGTTGTAAAACGGCATCGGCCAACAAAACCAGCACCATCAGAATAATGGGTTTTGTCAGCGGTTTTTTATTTTTTAATGACAGATGAATGTTTAGTAGCGATATTAGTACCAGCGAAATGGTTACCACATAAATACCATATTGATAGAATTCATAATTTGGGATTATGTATTGAAAAAGTCCATACGCTATAGCAACAATAAAATAAATGCGGAAAGCCTTGCCAAGTAAGGGCTTGCTTTTTGCAATGTTGAAATAATACCATTGAAAAACAGCTATAAGAAAAAGGCCTAAAGTAAAAAGAGTTTTTCTGATAAAAGGATAGTATTGAGGTGCGTTTGGGAAAACATATTGGAAAAGCAATCCATTCCGCCAAAGAATAAATAAAGTCAGGTAAACAAGAATAAATAAAAAAAACAGGTACGATTTGTTTTTTTCTGTCATCCAAAGAAGTAACAAAAGAATTACCAGCAAAATTACCATACAGTAAAAAGCTCCCTGCAAAAAGGCATAGCGTGTTAATTGTTTTTCAACAAAGGCTTTTGTACTAAGTGTGATGGGAATATAGGTTGGAAAAAGTTGTCCTGATATTTTAAAACTATAAAGCGCCTGCTCACCGGGAGCAAGGGTAATGTTAAATAAATAGTTTTTAAAATTTACCGGTCGTTGGTGGTAATTGTGATTTAAACCGGTGTGATAGTATGAAGAATCGTTTTGCGAAAAAAAAGTTATATTGTTAATCAGCGGATTGTTTATGCTTAGTACCAGATGTTGCTCTAATGCTGAGTTGTTAAGTACACTTAGCTTATACCATTGGCTGTAATTGTTTTTCTTATAAAGAAAGGTGCTGTATGCCGATTGAGTGAAGCGGTTTTCAAAGTCAGGTAGCAGTATTTGATTAAATGAAAAGGCGTCGAGCGAATCGATTAAATAAAATAAATTACCTGAGAGGTTTATTGTCTGCTTATCAGAAGTGTTTTCATTAACTACAACAATGCCTTGGGCATTTATTTGCAGTGTGCTAATTGACAATAAGAAAATAAATAGTAGCTTTCTCATTAATGCTAAATTACTCAATGTATTTTACATTAAAAATAGGAACAATTTTCGTGATATTACTCAAGTATCGGCCAAATAAGCTAATAAAAAAAGTGAGATGACTTAGTTTTTTTAACAGTGGCATCTCACTTTTAAAGAGTATTTATATGGTTTAATTATTGAATATCAAAACGTTGTACTTGGTTTCTTTTTGATTTCGTTTTTTGAATTCTTCAACCCCTTTATCAAGGAATTCAACAAAGGCATCAATATTTAAGTCGTAAGCCTTGGGTTTTGTTAACAATTCGCCATCGTGATCGAGCAGGCAATAATAAGGCTGGGCATTGATGTTGAATTTGGTAATCTGAAAATCGGCATACTTTTTCCCAATCGATTTTTTCAACTTGCCATCGTAACTCGATGTAACCCATTCGTCTTCGGGCAATTTTGTTTTGTCGTCAACATACAGAGCAATAACCACATAATCGTTATTCAGGCGTTTCAACACTTCAGGATCTGACCATACGCGGGCTTCCATTTCGCGGCAGTTTACACAACCGTGTCCGGTAAAATCAATAAAAACGGGTTTGTTTTGTGCTTTTGCACAAGCCAGTCCTTGTTCGTAATCAAAATACCCTTTAATTCCGTGTGGGAGATGCAGAAAATCTCCATATTTTGGTTTTTCGCATAATTCGTTTTTTTCCAGATTACCGGCAGTGTAATTCGGGGTTGTTGCATTATCCCTGACAATGCGTTCCATGTCAAAATCCATGGTAGCCTGAGGTGGCAAATATCCTGAGAGCGCTTTTAAAGGTGCACCAAACATGCCTGGAATTAAGTAAACCACAAACACAAAAACCGACATGGCCATAGCCAAACGGGGAACTGAAAGGTATTTAACATCGCTGTCGTGAGCAAATTTTATTTTCCCAAGCAGGTACAAACCTAAAAGTGTAAAGGTAACAATCCAGATGGCCAGGTAAATTTCCCTGTCGAGAATTCCCCAATGGTAAGTTTGGTCGGCTACACTCAGGAATTTGAATCCCAAGGCAACTTCAATAAATCCTAAAACTACTTTCACCGAATTTAACCATCCGCCCGATTTTGGCAATTTGTTGAGCCATGAGGGGAAGAATGCAAATAAGGTAAAAGGCAGAGCAAAAGCAGCCGAGAACGCAAACATAGTAATAATGGGTTCCCAAATGGCTCCCTGGGTCGATTTTACAATTACAGAACTAACAATGGGCCCGGTGCATGAGAATGATACCAGAACCAACGTAACTGCCATAAAAAAGGCTCCAATTAAGCCTCCTTTGTCCACTTTTGAATCGGCTTTATTTACCCATGAACTGGGCAAAACAATTTCAAAAGCCCCAAAAAACGAAGCCGCAAAAAGCATAAATATTAAAAAGAAAAGCAGATTGGGAATCCAGTGGGTACTTAACCAGTTAAAAACATCAATAGCTATTGATTCTCCCCCAATAAAATAAGTAATACCAATCATTACCGCAATTGGGAACGTATATAAAAATACGATGGAAAAACCGTAGGTCGATGCCATTAACCTTCCTTTGGCTTTGTTTTGACTACCTTTCATGAAAAACGAAACGGTCATGGGAACCATCGGGAATACGCAGGGGGTAAGCAAAGCGGCAAAACCCCATAAAATAGCTTCAATAATTACAGCCCACAGCGAACCTCCGGTTTCGGGTTTGGTGGTGGATTCTTCAATCTCGGCTCGAATTGTAGCTGAACTGTTTAAATGGAATTCAAATTCTTCGTCCAGTTTTATGCATTGTTCATCGTCGCAGGTCATATAATCGATGATTCCTTTTACCTGAGGATTGGCACCGGTTATTTTTATTTTTTGCGAAAAAACAGCTTCAGTGTCATAGTAGCGGCTCATTGCTCCGGCTAGTTCTTCGTAGGCTTCGTGAACAGTTGAAAGTGAAGTTACTGTGTCAATTAATTCCACATCGGCTGTGGTTTCAAAAATAAATTGTGTTGGGAGTGAAAAATTTCCTTCGGGAAGCCACTGTGCATAAAGGTGCCAGTTTTTTTCGATTGAGGCTTTAAAAAGGAGTTCGTATTCAGTGTCTGAAATTTGTTTGGTTTCGAACTTCCATTTAACGGGTTGCAATACTTGTGATTGTGCTGCTTGAAACATTGTTACAATCACTGTCAGTATCCAAAAAATCCTCATCAGTTTCCTCATAATACCCATAATTTAGTGTTTAATAAAAACCGTTTTTAAAAATCCGGGGTTTCTTTATTAACGATTTGTTAAATATTGAAATATATAGATATATAAAAACGGCATCTTTTTATCAAAGATTATACCAAATTAAAAAAATATTTTGTCGCCTTTCTGGTCATAAAAATGATAGTCGAGAAATGCGGTTGCATTTGATGCTTTTATTGATAGGCGGAACAAATACTTTAAACGCCATTTAAAATGAATAGAGAAGAACCCTTTATTCAGGTAAGCAGCCACGTAGGGGTGAAGGGTGAGTACCACTTTTTTATAGCGGTATTTTCGTAAACTCCAACGTACGTGATTTTCAAGTTCGTCGACAAATAAAATGCTGGGTGTAACTTCGCCAGATCCATTGCATGACGGACAGCGCTCAACGGTTTGTACCGACATTTCAGGCCGTACCCTTTGACGGGTAATTTGCATCAGTCCAAATTTGCTTAAGGGTAAAATATGGTGCTTTGCCCTATCTGAAGCCATAAACTCTTTCATTTTTTCATAGAGTTTTTGCTTATTCTCGGGGTCGTGCATGTCGATAAAATCAATGACAATAATTCCACCCATATCGCGTAACCTTAACTGGCGTGCAATTTCTTTGGCCGCAACCAGGTTTACATCAATGGCATTTTCTTCCTGATTGCTTCCCGACTGGGAACGGTTTCCGGAGTTCACGTCAATCACGTGAAGTGCCTCGGTGTGTTCAATAACCAGGTAAGCGCCTTTTTGGATGGCAACTGTTTTACCGAACAGGGCTTTTATTTGCTTTTCGAGACCAAAATGTTCAAAAATGGGTTGACTGCGATCGTACAGTTTGATTATCTTTTCGCGGTCGGGAGCAACCGACTTAATGTAATCGCGGGTTTCAGCAAAGAGTACTTTGTCGTTTAAGTAGACGTTGTTGAAATCAGCGTTCAGCATATCGCGCAGAATGGCTGTTGTACGATTTAGTTCACCCAAAACCAGTTTTGGGGGTTTGTTTTTCAGGTTTTGAAAAGCTCCTTCCCATTTTTCGACCAGTCCGCGTAATTCAGCATCCAAATCAGCTACCCGTTTGTTTTCGGCAACTGTTCTGACAATAACACCGAAATTTTTGGGTTTAATGCTTTGTACCAGTTTGCGCAGGCGATCACGCTCTTCAAAATCACTAATTTTTTGGGATATGGATATTTTATCCGAAAAAGGAATCAATACCAGATTCCGACCGGCTATGGAGATTTCAGAGGCTAGCCGTGGGCCTTTGGTCGAAATGGGTTCTTTTGCCACCTGGACCATTATTGTTTGACCTTCAGAAAGAACTTGTTGTATTTTACCGTTTTTGTCGATATCAGGCTCCAAATGGAACTTTGATACAGGAAAGGTTTTATTTTTGCTTTCGATAGCCAGTTTTACGTATTTGTCGAGCGACCGAAATTGGTGGCCTAAATCTAAATAGTGTAAAAAAGCGTCTTTCTCAAAACCAACATCGATAAATGCCGCATTTAAACCGGGCATTATCTTTTTAACTTTTCCTAAATAAATATCACCAACTGCAAAGTTGGTATTATTTTTTTCTTTATTTAATTCAACTAAGTTCTTATCTTCTAAAAGTGCAATTACAACTTCCGAAGAAGATGAGTTTATCACAAGTTCCTTACTCACAATTCCATCACTTTAACAATGAAGATATTAGTATAGCGCAGCTTAAAAACAACCTATAAAAATAATAAACCTAAAGAGGCAATGCTCTATAGGTTTATTAATTTAACTTATAAAAAAAAGAGTTTGTTATTTCTTCTTTTTATGCCTGTTTTTGCGTAGCCTTTTCTTACGCTTATGCGTGGCCATCTTATGTCTTTTCCTTTTCTTTCCGCTTGGCATAATTCGTAATTTTAGATGTTAATTATTTTTTTACACTGCTTTTAACCTTGCTAACAAATGTTTTTGCAGGTTTAAAAGATGGGATAAAATGCTCAGGAATAATAATGGTGGTGTTTTTCGATATATTCCTGGCGGTTTTTTCAGCTCTTTTCTTAACTACAAAACTACCAAAACCTCTTAGGTAAACGTTGTTACCGGTTTCCAACGAAGTTTTAATGCTTTCCATAAAAGCCTCAACAGTTTTCTGAACTGTTACTTTCTCAATTCCTGTGTTCTTTGAGATTTCGTTAACAATATCTGCTTTTGTCATTTCTAAAAACCTTTTATATCAATTATTTAATTTTTTTCAAAAGTGTTGGCAAATATAAATGTTTAATTCTGAATATGAAAACAATTCCATTAATTTTGTCTAAAAAATAATTGTACTTATAAGCTTGTTTTTCAGTGAATACTAGCACTCTCTTGACTTTGTGGTATAAAAAAAATATGCGGGACCTGCCCTGGAGGCAAGTAAAAAATCCGTATGTTATATGGGTTTCTGAAATAATAATGCAACAAACCCGAATTGCACAAGGCTTGCCTTACTTTAATCGTTTTATTGATAAATTCCCTACTGTGGAGCATTTGGCCAATGCATCTATCGACGATGTTTTGCTTGTATGGCAGGGGCTTGGATATTATTCGCGTGCCAGGAATATGCATCAGACAGCTCAAACAATAGTTGCCGATTATAAGGGAATGTTTCCAAAAACGGCCAAACAATTGCAAAAATTAAAAGGAATTGGCGAATATACCGCCGCAGCCATTTCCTCGTTTTGTTTCAACGAAAAAGTTCCGGCTATTGATGGAAATGTTTACCGGATTATTTCCCGAATCTACGATGTTCGGGAACCTGTTGATAAAGCCAAAGGGAAAACCCTAATCTATGATTTGGTATCGCAGCTTTTGCCTGTACAGAACTGTGGCGATTTTAATCAGGCACTTATGGATTTTGGAGCCATGGTGTGTACACCCCGACAAGCTTCGTGTAATATATGTCCGCTTGCCTCACAATGTCAGGCAAAACTTAAAGGAACAGTTGAAGAGCGTCCCATAAAATCGAAAATAACTAAAGTCAGGCAGCGTTATTTTATGTATTTATTGGTAACCGATGGCAAAAACATTTTAATTCAGAAAAGAGATAATAACGATATTTGGAAAGGCTTGTACGAATTACCTCTTTTTGAGTTAGAAAAAAGTATGGAAGTGGATGCGTTTTTAAACTTGCCTGAAGTAAAAGCGGGCCTGCCCCCAAAGCCAATGGTTTTACTCGATGATTTTGAACCCGCATCGCACAAACTGAGTCATCAAACCATTCACGCTAAATTCTTGTTGTTTGGTTCGGCCAGCCTGCCTAAAATAAATGGATATAAGTCAATATTAATCAGTAATTTTGATGATTATGCTTTTCCAAAACTTATTGAACGCTATTTAAATGGAAGAATTAAAAAAATAATGAAAACTAAAATTTGGGGTTCCATTAAAAGTTTGTAATTTTAATCCTAATTTTAACCCTTTAAAAAAATTCTGATATGATTAATAAAGTAATACTAGTAGGAAATGTGGGCAAAGACCCCGAAGTAAGGCATCTTGAAAGCGGTGTAGCCGTTGCACAACTCCCGCTTGCAACCAGCGAAACGTATAAAGACAAATCGGGTAATAAAACAACACAAACCGAATGGCATAATTTGGTCTTTTGGCGGGGATTAGCCGATGTGGTTGAAAAATATGTGAAAAAAGGCGATCCGCTTTATATCGAAGGTAAAATTCGCAGTCGCTCTTACGACGATAAAGACGGTGTTAAGCGCTATGTAACGGAGATAGTAGTTGACAACATGCAAATGTTGGGTCGTAAATCGTCGGGTGACGGGGGAGGAAATACGCCGCCGCCAAGCAGCGAAGCTCCCAATAGCAATTCGGTTAACGAACCGTTGGAAACCGATGATCTTCCGTTTTAATAACTGCTAAAACTTTAAGAAAAATTGGAAAGTGATCCTTATTCTGGTTGGGTAATATTAAGTGTACTTAATATTACCTTTCATCCATTTACCCTTCAAATTACACTGGGAATTGTTCTTACCATAGTCTTACTTGCAGGCTCTGCTTTTCTTTCAGGGAGTGAACTTGCTTTTTTTTCACTTAAGGCCAACGAAATTAATACCATTCAAAAAGGAGGTAAGCCGAAAGTGCAAACCGCTAAAAAGCTAATTCAAAAACCTCACGAACTTTGGGCTACTATTTTGGTTTCGAAAAGTATTATTATTCTGATTTTAATACTGGGCATGGTATTTCTTTTTAGAAACTGGATAAATTTTGAAGGCTCCCTCACGCATAAATTTTTATTAGAAGGGTCGGTAATTGTATTTTTCGTTTTTTTGTTTGGCGTACTTATTCCCCGAATTTATGCCAGTCAGTTTACCTATAAATGGGCGCTGCTCATGGCTTTTCCCCTGCTTTTAATTCAGCGTTTTTTAAAACCATTAATCACAATAGTAGCCGGTTTGGACAAATATTTTGAGAATCGCTACCATAAAAGACCTCCTTTTTTATTTAACGATTTGTCGAATGTACTTGAATATACCACCGATGTAGTTGAAGAAGACAAAGAGATTTTGAAAGGAATTATTGAATATGGGAATATTGAAGCTTCTGAAATCATGTGTCCGCGTGTCGATGTGCTTGCACTGGAAATTGATACACCTTTTACAAAAATTATTAGGGAAGTGGTTGATGCCGGTTATTCCCGGATTCCCATTTATGAAAAAACCTTCGACGATGTAAAAGGCATTTTATACATAAAAGATTTGCTCGCGCACATTAATGAAACCGACGAATTTAACTGGCAGTCGCTGCTTCGTGAGCCTTATTTTGTACCCGAAGGAAAAAAAATTAACGAATTACTTAACGAATTGCAAACCGATAAAATCCATATGGCAGTTGTGGTCGACGAGTACGGCGGAACTTCAGGAATTATTACCATGGAAGATATTATTGAAGAAATAGTAGGCGATATTACCGATGAATTTGACGAGGACGAAACCTATTTTTCAAAAATAAACGATAATAACTTTCTGTTCGATGGTAAAACTTTGCTAAACGATTTTTGCAAAATTGTAGAAGTCGAAAATACCATTTTTGATGCTGTAAAGGGTGACGCCGAAACACTGGCAGGTTTTATTCTGGAATTAAAAGGGGAATTTCCTGAAAAATACGACAAAATAAAATTTCAGCACCTCACGTTTACCATCGAGGAAGTGGATAAACGACGCATCCGAAAAATAAAAACTTCCATTAAAAGATAAATCAATTGTTGTAAGCAAGGCATGTAAAAGTTATATGCTATTTTTGGCGAATTGAAAACTCAGATTCATGCATAATTATTTTATACTTCTTATCTCACTTTTTCTGTTAAGTGTATCATGCAATAGCGACTACACACCCAAACCGCGAGGCTATTTCCGAATCGATTTGCCCGAAAGGGAGTACAAACAAACTCCGGAGAAACTTCCTTATGCTTTTGAATATCCGGTATACAGTGTTTTGGTTAATTACCGACAGACTCAACCGGAACTGTACTGGATAAATTTGGTGTTCCCTAAATTCAATGCCACCTTGCACTTAAGCTACAAAACCATCGACAATAATCTGGAGGAATACCTGAACGATTCGCGTAATTTTGTTTACAAGCATACGGTTAAAGCTGATGCAATTAGTGAAACGCCGTATTTGAATGCCGAAAAAAAAGTATATGGAATTCTATACGATATAAAAGGCGATGCGGCATCGAACACCCAGTTTTTTTTAACCGACAGCACACATAATTTTATTCGAGGGGCTTTGTATTTTGAAGTGTATCCCAATAAAGATTCCCTGGCACCGGTGCTTGATTTTATTAATAAAGACCTGGTGCATCTGATTGAAACTTTTGAATGGAATTAACATGGCACTTGTTGTTAAGGAACATATTGCTATGGGGACGCTTTTGGGTGTATGGAAAAAAGAAGAAGAACTGGAATTATTGCATACAATATTCCCTTTGCGCAGTGATGAAATAGCTGATTTTAAAAAAATATCGAACCTCACGCGACAAAAAGAATGGCTCACAACAAGGGTGCTTTTAACCGAGATGCTTGAAAAGAGGAAAATTATTTCCTATTCAACGCACGGCAAACCTTTTATAAAAGAGAGCAAACTGAATATTAGTATTTCGCATTCCCGGAATTTTGTGGCCATTATTATCAGCAGCCAGTATTATCCGGGCGTCGATATCGAACAAGTTTCGGAGCGTGTGGCCAATATAAATCATAAATTTTTAAACAATACCGAACGGGAATGGTGTACCAGCTTACCCTTAATGACAGCCTGTTGGAGCGCAAAAGAAGCCGTGTTTAAAATATTTGAGCGCGAACTCGATTTTCACGACATGGTTGTAGAACCTTTTCAATTGGAACCGGATAAAGGGCAGTTTGAATCGTCAATTACTAAAATGAATCCGCCGGCACGTTTTAAAATAAAATACCGCTTTTTTGAAAACGATATACTGACTTATACCTTGAAACGTCCCGATGATTCATTAATATCGTAAAGATTTCCTATCTTGGCTTCATGTTGATTCAATACTTTAACAAACAGTTTTCAGAGGGCAAAAAATTATTTGCCTTACTCATCGATCCCGACAAACACACACCGGAATCCATAAAAAAGCTGTTGGTTAATTTAATCAACAACCCGGGTCCTGATCTTATTCTTGTTGGTGGAAGCCTTTTGTTTAATGGTGTTTCCCAAATTATTGCAGCTATTAAACGGAATACTCAAACACCGGTGTTCCTGTTTCCAGGCAATGTACAGCATGTATCTGAAAATGCTGATGGAATTTTGCTGCTCTCGCTTATTTCGGGCCGTAATCCGGAGTTTTTAATCGGAAATCATGTACAGGCAGCTCCCATGATTCGAAAAGCCGGTTTGGAAGTTATACCTACGGGCTATTTGCTGATAAATTCTGGAGTTAGTACTTCGGTTTCGTATATGAGTAATACCGCTCCAATTCCTTACGATAAAAACGATATTGCTGTGGCTACGGCTATGGCCGGCGAAATGCTGGGCATGCAGCTTATATATCTCGAAGCCGGAAGTGGCGCTCAAATACCAGTTTCAGAACGTATGATAACTGCTGTTAAGAATAATATCCGTATTCCCCTGGTAGTGGGTGGAGGAATAAAAACAACAGAACAGCTTTCCAAAGTTTTTGATGCTGGCGCCGATATGGTGGTGGTGGGAACCGCTGCCGAAATAAATTCTGATGTGGTTTCTGAGTTTGCAGCTTACGTTTCCCAGCGTAACCAAAACTAATCCCTTTGTAAAATTTTATTCTTCCAATTCTTCAATTACCGAACCTGTAGCTCCATTGGGGAAGGGAATATTCAAAAAATTTGACAGTGTGGGTGCAATATCCTGCATGTTGACGCTCCGGGAAACACGATCGCGTTTTATTTTCCAGCCATACCAGATTAAAGGTACATGGGTATCGTAATTATTGGCCGAATTGGCACTCGAAACATACGAACCTTTTTCAATCCATCCGGGTTCCAGGTTAATTACCACATCGCCTGAGCGTTTTTGGTTGAACGAATTTTGCATGGCAGCAAAAGCACCGTTCGAGAAATTGGTTTGTTCCAGTGTAGTTGCGGTTATGGCATTGGCTACCCCTGAAAACTGAATCATAAATTGCGAAACCACTTGCTGAACATCGGAAATATTTAGTTTGGCATCTTCAATTAAGCGATGGTTTAAATAAATTTGTTTGTTGTGGTATTCTGCAATCCATTTTCCTTTGTCGTAAAGAGCATTTAAATAGGTTCCCAGTAACATAACTGCCCGCTCGGCGTTGAACTCACCCGAAGGAATGTTAAGGGCCTGCAAATCTTGCGGAATGTACGACGTTCCGTGATCCGATGTGAGGTAAACCAGTATATTGTGTTTTCCAAACTGTTCGTCGAGGAATTGTAAAAAGTGGGCGAGTTCGGCATCGAGCCGCAGGTATAAATCTTCGAGTTCAACCGAATTGGGTCCGCACGATTCACTAACGCGTGATGTGGAAGCAAATCCAATGCTTAAAAAGTCGGTATACTCATCGGTTCCTAAAGCTTCATGTATTATTGCCGACACAGCAAAGTCTTTGGTTAAGGTTAGTCCAAAAGGTGTGGCTTTTAATACGCTGTAGGGAAGATCTTTTTTTACAAGGGAGGAAATTCGTTTGGCAAATTTATTATTCTCCGAAAAACCAATCTCTTTCGATAGACCCAGTTTTGCTCCATTGCTGTAGTTTTCTAAAGCAAGCAAAGGGCTCCATTCGTGCTCGAGGTAAATGTCGGGGAATTTTTTTGTGTTGAATTCATTCACCCATCCGGGGAGCGAATCCATATAGTATGAACTGCTTACCCAATTGCCCGATGCATCGTCGAACCAATACGCTGCATTGGCCAAATGACCGGTTGATAGTATAGCGGCTTCGGGTTTAAACGATACTCCAATCACTTTAGAGCGACCGTTGTTAAAAAGCTTCAGCTCGTCGGTAAAGGTGGTGGTTAACAGGTTAACGGGGGAGTTGGGATAAACATCGTATTTTGAACCAATGGAGTGTTGTTTTTCATCGAAAACTGCATAGGTACGGTTGTTTTGCAAACGCTGGTACCATCGATCGGCCACAATTCCGTGAACTGCCGGTTCACATCCGGTAGCAATGGTGGCAAATCCGGGGGCTGTCTGGGTCAATAAATAGTTG
Organism: Bacteroidetes bacterium HGW-Bacteroidetes-4; assembly: GCA_002840905.1. Taxonomy (GTDB): domain Bacteria; phylum Bacteroidota; class Bacteroidia; order Bacteroidales; family SZUA-534; genus GWE2-40-63. The sequence continues at coordinate 28,899 of PHDD01000008.1, read as the reverse complement.
TATTTGGCATTTTTACACAGGGTTCCTTCGCCTATCAGTTTTTTAAAGCCTTCTTCTCCAAAATTATCCCAAAAGCGGTAAAGGTAATCGTAACGCATGTCTTCAATTACAATACCTACAATAAGTTTTGGGTTTTCAGGTGGAATTTCCTTCCGCTTTTGTGCATGGGTAAATAATGTGCAAAGCAGTAGTAATGAAAATAATAAAGTAAGGCGTGAAGTCATAATTGTTCGTTTTTTAAGCAGACAAATGTAATTATTTATGGTAAAATTCCGGAACCCTTTGTACAAAAAGCCTGCTAAGTAACAACGGATTTTTCACTTATCAGAAGCTTTCTATATGTGTTACCTAAAATAATGATGGGCTTTTTCTATTTTTACAAAAATTAAGATGCTATGAATTCCATTTTATTGATAACTCCTCCTTTAACGCAATTAAACACGCCTTATCCGGCAACAGCCGTGCTGAAAGGGTTCCTGCAGGAACAGGGTAAGGTGGTGCATCAGGCCGATTTGGGCATTGAACTGATTAACGCCTTGTTTACCGCCAAAGAACTGGAACAGGTTTTTGCTGAAATTGAAACCAAAAATGTAGCCGGTATTCATAAAAAAGTACTTTCGATGAAAACCTTTTACCTGGAAACCATTGAACCGGTAATGGCTTTTTTGCAAGGCAAAAATCAGCATCTGGCCATTAAAATTGTAGGGCGCAGGTATTTGCCCGAAGGTCCCCGGTTTAAGAATCTGGTCGATTTGGAGTGGGTGTTTGGAACCATGGGAACCATCGATCAGGCCAAGTATCTGGCAACACTTTACATTGAAGATTTGGCCGATTTAATTCGGAATTATCTTGACGAGGGTTTCGAACTGGTTCGTTACAAACAGCATTTGTCCGAGTCGGCACACCATTTTGCTCCCATACACAAAGCTTTACTTGCAGAAGAAATTAACCGGATAGATGCCATGTTGTTGGAAGTGTTTGCTACTTACCTTGATAAGTATCATCCTGCTGTGGTTGGGTTTACCGTTCCCTTTCCGGGCAATTTGTATGGCGCACTCAAATGTGCTCAGTTTTTGAAAAAGCATCAACCTGAGGTTAAAATTATTATGGGCGGAGGTTATGTGAATACCGAATTACGCGACATTCAGGAGCCCCGTTTTTTTGAGTTTATCGATTACCTGATTTTTGATGATGGTGAGCAGCCTTTTCTTCAATTGCTGAACTATTTTGATGGTAAAACATCGGAAGATGCATTAATACGTACAACCTGTTTAAGAAATAAACAGCTAATTCATTTCAACAATACAGACATTCCGCCACTTCCTTTTGTAAAAACGGGCACTCCCGACTTTACCGGTTTAACTTTCGATAAATACCTTTCGTTGATTGAAACCGTGAATCCTATGCACAAGCTGTGGACCGACGGTTACTGGAATAAGGTGACCCTGGCTCATGGCTGTTATTGGGCACATTGTGCGTTTTGCGACACCACGCTCGATTACATTAAACGTTACGAATCGGGCACTGCTGAGGCTATTGTTGAAAAGCTAAAAGCCATTATGAAGCAAACGGGAAGTACCGGTTTTCATTTTACCGACGAAGCCGCTCCTCCCGGTTTACTAAAAAGTATGGCCATCGAAATTATTCGCCATAAGCTGCAAATTACCTGGTGGGGAAACATCCGTTTCGAAAAAGCGTTTACGGCCGATTTGTGTCAATTGCTGGCTGCTTCGGGTTGTATTGCGGTTACCGGAGGAATTGAAACGGCATCGGATCGCTTGTTACGCTTGATGAACAAAGGAGTTAGTCTTGAAAAAGCGGCTCAGGTTACCCGGAATTTTACCAAAGCAGGCATCATGGTACATGCTTACCTGATGTTTGGTTTTCCTGGTGAAACGGTTCAGGAAACCATTGATTCGCTCGAAATTGTAAAACAATTCTTCGAGGCGGGCTTATTCCAATCGGCTTATTGGCATCGCTTTGCGCTTACCATTCACAGTCCGGTGGCTCAATTGCCCGAGCGCTACGGAATTACCATTCTTGATACAGAAAAACACCCCTTTGCCAATAACGAAATAGCCTTTTTTGATCCCGTTCAGGAGCAGCATCCCGACTTTGGGCCGGGACTGGCAAAAGCAACCTATAACTTTATGCATGGCATGGGTTTCGACCAGCCGGTTCACCGTTGGTTCGATTTTAAAATTAAGCCAGCAAATATTCCTCCACGTTTTGTGAAAAACTTTTTAAAGAGTCAGTTTCCCATTCAGCCGGCAAACCGGCAATTGGTGTGGATTGGCGGACAAGTTTCACTGAATGAAAATGGAAAACAATCGCGCTTGTTTATTAATAACCCGGCACAGTCGGCAACTATTGAAACCGATAAAGAAACAGTAGCATGGATTGTGAATTTCCTGACAAAATGTAGTTTAAATGATGTTAAAATGGAGTCGTTTAACGATTGGTCGGAAGCTTTTCATCAAACGTTTCAAATCGATTTGGAGGCGGAACCCTGGTTTAATCAGCTCCGTAAATCGGGCTTGCTGGTTTTGTAGGGTTTGTTTTGTTGCTTTGTCTGACTTGGTTTTAATTGTAATAAAGTGAATTAATTATTTATTAGACTTTTTAATGGTAACAATGTATGAAAATTGAAAAAATTGAGATTCGTAATGCCCGGCCCGATGAATTTGAAAGCTTAGGTCAATTGATGGTTAAGGTATATTCACAGCTCGAGGGTTTTCCCAAACCCGATGAACAACCAGCCTATTACGAAATGCTGGCAACCATTGGGCAACAAACCCAAAAGCCGGGTGCCGAGCTTTTGGTAGCAGTTACTGAGCAGGGTATTATTGCCGGCGGGGTGGTTTATTTTAGCAACATGCAGTATTATGGTTCGGGTGGAACAGCAACGCAGGAAAAAAACGCTTCCGGTTTTCGTTTGTTGGCGGTCGATCCGGCTTTCAGGGGACTGGGTATTGGTTATCAACTAACCAGGGAGTGCATCGAAAAGGCCCGGGTTCATAAAAATCAACAGGTGGTGATTCATACCACCAAAGCCATGCAAACCGCGTGGAACATGTACGTAAAAATGGGATTTGATCGTTCTCTCGATTTGGATTTTATGCAGGGACAACTGCCTGTTTTTGGTTTTCGTTTGAAATTATAGCGGATTATTAAACAATTAAAAAAAAGATTGATTAAAGGAAATTGAAGGCATTTTTGTATTTGAAAGTCCTTTTTTTAGTCGTAATGAAATCGGCAGGCATAAATTATTATTTCATTTTCGCTCACTTGATAAACAAGCCTATGTTCGTTTTCAAGTCTTCTTGACCAATATCCTGACAAGTCGTATTTAAGTGCTTCCGGTTTACCCGTTCCCTCAAAAGGAGTTCTTCGTATTTCTTTCAGTAAGGAATTTATTTTTTTAACTGCCTTTTTATCTGTTTTTTGCCAATAAAGATAGTCGTCCCATGCATTTTCTGTAAATGTTATAATCATTTTACTCTTCGAGGGTTTGTTGAACCGTTTTCCCTGATTTCATTTGTTGAATTGACTCATAGAGATGATCGGCATTCTTTTTAGTACTTAATAAATGCATAGTTTCCATAATTGAATTGTATTCATCCAATGAAATCAATACAGCACCTTTCCCGCTTTTTCTTTTAATTATCAATGTTTCGTTGTCATCTTCCACACTGTCCAGGTATTTTTTCAAGCCTGTTCGAAACTCCGAAAAATTTGTAGCTATCATACCGTAATATTTAAGTTCTTTAATAAGTACAAATATATGTACTTATTAATACAATTCACCAAAGATGTACTGATTTTTTTGTATAAGAATTATGAAATTCAATATTTCAATAAGTAATTGTTTCCGGGTTGCCAGGTTCCCGGCTTTATTCCACTATAAATTTCTGTATTTCACGTTTTATTCCGGGCTGCGACAAACTAATAAAGTAAATGCCCGATGGATAATCCGAAACATCGATGCTTGTTTCAGGGCTTTCAACCGATTGGCTGTGCAACAAAGAACCCAGGAGGTTGTATATTTTTAAGTTTGCAACCGGATTGTTCGTTGCCAGTGTGTAGTTTATTGTCAGGTAGTTGGTGGCCGGGTTTGGGAATAGTTTAAATGCAGCTGCTTGCTTCTGCTCAATTCCGGTTAGTGGTTCAAGCACCACGTTTAAAGGCAAGGCTTCAAAATCGTTTATTTCAACTGCGATTTCGTGGGTTTGATACCCTTCGACCGAAACCTGCAAAAGGTAGTTTCCGGCTTTCAGGTAGCGGTAAAAAGCGCCGTTGATTTGTGAATACACCTCTGAATTGTCGGCATCGTGCCCTGCAATAGTTATATTGGCTTGCAACGGATTACCCGCGGTATCGCTTACCATTCCCTGAATGCCGTAAATCGCCTGGTTTAAATAATTGAGGAACGAGCGGTAGGTTTTTTCCCAGTACGCAGACAAAGCCGAAGCATCGGGGAGTTTGACAGCACTTAGTTCCGAAGTAATTTCACGCCCATGCAAAAAATAAGTCACATAATCCTGGCGGCCCCCGGTAATACGGTACCATTCCCAGCCAACGGTAACTCCATTGTTAAAATCATTCATGTAACTTGGATCAAAGACATGCACTGTATCTACAAATTCCCGGCAAATAAGATTAAACCAATCATTGTCTGGATGTCTTTGCCATGTTTCTGAATTTATCACGGAATCATCCCATGGGTAGTTTAAGACCTCGGCACCCCCATGGTGGTTCATCGATAATGAAAAATTCCGCTTTTGCATGTAGTCCATCATAAGTTGTGTTTCAACTTGTCGTCCTGAATACAAGTCCTGTTGAAGTCCTGCTGCGGGGTCGGGAAAGTTTCGGTTTAAGTCCACTCCATTGGCGTTGGTGCGGGTTGCCCCATCCACCGTGTGGTTTCCGGTTTTATAGGCGCCATCGGGATTGGCCAAAGGATTGATGTAGATTTCGAGTTGGTCGACAAGGTTTTTTATCCGGGTATCGGAATAATTTTTCAGCAAATAATCGGCTAAGCGCAGCATCAGCACGTAGCCGGTTAATTCGTCACCATGAATCGACGAGGTATAAAAAACTTTGGGTTCCGTTTCGTCGATAGCTGGATTGTCCGAAATTTTAAGTGCCAGCAACAGCCGGCCATTCACCGAGTATCCAATGGTATCGGGTGTACACAAATCGGGATAATCGACAGCAAATTTTTGCATCAAATCAAGATACGTCTGATAAGTTGGGTAAGCATCCCATAAAGCCATTTCGCCAATGCTGGCAGCCATGGTATGTTCAAGCAACAGCGAAGGAGCTTTTAGGGGGATAAAAGGAATATTTAGTTCGAGCAGGGTTTGGTATTGGGCACGGTTCACATAAACGTCGGCTTTTCCGTTTTTTATTCTGTCGACCGACCAGGAACCCACATTTGGGATTTGGTGAAGGTATGTTTCATCGATACTAAGAACCAGTTCGCCCCGTTTTTGCAATTCTAATAATGGCGCTTGCTGGGCTTTAGCCACCAAAGCTAAACTAAAAATCAAATAGTAAATACTAACAACTCGACGCATAAGCTAATTTTGAATGTTTCAAAGATAAACGATTGGCCCGAGAATAGGTTTTTGAAAACCGGTTTTAGTTAGAATTTTAGTGCAAAAAACTCTAATAAATAGCTGTTTTGGTTTTTCTCTAAAAAACAATGTATTTAACAAAAACTGACGTTTTTAAAAAAGCTGCGCAACTTTTGGGTAAAACCACGTTAGGTTTAGGTCAAAACCTGCGTAGCTTTTTACTGAAACCTGCGCAGCTTTTTTTAAATTGACACCAATTAAGAAAAAACCTTTGGCTTTGAAGTTTTTAAACGTTAAACCTGAAGTGCATAATATCGCCGTCCTGTACCACATATTCTTTTCCCTCGATGGCAATTTTTCCGGCATCGCGGCAAGCCGATTCAGAGCCTAATGTGGTGTAGTCGGTATATTTTATTACTTCGGCACGAATAAAACCTTTTTCGAAATCGGTATGAATAATACCGGCACACTGTGGAGCTTTCATGCCTTCGCGGAAAGTCCAGGCGCGGGTTTCGTCGGGACCTGTAGTAAAGTAGGTTTTCAGGTTTAACAGCCGGTAGGCCGATTTTATGAGTTTGGCCACACCGGCTTCTTCGAGTCCCAAATCTTCTAAAAACATCTGTCGTTCATCGTAGCTTTCCAGTTCGGCAATATCCGACTCAATACCGGCTCCAATTATCAGCACTTCGGCATTTTCGGTTTTTACTGCATCGTGCAAAGCCTGGGTATATTTATTTCCGGTTTTTACCGAAGCCTCGTCCACATTGCAAACATACATTATGGGTTTGTAGGTAAGTAAAAACAAATCGGACAGGTATTCTTTTTTGGCCAGGGGTTCCATGTTGACCACACGTGCCGATTGTCCCTGCATCAGGGCCTCGCGGTATTTTTGCAGCAGTTCAAAGGTTTTGGCTGCTTTTTTATCGTTCCCGGTTTTAGCCATTTTTTCAACTTTGGCTATCCGGCTTTCCACTGTTTCCAAATCTTTCAGTTGCAGTTCGGTATCAATAATTTCCTTGTCGCGCACGGGGTCAACCGAGCCGTCAACATGGGTAATGTTGTCATCGTCGAAACAACGCAATACGTGAATAATGGCATCGGTTTCACGAATATTGGCCAGGAATTTGTTTCCCAGTCCTTCGCCTTTGCTGGCTCCTTTAACCAGACCGGCAATATCAACAATCTCAACGGTAGTGGGAATCACCCGTTTGGGTTTATCAATCTCAGCCAGATTGTTGAGTCGTTCGTCGGGTACGGTAATCACGCCCACATTGGGCTCGATGGTACAGAACGGAAAATTAGCCGATTGTGCTTTAGCATTCGACAAACAGTTAAACAAAGTTGACTTCCCTACATTTGGCAGCCCCACGATTCCACATTGTAATGCCATTTCTTAATTTTTTAAATATCAGATTTTGTATTCTAGTACCTGCAGCTCCGCCTGACGTTCGGGCAGGTCTACTGAAAAATAGTTTCCAATCCCGATAATTATCGGGATACTTTGGAATTTGAACCTGTAATTGTGGCGCAAAAATATTAAAATTATCAATACTATCGTCTAAATTCCTTTCAAAGAAAAGGTTTGTACTTTTTATGCAGCGGGTATAAAAGAAAAAAGGCTGCCCCACATTGCGGACAGCCTTTTATTATATGTTTTTTCTCAAAAATTATTTCGCTACACGCTCGAGCCATTTCATCATAAATAATATGGTCGACATGGAAATGATAGTTGCTACCACAAAGATAGACCAAGTCATCCAAATGGGAATGTTTTCGTACAAAACCGCTCCAATAAACAAAAGACCGTTTCCTAAAGCGGTTGCTCCCAGCCAGCCACCCTGCATTAAACCCTGAAGATGAGGAGGAGCTACTTTAGAGACAAAAGATATACCCATAGGGCTTATAAATAATTCAGCCACGGTAAGTATAAAGTAAGTTCCGAGTAATAGAAAGGGGGTAACCCGTTGTGCGTCTTCCAATGGAGCACCTCCGGATGCTGAACTGATGCTTTCGAATAAAGGTAAGCCAAACGAACCAAATACCATCACAATAAAACCTAAAGCCGTAATTCCCATACCAATGGCAATTTTTTTAGGGGTCGATGGTTCCATGTTTTTGCTACGCAGCCAACCAAAAAGACCAACAATTACAGGAGTAAGAAAAACCACAAAGAATGGGTTCATCGATTGGAAAATCTCAGCGGAGAAACTCCATGAACCTATTTTAAGTACGGTGTAATCTCTGGCAAAGAAAGTAAGGGTTAAACCGTTTTGATGGAATGAGAACCAAAAGAAGATAACTACTGCAAATACAGCAAAAAGTGCATACAGGCGCTGTTTAACTTCAGCAGCTTCCATTCTGATTTCTTCGGTAGTTCCTGTTGAACCACTTTTTTTAACTCCCTTGGGATTGGGGAAGTTTTTTTTGTTCATTACATAAATCACAAACGATATGGCCATGGCAATTATGGCAATTCCAAAGGCATAATGAAACCCGGTGTTAAATACATTCAGGTACTCTTTTGCAAAAACACTCAGGTCGCTTACCGGCATTCCGGCAGCTTTATCGGCATAAGCCTGGAAATTAGTCACCAAATTGGGCGACATGGAGCCATTTAAAAAAGTGTGGCATTGCTCGGGAAGCGAAGCGTCATAAACAAAATGATTCTTTTGTAACCACCAGCTTCTGATTCCAACTGCAGTAAAAGGTGCAAAAATTGCACCTACGTTAATAAAGGCGTAGAACAATGAAAAACCGGAGTCCCTAAGTTTACCATATTGCTCGTTGTCGTACATTTGGCCGACCAAAGCTTGTAGGTTACCTTTGAACAAACCATTACCAAAGGCAATTACAAAAAGACCAATTATGGTTATGGTAAGGAAAACCGGAACGCTTGATACGGGAGTTGGAGTTGGAATAGCCAGGATTAAATAGCCGGACGCCATTAAAATTAATCCAGCTAAAATAGTTCCTTTATAGTTTTTTAACCGGTCGGCTATAATTCCACCTGCAAGAGCCAGAATATAAATTGAAAAATAAAATGTTCCATAAATAATACCCGCATGTGTTCCGCTAAGCCCAAACTTGGCTTGCAAAAACAACACCAGAATTGCCATCATGGTATAGAACCCGAACCGTTCACCCATATTGGCGAGAGCAGCTGGAATTAGTCCTTTGGGATGTCCTTTAAACATAGTTATAATTTTAAGTTAGTATTTTAACATTAATTTCGTGATGGGCAAATATAAAAATCTTTTTTGGCTGGTCAACTAATTAATTGCTATTGCAAAACATTTTAAAATGCCGGTCTTTAATAATCGCTGGAATAGTTGTAAATTTATAGGGTTTTACGAATTAGTTTATTAAAAACGAGTTGCATTTATGAAGATACTGCGTGTTGAACAAATTCGGGCAGCCGATAACTTTACCATACAAAATGAACCCATTGCCTCCATCCACCTGATGGAGCGTGCAGCCCAGCGGATGTCAGACTGGATTTTATTAAATCACCGTTTGGAAGAACCCTTACTTTTAGTTGCCGGGCCCGGCAACAACGGAGGCGATGCATTTGCTATGGCCCGACAGCTTCACAAAGCAGGTTTCTTGAACCTGCAGGTTTGGTATTTAAAAATTTCTCCTGCAGCATCGGCCGATTGTGCCATGAACAGGATGTACCTGATTGAACAGAATAAAGTTCCCATTACCGAAATTGCTTCAGGCGATCCACTACCTGAAATTGCCGATGGTACAGTGGTAATTGACGGTATGTTTGGTTCCGGTTTGTCGCGTGGAATCACAGCTTATTGGGCTTCGTTGGTTGAACACCTTAATCAATCGGCTAGCAGGATAATAGCTGTTGATATTCCTTCGGGGCTTTTTGCCGATGGGGAACAAGCTGAATCGGGAGCTGTTGTTAATGCCGATGTTACCCTTACCCTGCAATTTCCAAAGCTGTCGTTTATGTTTGCCGAAAACGAAAGGTTTGTTGGTCGTTGGCAAGTTTTGGATATTGGTTTGCATCAGGGGTTTATTGAGCAGGTAGAAACTCCGTATCGCTTTCTGGAAGCCAATATGGTGCAAAGCATTTTAAAAAAGCGAAAACGCTTTTCACACAAAGGAACTTTTGGACATGCCTTTTTAGTTGCCGGTAGTTATCAGAAGACCGGGGCGGCTGTTTTGGCAGCCAAAGCCTGCTTACGTTCCGGAGTTGGCCTTTTAACAGTGCATGTACCCCAAGCGGCCTATTCTATTATGCAAACAGCCGTTCCCGAAGCCATGCTTTGCATCGACGAAACAGAAATGAATTATTGCGAATCGGCTACCCTTAAAAATTACAATGTATTGGGTATTGGTCCCGGAATTGGAAAAAAATCTTCGATGCAGGTTGCTTTTGAAAAGTTGATAAAAAATGCAGTTTCTCCTCTTGTTGCCGATGCCGATGCCTTGAATATTCTGGCTGAGCATCCCGAATGGCTTTCGCATCTGCCTAAAAATTCCTTATTGACACCGCATCCGGGCGAATTCGACCGGCTCACACACAAACACCATTCGGAATACGAACGGTTGCTTAGTCAGATCGATTTTGCCAGAAAGCATCAACTTATTGTAATTTTAAAAGGAGCCTATACCCGAATTGCTTCGCCCGAAGGCCAGGTTTATTTTAATAGTACGGGAAATCCGGGAATGGCAACCGCAGGAAGCGGTGATGTACTCACTGGAATTTTACTGGGCTTATTAGCCCAGAGTTATGAACCCATGGAGGCTGCTTTGCTTGGCGTATACCTACATGGCCTGGCAGGCGATTTAGCTGCAAGCGAACGGGGTTATGAAGCTTTAATTGCCTCTGATATAATTGCTAACTTAGGAGCAGCATTTCTAAGCCTTAGTAAGTAATTTTACCCGGCTTAATCTTGTTATTTATCCGGAATACCCTTTAATTTGCAATGCTTACAAGCAAATAGTTATTACAAAACAACGATTATCATGAAGTATTTAATGCTAACTATATGTTTCTTGTTTTATTGGACTATGTTACAGGCTCAGAAAGAAACCAATCTATCGTGCAACGTTCGCCCAATTACTTCAAATGTAATGGTCGATGGTTATCAATTGATTTATAGCCTGCCAAAAAATTACATCGAGGTGTCGTTGAATGTAAATCACTTTGTACAAATTTCCGGGCCTTATGCCAAATATGCCGAAAAGTTTTTAAACATTACCGAAGGGGTAATCCGAACCGATGCGGTTTATTACGAGATTCAGGAAGCAAACTTCAGGCGTTTGTGCCGTCCCGATTCTTCGAAGCAATATGTATTATCGTACGAGGGCTTTGGATCTTTTCCGGCTTTACAACTCACGGCCGATGGTTTAATAAAAGCATGTAATGTGTTGCACGATATAGTATGGGAACAAATAGATGAAGCTTACCAAATACTGCTTGTTAACGAGCCCGAAGCAACTTCCTTTACCGATTTGGGGGTGATTCCTTTTGTCGAAGAAAAATCAGAAACCCTGTTTAAGATAGTTTCAACCGATTCAACACCCCGGCGCGTTCCCTACGATAATACCAAAGTAGTGCCTACAAGCGAAGAGCACAATGCCAAGGAAGCCGCCGATTTTATCCGTAAACTACGTAAACGCCGATTAAAACTGCTTATTGGTTTAAAAGATGAAACCTTTCCGGTTGAGGGTGAAGCCCTGAAAGTGATGGTTGCTGAACTCGAAAACCTGGAAAGGAAATACCTCGAATTATTTGTTGGGAAAACAGTACAACAAACCTTAACTTATAAATTCAATTTTGAGCCCGAGGCCGATGTGCAGGCTGAACAGCAAATTGTAGGGTGGTTTTCGCTAAACAATGGGTTTAGTGCTGTAAAACCCGATTTGCGTAAAACGGATTATAAACCATTAATCATTCATGCCACCCGAATGGGTAGCCTACCCTTAGTAACCATTCAACAAATGAACACTTCGGGCAAATCGCCGGTTGCTATCAGACATGGACTTTATTACAGAATCCCCGCCTGGGTTAATTTGTCATTTAGCTACACCGATAAAGTGCTGGTAAATCAGAAAATGTTAATTGCTCAACGAGGCACGGTTGCTTCATTGCCAGCCGATTATTTGAATCAGGGCAACTATGAAATAGAGTTTTATACCGACCTGGGTTCAATTAAACGGATACAGAAAAAGAGCAGGGAATAGCAATTTATATTGGTTCTAAATATGATGTAAAACGCATGTTATCAATCGATTCATATTTAGATTTGTTATAAGTTATTGTTCCTTTAAGTGCCCTTATCCGGTAAAAATCGATTTGTTTTATCCATTTTAAAGTGTTTTTTATTTTAGTGTATTTTTATAAGTGGCATTAAATAAGCTATTTATAGTTATATACTCAGGCTTATTTGTTTGTTTGCACACTTTTAATCCATCTATGCAGTTTTGCTTTAAGGCACCGGATATCTTTCATCAAAAGTTTTATCTTTGCTCCGTTTCAATTCAAAAAATGTTATCTATGAAAGGATTAAAAATCATTGTTCTTGCCAAACAGGTACCCGATACCCGGAATGTTGGCAAGGATGCTATGAAAGCAGATGGGACCGTTAACCGGGCGGCTCTTCCTGCAATATTTAACCCGGAAGATTTAAATGCGCTGGAACAAGCCTTACGCATTAAAGATACTTATCCGGGCTCTACCGTTACAATTTTAACTATGGGACCGGGGCGTGCGGCCGAAGTGGTACGCGAAGGACTTTACCGTGGTGCCGATAATGGCTATTTACTTACCGATAGGGCTTTTGCGGGTTCCGATACCCTGGCAACTTCCTACGCAATTTCGTGTGCCATTAAAAAACTGGACTATGATATTATTATTGCTGGTCGTCAGGCTATTGATGGCGATACAGCACAGGTGGGGCCTCAGGTTGCCGAAAAACTGGGTTTACCTCAGATTACTTATGCTGAATCGATAGAAAAAGTGGTAAAAAACCGAATCATTATTAAGCGTAGGTTGGAGCGGGGTGTCGAAACAGTCTCATCGCCCATTCCCTGTGTAATAACTGTAAATGCTTCAGCTCCCGAATGCCGCCCTCGAAATGCCAAATACCTGATGAAGTTCAAACATGCTAAAACAGTAACCGAACTGCAAAGCGAAACCGAAGATTACCTTAAGATACATCAAATGCGTCCCTATTTACGGATTGCTGAGATGAGTGTAGCTGATGTGCAGGCCGATGTGAATTGGTTGGGGCTTTCCGGCTCACCCACCAAGGTAAAAAGCATTCAAAATGTGGTTTTTGCTGCAAAAGACGCCAAACAATTAACGTCCGATCAAAAAGATATGGACTGGCTGATGGGAGAATTAATGGCTAACCACACCCTGGGAGCTTAGCCGGAGGTCTTAATTTTTAAAAGGTATAATTATGAACAATATATTTGTTTTTTGTGAATTAGACGAAGGAAAAGTGGCCGATGTCAGCCTCGAATTGCTTACCAAAGGGCGCAGTTTGGCCAATGAATTAAAATGCGAACTCGAAACTGTGATTATTGGCAGTAAATTGTCCGGAATTGAAGCCCAAATTGCTCCTTATGGAACCGATACCATATATATTGCCGACGATAAACGGCTGGAGCATTATTTAACACTGCCTTTCACTACAATTATTGTCGATTTATTTAAAAAAGAGCAACCCCAAATAGCTTTATTTGGAGCCAGTTCCATTGGCCGCGATTTGGCGCCAAGGGTTTCCTCTGCTTTAAAATCAGGGCTCACTGCCGATTGTACCAGCTTGGTTATTGGTGCTCACGAAGATAAGAAAGAAGGAAAGAACTACGAAAACCTCCTTTATCAGATTCGTCCGGCTTTTGGAGGTAACATTATTGCCACCATCATCAATCCCGATTGCCGACCACAAATGGCTACCGTTCGCGAAGGTGTGATGAAAAAGGAATTTTTCAATAAGAATCATAAAAGCAAGGTAGTTACTATCGATGTTTCAAAAATTGTAAGCGATGCCGATTTCGTAGTTGAGATTATTGAACGTCACATGGAAGCCCGAAAAGTAGACATTAAAAAATCGCAGGTAATTGTTTCAGGCGGCTACGGAGTGGGTTCCAAAGAAAATTTTGATAAACTGTTTGATTTGGCCGAAGTGTTGGGAGGCGAAGTGGGTGCATCACGCGCAGCAGTCGATGCCGGTTTTGTTGATCATGCCCGCCAGGTGGGCCAAACCGGTGTTACCGTTCGTCCAAAATTATATATTGCCTGTGGCATATCAGGTCAGGTACAGCATACCGCTGGGATGGAAGAATCGGCTATGATTATATCAATTAATACCGATGCCAGTGCTCCAATTAATAAAATTGCCGATTATGCCATAGTGGGCGATGTGGGCGAAGTAATTCCCCGTTTAATTGCAGCCTATAAAAAACATTCCAAATAATTTTAAACAGGGAAATCGACCCACTTCGGGTTGAAAGTACTCAGTACCCAATCTAAAATTTAATACAATGGCTAATTTTTATACTGATAATAACGATTTAAAATTCCACCTGGAACATCCTTTAATGAAAAAGATTATCGCTTTAAAGGAAAACAACTACGTGGACAAAGATACCTACGATTACGCTCCGGTTGATTTTGAAGACGCACTCGACAGCTACAATCAGGTATTGGAAATTGTAGGCGATATTTGCGGAGAAATTATAGCACCCAATGCCGAATCGGTCGATCACGAAGGCCCTCAGGTTATCGACGGGCGTGTTAAATATGCCCGGGGAACGCACGAAAACCATCAGGCACTGTCGAATGCCGGGTTGATTGGCATGTCGCTTCCGCGAAAGTACGGAGGTCTAAATTTCTCAATGGTACCTTATGTTATGGCTGCCGAACTGGTATCGCGTGCCGATGCCGGATTCGCCAACATCTGGGGTTTGCAGGATTGTGCTGAAACCTTACATGAATTTGCATCCGACGAGCAAAAAAATGATTTTTTACCCCGTTTTAACAAAGGCGCCACAGCCGCCATGGATTTAACTGAGCCCGATGCCGGTTCCGATCTGCAGGCAGTAATGCTGAAAGCCAGTTGGGACGAGAAAAAGAGCACCTGGCTTTTGAATGGCGTAAAACGGTTTATTACCAATGGCGATGCTGAAGTTTCGCTGGTGCTGGCCCGCTCCGAAGAAGGAACTTCCGACGGTCGGGGTTTATCACTTTTTGTGTACGATAAGGCGCATGGGGGAATGACTGTTCGACGCATCGAAAATAAATTGGGGATAAAAGGTTCACCAACCTGCGAATTGGTATTTAACAATGCACCGGCTCAGTTGGTAGGCGACCGTAAATTGGGACTTATTAAGTACGTAATGTCATTAATGAACGGAGCCCGTTTGGGAGTGGGAGCTCAATCGGTAGGAATTGCCGAGGCTGCTTACCGCGAAGGTTTAAATTATGCCAAAGAACGCGAGCAGTTTGGAAAAGCCATCATTCATTTTCCGGCGGTCTACGAATTGTTGACCCAAATGGAAATGAAGGTGAAAGCCAGCCGATCGTTACTTTACGAAACAACACGTTTTGTCGATGTGTATAAATCGTATACCCATTTGTCGAATGAGCGCACCCTGGATAAGGACGAACGCAATGAACTGAAAAACTATCAACGGCTGGCCGATGTGTTTACCCCGCTTCTTAAACTCTTTTCGAGTGAATACTGCAATCAGGTGGCTTACGATTCGCTTCAGATTCACGGTGGTTCAGGATATATGAAAGATTATCCCATCGAGCGTTTGTACCGCGATGCCCGTATCACCAATATTTACGAAGGAACTTCACAGTTACAGGTTGTGGCAGCCATAAGGGGAGTAACAACCGGAGCTTATTTAAAGCAAATTCGTGAATATGAGTTAATGAACTTGCATCCGGAATTGGATTATTTGCGACGCGATTTGATTGAAATGACCCATCAATACGAAAAAACAGTTGAACGGGTAACCGAAATTAATGCCCAGGAAGAATCGAACGATTACCTCGATTTTCATGCTCGCCGACTGGTTGAAATGGCCGGGCATATTATTATGGGTTATTTATTACTTAACGATACCATGCGCAATGATTCGTTCGAAAAACAAGCCATTTTGTTTATTAAATATGGAAAATCAGAGAATCAGCAACGCATGCATTATATCCAAAATTTTGAATTGAAAGAGTTGGGTATGTTTAAGAAATAGAACACCTACCTGCTAAAATAGAAAAAAGTGACCCGGGCGGGTCACTTTTTTTTTATGCCGATGGTACAAAGCAGTATTCAAATTGGACAGAAAATTCCATCGGTTTTTACAAGCATACTTTCATATCAGAGGGTAGGTTGTAAATGTTCGTGTATAAATCAATTTCCAAAACCAGATGCTTTATAAGCATATCCAGTTCTGCTTTCAGGTTTTTTATTCCCTTTTTAAAATAAGCCTCGTTTGGTAAGTTAACCAATTCCATCAGGTCAGGACTTTTGATGGAGCGTTGCAAAAATACAGAGTCTTCTAAGCGTTTAAGGAACAGGCTGCATTCCAGTAAAAGAAACAGCAAAAGTCCCTGTTGTTTTTTTAAAGTGTAATCATCCATGGAATACACAATGCTGGCAATCTCGTATCCTGAAAGATGTTCCTTGTTTTTCGATTGGGCTTTAAGCGTTTTTAAGATGCGGATTAATGGTTTGGCGTTTTCGTTTGTTTTAACATTTTTATCGTTCAACAGAAACATGGCCTGCAAAGGATCAACGTCGGCAAAATCGATTTCAGTTTTATTGAAGAGTTTTATCCGACCGTCAATAGGAGAAATTCCGGAGGCCTGGATCCTGTTAATGTGCCAGAAGCCAAAATGTAAACAGAAGGTACAGGACCAGGATGGAATGAACATCTTTAAAGCAAAGGGTAGGGAATCGTCAACCTGGGCCTCCGGAAATAATTCGTTTAAATATTGTTTGGTCTTTTCCTTGAAATGAATGATTGCTTCAAGGTTTTGATAATCCTCTGAAAAAAGTTCGTTATTGTTTCCTTTGTACACAATGAGTAAATCGATGGTTGTTGACAAGGCAATATGGGTATTGCTTGCCAGTCCCCCCATCAGCACAAAATCGGCTAAAATTTGCCTTTTCTCATATCCCGATTTAAGCATACCTTCCAAAAGCCCGGCCTTTTTTATAAGATCGCGGCTTTGCTCCTTGTCAACCGCATTCATCGACTGCATAGCAAACTGCAGCCATTTGCTGTTGTTTGCTGCCGCAGGACGGTCTTGTTTTGGTACGATTTGTATAGGGGACATCTTGTTTGGTTTTAAGTTTTCTATTGTTAAATATATTAGTCAGTTGCTTTTCCTTCTTCTTCTTCCGGGGGGACTTCATCGTTTCCCCCTTTTAGAGTTTGCAGTTGTATTGTACTTAATGCAAAAAACTGTTGAAAGTTTACTTTTACCGGACTGTTTTTTTTACTTTTGAGTTTCATAAAGCATGTGTTTTAAAATTCGTTTCTATATATTTATTCCAAAAACGGAAAAACATAATCGCTGCTTTTTTGCAAATAGGCCAAAAAAACGCTGTAAGGTATTGAAAGGCAGCGAGAAAAAAAAATAAAAAAAAAATCACCAAAAAATAATTATGTTAATTAGAGCCTGTTTTTTGCTGTTTTTCCTGATGCTGAAAATGCCATTTTTAATGGCATTTGAGATACCTTACAGTAAAGGTAATTTTAATACAGCAGACTCAGTAATAAATAAGCTATTCCATAAAATAAATCTTTTTAAATACAGTAACCAGCAAAAGGAACTCCATGCCTTTGTTACCAAATCGGTGTTGGATGAGGTGGATTACAACAATTCACTTTCCCAGGATTTGCTTTTGCAACATTTTAAGAACCTGTTGAATTCCGGTTTGGTAGCTGAGGGTTATGCTTTTTATGACTCCATATACAAAAAGGGTTTTTTTAAGGTTCCTGCCAATTCGTGGAAAGAGAATTATTGGCTGGCTTTGTGTCATTATTTTGACAATAAAGATTCGCTGGGCCTGAAGCACCTGGATTTAGCTTTAGCAGACATGCAGCAATCAACCTATTGCACACGCGATGATTTTGGAACCATTCATTTTTATCAGGGGCTGTTTTGGTCTTATCTGGGACAGCGTGAAAATGCTTTACCTTTTTTTAGAAAAGCTATTGATCTGTGTGTTTCTAATAGCTATATTCAAATTGAATCCCATCGCAGAATTTCCTCCACTTTAACTTTGCAAAAGAGGCATGATGAAGCATTGCAATATATTAATGAGGCAATACAAATTGTTTTAAATGGAAATAAGGAGCTCGAATTCAGTTCAATTAAGAATAATACTTCTTTAATTTCATGGGAAAAATATGCGTCGATGCTTCAATCAAGGGCTTTTGCTTATCGTGAAATGGCAAGAGGCAAATCCGATTCATTGCATTACCTTAACCTTTCGTTACAGGATGCCGAGAATTCGATTCTGGCTTTTGAGAAACACAAACGCCAATTGGTTTTTGAAAGCGATGTAATTTATACTAATAATAAGTACAAATATTTTTACTCCAAAACCATTGAAGCACTGAGCCGCATTTACGAAGTTACCGACAATGATGCATTGCTATACAAAGCGCTGCGTTATTCCGAAATGGAAAAGGTTTCGGCACTGGTGTATTCTGTACAAAGAAGTAAAGCACTATACCAGTCGGGTATCCCGACTGAAAAAGTGCATCAAATGGTAAAACTGAATCGGCAGTTGGATGAGGTGGAAGCCCTGCGATTTCAGGAACAGGCCAACATCCGTATTAACGATACCGCACTTTTTAACCTGAATATGCAATTATACCACCTGGTTTCAGAAATCAGAGAGCAGGAGAAGCAACTGGAGCAGCAAAATGCAGTGTACAGCCAAATAAAATACGATGTTCAGCCCCCCAACCTCGATTATGTTATGGAATTGTCGAAACATAAGGCAGTGGTTGAATATGTGCTTTCGTCGGAAAAACTGTACACTTTTGTGGTAGTCGATGGAAAAATTCATTTTAAGCACGAATACTTCGATAAGGATTTCATTGCTTCCATTGAAAAACTGCAACAGATGATTTCGAATATTAAGAATATTGCTTTTTCGCTGGACGAACTGCAAACCATGGCCGATTTGTCGAACTATTTGTATCAGGTATTGCTTAGTCCATTTGAGGAACTTATTGCAAATAAACCATTGTTAATTGTACCCGATGAGCAATTATCGCTGATTCCTTTCGAGATTTTATTAAAAACAAAGCCGGCTAAGATTAGTAAAATTAATTACGCTGAATTGGATTACCTGCTTTACCACAACGATATCTCGTACGCTTACTCGTTGAATTTAATGCAGAAACAGACATCGGAAAAGGTGAATGATCATGCGCATCAGGTATTTGCCATGGCTCCCGCTTATAAAAAATTAGCGGGTCATACAGGCAAACAGTACATTGCTTTGCGCGATGCCCGCGATAATTTGGGCATGCTGAAAGGTGCTCAGAAAGAAGTTAAGATGGTAGGCAAGCGCTTGCAGGGTAAAATTGTCTTTGATCAGGAAGCATCGGAAAAATTATTTAAAAGTCAGGCCGGAAATTATGGTATTTTACATTTGGCCATGCACACGCTGGTAAATAACGAAGATCCGCTTTATTCCAAATTGGTTTTTACGCCCGATGCCGATACCAGCGAAGACGGTTTATTAAACACTTACGAATTGGCCAATCTCGATTTGGGGGCCGATTTGGTCGTACTAAGCGCTTGCAACACCGGTTTTGGAAAGCTAAACCGTGGCGAAGGAATTATTGGCTTAACCCGTGGTTTTTTTCAGGCCGGTTGTAAAAGTTTACTGGCCACGCTTTGGTCGGTTTCCGATGAAACCAGTTTACGAATTATCGATGGTTTTTATACCGAATTGGAAAAGCAACAAACCAAATCGTACAGCCTTTCCGAATCGAAAAGAAATTACGTGAAACAAGCCAAAGGAATGTGGGCACATCCGTTTTTTTGGGCCGGTTACATATCCATTGGCGACGATAAACCCATAGTAACCCAGGCTAAAGAAAGAGTTCCTTATTCTTTTGTATTTGGAGCATTAATGTTTTTGGTATTGGCTGGAAGTGGTTTCTGGTTGTATAAACGTAAAAAAGCCGGAGATGATCCCGGCTTTCAGTCAAACTAAACAAACGGTAACATTAAAGTTACGCATTTGTAAAAACAGTAACGCAAGTTGCGAATTTTTTTTTAATTAAAACAAATTTTTTGCGAAAAATATGTGTTATTTTATATGATTAGTAATTTTTTTACCATAAATCATCCGACATAGTTTCTTTAAAGGTATAATCGCCACGAATCAAAAGAATTATTAATATATTATAACTTTCTATTTGACAATTATAAAATGCTTATCGGTTGTATCTGTTTCACAATTCCATGACAATTTTCCATTGTAATATATCTTTTCAATGAATTTTCTACCTTCATACGGTTCATTGGTTTCACACAAAATTGTATCTAAATCTTCCTTTGTCCATGCAATGTACATCAAATAATTCTCCTCTTCATCAGGATAAGCAAATCTATCAGGATCAGTTAATAAGTGATAGTACTGCGTTAGTTCATTAGTAATTAAATAACCATATTGAAGTCCTCTATTGGAATAATAATACATAACAGGAATTCCATTTATTACATTATAAATTCGTATACTATCCCATGGGTAACTATTTGGATTTAAGGTGTCTAATAAATCAGCACCTGTCGAATCAAGGACACTTATTCTAAAATGTGTATCGCCAATATCTGTTTCAGCTTTTTTTTCACAGCTTATGGTGATAATGATTATTGATATTATTAAAAGTGTTTTCATATTATTCTCTAATTTTAAACATATTTTGATTGTATTGATAATTACTTCCATTTGGAGCATCGAAAGTATAGTAACCATTTCTACTGCTACCCCAGCCCCAGTTCATGTATAGCCACGCTCCAGAATATCGCTCAATACATGTAGACGACCTAATATAGCCCTCACAAACCCATGCATGACATTTAATCCAAGTAAATCTGTTGAACCGCTTAAAAGAACAGGAAGTCCCCAATTCAGTTCCTCAACCACAGCTGACCAAGTATAATCTTGTTTAATTGCAGTACTATATGAAAAGTGATCAGTAAAAGCATTATCTATCTTCCAAGTATACGCCCACGAACCATCGCAATCATAATGCATATTAACAGCATCTCCAATATCTTTCAATAATTTTTGAGTTTCAGAATTAGCAGTAGTTTTTGACATAGAACTCCAATTATAACTACTTGGATGTTTATGGTAATACATTATCTGACCTATTGCAATAGATACACATCCTACAGGAGGTTCGGGATCATTTGTACTACAATTGTAAGAAGAACTCAATGCATTATTAAACGGACCACTTTGATACCAAGATGTGCCAATTAAAGGGCCAACTGATTTATAATAATCAGTACAGTATGAATCATCTTCAGGGTCTAACGGAGTATCATCTGGATCAGGAGCTGTTTGAGATAATTTAGCTGAAGAATTAAGAAGGTTTTGTATAGATTGCTTTTTCCAAGCAATTTTCATTTCATCAGATTGCTCTATGTTTGATTTTTTTAACTTCTCAATGACACCGATATTAAATTTATACCAATCTTTCAAACCGCTATTAAAATCCGAGGTGTCAATATTAAATTCACCTTGTAGTGAAAATGCTCTGATTGGTCTAGCCCTTTTATCAGATGAATAAACAATAAAGCCACCATTTTTAAAATTTAATACATACATTAAGTTATCATTATTATCATTTGTAATGATTTGAATGTTTTTAATTTTTTTATCACCACTATCAGAAGACTTTAATCCCTCTATGTTTTCATTTGGAAAAACAATATCATCTTGTAATGTAATTAAGTGCTCTTGAGTAACTGAATAATTTTGATCATTCGCAATATCACCAGGTATTTCTTTTTCACAAGATAAAAACTGAATAATCAAAAGCAGTGAAAATAATTTCAAATAAACTGGAAGTTACATCTTTTCATTTTTCATGGTGCATGAGATTTAGGTAAAATTTGTCTTGATTCCTAACTATTATGCTATTCTTTTAACTTTTTTAACAATTCACTAGCCTCTGTAGCATAGGTATTTTCGTTGTCGCTAATTTTCTGCAAATAAGATTTAGCCATTGCCCTGTCGTCGTTGCGGAGGTAGCTCAACGCTTTATACCATAAAGCGGTTTCGGTATAAATGGTATAATCCTGCGATTCAAAATAATTAAACACCTTAATGGCTTCGTTAAACTTACCCAGTTCCATTAAGGAGCAACCGTGAATGAGTTGTATTTTTGGACTTATTGCTGCTTCACTATCCAATTGTTTAATTTTTTCAATGCATGCTGCATAGTTTTGATCATCAAATAAGGCAAAAATTGCTTCGTTAACTGTTTCAGTTTCTATTCCGCGGGTAACAAAACCAGGCTGCCAAACCTCGTAATAGTTTTTATAAAGTTTTTGCGATGTTTGGGCATTTTTTGAAAAGGTGTAGATGGCGGTTCCTGAAAACACAGTAATGGATGCTGCTGCCCAATACCATTTGTTTTGCAGGTTAACAATTTTGTTTTTGCGGGGTTCGGCAATATCCTGGTGAATGGCCTCGAGCGACTGCCTGAAGTTTTTTATTTTTGTTTCTTTGGCAATGGCTTTATCTACCTCGTGATGAAGCAATAATTCGTTGATTAAGCTTTGGTCTGTTTCTAATTCTTTTTCAAAACTTGTTTTCTCCTGGGCGTTCATTTCGCCGTAAAGGTAGCTCAAAATCTTTTGGGTTTGCATTTCTAAGTTTTTCATAATCTGGGTTTTCTTTAATTTTTTCAATCAGGTACTTTTTGCATTTCATCCTCTTGTTTCGGGTGTGTTCCACGCTGGAGTGGTTCAGCATCCGGGCAATTTCGGCTGCAGTGTACCCTTCAATGGTTAATGATAACAGTTGTTGACACTCCGGGGGAAGTAGCCGGTATGTTTTTTGAAATAATTCATCTTTTTTTTCTTCAATCGTTTTCTCAATTAATAATTGTTCTTGTTCGTCTTCCGGAACCAGCGAATCCAATTCGCTTTCCTGTTCCTGAAACTGGTAATTCCAGTTAATCTCATGTTTTAGAAATACCCGCTTGGCAATGGATATAATGTATGTTTCAACCGAGCAGCTTAGTTCTAAATTTCCGTCTAAAATTTGTCGATAAAAAATTTCAAACGCATCCTGCACTGCTTCTTTAGCATTAAGCACCGACGAGTTCATGCTCACACTAAATCGTTCCATATGTTTATAAACGTTTTTATAAACTGTGGTTAAAACTTTTTGATTGCCATTGAGTATCTCCTCAATTACTTTTTTCTCTCCCGGGGTATTACTCATCTCACTTATTTATTCCAAAATTTGAAAAACATAATCACCTAAAATTTCATTTGCGCAACATTATTGATAAATAAAAAATTGTAAACTGCAAAAAAACAGTAGTTTACAAGCGACAAAAAAAAATAAAAATAATTTGACTCGAAAAAATATATGTTAAATAGAAACCAAAATTCAGCACTTTTATTCAGTTCCTTAACAAGATAAGAACTTTTATAATTGGAAGTATTTTTTAATAAAATTAAGATGACATTTTACCATTGGATGGGTTCTAATCCGTGCTTTTTTAAATAGCTGTTTGCCAGACTGAACTGGTGGTTCTCAAAAAAGCCACGCGATGCCGACAGCGGTGAGGGATGGACACTTTTAAGAATTAAGTGTTTGCTTTGGTCAATCAGAGCTGTTTTGTTATGCGCGTAGGCGCCCCACAGCAAAAAAACAACATGCTCTTTTTGGTCGGAAATGCGCTGAATAACGGCATCGGTAAAAATTTCCCATCCTTTTTTCTGATGCGAACCTGCCTGATGCGCCCGAACAGTTAAGGTAGCGTTTAATAAAAATACACCTTGTTTGGCCCAGCGAACCAGATTACCCGATGCAGGCGCAGCTATTCCCAAATCGTTTTCAATTTCTTTGTAAATATTTCGCAAGGAGGGAGGAACAGGAATACCATCGGGAACCGAAAAACATAAACCGTGCGCCTGCCCGGGCCCGTGGTAGGGGTCTTGTCCAATTATCACCACTTTAACTTCGGGAAAGGGACATAAATCAAAAGCATTAAAAATTAGTTTGCCCGGAGGAAATACAATGTGTTTTTGATACTCCGATTTCACAAAAGCAATCAGCTGCTGAAAATAAGGCTTATCAAATTCCTGCTGCAACTGCTCTTTCCAGGTTGGCGAAATCCGTACTTCCATAAAATAACGATTTGTTTTTTGCGAAGATACTTTTTTGCCAGTGAACCCTCACCGTTTTGTGCTGAATATTCTGAATCGGATCAATTGAATTTACTGTAGATCCAAATTCAAAACACTCATCTACTTAACATAAATAAAAACTCACCAAAATTTTTTTAACTTTTTTCAGCCTTGTAATTATAAGTAAAAGAGGTATTTAAAATTTGAGAAAGTAATAATCCATAAAAATTACCGATTATGTTTTTGCGTTTTTGGAATTAATAGTAGAGACCAACCAAAAACAATGAAAAAAATGACTGAACTAAAACAATTGGACATAGCTCATAAATTTTGCCAGTTGTTGCAATTAGAAAACACGGGAAGTCGTAAAGAACTGGCGCAGCAATTGGGAATTACTCCGCGCTGGGTTACAGTTTACAAACGGAAAATTGAAAAAATTTACAGGGTTGAGATTCATTATCACCGAAAAAGCCGAAACTTTTATCTTTCAGAAACCGACCGGGCAAAGCTACCCCCCCCACTATTTAGAGTGATTATAAATTGCAGGCAAAAAGTAAAGGGAAGTGTGGGTATCCCGAACGGGCTTAACTTTGTGTTAGAAAAACCAAAAAGGGCCAAGGTAGGTTTTTGAATTATTGTTTAATTTAAAATTTTAGATAATGAAAAAAGCATTAAAAGTATTTTTAGTAGCGACTGTTTTAACAATTAGTTCTGTTGCTATGGCAGCACCAACTTGTCTTCGTGCAGTAATTAATTGTGGCGATGGAACTGGAACTATTGCTATTGTTTGTGGTGAGACTACTGCACAAATAGTGGCTGAGGCGCTGGAAATAGCCGATGCCGTCTGTGAATAAAACCTTGTACGATGAGGCTGTCCATAAAGTAAAGGGACACCCTCATCTTTTTTTTTGTAAAAAATAATTAAATGAAAAGAATAGTAATTTTATTTGTGTTGTGTGCAAAACTGATCAATGCACAGGAGTATATTAACATTGATCATTCGAATTACAATTGCACATATTCATATGCTTTTCAGCAAGATTCAGCAGATAAGTATTCAATTAAATCACAAGAGATGATTTTGCAAATAGGAGATCGTACCTCAAAGTTTATTCATACGCACCAATTTTTTGTTGATTCATTATCAGAAGTATTTAAAAATGTTTCACCTGAGGCTGCTTTTGCGCAAATTTGGCCACAGATTCAGGGCAACACAATTGCCCCATTCTGTAAATTAGTGATTTTTAAGAATTATCCTGATGGAAAAACGATTACTTCAACCGGGTATTTGAGCCCAAATTTTTATAAGATTACAGAAGAAGCTTCACTCCAATGGCAGATAATTCCTGAAAAAGATACTACCTTATTGGGCTATACCTGCCACATGGCTACTACTTGGTTTGCCGGACGTAAATACGTAGCCTGGTTTACCTTAGAAATTCCAATTAGCGATGGACCCTATAAATTTAGTGGATTACCAGGCTTGATTATTAAAATATACGATACCCGACATCAACATGATTTTGAGTTAATATCGTTAAAAAAAATAAGCTGGAAACAACCTATCTTGTTTATTGAAAATGCTTTTGTTGAAATATCAGCTAAAGATTATGTAAAGGCATTTAATGTTTGGCTTGCTCAAATGTATAATAAAATTGAACGGGAGGATGGGATAACATTTGCTGATGATGAAACACGAATAAAAGCTTCAGTTCGTGTAAAATCAAGAAATAATTTTATTGAAAGGTATTAAATGATCTACAAACAAGTAAGATTTATCGATAAATAATTCTATGTGACTTTTTTGCCCGAAAACTTCTGTTTATTTTTTTATAAGTTAATTCCAAAACTGATTTTGGGTTTGGTTTTAATGGTTTATACCTCATTGCTCAATGGACAAACCCTCATTGATGGAAAAATTAATTCAAAGGCTGGAGAGGCTTTGTCTGGAATTAATATCCTGGTTTTTTCCCAAAATGTAAGTTCAAGTATTCTTACTTATAGTATTACCAATGAGTTAGGTTTATTTGATCTGTCTTTTACCAGTATAGACGATTCTATTGTAATTTCTGTTAAGTCAATCAATTATAGAGATACAACATTTAAATTACAAAACAAAAGCCAGCATCTGAAATTGAAGCTTTCAACAAAACAGCACTCAATAAAAGAGGTAAATGTTAGAGGTTACTCCATTTATGGAAATGGAGATACGCTTACCTACCTGGTTAATTCGTTTGCCCGACAAAAGGATCAATCGTTGGCTGATGTTATGAAGCGTATGCCAGGTTTTGAAGTTACTGATAAAGGGCAGATATATTACCAGGGCCAACCCATTCAAAAATATTATATTGAGGGTATGGATTTGCTTGAACAACGGTATCCATTGGCAAATAATAACCTTCCATACCAATCCATAAGTTCGGTTGAAGTAATGCAAAATCATCAACCAGTTAAGATGCTTGAAAAAATGATACCCTCCGACCAGACTTCGATAAATATAAAGCTAAAAAAAGATGTAGTCCTTACCGGAACTTTATATGCAGGGATTGGAGCTTTTCCACTATTGCGTGATATTAATATGACGCCCATGTTATTTAGTAAAAGACAACAAATTATAGGTTCCTGGCAGTCAAATAATTTTGGAAAGAATCTGAACGTTGAGCACCAACCCTTACTATTCGAGAATGGAAATTTAGAGGGATTAAAAAACAGAAAAATTGAATTGTTGGGTATTAAAGCTATATATCATCCAGAGATGGAAGAAAGTCGTTTTTTAAAAAATAGTGCCAATCTGTTGAATTACAATCATCTTGTTAAGGTAAACCCAACCACCAATTTAAAAGTAAACATTAGCTATTATAACGATCATATCAATGAGGAAGGAAGCACATTGTCCACCTATTTTTTTAATGCTCAGACCATTACCATTAATGAAGGTATTGAAAATAGATACAACAAAAACAGTCTTAGTACCGACCTTACATTTATTCACAACGCACCAAACCGATATTTAAAGGATCAACTAAGCTTTAACCGGTTTTGGGATAGTGAGCAACGCTTGATTCTGACCGATCAAACCTTAAGTGAAAAAGTTCAAACGCCACATCTTTCGTTGGCAAATGTAATGGATATTATGCTTCCGGTTAAGCATCAATTAGTAAATTTTTATTCCTTTATTGATTATAATCAGTCGCCGCAGAGTTTGACTATTACTCCAGGTGTATTTCATGATGTTTTAAACAATGGAGACTCTTACGAACAAACACATCAATATTTTTCAATCAGCAATCTTTTATCGCATCATTATTTGAGTTTTATAGTGGCTCGTAAGTCCTGGGTATTTTCAACCGAGCCAGGTGTTGAGTACGAATTTCAACAACTTAACTCGTATATTGAAACAGATAATAATTTATTGTTTGCTGATAGTCTGAATAATGGAATAAACTGGACACGTAGCCGGAGCTATATAAACGAAAGAATTACTTTTAAAAAAAAGAATAACAGCATCGGATTGGAATTACCGATAAGTAATATTTCTTATCACATTGATGATAATTTTGTTTCTTCTCCCAGAAAGCTTCAAAAATTTGTGTTTACTCCTCGTGTTTTGATTAACTACCATTTAAACTCAAGGCTTGAAATTGCTGCATCGGCAAAATATTCTTCATTATTGGGCGATATTACCCAAATAACTCAGGGATATATGCTATCGTCATACAATCAAATGCGGCGAAATTCGGGTGAGTTAACTGAAAAAGAGGGGTTGAGTTATAGGGTTTCTTTAATGTATAAGAACCCAATTTCAGGTTTTTTCTCAAATCTAACTTGGATGGAAAGTAGGCTTTCAAATAACCTTTTATTTATACAAAGGATTAGTAACGACGGATTATTTTATGAAGATTTTTTAGAGAAGGACCACAAATGGTCATCGGATAATGTAACACTTAAGTGCAGTCAATATGTATCAGGTATCCATTCAACTTTTAATATTCAAGGCAATTATTCGCGATTAAAGAGGGCCTATATGGTGAACGAAAACCTGGGTTGGTCGACCAATCAGTTATTCTTACTAAATTCCGGCGTTACTGTGGCTCAATGGAAATATGTAAACCTGGAGTATAGTTATAATTACCAATTGATTAAGCAGCAGAATACTCAGTCAGCCATCGACATTATGCAACAAAAACACAAAGGGAGTTTAACCCTACTTCCGAACAGGAAAAACTTATTAGGCCTTTATTTTGAATATTATGTTACCCAACATGAAGATCAGTCTGCAAACCAAAATGTCTTTACTGATATAAGTTATTGGTATAAACCCGATAAAGCAAAAATTAAGTTTAAGTTGGAATTACGGAATATTTTTGAGCGATCAACTGTTATACAATATTACAGTTCCGATATTTCGCTTGTCAGAAATTGTTTTTCCATTCGTCCCAGAGAATTTTTGTTCACCCTGTCCTATGGGTTATAATACTTATGCGTTTATAGAATATGGATTTGATTCAGACGCTCCTTCTTTCTGTTATCAATAATTCAAAATTAAATCCATAATTAAGAAGTAAAAATAGCCTCCAATAATAGCACCTGCTTAACATAAATAAAAACCTACCAAATTATTTTTAACTTTTTTTAGCCTTGTAATACTAAGTAAAAGAAGTGTTTAAGATTTTGGCGCACGAAAAACCGGAAAAATCACCGATTATGTTTTTGCGTTTTTGGAATTAATAGAAGAGACCAACCAAAAACAATGACTGAACTAAAACAATTAGACATAGCTCATAAATTTTGTCAGTTGTTGCAATTGGACAATACCGGAACCCGCGAAGAACTGGCGCAGCAATTAGGAATTATATAATTAGCCCCAAAATTTAGACAACAAGTATAATTTGAAAATTTATTAAACTTGTTGTTATGAAAAAAAGAAAAAAT
>PHDD01000001.1 GCA_002840905.1 Bacteroidetes bacterium HGW-Bacteroidetes-4 | reverse complement strand
TTCCACCATCTCAATTAAAGCATGCAATACTATTTATTGCCGAAATACTGCTTCTTGGCACACATAAGAATAGTAGCCGTTCGCGGGCATCATCCTTGTCAAGTTACACAAAAGTTGGAGCGGGCTACAACCCTTGAATTTACTACTAAACCGGCTATTATTTTTATACATTGTTGGCAAACGTTATTTATTCTAAATCAATCTGTTAATCAACTCAATTATTGTAGGAGCAATCATATTTCCTGCAACTCCTTCAATTAAATTTCTAATCGTTTTTAATGATTCTGAAATAATTAATTTTTTGGGTTTTGGAGATTGAACTTGAGATTGTAATGTATTTAATTCTGCATTAAATTCTTCTGTCTGATTTATATCGGAAAATAACCTGTCTTTAATTTTTGAAAGTTCTTCAATTAATATTTTTAAATCATTTTTATTATTATCCGTAAAAACAACTGATTGGGTTGTATTCGAAACACCTTGTTGAATTGCAGAATTTGTCATGTTTTCAATGTGAATCATATTTATTGCTGGAAAATGTTCGCTTGATACATCTGGATTATCATGCAATTCTTCAATTTCTACAATCCCTTCATGAGTAATAGAAATTCCTCCACCTAAAGCTCTTTCTTCAATAAGAGATTCTCCAATTAAATAATCAACAATATTCGAGGTTAATTCTCTATCTAAACACAACTCATTTCCTAATTCCCACATATTTATCATATATGAAGAATCACCATTCGTAATTTCATAAAGTTTATTTAGAAAATTAAATCGAGCTTCTTTTTTTTGTTTTATGTCCATTCTATTTTACTATAAATCTATTTGTTATGCCATTATATTCATACATATAAATACCTGATTTATAATTGGAAACATCTAATTGGATTTCGTTAAAATAACTGTCAATCTTTTTAGTTTCAATAATTTGTCCATTTGAATTATAGATATTCAATATGGCAACATTACCACCGGATAATTCATAAGGAATATTGATAGTTGAACTTGAAGGATTTGGATATGGATTTTCTGTTGAAGATGATTTTAATAAAGATATTCCTGTTGGTACAGTACCTCCTAATAAATAAATTTCTTCTTTATATACGTCATCTTTATTAACTGATTCCATATAAGTTGCTCGCATCATAAATTTATTATCTGCGATATAATTAGTTAGGCTCACATAACCATTTAATTGAATTAAAGAATTACCATCTTGGTCTTGAACCTGAGTGATATATTTATATTCATCGGTTTTTTTGAATATTGCAGTAAATTCGACTTTATCATTGTCATTGTATAAATATTTTGATGGTTGCATAAAATAATACATTTGATAACCAGTTGGGACTGAAATTGTATTTGTGGATTTTAGACTGTGGTCCAAACCATATATTTTAAGACTATTGTCTCTCGAATCGTATAAAGCATATCCCACTACTTCAGAATAATACATATACTTATCAATTGGATACAAACTATAAGTGATTACATCAGTTGAAGTTGTTGAATATGTCTTTTCTAAGGTAATCTGTCCGATTGCCGAAAAACTTATAAATAAAGAAATTGCTACAATTAATAATTTTCTCATTTTTTTATTTTTTACAGTTTGACTTTTCGTGAATTAGAATATTATTACTATTAAGAAAATAAAAACAATTGGAACTATTAGAGCCAAAAGGGTTACTAAACAACCTCCTTTAGTAACAGTTCTTCCAATCTTTTGATTTCTGCCACTTTTAGTCAATGGAACTCCAATCTTTTTTGATAAATTTGATTTAGCACCTGATATTCCAGATGCTCTTTTCCATGAAAAACCACCTTTATTCATAAATATTTTCGTTTAATTGTTAATAATTGCAAAAACTAATTTTAAATGTGTTTTTTGTCATTACTAATTGCGCAATGGATTTTTAAATCTTTCTCCGCAAGATGTACAGTTTAAATAACGTTCTTGTTTATGTTCGTCTAATACATATGATTGAATCTTGCAAAAAGGGCAAACAATCGGAATATATCTGTCAGAGTAAGTATTATTTATTGTTTGCCCACATTCTCCACATTCTACCGTTAAAGCATTTTCATCTCCAATAGGTAATAAACCTGCAACTCCACAATATTCACAAATAAGAATCTTTGGATTATCCACAAAAGGATTGATAAAATCTGCATAACATTCGGGACATTGTATAATTTCATCATTTATCATATCTTCTGGTAATGTCAAAATCGAATTACAGCTTGGGCAAACAATTTCATTGTCCTCAAGTTCTAACGATTTTGCACTAATTTTTCCTTTGTCCATATTTTATTGTATTTATTTCGGTATGCTACTAATTTCTCTTATAATGTTTGCCAACTACAAGATATCCGCAGCCCACTTCCCTTTATCCACCCAAAATTGGTATGATAAACGCACCCAGGTGCGTTTATTTTTATTAAATAGGCAGTTTGGGTCACGGTCGTTTGGTTCATTTATTTTGGTTTCAATTAACCAAAGCTATAAAATAATTTAAAAGTCCGGGTACTTTGGGTGTGGTTTTTTATGAAAGAAATGGCCTTACCGGCTGCTAGACTACTGCTGTATTAAAATGCGAAACATTTCCTTTGCGCCGCGGACCTGGATCGCTATCGGGATTGCGGTTTATTTTCACCACAAATAATCAGTGTGTCATTTACCGTTTTCCTTTACACTTGTGCGGGAGCTTAACCGAGTATCTGAGTGAACTCCTGCATTGGTGCGGGAGCTTAACCAAACTACTGAGTGAGCTCCTGCATGGGTGCGGGAGCTTGACCAAACTACTGAGTGAGCTCCTGCATGGGTGTTGGAGCTTAACCAAACTACTGAGTGAGCTCCTGCATGGGTGTTGGAGCTTAACCAAACTACTGAGTGAGCTCCTGCATTGGTGTTGGAGCTTAACCGGGACGCTGAGTGAACTCTTGCATTGGTGCGGGAGCTTAACCAAGCTGCTGAGTGAGCTCCTGCATTGGTGTTGGGGCTTAACCGGGACGCTGAGTGAGCTCTTGCATTGGTGCGGAAGGGAGTGTACACTGTACTGCGTCAGGCTTACCCGGTAAAAATATTTAGCGTAAAAGTACACTTTTCTATCGGTCAACCGGTCAAACGGAAAACCACACCACCGGCTGGCTCTTGAAAAAAATGCATCCAAGCCTTTAAAAAACAGTGGATTGTCTTGTTTTTTTCGAAAATATTACTTAGCTTAGACCTACGAAATTAAAACCCAAAAATAACTTACCGGCTTATGTGTACGAACAATCCACACCGGAGGCGTAAAAAAATCATCCTTATATAGGGTAAGGAACTGTTTTGATCCTTACCCGTCTGTTTAAAATGTTAAGACTATGGAACAAAATTCGTTTTTGTTTGCTTCGGCAACCATTGCCGAACTTACCGACTTGTCGAACCAGGTTCGACAGGCCATAGTAAAAGCGGCTTTGGCCGACGATTACCTGAGTGCTGAGACTCAGGCTATCGAAACTACGGTTTCTCAGATGATGAGCGGGATGAACAAACCCAGGAGCAAAGCGCTGACACAGCAGCTGGAACAGGCTGATGGCTCGCGCGACCGCTTATTCAAAGCCCTGGTATTTATACTGAGGGGCCTTATTTACTGGGATAAAAATCCCCGAAACGAGGCGGCCATAAAACTGTATCATCAAATTAAGGTACACGGCACCTCACTGACACGCATGAGCTACGAGAAGCAAAATGCCCATATGGATGCCTTAAAACAGGCCATGCAGGCTCCTGAGATGGTTCAGGCTTTTGCCGATGCCGAACTCACCGGCCTTTGGGACGAAACAATGGCAGCTCATGATAATTTTACAAGTATGTACCGCGAATCGGCCTCCCTCGAAGCGGCAAAAGGAGCCATTGCTTCGGCAACAAGCCTGCGTGGTGCGTTGTACGAACAACTGAAAGGGCTGATTGAATACCTTAATGTAATGAGCCGGGTAAATGCGGCCGTTTACGGAGCCTTACAGGCCGAAGTAAGCGAACTGACCCATACCCTGAACACTAAAATTCAGATGCGTCTGAGTCATCGGGCTACGAACGACACGGGCGACGAAACATCTGAAACTACGGAGATAATATAACAATTAACCCAACAGATTTTAGGGATGGTTTTTTTTGTGCCTCTGGCGCAAGCCGGAGGTTTTTTTGGGGAAAATTTTTAACGTTGAGGATAGACGCAGTTGAAAGTTAATTTAATAGTTTTAGTTTCAATTCGTATGAAAGTAATTATATTGCAAAAACCTCGTAAGCCTTTATGCAATTGCGTTTGAACGTGTGTTAGTCTCTTTATTATTTCTTCTATTCAAATTTCCAATTTTAGAAATATATATTGACCATGCAGAAGCATTAAACTTACTAATCTCATCCCTAAATTCAGCAAACGCTTCAATTAGTTTAGGTTTTATCTTATTGTCAAAAAAATCGGGTTTAATTAGGGCTTATCTCTTTCAGAAAAAAATCGCAAAAATGCAAAAGAAAGTATTTTAAGTGACTAAAGTAATTAAGGTTTATTAGTATTTCCGAAATCACCGACACTTTGCTATAAAACAAAAGAAAGGCACTGCACGCTTTCAACTCCACTTAATCAACTGCTCAGCGACAATGCCTTCCTCCCCACAAAATTAACCTATAGTAAACTTACACAACAATTAATACGTTTAGTCTTAATTGCTTTTGTATAACAAGGGTTCAGAAAAAATGTTTTAAAAAGGTGCTTGTTTTTTTAAGGATTTTGTCCCTGTTCCTGAATTTTAAAACCCGACTTTTTAAATGCTTCCAGAATATCTTCTTCCGGAAGAATAATGGTTTGATTTTGCCAGAATCCGTTATCATATCGTTCCATGGCATCGGAAAAAACCGAAGTGGTTTGAAACAGTTCGCGTCGTGGCACTTTGTAACGTTCCCTATCGGCATAATTTAAATAAAATAATTCCATAGCCGTGGTAAAACTTTTGGTAAAAATTTCGCGCCGCTTGCGCACTTTCACTTGCAGTTCGCCCTGAACATGCTGTGGATAGTATTTTCCGTTTACCTGTACATAACTTACCCGATAATGGGTTTTGGTGGGTTTTACTTTTATGGCGTTGCTTTTACGTACTACAAACAAATTCATCGACCGGTTGAGCTTGATAGGTTCAAAATAAAACTCAGCACCTAAAATGGCGTAATCGC
The DNA here is from genome assembly GCA_002840905.1 of Bacteroidetes bacterium HGW-Bacteroidetes-4. GTDB lineage: Bacteria > Bacteroidota > Bacteroidia > Bacteroidales > SZUA-534 > GWE2-40-63. The sequence goes on along the minus strand of PHDD01000001.1, from coordinate 337,393 downwards.
TGCTGCTGATGTAGAGTGAACCTTCGAACTGGGCTTCGGAAGTTTCTTTTCGCTGTTTAAACCCGATAACATAAACCAGTTGGTCTTGCCAGGCTACCATATCAATCAATTGATAATGGTAAAGCCAAAGGCCCTCGTCGCTTAAAAAATCGGGGAATTGTCGAACAATATCCAACTGAAAACAGGCATCCATACCTCCCCTAAGTTTTACCATAATGGTATCTTCGAGCCTGATGTCGGTAAACTTACGCGTTTTAATCAACTCAACCCGCTGATTCGAAAACGATTGGCTTATCTCTGGCACATAGCCATTAATTAACGCCTCGGAATACACCACATACCGTTTATTGGTTTGAATGGATTCGCGGTAAAAAGCTTCAAAAGCATAAGCCTTTTGCTGATGCGTTTGGTCGAGTACACTCCGGGCTTTTTTGATTAAGAAAAGCGGGTCTTTACTGCGTACCATAACTTCTTGTAAAGGTACCACCGCTTCGTGTAAAGCAATTAAACCAGAATCGGGAAAGTTAGTCAGGGCAATTTGCCGGTTGGTGAACCCCAGATAACTAAATACCAGGGTATCGTTTTTATATTTTTCCGGAATCTTCAGATTAAAGGAGCCATTCTCGTTGCTTATACCCCCAAGATAGGTGCTTTTTAAAGCAATGGAAGCAAACGGCAGGGGTTGGGATGTACCTTGGTGTATAATTTTTCCTTTTAAAATTAGAAAAGTTTCACTTGAGTCGACTATTTTGCTGCGCGCAATTGCAATGGGGTGAATCACTACCTGATTGTTTATTATCTCGTAACGAAACATGGGGTTATTGAGCAGTGAATCTAAAACCATTTTAAGCGGCCAGGCATTGCAAGCCAGTGATACTTTTTGGTCGCCGTCGATTTGTCGGGCATCGTAAGTAAAATAGCAGTTGCACTGAGCCGATAGCTTATCGAGTACCTTATCGAGCGCCTGATCTGAAACATTGAGCGATACGGGCATCGACAAATAAGAGCCTGTTTTTGAAACAGACTGTGCCCTGCCCTGAATGGTAACTAAAACCCAAAGCAACAGGAGTACAGCTATATGAAGCTTTTTTTGCAAGCTAGATGGTTTGTTTATTTGGATATCAAAAGGTACTTTTTGTTTTGTTTTTCAACCTCGAGATTTAAAGCCAAAGCAATGGATTCCAGCACCTCGTCGATGCTGTTGTTTTCAAAAGTAGTGGTAATCACCAGGTTTTGAATACTGCTGTTGCCCAGTTCAATTTGGGTATGGTAGGCCTGATTGATGTCGTTGATAACCTGGGGCAGCGGCATGGCTTTAAACACCAGTTTTTTATCGAGCCAGGCCAGGTAGTTTTCCCTTTCGTTCTGGTACCTAACCAAACCAACACCAGACGATAAGGCTCCCTCTCCGGGATTCAACACCAGGGCTTCGCGGATGTTTTTATCGCGATAAACCTCTACCCTGCCTGTTTTTACCACAACTTCAACACCATAGGCATCTGACTTAACATTAAACGACGTTCCCAGCACTTTTACTGCCGTTTGCTGTGTGGTGATAATAAAAGGAAGATTTTTATCGGGCTTTACCCTAAAAAAAGCTTCGCCCGCTAATGAAATACTGCGGTCGTTAAGGCCAAAGCTCTTATAATATTTCACCTCAGCCCCCTGGTTCAAACTTACTTCGCTTCCATCGGGTAAAAAAATGGTAAGAGCAGCTACATTATTATTTATATAACTGATGCCCGATTGTAGGTTTTGCAGAAACAGGAAACCAGCCAAACCCATAAGTAAAACCAGCGAAGCGGCAACGGCATATGACCATCGGAAATTCACTCTCTTAATTGGTTTTGCTTCCCCACTTACCAACTCCTCCTCATTCAATCGTCCAAACAAGGAATTCCAGGCTTTATCGGTATCATATTGTTCCATTTCTTGCATTTTGTTTAAAATTTTCCAGGTTTCTTTACATGCAGCCAGTTCTTCGGCTCCGGCTTCATCAGCGAGCAATGCATCGTTCTTATCCGGTGCATTTCCTGACAGGTACTTTGCCAGGGTGTGCCAGGCTATATGTTTATTTTCTTTCATGGTTTTAATCCTTGTAATCGTGCCTCAATTTGGCATTGCGTATAAACTGTTTTGTTTGTGTTTCAATTAATAATGTCAGACATGGTCTGTTTTGTTTTAGTCGTTTGCATTATAGGCGGCCAAACTTTGCCTGAATGCCTTCAGTGCTTTACCCATATCGGCTTCAACGGTTTTAACCGATATGGAAAGCTTTTCGGCAATTTCGTGATACTTGTATCCATAATTGCGGTTCATCTGAAAAATCTGCCGGCAGCGTTGAGGCAAGGTTCGTAAGGTATTTTTATAAACCGTGTACAGTTCCCCGGTGTGCATGGCTTCATCAGCATTAAAAACCTCATTGTTTTGGTATTGCTGATGCTGCGAGTATTTTTCCTTTACCTGCCGGTGCGCAATCAGGTGCAGGCATTTGTTGTGTACCGCTTTATACAGATAAGCATTCAAAGAACCTGTAATTGTTAGTTGGGTTTTGTTTTTCCAAAGCAGGTAAAAAACTTCCTGCACCATTTCTTCAGCCCAGTCGGCATCGTTCAGTAGTTTATTTGCATAAGCGCAGAGTGCCGGGTATAAAGAACGAAAAAGGGTTTCATAAGCTTTTATGTCACCGTTTTTTATGGATGCAAACTGAATAGCTACGCTCATTTTAAACTGTTGGGTTTATAAATAGAACCGGCCTTTAAAGACCGGTTCTAAAGTACAAACTATTTAGTTTTTTCAAGATTCTTTTTAATCTTTTTAATGGCCGATTCAATGGATTGTTCCGGTTCAATGGTGTTGTATTCGCCCCAGAAGTCGGCATCGGCAAAACCATTTACAGTTTCGGTCATAACCACATTCATACGCATCCGGTCTGATGCTTTAAAGGGTTTTTCATCGGCAGGTTTCCAGTCGGTTACTGCCATCTCAACCATGGTATTAAAGGTGTTTTTGAACAAACGCTTTTTCCAGTTTACTTTAAACGATACCTCGCCGCGTGAATAACTGTAGTACCATTTTCCGTCTTTTTCGGTATAATTTACCAGGTAGGTTGCCGATGTGGGTACCACATTTACTCCTATGGGTTTGCGCTTGATAAACATGGCGCTGGCCTCTTGTTCGTTTTCAGTATTCAGGCTGAACGAAGCACTGGTGATGGCAAAATTATCAACATCGATGTAAAAGCGGCCATAAAATAAGGGTGTGGAAACATACGGGCGTTGTTTAAATTCAATAACATAGTTCAGGCGGCCGTCGATACGGGTAATGTTGATATAAGTATAGGTGTAATGGTCAAGCACATCTTCGGAGAGCACCAAATACGGATCTTTAACCACGTCGAGCATCAGGGTTGAATACGGACCTCCCTGTAACTTGAAGAGTAAGGTATCCATTTTCTCCACATCGGTACTTTTGCGGCCTTTGTAAAGTTTTACCAAATCCTGCCGCTCGTTGTTATAAGACTGCTTGTAAACTTCGACTACCGCTTCGGATAAGGCTATGTAACTCCAGCGTTTTTTAATGGTTTCGCGGTAAAAAGCAGTCATTATTACCGGGTCGCTGGCATAGTTTTTACTGCGCATGGCCAGCACTTTCTCAATTAAAAGGCGCGGATTGTTCGGAAATACTTTTACCTCGGTAAGATTAACCGAAATCATTTGCATTTTCAGCACATTGCTTTTACCCTCTTTTAAATCGGAAACCGGAAAGGTAAGGTTTTCATAGCCAATGTACGAAATCTTAATTTTAGCTGTTAAATACTGATTGGGAACCTTTAATGTGAAATTACCTTCGGTATTCGAAACCGTGGCAATATTGGTTCCTTCAATAGCCACTGCGGCAAAAATTAGAGGCTGCGACGATTCTGCATCAATAATTTTACCCTGAAAAGTTTTAAACGATTCATCGGTTTGTTTTTGTTTCTTTCCTAAAAACAAATCCGATGCACTCACGGTGCTCATCGAAAAAGCGGCAATTAATATCAGAACCAATCCTGCTTTTATTTTTTTTGTTGTTTTCATAATCGTATGTTTTAAAGGTTAAACAATTTTCATTCTTACTACTATGACCGGAACCTTTTAGCATACCCTATAAAAAACACCGCATTTTTTCAAAAAAACATTCCCGGGCTGATATTAACCCGGGAATGATTCTAACTAAACATACTATTAAAAATTGGTAATCTCATAAGTCTTTTCGCGTTCAGCCGCTTTGGCATCCCATTGTGGAATAACCTGCTCCAAAAATATTTTTTTCGATGCATTCAGTTCATCCATGGGCAGGCCAATGTATTTTTGCGCTTTGGCTTTGGTTGAAATATCGGGATAAGGAATGGCCTCGTTATGCCCCAAAGCGGCCAACAGGCGGGCCAGTTTAATGCGTCCTTCCTGCGCAATGGTGATTCCGGTACTGATTACCCGGCCAATTTCAACCGGCGAATGGAACGAACCTCCATGACTGGCTGCAGCATAATCCCAACGCCATTGGGCATGGCGGATATCCATCAGAATATCTTTCATTTGTGCTTCGGTGGCACCCTTTTTCCAGGCAAATTCAGCTTCGACATGTGCATGCACCAGCAGTTTTTCCAGTTCATCGCGGTTTTCAATAATTTTGGTTTGGCGCTCATAAACATCCTGAATCAGTCGCTCTGTTTCTTCGCGGTGACAAACCTGACACGAATTGGCCACATTGTTCAATGGACTTTGAATGTGATGATCGGTAAATTTTTGTCCACCTTCATTTTTGTAAGGCATGTGACAATCGGCACACGATACGCCCCTTTTGGCGTGTACTCCGGTCATGTAAACCTCGTATCCCGGATGCTGCGCTTTCAGCATGGGTGCCTTGCTCAGTTGATGGGTCCAGTCAGAGAATTCCATTTGGTCGTAATAGGATTCCATAGCTTCGGCCGAAAAACCGTTATCCCAGGGGAAGGTTAAATAAGGAACTCCTTTTACCGGTGTTTCTTTATTAAAATAGTATTCCACATGACACTGGGCACAAACCAGGGAACGCATTTCCTGATGAGACACCTTATTAATGTCTTTACCAATACGGGTAAAAGTTTCGAGCAAAGCCGGGCGCGAAATACGCAGGTTCATATTTTCGGCATCGTGACAATCGGCACAACCAATATGGTTTACTACTTCATGACCTTTCTCTTCCCAGCTTCCTTTGTAAAATTCAGCCACACCAATTTCATTCATCACCCGGGGTACATCGGGACTTTTACAGGTCCAGCAGGTATTTGGCATGGGACTTTTTTCCTGACCCACAGGAGCCCCGGTTCTGAGAATATTGCGGACATCGTCGATGGCATAGGCATGGCCACGTCCCTGATTGTATTCTTTTGAAAAACCATAACCTGCCCAAAGGATAACCAGGCGGGGATCGACTTCAAGCATATCAATCATAGCCCCTCCGTTGTACATGCTCCGGAACGAGGTATCGGAAGTATTTTTGTACGACTGGTATTGACGGGGAAAGTTTTTTCCCCAAACTTCGTTACGTGGTTCAAACTGTGAATGTTTAACCTGTGGTGTATAAGCAAAAACAGCTTCAGCACGCCTTTCCATCACGGCCGATGCCAGCATTCCCAATAAAAATACCACCACAACCGTTCCCAAAAAGAGAACCCAACCTAAAATAGGTTTGTTTTTTATTTGCTCTGTAATAGGTTTCATCTGTATTTAATTTAAATAGTGTTTACCAATAATTATTTTGTTAATTTTTTAATCCAATCGGGAACCGGGCTTTCGGGCAGTGGAACACGTGCATCGGGTGTGCTCGAAAGGCTGTTAACCCTTCCGTGGGGTACTTCGCGGTGACAGTCCCAGCAACGGCGATCAGTGCGTTGGTGGTGAAAATTGTTATTCACCAGTTTTTGATCGACTTCCAACAATTTTGAGTGACAACGCACACAATTATTATGTACTACCTCTTGTCCAGCCTCAAGAATAAAAATTACCTGAGGCTCTTTTCGCAAAGTGAAAATGGTTGCATGCCGGAGTCCATCTTTGGCTTTAAAGTAGTATTTGTTGAAAAAATTATCCTGTGGCACGTGACAATCGTTACAGGTTGCCCACTGCCGGTGCGATGAATGATTCCATGTGGCAAACTGTGGTGCCATAAGGTGACAATTGACACAGGTTTGCGGTTCATCGGACAAATAAGAGGCGGCTTTACTTATTTTTAACAAATAAAAACCCATACCCACAGCAATGCCCAATACGATAATCACAGGCAATTTCCAACGGTCGGGGGGAATCAGTTTTTTATACCAATTCATACTATTCATAGGCATTTGTTTTATTTTGTTCAAAAATAGCGCATATAAATATATAAAAATGTAACCAATGTTACACGAGGTGTAATTATGTTTAAAAAAATTAAATTAAGAATTAATCATAACCCAATGAAATAAAACCGCCGATACCTGCCAATGAAACACATAGCAATAAGTAAGACATTTATAAGAACGCTCAACTATTTTGCGTATTTTTGTGGTCTAAAATTTTGGATTATGCATAATGTTGGAAAAAACGATCGGATAATCAGGCTTTCAGTGGCTGGTATTTTGGTGCTTTTATATTTTGCCAAATTGCTTCCCGAATCGTGGAGCGATGGCTTATTAATTGGTGCAGGAATTCTGGGAGTAACATCGCTAAAACGTTGCTGTCCTTTGTATGCTTTATTGGGTTTTGGAACCTGCAGCACAGGAACTAATGACAATGAGGAACCCCGAATAAAAACTGAAAAGCTTAAACTCGATTAGTTACCTTACACTTCTTATCAGTACTGCCAAAATTTTTACTGCTTATTTACTCCTGGTGTTTTAATTGCCAGCCTGCTGAAGAAAAGGCAAATTGAATGGCATTAAAATCAAAATTCTGCAGGTGTGCATCGGCTAAAGGAATTTTATCGAGATTCTTTAAGGGTATTTTATCGCCCGAAAGCAGGATAAACTCTCCAGGATTTATAAAATTGCGGATGGCAGCCGATTCGCAAACCACTGGCAGGAATTGGGGAATATGCTTCTTTAAAAAACCGATAACAACAGACAGTTTATCGTCTTTTGCCTGAACGTAGTAAACCTCGCTGGCTCCTGCTGCCAGCATCAGAGAACTGTCTTTACTGCTTTGGGTACTTAGTTCTTTGGTAATTTGCAAACCTTCGGCAGCATATAACATCTGGCACGATGAACAGTCGGCATGAAAATGCGGTGTGATTTTTACAGCCACAACCGGCTGAGTTTGCGAAATTTGACGGATTATTTTACATGCCAGGTTAGTTTTACCGACATTGCGGTTGGTTCCTGCTATAACCAGCATATTTTTCCACTCCATCATAACAAATCGCCCGGATAATTCATATTTCTAAACTGATGCAGCTCTTCGGTTTCAAAATAATAAATACGGGCCCGATGCAAAAGGTTTATAAGCTTGTAATCGCCCCGGGCAATTTGTTCTTCCATAAGGGGAATTAAGCACCGGTTATACAAACCAATTAATGGCTCAATTTTTCCATCAACATGTTTGGCTATAACGGCATCGACCGCTGTGGTATGTTGCAGCATTTGCTGATACAATGAAACCGAAAGAAAAGGCGTATCGCAGGGAATAAGTATATTCCACTCTGTGGTTGATGAGTTTAGACAAGCCTGTAAACCGCCCAAGGGGCCTATGGATTCAACAGCATCGGTTATAAACGGATAAGGAATATCAGGAAGCGGTTGGTTTGAGCTTATGATAATTTTATCAACCAAAGGCAAAATAATCTCCACGGCCCTGTCGATTAGCCTTTTCCCTTTGAAATGCAATAAGGCTTTGTTGGTTCCCATACGAGAACTTTTACCTCCCGCCATCACAATTCCAGTTAGAGTCGACATGGTTTTATTTATAAAAAATGACCTGTAAATATACTAAAATACAGGTCATTCAATAACTTATTTAATGGTTAGCAACCACCGGCAGCTCTTTTTTTAAGCGGTTTCTTTTGAATTGGAGGCAAAGCCGGAGCCGATTCTACCGGTGCTGTTTTGGCTTCCAATGTTCCACCACCCAAAGCCGCATTCATGGCTTTGCGGAAATCGTATTTGGCAAATTCATCGCTTGGAGCAGTTTCGGCCGGTTTTTGCGGATTCAAAATGGTTTCGGCCCAATAGTTTAAACCACCCTGCAAAACGTAATTGTTTTTAAAACCGCGCTGGGTGCAAATAATCCATGCCTGATTGGCACTCACCGTTCCATTCGAGTAAAATACGTTGGTGCGTAAATCCTGATCAAGGTAGCCCAACCATTCCTCAGAGCCGATATCGGCCAAAGGAATGTTGATGGCTCCGGGTAAATGATAGGTTTCGTATTCATCGGTCGAACGCACGTCGATTAACTGAATCGATGGATCTTTTTGAACAATGAAATCAGCAATCTGATCGGTTGTAAAATACTGTGCCCCTTCGGTTACCTCATTAAGTAATTCCTCAATGGTAAGTTTGAAGGGTTTGGTTGTATTCTCGGGAACTGCAGCTATTACCAGCGCCAGAGGAATTAATGCCATGGCCAGTAAAATTCGTGGTTTCAAATCTTGTATCTTTTTCATAATTTATAAATAGTTAAATATCAAAAATCAAAGTCCAAATAAAAAAATCAAAAAATAACAAATCACAAAGGTCAAAAAAAATGACAAAAACATTGTTTAATCTTTAAGCTTCTCAATAATCGAAGAAAATATTTTTAATAATTCTGTATCCTCATTAATCAACAGGTTAGCTTCAACTGAATTATTTAATTCATTGGATTCATTAATGCATTTCAGCCAAAAGACAGATTCTTTACATTCTTTTCTGCTAATTTTCTTTCGCATCAATTTGTCCTTTGTACCAAGTGATTCATTTGCTTCAACATAATTTGCTCCAATTGAACCCGAAGACCGAACAAGTTGTTTACTGTCTTCATTATTTGCTATAGTCTTCGGGAGTTTTTTAATAAACTGACGAATATCAATTGCAAATTTCAAAGTTCTTTCTTCTAAATCATAAAAGTATCTTTCGCTCATAAACTTTTTGTGATTTAGTTTATTGGGTTTTGAATTTTAACTTATGTATTAATATTCTTCTCTAGGAAATTTTTTCTCGGCCCATTCGCCAACCCAAAACATACTCAGCGCAACCAACACCATTAACAAGGCCAGAACCCCCTGCGACACGCCAATTAACTCGTTAATTCTGGGGAATCCCTGGAATCCGGCTTTATAAAACGATTCCCATAAGGGATAACCTTCGGCAAAAATAACAATACCCAAAATTAAACCTCCTACAAAAACCAAAGCATCAATTTTACCAATGGCTGCAGCACAAACACTGGTTCCCGGGCAAAAACCACCCAAAATAAAACCTACGCCCATAATAACACCTCCAGCAATGGCCGATGGCAGAAAGGTTGGGTTTACATAAACCAAACTTAAATCGACCCATCCGAAAAGGCTAAAAAACAATAAGCCCAACATGGCTGTTATAGCTGCTGTAAAGAATACTTTTAATACCACGGTATCGTATCCGTAAAATACACCCGCTAATTTGCGGCTCGATGAGAAACCGCTCGATTCAAGCACAAAACCAAATCCGATTCCAATAAGGAATGCAAACAGAAAATTGGTGCTCGATGATATAATTTCGTTTACCACTAATGGTCCCATATCTTTAATTTTAAATTATTTTATTGCTTAATTAATAAATTACATTGATGCGATTTATATCCAGTTTTTGCGGACAAAATATGCCAGGGCAAAAGCTGTTCCGAAAATTGCGGCCATGGTAACAAAACCACCTACCGAAAGCACTGCCATTCCACTTAAGGCCGAGCCACTGGTACATCCGCGACCAAGCTGCGAACCAAATCCAAAAAAAACACCGCCGGCTAACGCAAAAATTAAGCGACGCTTTGAAGTAATTTTTGGTGAATGCTCCACTTTTACTTTTAAACGACCGGCTAAAGCGCCTGAAATAAAGGCACCAACAACTACACCCAAAACCTGGAAAACCAACCAAGAGCGCATGGGTCCTTTCGGATGTTCGTGATTGTACTCTTTATAAAAAACAGCATTTTCGGCATGTTCAGGCGTAATTACGTTGGCAGCCTGAACCACCACGCTTTTAAGTGCACCACTGGCTCCCAGACCACGGCCAGAAATGAAGTTAGCGGCTAATAAAACCAATCCTAATAAAACACCTCCCAAATAGGGATTCAAATATTTTGTATTCATCATAGTTAAATTTTAATATTTTCAAGTTAAGAAATTAATATCAATACAAATACCTGCTCAACTGTCCGGCATTTGAAATTAACCAACGTAACATAAAGCTACCAAATAAAATCAGGCTTACCGGAATTACCACCGGAATTTTAAAATGACGAAGCTCCATAATTTCAAGAACGGCCGGAACAATCATTCCAAGAATTACCACAAAAATCCAGAAAGGGGCTGTTAAAGGTCCGCCAAGAAAAATTTGTGCAGCATCAATCTGAACCTGTGTACTGGCCTGAAAGCCCATAAGCATGTGAATAATAAAAAAGAATTCAACCGCAATCACAATCAGGTCGATTTGCGCAAATACCCTGCGTTCTTTATGCTTGTTCGATATAAGCATAATTAAAGCCGAGCCTGCCGACAAACCTGAAGCCAGAAACAATGGCCCAAGAATCGATGTATTCCATAAAGGGCGGGCATTGAACGCCGAAAAAAGGATTCCGGTATAGATGCCCAGGATTAATCCCAAAATAGTCATTGCCCACGCCATTTGCTTTTTGTAGGCTGAAAAAAATTTTTCCAAATCGCGCAGCCACTGAAATTTCCAGTCCCAATTGGGAAACCATTCCCGAATGTGCAAGGCTGCCCAAATCATCGATAAGGGAGTGATTAACATTAAAGTCCATGCGCCCCAGCTCATGGGCGACTGCAACTTTATGGTGGTGTATAAACGCCAAAAATAAGGTTTGTGATGCAGGTCTAAAAACAAAGCAAACAATCCTAAAGCCAGTAAAACAGGAACTAAAACAGGTGCTTTGCGAACCGCTGCCGGGTACTTTTTAGCTTTTCCGAGCAGGTAATATAATCCGGCAAAGAAAAGCAAACCTGCGGCTAAACCACCAAGAAATAAATACACTGGTATTTCCCATCCCCAGGCAGTTAAAACCGGATCAATACCAGGGTTCATTCGTCCACTTATAATAATTTCTTCTCTCATAAAATATGGTTTTTGAAGAATATTTTAGATTAAATAATAAACATTGGGTTTGGTACCTGCTTCGGGAGCCAACACTTTGAATTTACGCGTTTTCAGTATTTTTGAAACCGGGCTGTTGGGGTCATCCAAATCGCCAAAATACATACATTTGGTAGGACAAACAGCCACACATGCGGGCTCCATCCCTTTTTTAACCCGATGCATACAAAAAGTACACTTATCCACATATCCATCGGGGTGCGTGTAGCGTGCATCGTAAGGACACGACTGAATACAGGCACCACAACCAATACACTCGTTTTTGGTTACCAACACAATACCGCCTTCGGCGTAATGACTCGCACCTGTTGGACAACAACGTACACAAGGCGAATTGTCGCAATGATTGCAACGCTCTGAGCGTATTTCAGTTTCCAATTGTGGATAGGTTCCATCAGTAACTTCAACCACCCAATCACGGCAATAACCTATGGGTACATCATTTTCAGTCTGACATGCTACCACACAGTCGCTGCAACCTACACATTTTTTGGTGTCAATGGCCATTGCATATCTCATAACAATCCTCCTTTCGCTGGTTTTTTCGTATGGAAGGTTACAAAATTACCCCGCATACCGGTCCCTCCCATAATGGGATCGACCATAACATTTGTAATTAATTCTGAATCGCTGGCTCCGCGTCCGTTAGCCCGGCTTAATTTTTCGTTTTTGTGTCCAAATCCGTGAACCATATAAACCGAATCCCAGCGAATGCGTTCCGTTACCCGAACTTTAATAGGGAACGATGTTACTACGCCGTCCTGGTTTTCGAGCCAAACATACTGGTCGTTCTCCAGACTCCATACTTTAGCCACTTTGGGATTTACCCAAACCGTGTTTTCATCCATTAAATCGGTAAGGTTTGGATTATTTGCCGTGCGACTGAAGGTATGCATGGGAGCACGTCCATAATTGAGGCGATAATAGCCTTCGGGTGGTTCGGGATGTGGCGTGTATTTTGGCATCGGGTCGAATCCTTCGTTAATAAACGAAGTAGCATACAATTCAATTTTTCCGGTATTGGTAAAGAATTCTACCGCTTCGTTTTCATTAAAATATAATGGTGCAAAAGCATCGCGATCGAGTTTTTTTACACCCAAACGTTTCATTTCATCCAACGACGAACCCACTTGCTTCAATTGCCAGTCGAGTACTTCTTCAATATCGTTGTATTTAAAATATTCGTCCAATCCCAATTTATGTCCCAGTTGCTTGGCCATCCACCATCCCGGTTTCGAATTATACTGTGGCTCAACGGCTGGTTCGCGCAAAGCAATAGTTGGATAACGATGACGTGAAGTACGCAACTCGTCATAACGCTCCAGATAAGTACATTCGGGCAAAATTACATCGGCATAACCGGTAATTTCCATGGGCATGGTATCAATTACCACCAGCAAATCAAGATTCTCGATGGCTTTTTTGGTATTTTCGATGTTAGGTAAAGTAAAAATAAGGTTGGTTCCGTTAACAATCCATCCTTTAATAGTGCAATCGCGCGAAGCTGCCGGAAGGGTAGCATCGCAAATTCCATTGGCCAATGCTGAATCGGCCAGATTGTATTGACCCGGAAAAGCATCTTTCCAATTGCGTTTGGGTTTGGGATACGGCGGATGGGGAAATTGCGGAAGTGAAATACCGTCGCTTAAATAAAATCCGCCCCGGCGTCCCCAACTACCCAATAAGGCATTGAGAATAGCCACAGCACGTAAGCGTTGGGTATCGTCGCCATACCAGGTAACGTGCCGGCCCGGATGAACAATTACCGAAGGCGCTGCATTAAACATTTCGCGTGCTGTTTTCCGAATCACATCGGGTTTAATGGTAGTAATTCCATAAGCCCATTCGGGAGTAAAATCTTTAACATGCGTTTTTAATAGCTCAAAACCATAGGTGTGTTTTTCAACGTAAGCTTTATCGTACCAGCCTTGGTTTATCAACACATGAATCCACGATAAGAGCAAAGCAATGTCGGTAGCCGGTTTTATGGGTAACCAGTATTTTGAATGGCTCGCTGCGGTTGAAAAGCGCGGATCGACCGTAATAATGGTGGCATCTTTGTCAATGGCATCGCTCATTTCCTGAATCTGGCCGTTGTGCATGTTCTCGCCCAGGTGCGAACCAATCAACACCAGGCATTTGGTGTCTCGAATATCAATGGGCTCGGGTGAACCCAGGCCTTCGCCAAAAGTTCCCTGCCATGCCACCTCGCGCGGACCGCGGCATTGAGCATACGAAGGAGCACTGATGTTGTTCGAGCCATAAGCTTTTAACAGATGCCCCCAGAATTTACCTCCGGAACCATGCGTAAATAAAGCTACGCATTCGGGTCCGTGCTCCTGTGCAATCTTTTTCATTCCCTGGGCAATTACGTCAAACGCTTCGTCCCACGAAGCTTCGCGAAAGGTTTGTTTTCCGTTTTTGTCGGTAACCCGGATAAGCGGTGTTTTTAGCCGGTCCTTATCGTTGTACATTCCTACACCTCCGGTTCCCCTGGGGCACAATCGTCCGTTACAATGGGGATCGTCAGGATGCCCAATTACTTTTTTAATGTTGTCAGCCCCGTCGGTGTAAGCCCAGGCAGCACACTGCCAGAAACAAACCTCGCAATAGGTAGCCGTACGCTTGGTCATAAGCTTGTTTAGCTTGTCGGCACCAAAAAACGATTTGGTAGCGGCAGTTGCTACTGACCCCCCAATGGTTGCAGCTCCCAATCCCAGTGCTGAAATTTTAATAAAATCTCTTCGGGTTGTTTTCATGTGTATATAATTTATTTTTTTGTCAGATGGAATGCCCATATTATCTTAACATTGCTGTTGTTGCTTAACAAGCATGAGCAGTTCATGTAAAAATTATTATTTTTTAATAGTCAAATAAAACTCCATATCTGCCTTTATTATATGGTCTCCGCATTTTAACAAAAAGAATAGTTTCATCATAATAAAATTTATTTTTAAAGGTATAATGGAATACCCATGTTGCAAATTTTAATTTATATGTTTGTGTTTTGAAAAACATGGGTGTTTCATAATTATGACTTTGTAAAGCATTATATATTAAGACTTATTAAAATTAAACCCCTTCTATTAATTAACCCCGTTAACCAATTGCAAATATAATGAGCCATTACAGGAATTATCAATAAACTATTAAGGCAAAAGCTAATTTATTTTGATTCTAAATACAGGAAACGTTTAAAAATACAGAACTCCTTATTTACTAAGCCGTTAATATTTATATACAAAAAAAGTATTTTTAAGCAGGTTTTTCACGATAGAAAACAGCATTCAAACCTTATAAAAACCTTAGTTTATCAAAATATCGGAATAAAAATCTATAGTCTTATATAGTAAAGTGCTTCTTTGTCACAGGTTTTATTATTTTTGTCAAAATATACTATCGATTTAACCATTATTACGTTTACAAGTAGAAATCACACAAACGTTATTATGAAAAACATACGCATAATTGGATTAGGGCTAATTTTATTTGGTTATCTGACTACATCGGGTCAGGTAACGCTTACCAATGAAAACTTTAACGCTGGCGACAATGGCTGGACTGCGACCAGTAACTGGGTAAGAGATGCCGCATCATTCCCCGGAAACGACGGAGCACATTGGCATACAACGCCTTTTAACAATTATACTGATAATATGACGGCGATTGTAACCAGTAGCACTTACGACTTTACGGGTTATGGCAATATATCCTTATCTGTTGATGTGCGCTACAATACCGAAGCCGATTGGGATGGTTTCAGAATTGAATATACCATCGATGGTGGTGCAACATGGAATGTTTTGGGTAGCGTGGGCGAAGGAGTCAACTGGTACAACGACACTGATGTAGATGCCATTGCCAATGGAGCCGATGGCTGGTCGGGTGACAATGCCGGCTGGCAAACAACCCGTATTGATTTTCCAAGTGCCTTAAACAATGCCTCCGCAGTTAAGTTCCGTTTACTTTTCAAAAGTGATAATTATGTAACCGGTGTTGGAGTGGCGTTCGATAATTTTATACTTGAAGGGTACCAAATCTCAACTATTCTATCACATAATTTCAATACAGGAGATGATGGCTGGACCACCTCAAGTGGATGGATTTGGAATGCATCTTCTTTTGATGGAAATACCAGTAGCCATTGGCATACAAATCCCTACAATAATTACAACAATAACATGCAGGCCTTTATTACCAGCAGTACCATTGATTTAAGTGGAAAAACCAATTTAAAACTGTCTTTCGATTTACGTTTTGATACAAGCAACGACCTCGATGATGGGTTAACCCTGCAGTATTCTCCTGATAATGGTAGTACCTGGAACACCCTGGGCAGTGTTGGCGAAGGAACCAACTGGTTTAACGATGCCGATGTGGATGGTATAGCTAATGGAGCCAATGGTTGGACGGGAAACAATAGCCAGTGGCAAAATGCATCCATTCAATTGCCTGCTGTACTTGAAAACAATGCTCAGGTAAAATTCCGTTTTTTGTTTGGTTCCGATGCAAACAACACAGATGACGGAGTAGCCTTCGATAATTTTGAAATCAACCAGTTTTTTACAGTTATACCACCACCAGCCAAAACCTGGTATGCCTATTCAACGAACGGAAACTGGACCAATTCGAATTCCTGGACCCTGGATGGAGCCACCAATCCACTATATGTTAATCCGGGCAATGTTGTTCCCGGAACTAATGATTATGTAATTATTCCTTCAGGTAAAAAAATAACCATCGATGCAACAACAAACAACCTTAATGCATTAAAAATAGTGGTGAACGGAGAGTTGGATGTAACTTCGTCGCGGGGACATAATTTTAATGTAATAGCAGGTAATGGAATCATTTCCATGGCCGGATATGATCCCGGTATCGGAGCAGTAGATAATTTTCCGGCTGGAACTACTACCCTCTTTAACGATGCCACATTGGGAGGTACAGTTAAGGTATATGGAGCCGGAATAACATTAAACAACCCACGCACGTTTAATAAGCTCGACATTGCCAGCAGCGGTACCACAACGCTTTTAGCCAATTACACAATTAACAGTCAGTTAAAAGTCACTTCAGGTACGTTCCGTATTAATAACAATACCAATACTACCCCCTTAAAATTAACAGTAAATGGCGATGTAATGGTTGATGCCGGTGCTGCTATTTCAGTGGGTACAGCCAATGCCAGTGATAATGCTGCAGATATTGGATACGGAAATTTCCATAAATACTACCATGTATTTACTGTGAAAGGAAATTTTTCAAATTACGGAACAGTAAGATTTACCAATCAAACACGCCCTGATTTTAATACACGAACAAATAACGGAGCTGTTTCTTTGGTTTTTAGCGGAGCCACCAGTAATACCCTGTTATGCGAAGGCACCACCGATTTGTATTACCTGGTTATAGATAAAGGAACCGACCAAACCTACAGCCTAACCATAAATGCCACAAACAAAGCTTACTTTGCTTTATATGGGGACAATAATGCCGACTGGAATAATTCTGATCCAAATAATCCTGAAAATAGAAAAGCTCTTTGGATTAAAGCAGGAACATTGATTTTGGAAGGACATGTCTACATTCCCACTTTAACCGAAGATAGTAACTGGTTTCAAAACACGGGAACATACTCAATTGGAGAAAATGCAGCTTTGATTTTAAATGGCGATAAGGTATATGTTGGATTGACCGCTTTAACAACTAATAGCGGAGTACACAGTGCCATTGACTATACAGGGCTCTCCTTTAATACGTCCAGCGCTATTGATGATTCAAGACGTGAGGCCTTATACCTATATGGAACGCTTAAAATTAATGCAGGAACGTTTGAAACATCTAACTCGCAGGGAATTGTTTACCGGGCAGAATCGCCTTCAGTTAAATTTGAAATGCATGGCGGTTTGGTTCGTACCGGACAATTCCGCATCAGTGCCTATGCTGATAAAAACAATGCAAAGATAAGCTATATACAAACGGGTGGTGAATTAAAATTACTCGATAATTTTAATTTTCCGACAACTGCCGAAGATGTAGCCATTTTTGATTTAAGTGCCGAACTGGGTAGTTTTACTATGAGTGGAGGAACCATCAGCATTCACGATTTAACCCCGCGTACCGGTGGCCCAAACGCCATTGAAATTGGATGCGATGCCGGCAATATTGATGTTTCAGGAGGTACATTTATACTTGACAACACCATTGGAACTTCAGCTGTTGCCGGAATTTCGACAACAGCCCCCCTTCATAATTTTATTCTTCGCAATAACCAAAACAATGCAGTTCGTTTGAGTCAGGCTCTGCAAATAAACAATAATCTGAGCATCGAAAACGAAACCTTCAATGCCAACGGTTTTGATCTGAAGATTGGAAGCGACTTAATTATAGCCCTTGCGGGTACTTATACTCCCGGAACCAATACTACCACTTTTTTTGGCCCTCAAAACAGTAACCTGAATGTTCAAAAACTACAGGAATTTTATAATGTAACCATAGCAAAATCTGCTGATAAAAAAGATTTTAAAATACAGGCTGGTCCCACAGTAGCCATGCAGGTAAACAATACCCTGCGCATTGAAAAAGGAGCCTTTGATATAGGTGTTTTTAACGCTTCGCTTAAAGGCGATATCTACCTTGCCGATAGTGTAGGAAAGAAGGCCAATTCCGGAAAGGTAATTTGTAATGGCACCTTAATGCAAAACATGACCTCAATTAACGGAGTTATTAAAAATATCGAGCTGAATAACGCCCAGGGAGTAAGTTTGACTGGCGATTTAAATATAATTGGCACATTAGCTTTAACCAACGGGGTGTTCGATATAAATACAGCAGCATTAACCATGCTGGGTAGCGATGCTCAAATAACAGGTACGTTTGGTGCCGGCCGTATGATTCAAACCAATGGAAATTCATCAGATGGCGGTTTGGAACTGTTTCTTGATGGGAACAAAACACTTACTTTCCCTTTGGGTACCGATGCCAATGCCAGCGGAGCTCTTACTCCACGCTATACACCAGCTGAATTAACTTTTACCAATGTAATTGACTCAGGTTATGTAAAAATAAGTATCGCAGACGCCCAAATACCCATGACCATTGCAAATGGTGGGGATATAATTTCTTACTACTGGAAAGTTAGACACTATGGTTTCGAAAACTTGCCCACAGTAAGCACTTATGAATTTATCCATGCTAGTTTTGATGAAGATGGAAAAAATACGAGTTCTTATGTTGGCGGTTTTGTATTGGATGAAACACCCTATTCACAGGGAACTGATTCTTACAATAAAAATACCAGAACCATAACATTTGACGATAGCGACGATCCCGTTCTTACTCTAGCTAAGGCCAGCTTTTCAGCAGGTTCTCCCAACAGGTTTAAAGGAAAACCCGATGTTTATTACAGCCGCTATACCTCCGGGGGCTACAATTGGAACAATAAAGACAACTGGTACCTCAATGAAATTGGCACCACGTCAAATAAGGTTCCCCAACCGGGTTCAATTGTTATAATTAGAGATAGTGTAAGAATAAATGTAGATAATGCTGCTGCTTTTGAAGCGCCCGGAGCTGTTATTTTTGAATCCAACTATACGGTAAACCCCAATCCTGATTCAGAAAACGTACCCCGTTTGCAGTTTTTAACTGCTGGCACCTTTGCATTAGGTACAGTTACCGGTACGGGAATGATTTCGTTCGATGCACCCGCCAATCCGGTAGTAACGGGCGACTTTGGAGAATTTGGCCGCAATACCGATTCATACTACCTGTATTTTGGCGGTAATGCTACCTTAAATGCTATTCCAACGCCTATTCCCAACTTAATGGTTGAATCGGGAACCTATAGCATCAATCAGGATGTGGATATCAATGGTAGTTTAATAATTCAATTAGGTGCCATAGCTGCTCCGCTCCAAAACACGAATATTGACCATAACCTGATTATTGGAGCAAACAATGGGGGGACTTACCGCTTTCCCAGTCAGGCAACGGCTATTACAACTACTGTAGGAGGTAATATTGACTTCACTTACAATCCTATAGGAATCATTGGTACACGGAGCCTGATAGTGCAACCCGACAACCTGCAAAATGTTGAGCATAAACTTATTCTTAAAGGCGATATAATTCAAGGTAGTGAAAGCACCCAAAGCATCGATTTATGGCGCGCCAACAACACCGAGCGTGTTGTTCTGGAACTCCAGGGAAATACTGACAACGAATATACCCGAACATCCACTTCGGTGCCCGAATTTTACCGCATTGTTTTAAACAAAGGAAACACCCAAACCAATTCATTTACTTTTAACCAGTCGTTTACTCTCGGAGGAGCAACCAATTCCTTAACTTCAAAAGCGCTGGAATTGTTAAACGGATCCCTGCTACTCAATGCTACTGATTTGAACATAAATTTGACAACCGGAAATCCATTTTCCATTCCTTCAACAAGCGCATTGTTTGTAAATTCAGGAACCGTAAATGCCACAGGAACCAATGGAGGTATAAAATTAGACGGTAAACTTTCAATAAACGGTGGAACCGTGAATGTTACATCGGCAGCAAACGATGCAAACTACATTGAGTATGGTGCATCGGGCAATTCAATTTTGGAAATTACCGATGGGGTACTACATGTGGGAACCCAAATTCGACGCCAGACAGCAAACGATGCCGGAGTTTTAAAATATTACCAAACAGGTGGCGATGTTGTTGTAGGATTAAACACCGGCGACAATGGATATGCAACTAACCGTGGAGTATTCGAAATAGTAAATAGTGGAAGTAATTTTACTTTTACCGGAGGAAACCTTACCCTGGTTCGCCAGAATGGAGTTAATCCTACAGAAGCTGCTTTATTACTGAATCCGGCCACATACAACTTAAGTGGTTCCACAATTTTTATTGGCCACGCCAATACACCGGAAGCTCAAAACAAGTTTCAGTTGAATGTTTCAATACCTTTGAATAATTTAACCATTGCAGTACCAGCAACATTAAGCGATGGACCAAACATTATTAATATGGTTGGCAGCCTTACTGTAGCTGGAAACCTAAGCGTTAGTGAAAAAGCTACATTTGACGGAAACGGATTTGATTTAAACCTTGGAGGTGATTATATCAATAATGGTTCATACATAGCCAACAACAATACCCTTCGGTTTTATGCAAACAACAAGCAGGTATTTTCAGGTTTCGGACAGGAAAATATTTATAAATTACACAAATCGGGAACCGACACCCTGCAGCTTGAAAAAAATATTAATGTAAATAATACGCTTACGGTAAGTAAGGGAGTATTGCATTCAGGAAACAACACCATTAACACCTGGGGTAATGTGGTGAATGATGCCACCATTACCAACACTTCGGGTGCCGGACTGGTATTTATGGGAAACACTACGCAATTGCTTAGCCGGTCAACTTTGGGAACCAGTTACATTAGCACTTTAACCATTAATAATGCCAATAATGTTGAAATTACCACCGATGATCAACATTATGTAATTAGCAACAAATTGCGTTTACAAAATGGCGTATTTAATATCCGGGGAAGCTTACTCGAGTTGGGCGTTAATGCACAGATTGAACCTGTGGCACCTTATTCTTTAAACAATATGGTGCAAACCAATAGTTCGTTTCAGGATAAAGGAATTAAGAAAAATTTTCCGGCAAACTTTACCAGTGATTTTATCTTCCCGGTCGGACAACTGGTTTACACACCGGTTACTATCGACCTAAACAGCGATGCCTTATACACCACTGGTACTACTCCCGGTAGCGTTACCATTCGTCCGGTAAACGAACTACACCCAACGGTGAACGATGGAACAAACACCCTTACAACAGGCGACATAAACAACGTGCTAAAATACTATTGGATTCTAAAAACTGAGAATATAAGCGGATTAAAGTCAAAAATCAAAATGAAATTTGACGAGTCCGATATGCTACTTACTGAACCCGGATATGCAGAAACCGATTATATTGGTGCCCGTATCCTGACTTTTAATAACACCAGCGAAGCAATAAATAAATACACTGACCCAGAAGCAGTAGACGAAATCAATCACGAAGTAATATTTACCTTCAATGGAGAAAATAGTGATGGAATATCAGGCGACTATTTTGCAGGGATTGATCCGGCAATACCTGATAATGTGGCAACCTATACCACACAAACCAGTGGAAATGTTAATCAAAGTACCACCTATGTGGAAGGATTAACAAATGATGGCGTTGCTCCATCAGGTGTAGTTCTTGTTGTGTCAACGGGAAATGAAATTACCTTCAATGTTGATGAAGTAAAACTATACAAAACCATTATACAGGAAAATGCAACACTTACCATTAATGAAACCAGCCGCCACCGATTAGGTACCGTAACCGGAACAGGTAACTTAAAAATAGTAAGCAACACCGAAAGCATAACTTTCCCAGCCGGTGACTATATAGATTTCTTTGGTTGCACTGGTGGTGGCCTGGAATACGCTGGAGCCGGTAGCTACACCGTACTAGGAAATATCACGTCACTTCGTAATGTAGTAATCAGTGGAACCGGCATAAAAACCTTGGCAAACAACAACTTAAACGTTTGTGAAGACTTTATTCTAAATGGACCTGTATTTGATAATGCTGACGAAAATATTACAGTAAATGGAAACCTAAATCTGGTAAGCGGAACTTTTTACAGTGGAACCAATAATGCCATAGTAGTTAATGGTGGCGTGGCTCTTAACGGAGCCACTTACGAAGGTGAAACCAGTGGTGCTGACCGTTTTGGCTCTTTAACCATTAATTCGGGCTCATTTAAAACCGGTTCAGGAGGTTCTGTCTCTATTTTGGGCAACTTGATTTATAGTGGTGGAAGCTTCAATGGGGGTTCAGGCTCTTCGGCAATAAATTTAATTGGCACAACCCCCCAAAACTTAACCGGAAATTTTACCGGTACAGCCAAAATGTTTACACTGGGAATAAACAATACAGCAGGTATTATTATGAATGGCAACGTTACCATAGGCAACCGGCTAAACCTGACCAATGGTGTGGTAACTCCCGGTGCAAACACACTGCTTTTAGAATCGGCTGCCACCGTATCACCTGCCACAGGATCTACAACATCGCATATTAATGGTAGGTTATCGAAAACTTTGGCTGCAGCGGGTTCAGGGTTCACCTTTCCGGTTGGAAAATCGGGCCGATTGGGGTACGCACTTATAAGTGAGGTAAGTGCCGCTGGTGACACCTGGTCGGTGGAGTATTTTACTGGTGCAGCAACCAACGAGGCCGGAGTAACCGGATTTGTTCCTACTTCTACGGATATCGTATCGGTAAGTGAAAAAGAATACTGGAAAATAACCGACAATTTGCCTGCCGGAAGCCGTACCGCCAAAGTGGGATTAAGCTGGAATAGTTTTAGTCGGGTTTCTGAAACCCCCGACGAACGTGAAAAACTGGAAACCATGGTTTGGAATGGAACTACCTGGGATAACATTGGTGGAAGCTTTCCGACAAGCCATACGCCATCAAGCGGGTATTTAGTATCTACAACATCCGTTTCATTCAGTGAAAAAATAGCCACACTGGGTTCGTCTGATTTAAGCAATCCACTTCCGGTTATCTGGCTAAGTTTTTATGCCAAAGCTAACCTAACCAATGTAGCCTTGGCCTGGGCCACGGCCTCAGAAAAAGACAACGATTATTTTGAGGTGGAACGTTCACTTGATGGTATTGAGTTCACAGCTATTGGTCGGGTATATGGTGCCGGAAATACTATGGTTCAAAAAAACTACAATTTTACCGATGATTATCCATTAACCGGAACAGCTTATTACCGATTAAAACAGGTTGATTTTAACGGCGAATACGATTACTCCAAAACCATAGCTGTTTATTTTGAAGGCTCTCAGGTTTTTGACGATAATTCAGTTGCTATTTATCCAAATCCTTTCAAAGACGGAGACTTAACTCTTGAATTAAAAAGTGTGCCAGGTAATACACCAGTAACTATTAAAGTAACGAGTTTAACCGGTCACACTGTTTATTTGGTAAAATTAAATGCACCAGAGCATCATAAGGTAAATCTTATACCCATGGCTATGGATCGTCTTCCCCAAGGAATATACTTTATTAATATCAGCACCGAAAAGAAAACGATAACCAAACGATTGGTAGTACATTAAAAACGTAATATCCTACTGTTAAGATAGCTGAACACTTTATTAGGTTCAGCTATCTTTAGTTTGTAAGCTACCGAATTATATTTAACCAAATCCTGTCAGATTAAAAACCAACGCATAGCAGTATTTTTTCTGTGCCACTTGCCCAGGATAATACCATCAATGTGAAAGGAAGTACCGTATAAACAGTTAATTAATGCTGAAATTATGAAACTGTTTGTATTCACCCTGATGCTTTCGCTTCTTAGCCAAATAACTTTGGCAAGCACCACTAAGGTAGATGGTGTTTGGACCAATCCGGCCATTTGGAACGAAGGGGTTTCGCCGAATCAAACCGTATCACTGGCCACCCATTATATTCAACACAATGTTACCGTGAATGGAAACCTGGATTTATTGGCAGGTGGAAATCTGATAATTGGTAATGAATCGGGCCCACAAAACACACTATCGGTTACGGGTTCAGTTAGCTCCTCATTATTTTCAAATATAATTATTCGTTCCGATGGCATTCTGGTAATAAACAGCAATGCACAAAATTCACTTTTTGGTAGTATTCAGGTTGATGGGGAGTTAATTATTAAAGGTGATTTTTTAAATAGCGGATCTTCAGGAATTACTATTAGTGAAGGGGGTAAAATTACCGTTGAAGGAAACTTGATTAACGATGGTACCATCGACAACAATGGAACATTGGATGTGAATGGAGAAATTTCAGGTAGTGGAACCATTGAGGGAAATAATCCGCTCCCCATTGAATTGCTGAGTTTCGATGCTAAACAAACTGACGAGGGAGTTACTATTGTCTGGGTAACTGCCACTGAAGAAAATAACCATTATTTTGAGATTCAACGCAGCTCCGATGCCAAAACATTTGAAACCCTGGTTTCAATAACTGGAACTGGGAACAGTCATCAGGAACTAGCTTACACCTTTACCGATAAAAAACCATTGGAAGGAATTGCCTACTATCGGTTAAAGCAGTTTGATTATAATGGCCTGTTTGAAATTTTTGATCCGGTTGCAGTAAACTATACCAACAACGGCATATTTGCAAATGAACCTGAAATAAGCTTATACCCAAATCCCTATACATCTGGTGAATTAACACTGAAATTGATAAATTGGAATTCAAATTCATCAACAATTATTACGGTAGTTGATGTATCAGGTAAAGTTGTTTTCAACCAGGTTTACCACTCACTAAATGGTACCCAAATCAAGTTAAACGAAAGCAACCTTGGTAATTTACCTAAGGGTTACTACTTTTTGGTTGAAAAAAATAATTTCACATCACAAAGCAAACCATTGATAATTCAATAAACCGCATAGTGCATTATTAAGAAAAAGGAGCTCTGAGGAAGCTCCTTTTTTTATGACAATCGATTCAAATAATCGCTGAAGGTAAACTCACGGACCATTTGCAGGTTGTTATCCTGTTTCCAAATGGCTATTGACGGATGACCCACGCCATTAAACAGCGTGGTTTTAACCATAGTATAATGCATCATATCTTCGAATACCACCTTATCGCCTATTTTCAAATCCTTACCAAAATCGTACACTTCCATAAAATCGCCAGCTAAGCAGCTTAATCCCCCCAAACGGTATAAAAATTTACTGTCGGCAGTTGGTTCTTTAGCTCCAATAATACGAGGGCGGTAAGGCATTTCAAGCGTATCGGGCATATGGGCAGTAAACGAAACATCGAGAATGGCTGTTTTAACACCCCGGCTTTCAACCACATCCAGAACTTTTGAAACCAAAACACCGGTATCCCAGGCAAAAGCGCTACCTGGTTCTAAAATTACATGTACTTTATATTTTTCTTTAAACCGTTTCAGTACCTGAATCAAATGTTCCACATCGTAACCCACACGGGTCATTAAATGCCCCCCTCCCATATTCACCCATTTAAGCTGATGCAAATAGGCTCCAAATAAGTGTTCAAAAGATTCCAGGGTATGCTCCAGACTGTATGAATCGGATTCACACAACACATGAAAATGCAAACCTTCTACACCTGCTGGCAATTCTTCAGGAAAGAATTCTTTTAAAACTCCCAGACGCGATTTGGGCGAACTGGGATTATATAAATCGGTACCTACATCGCTTTTTTCAGGGTTTACCCTGATGCCACACGAAATAGATTTTCCGGTTTTTGGTATTTGTGGATAAAAAGTATTGAACTGATTCAGTGAATTAAAAACCACATGACTGGCCATGGAAATCAATTCGGGAAATTCATCCGGAATATAGGCCGGTGCATAAACATGGGCCTTAGCTTCCATTTTCTCAACACACAATTGAGCTTCGAACAGTGAGCTGGCTGTTGCTCCCCGAATATACTCACGAACCACAGGGAAAGCGCTCCACATAGCAAACCCTTTAAAAGCCAGAATAATCTCCACTCCTGCTTTATCCTGCACAAAACGAATTAATTCCAGATTTTTTCGGAGTTTGGCTTCGCCCAGAACAAAACAGGGAGAAGAAATTTTTGAATAATCCATAATACGATAAGTTCAACAGAAAAATTCCGGTTGACGGCTTTAAAAATTTAGAAAAACTTACAATTCCAAATCGCCGTTTATTTCTTCGTTCCACGGCAATCCGTATGTGCCAATCAGTTCCATAAAGGGGTCGGGATCGAATTCTTCGACATTGAAAACGCCCGGTTTTTTCCATTTCCCGGTAAGCAACATCATAACCCCCAACATAGCCGGAACTCCGGTAGTGTAGGAAACACCCTGCGCCCCGGTTTCGTTGTAGGCATCCTGGTGTTTGCAATTGTTCCAGATGTAGTAGGTTTTTTCTTTACCCTCTTTAATACCGCGAATACGGCAACCAATTGAGGTTTCGCCGGTATAATTCTCACCCAGGTCGCCCGGATTTGGTAAGGTTTCTTTTAAAAATTGTAAAGGAACTATTTCAACCCCTTTATATATAATGGGTTCAATACTGGCCATGCCAATATTTTGGATTACCCGTAAGTGAGTTAAATATTCATCGCCAAAAGTCATCCAGAAACGGGCACGTTTTAAACTGGGGAAATTTTTTACCAGCGATTCCAACTCTTCGTGATAAATAACATACGAATTACGGGCACCGATATTTGGATAATTCAAGGGCTTCTTGATGGCGTGGGGATCGGTTTCGACCCATTTACCATTTTCCCAGTACTTCCCTTTTTGGGTTACTTCGCGGATGTTAATTTCGGGATTAAAGTTGGTTGCAAACGCTTTTCCATGATCACCGGCATTGCAGTCCACAATATCGAGGTAGTGCATCTCATCGAAATGATGCTTGGCAGCAAAAGCGGTATAAATACTGGTTACTCCGGGATCGAATCCACAACCTAAAATGGCGGTCAATCCTTTTTCTTTGAACCTTTCGTGGTAAGCCCATTGCCAACTGTACTCAAAATGCGCTTCATCCTTGGGTTCGTAATTTGCGGTATCGAGATAGTGCACACCGGCTTCAAGACAGGCTTCCATAATGGTTAAATCCTGATAAGGCAAAGCCACATTGATGACCATCTCGGGTTTAAACGTGTTGATTAATGCTAGCAGTTCAGGTACATTGTCGGCATCAACCTGTGCTGTTTTTACCCGATTACCATCCACCCGACGGGCAATGGCCTCGCATTTTGACTTGGTTCGACTGGCCAGCATAATATCGCTGAACACTTCAGGTAACGAGGCACATTTTTGGGTTACTACACTCCCCACACCTCCTGCTCCAATAATTAAAACTTTTGACATTTCAATTTATTTTTAAAATCAAGTTAAGTCCCCGCCTATCATGGGATTTTAAGTTGCTCATAAAAACAGATAAGCTTTCAAAAATAAGGAAATCGGAAACAGAAAGCCAATTTTACTGTTCAAATATTTTTTTTATGCTTTAAAAACATAAACTTTAAAAACTATGTTTTATTTTCGTACCGTAATCACAAAACTATGAGTAAAATGTCTTTCGACCCGAATGGAATTGGACTGGATAATGGTCATTTTATTGGCCTCCCTTATACTGAAGAAGAAGCAAAAATTGTGATGGTTTCGGTTCCCTGGGATGTTACCGTTTCGTATGCCGACGGAACCTCATCGGGCCCTGATAACATATTGCAGGCTTCATTACAACTCGATCTTTTTGATCCAGAGGTTGAGAATGCCTGGAAACTTGGGATTTTTTTTCGACCGGCTGATGAAAGACAAAAAACACTGAATGCTACACTGCGAACAGAAGCAAAAAAATACATTGCTTTTTTAGAACAAGGTGGACAAATTTCAGATAACCGAGCTATGGCCGAACGACTGGCAAACATAAACCAACATCACAAAGAATTGAACCATGAAGTATATTTGGCGACAAAAGTTTTACTTGAAAAAGGTAAGATACCGGCAGTTGTAGGCGGTGAACATAGCGTGCCACTTGGCTTACTGCAAGCAATAAGCGAAAAACATACCGAATTTGGTGTTTTACAAATTGATGCTCACATGGATTTACGCGATAGTTTTGAAGGTTTTACCTATTCACATGCATCAATTTTTAATAATGCCGTAAAGCTTGGCTATGTAAAAAACCTGGTTCAGGTGGGTATACGCGATTTTTGTGAACAAGAGGTGGCGTTTGCCAAAGAACATAAGGTACAGGTGTTTTACGATTACCAGATTCAGCAAAACAAATACAGAAACAGGAACTGGCACGAACAATGCGAGCAAATACTTGAAACGCTTCCACAAAAGGTTTACATCAGTTTCGACATCGATGGGCTCGATCCGCAACTTTGCCCCAACACAGGAACTCCGGTTGCCGGGGGATTGGATTTTAATGAAGTACTTTATCTGATAAAACGCCTGGTTGAAAGTGGCCGCCAAATTATTGGTTTTGACTTATGCGAAGTGGGCGGATTGGGTAATGAGTGGGACGGAAATGTTGGCGCACGGGTTTTGTATAAACTCTGTAACTGGACCGGAAAATCGAACGGAATGATTTAAATCCGAATTCCTACAATAATAATATCGTCAACTTGTTCAAAATTGCCACGCCATTCGTCGATGGTCTGGTCAAGAAACATTTCCTGTTCAAGCATCGATTGCTTTTGAATACTCAGCAGCAATTCCTTGAACTGTTTCGATTTGAATTTGCGTCCATCACCTCCACCAAACTGATCGACATAGCCGTCGGAAAATATATAAATTGTATCACCCTTTTGCACCTCAATTTCATGATTGGTAAACGAATCCAATTCTTTGATATAAATTCCAATGGGATTTCTATCGGCTTTAAACTCAATTAATTCGCCATTTCTGATTAAATAGAGCGGATTATACGCACCGGCATATTGAATTTTATGCTCAGACAGATCGAGAACCACCAGAGCTAAATCCATTCCATCTTTGGCTTCGCCTTCTTTTCCGGTTTGTTTCATGGTGGTTTTTACATGATAGCGCAACTGATTTAAAATTTCGTTGGCTCTAATATGTTCCATTTTATTTACTATCTCGTTTAAAAACGAAACGCCCAACATGCTTACAAAAGCCCCGGGAACGCCATGTCCGGTGCAATCGGCTGCAACAATTACCACTTTCCCGTTTTTTTGGGTCATCCACCAAAAATCGCCACTCACAATATCGCGCGGACGCCACAAAACAAAATGCTCAGGTAATAACTCGCTGGCACGCTCATACGATGGAACCACTGCTTTCTGAATACGCTCGGCATATTTTATACTTGCAGTAATTTCTTCGTTTTGTTTTTCAATTTCGTCTTTTTGTTCACGAATTTCGGCTGTTTTCTCTTTAATAACCGCTCGTAAGTATCGGGTGTATGAAATTACAATGAAATAAACCAGGTTTAAACCGAGCAAACCAAACAACAAAAAAGCCCAGACAGTACGATACCATGGGGGTAAAACAGAAAAAACATAGGTAGCTTCAGAACTTTGATGATTGTAAACATTTTTTGCCTTTACCCTGAAAACATATTCCTTTTCAGGCAGGTTGGTGTATTCTTTTTTGGTTTCGGTAGTCCATTCGCTCCATTTTTTGTCGTACCCGTCGAGTTTATAACTGTATTTTGTTGGTTGTTCCACATCAATATTCATTGCTGAATAATTGAATATTAACGAGTTGTATTGATAATCGAGAATGGGTTGCAAAGCCGGGGCTTGTTCCATACTTACCCATCCGTGTTCATTATAAAATGCACCATCAAAAACTGTGGAATCCTCACCTAACATAACCTTTCGGATTTGGCAATAAAAATCGTTTCGGTAATTTTTTTCAATTTTTTCATCGAAGCGATAAAGTCCTTCGCTGCCACCCAACCAGGTTATTCCGTCTGCATCGTGATAAAGTGCGTTAATTTGCCCTTTTATTGTTCCTAAAAAGGGCATCGGATTCCAAAACATCGATGTATCGCCCCGGGTTTCAAAAAATCCCAGTTCATCACGTTCTTCTTTTTCTATATAAGTTACCAGCCATAGTTTGTTTTTAGTATCGACCGACATGCGATGAATATAACGCAAATTGGAGCCCAGAAGTGGATTAATTAATTGGTGTGGAACAAAGGTATTTGTCGTTTCATCAAGCACCAAAATTCCTTTGCCTGAACCTACCAACAATTCGTTATTGAAATTAATAAATAAAAAAGGTCCTTCGGTAAGGCCTGATTCTGAACCGTAGAAAGTGATATCGTTGGAATTGGAACCTGCTATTTTATAAATTCCGGTATTATCGGCCGATAGCCATAAATTTCCATCAATATCCTCAATAATATTTGTTATTCGGTCAGTTATTGATGGAAAAAGCCGTTGCTGTGTCCATTGATTGTTATTGTTATACTCTAATTTTACCAGTCCCTCTTCAACTCCAATGTAAAATTTTTTTTGGTTTAATTTACTTTGATATAGAGACCAGGGAACTCCATTGTACACCGATTTTGGAATTCCATTTATTTTATCGACAATAAAAATATCCTGGTTTTTTTCAATGAAAAGCCTTTCGCTATCAGCCACTTTATAATTTGCTGCAATCCATGTGTCGGAGCGGTTCAGGTTTTCCATGGCAGTAAAATAGGGCAAGGCTCCATTTTGCGATGGATTCAGGGCATAAACTCCCAGCGAAGTAGCCACATGAATTTTACCGGCAAAACGGGTAATCGATTCTACATAACCTTCGAGTTTATGGTTTTCATTAAAAAAAGTAATCGGGCTGCTTACTTGAATTTGCCCAATTCCTTTGTGCAAACCCAACCAAAGATTATTTTGGTGGTCGAGTGCCTGATACTTAATATTTTGATCAATTAATCCGGTTTGTTTATTTATCCAATACTGAAACGCTCCGTTACTTTTAATTACTCCTGCCCCGTTAAACGTTCCGATGGAATAAAGTGAATCGGAAAGTTTTGCGCCACTGTATATCTGATTGGTTTTAAGAAAGGAATTGATGGGAGTTTTAAGTGGTTGCAATTTTAATTTATTTTCAGTATCAGAAAATTCAATCAGAAATATGCCTGCTTCGTGAATTGCTGCCAATAGGGTATTATCGCCATAAGGCAACATCACATAAAGCTGCTTACCAATGAGTTCCTCGCTTCCTGAAATCAATAATAACGAATCACCAAAACAACGATAAAGGCCGTACTTAGTATCAGAAACAAAAATCGTATTATTAACACAAAACGAATTATTGAAATATCCTTTGGCCTGAAGAACCTGAATTGAATCGTTGGAATAGATAAATATTTTTTCTTCCGTCTGAAAACAAACTCGTTCCTCAAGGCAAAAAGTTTTCCATACTACACCAAAATTTCTATCAGCTTCTGAAATTTTTGACAAAAGGGAAATAAATTCAAGTTTACCTGTAGCATTGGGTTGTAAATAACCCAACTCATCAATAGCTCCCACATAAATCCTACTTTTTTTATCGATAGCCAAAGAGCGAACCTCAGAATTGGAATGGGTTAAAATTTTACGCCAGGTAGTTCCATCAAACTCAAGTATGCCCTCATTATTTCCTACGTAAATATTTCCACGAAAATCCTGAACAATAGCCCAATTCTGCGGAAGGGCTTTATAATCTTCGGGCGAATAATTTTTTACCGGAAAAAATCCCAATTCATAAATTGGATCGATTTTGCTTTGCCCACAAACAATAAATGGGGAAACAAATAATACAGTAGCTAAAACAATTAATCGGAACAAGCGGGTCATTCGATCAAATTTTTCATGTTCAAACAAATGTAAAAAAAAACCCTGTAAGATATTACTTACAGGGTCATAATATCAACCCGGAATTGATTAATTCACTATAATTCGCTTATAGTAAACTTCTTGATCAATGTTGATTTGCACAATATAGAATCCTTTCTCTGCTGTTTCCAAATGAATCTGATGCGAAACTTCACCCGATTGATTCTCGAATTCTTCGCTAACCAACAACATTGATGTGGCATCATAAACCCGGTATCGAATAGTCCTCGCTTGTTCCAGTTTAAGCGATAACTTAAACGAGCCATGATTCGGGTTCGGATAAAGCTTAATCATAGTTGCCTTTTCGTCGATAATTCCCACCGGAGTTAATTCAACATCAACGGTTCTAAAGGTCGAATTCACAGTAAACGAACCAAAGAAATCCTCGAATCCGGTTTTGGTAACGCTGTAATCAAGAACGGCATCCATGGTTAAATTATTAAAAGTGGTTTCTCCGTCGGCATTGGTTTGTTGCATTACATCGGCAATGGTAACTTCAGCACCTTCAACAGCAACACCTGATGAAGTAACTTTAAACAAGGCTGCAATTCCTGTTCCACCTGTATTGGTGATTGATCCTACGTTTGAACGGGAAGTATTCCGGTTAACAGCTTTGGTTGCTGAGCAGCCGTAGGGATGTACAATTTCAATCATGTATTGTAAATTATCGAGCGGTGCATCAAAATCGGTATACGAGGTTAAATTGCTTGCAATACTGTCGTATTTTACCCATCCGGTTTCCGGCGTATAACGGTAAATGTAATAGGTATTGATTTTAAACCCTTCGTAGTGATCCCAAATAAGGTTAATATTTCCGTTGGTTCCCAGATTAATGGTCAAGTGCATGGTTTTATGCAATTCACTTAATTCCGATTCCACCCCACAAGTATTTACTGTA
Organism: Bacteroidetes bacterium HGW-Bacteroidetes-4; assembly: GCA_002840905.1. Taxonomy (GTDB): domain Bacteria; phylum Bacteroidota; class Bacteroidia; order Bacteroidales; family SZUA-534; genus GWE2-40-63. The sequence continues at coordinate 304,724 of PHDD01000001.1, read as the reverse complement.
GATATTTTATACCGGTACGAACGTTGTTTGGCGTTGGAATTCACATCGACAAACAAACTTTCCTCAGTGTATTGTCGCTCACCAATTTTCTGATAAACTCCACTTTGGGTGCTCTCGCGATAAATATTATAATAATCGATATCGGTTGCAAAAGGTTTCTCCCAAATAATTTCGTTATTGTTGGTGGTTGTATCAACGGTAACAATACAAATAGAAGGTGTTTCGGGTTTTTCGGCAACTATTTCAGCTACAGTTGCTCCGGAGCATCCTACGGAATCTGTTACAGTTACAGAATAAGCACCCGGATTTACACCAACTAAATCTTCACTAGTTGAACCGGTATTCCATAAATAATCCAATTGTGTTCCGGAACCTCCATAAGCAGTTATGTAGATGGCTCCATCGGAATTGCCGCAAGTTCCTTCAATAACCGAATCGACATAAACAACCGGAGCGCCTGACTCACTAATGGCAAACGATTTATTTGCCTGACAGGCATTGGCATCGATTACCGTAACTCCGTAAACACCAAGACCCAAACTACTAATTTCGCTTGCTGTTGAACCGGTACTCCAGTTATAACTGTAAGGAGCCACACCCCCGCTTACATTGGTTGTTGCACTACCATTGGCCTGACCACAATTAGCATCGAACTCGCCTAATCCAATTAAAATTGGACTGGGTTGGTTTACCTGAATACTTTTAACGGAGCTACAACCATCGGCATCGGTTACATTTATTTCATAGGGTCCGGCCTCCAGCTTGTTAATATCTTCAGATGTTGCGCCATTACTCCATGAAATGTTGTATGGAGTAACTCCGCCAGCTAAACTAATCGCAATGGAACCATTGTTACCACCATAACACGAAACATTATTTATAGCATCGACTGTAATAACTGAACCACCCAAATCGTTTACTGTAGCAATACCGGTTTTTGTACAGCCATCCTGATCGGTAACAGTAACTACATAAATTCCCGAAACCAGACTATCTATGGTGGTTTTTGTATCTCCGGTAGTCCACATGTAAGTGAACGGTTCATTTCCACCTTCAGCAAATACGGTTGCCGAACCATTGTTATCGCCGCAATCGGCATCGTTCGCAATCATGGTTAATTGAATGGGTGTTGGTGATGTTACTTCATAACTTTGGATAGAAGAACATCCTAAGATATCGCTTACGGTAACTGTATAATTACCAGCCAGTAGTTTGCTCACATCTTCAGTAGTCGATTCGTTTGACCAACGGAAGAAAAAAGGAGCGTTTTCGCTACTCACTGTAAGATTAATGGAACCATAATTATTGCCCTGGCAATCAATATTAACTACAACTGCCGATAAATCGGGAGTTGGATTAATGGTTATGCTGACCCGGGTTGGTTCACTTTCGTCGTCACCTACGGTTTGGGTAACATAATATATATATTCCCCGGGAGCGGTAATATTGGGTGAATAAGTTCCCGAAGTCCAAATCAGATTTTCCAGCACCTCGTCGGAATACCATTTTATGTTAATTCCCGATGCCGTTAAATCCGGAGTTTCTTCCCCTTCGCAAATAACTTTGCTCTCGGCAACTGGCGGACGGGCATACATTTCATCGGCACCAATATCGGGTTTTACAGCATCGCGAGGTTCTTTATCAATATCCATGCTAATCTCAGGCAACAAAACTGCTTTTTCCATTAAATCGAAACTGATTAAATGCAAATCGCTTTCAGTTAAAAAAACAGGCTCTAATTCAAACGAATTGGCATCCATACTGCTTAAAGCTTTTAACTCAGTTAAATTATTCGCAGTTGCTCCATAATAAGCATAGCGGGTTCCTGTAGCATTAATATTATTGTAATCTGATTCTAAAATACTGCTTGAACCCGATGAATAATAGGCATATCCGTTACTTGTGGCATTAAAAATATTGTTCTTTAGTTTAATGTTTGAACCATAATATACATAGAATGCCGAGCCATTATTATCACCCGTGTGGTTTACAGAATTGTGGTAAACATTATGATAATCGGAATAATAAAGATATATACCATAAATTCCTTTACACTGCACAAAGTTATTGGCAATTAAACCGGGAGTTACACCGGAACCATCGGTTGAATTTAATTCGATACCTTTAATATTAGTTGCACTTGTGGCAATCTGGTTACCTATAATTTTAACCGCATTGGTACAATAATACAAATTGATAGCTTTACTTTGTCCTTGTTTAAGAAGGTTATACTGAACAACCGGATTATTAATACGATATAAATAAATCTGACTGTATTGGTTCAAAAACTCATTTTCTTCTATCGTTATTTGTTCATTCTGATAGCTCGAATATCCATTCAGATTAATTCCAAAACTATTGTAATTGAACAGGTTGTTCTTAATTAGCAAATAATCAACTATGTTTTCGCTGGGCATGTAAATACTTGACAACTCGTTATTCGATGAATTGGTATTCAATCCATTAAACCTATTATTCAATAAATTAATGTGTTGAACATTTCCATCCATAACTAAAAGTGAGCCATAACCAACACCCCCAGAATTCAAAGTAAGGTTTTTAATGGTAAGGTATTTTGTACCATTCAGGTAGAAAATGTAATTATTACCTGTGGTCTGTACAAAACCAAAAGACACCTTCGAGGAATCCATGGCTTCCGATTGTATAACTACGGTATCGCTTGCCGAAGTTCCCGGAATTCCTTTAAAAAACAGATTAACACCAGTATAGCTACCATTTTTTAGTGCAAAAGTAACCGGTCCGGCAATACCCAGTTCAAACAAGGCCCGGTACATGGAATCAATGGTTGGCATATCACCTCCGGCTCCAACCGTATAGGTTCCAGCAGCCAGAGCTGTAGCCGGCGAAAGTATCTCATAAGCTCCAATATCGGGATGGGTTGCATCACGCGCAATTCCTTTTATGTCGGCACTTAATCCTGAATATGGTTGCGCTGAAGCATTTAAGAATGCCGATAAGGTATTCAGGTTTTTGGTATCCTGATAGGCCGGAAATACATCCAGCGAATTGGCAAATTGCCCACTGGCGGTTTGCAAATCGGAAAGATTCACATAGGAAGTTCCCTGCCAGCGACCAATAAATCTTCCGGGAGTATAAAAATTATTGTAATCACCAATAATATTTGTACCGCTTGATATATCAATGGCGTAACCATAACCGGTTTCTTTGGTTCCTAACTCGCCCCGTATTGCAAAACTATTATTATAAATATTCAAATCGCTGGCATACTCTGCATAAAAAGCTTTATCAGAAGTATTGTTTCCGGTAATGTTTATGCTATTGTAATATATGTTAAGTTTGTTAGAACTATAAATATGAATACCATAACTGCTGTTAGCGCCTTTGGTACTATTTTGTATTACATTATTGGCTATAATGCCAGGTTCTGTTACGGTTCCATTAGTAACATACAGGTAAATTCCTCCTTCTGAGGTTTTGAAGTTCGAATATATTTGATTGTTAACTACTTTAAGCGGCTTGTTGGTGCCACTTGCACAAGCATTTAATTTAATACCATAGGAATTTTCAGCATTACAGGTTATTATATTTTCGTCGATAACAGGAGCTACTGCATCGCTTATATAAATACCCCGATAATTTGAATTGATTTGATTGTTACGAATAATCAATTGTTCTATTTTTTTACTACCCGAACCATCCAAATCAATGGCCCAAGAACCGCTATTAAAGGTATTATTTTCAATCAATAACCCATTAAAATAGGGATCGTTTTCGGCAGCAAATAATATTGCATCGTTGGTCGAAGTTGATGCACTGGAACGTCCATTAAAGGTACAACCCTTAATGTTAACATTGTTTAAATTTCCGTACATGCTGATGCAGCGGGAATACTCCGAGTTACCGGCTGTAAAGCTTAAATTCTCAAATGTAAAACGGTCGGTACCTTCCAGTTTGGCAATGTAGTTATTGTCGGCAATGGTTGCTTCGTAAGTAATTATTACATCGCTGGCAACGCCAGTTTTTGAACGTATTATTACCGAATCGGATTCGTGTACAATAAAAATTTCGGGAATCACAAAATGTTCGTTATACATTCCCGATAATACTTCGAAAACTACATTGCCCGAAATACCATTTTCGCTGATGGCTGTAACAGCTTGGCTAATGGTTTCGTAATCGCCGCCAACTCCAATTTCAAAGGTTCCTGCCAAAGGACTCAGCGTCGACACGTATTCGTCGGCTCCAATACAAGGAGGAGCTTGTCGTAAATCACCATCCATATCGTCGGTAACTGAGACAAGACTTTCTCCGGCACTTTGTAGCCAGTATGAATTTATGTGCAAATCGGTTTCGGAAGTATAATTGGGATTTAAACTCAAACTGTTTGCATCTTGCGACAATGCCGTTTGATAATCGCTTAATAAACTGTAGTTTGTACCTGTCCAATAAACCAGGTTATTACCGGTGGTATACAAATTATTATGGTCTGAATCGAGATTGGTTGGAGCCGCATATACATAAATAGCATATCCGGTCCCGTTATTGGCCAAAATGTTGTTTTTAATATTCAGATTGCTGTTTCCATCCAGATATAATGCACTACTTCCTGTATTATTAGCTATCAGGTTGATGGAATTGTGATACACATTAATATACTGATTATAACGCAGGTACAATCCTTGTATTGAACTGTTGTATTTATGACTAATAAAATTATTTTTTATGATTCCACCAGCAGGCCCCACAGTCGATTCCACCCGAACCGATTGATAATAACTGGACGTTGAATTGATTCTATTCTTTTCAATTATCAATGGATTCTCGCAATTATAAATTGAAATTCCGTTATAGGTAAAATCATTTATTTGGTTTCCGGAAATGGTAATATCTTTACAAAACTCCAACAAAATATTCCGTTCCGATACATTGAAAACATTAGCTGAAATGCTAATATTATTTACCGGGACATCAACCGTAGCATCAATTCCCTTAATGGCTATGTGACGGCTACCTCCGGTAAAAACGTTTTTTGTAATCAACAAATCATTGGCCTGATATCCTGAACTGAATATTACTGCTCTTTCGCTGTTACCGGCGCTTGTACCCGCACCAATAAAGAAATTGTTCTCAAAATTAACCTGTTCAGTTCTACCTTTCATATCAACAACCCTACCATACGATAAAGTGGAGGAATTTATCATTTTAAGTTGTTTAAAGGTCAGGTATCCGGCTCCTTTTAAAACAATTGTTCCGTTATCATTGGCATCAACCGTACTGTAATTTAACGTTGCTTTAGTGGAATCGGCACTGGCCGATTGAAAAGTAATGCGATTGCTTGCCCCAGAACCGGGTATCCGGTTTATAATTACCCGCTCAATGTAATTTCCATCGGCCACATTTATTTCAACAGGTGCTGATACACCCAATAGTTCCAAAGAATCAACCGCTTCATTAAAACTTCCAAAATCGCCTCCGGCTCCTATACTTAACGTTCCTGAGTAAGCTAAAGTATTTGCCGGTGTAAACTCAAATGCACCCACATCGGGATTTGAACCATCGCGTGGATTACCATCCTTATCGTTAGGTACTGTGGCTAAAATACTTGATGTTGCCGTTCCGTTTAACCAGGGAGTAAGCACTCTTAAATCGGAGTTAGACACAAAACTTGGGTAGTAATCGGTAGAATTAGCATCTTTACCTTTTGCTTTAAGTGCAGTCAAATTGGCTATATCTACTCCCAGATAAGCCAAAAAATTTCCTGCAGTATAGTAATTGTTATTATCGGCTATAGAATACGTACTTGATGAGGCTGCATATAGTGCGTATCCCAATACGGAGTTTACCAGATTATTATTTAGTAATTCAATATTGGAACCACTATAAGCATATATCGGAGCCCCGGTATTTTTCGAATTGCTAATGTGTATAGAATTGTGATATAAACGATGTGAAACTGATGCTTCGATATAAATACCATAAGCGTTGTAACCGGAAGTTCCATTTACATAAATGGCATTATTGGCAATCAGTCCTTTTTCAACTAAGTTTCCATTGTTGTTTCCGAACCAAATACCATAGGCTGTTCCCGAATAATCGAGGTTAATGGTGTTTCCCAGAACCTGAATATCAAAATCGCAATAGCGAAGGGTAAGAGCCTCACTATTGGTGGCATTAATCGTATTCTGTTCAACCAGACAACGATCGGCATAAGCTAAATAAATTCCTCTTAAGGTATTTATCGTATTGTTTTTTAAACCAATATTTTCTGTAAGCTTACCTGAAGCATTCAAATAAATACCATAACCTCCATCTTGAAACAGGCATTTTTCTACCACCAATTCGGAAACCACATCATCATAGCTAAAAAGCAGCGCCTGATTATTTGACGCGCTTGACCCGGCATAGCCAATAAACATACAATTTTGAAAGGAGTTGTTGGTAGCCGTTCCATTTAACTCGACTACTCGGGTGTATGAAATTGAAGCGTAATTATAAAAGGTAACTTTTTTAAAACTAACATAATCGCAACCATTAAGCTGTACCACATAATTATTGGTTGAGCCTGTGGTTGCATGCATAATAGTTACTTTACTTGAATCGCCTGAGGCCGACTCGAAAGTAACTGTATTTACTGCGCTGGAATTGGCTATTTCACCAATTAAAAGCTGACCGTTGTAGTTTCCGTCAGCAATACTAAAAACTACCGGGCCATCGCCAGCAATTCCTAGGGTATTCAAATCGCTTACTGCATCTGCAATAGTGACATAATTGGGCGACACGCCACCCACAGTGTAGATTCCGGTTGTCAATTGTGCATTCAGGTTTAGTGCTAAACCCACAACCAGGTATATCAAAACCTGGAATTTTTTCATTCGATAGGACTTTTTCATAATACTCTTATTTGGGTTTATCTTAATTGGGCAATTAAGGCAAACCAGGGTTACTTCATAATTTGTTACATAAGACTTTCGTCTTGGACTCTTCAAAATCAAAGTTACGAAAATCAAATAATATAAAGCAAATATTTTTTACACATAAAATATTGACATGTAACGGAATAACACTAAGCATCATTTACGCAATATGCAATAATCCATTGTGTTCAGGTAAAATAGTGCTCACAGGCTTTCAGCTAAAATAAAGTTTGCATTGTCATGTTATTAAATAGCTTAACAAAATGCAAACTTCCCTGTTAATAGCATAAACCTAAACTTTATACAACTATGACAAGAGAACATTTATTTTCCCAATTATGGGAACAATACACTAAACAGAATCCTTCAGCCTTAGATGTTTACAATTCGTTTACTACATTAGGCGAAACCGTTTTAAACGACCATATAGCTTTCAGAACCTTTAACGATCCGCGAATGGATATTAAGGTACTCGAGAAACCTTTTCTCAAAGTAGGTTACATTGAAAAAGGAAGCTATGTATTTGAAACAAAAAAGCTAATTGCCAAACATTACGAAATTCCCAACATGCCAAACGAACCCAAAGTTTTTATAAGTCAATTGGTGCTGGAGGATTTTAGTAAAGACTTCCAAAATTTAATTGCCGAACGCATCAACAGTGTTGAAAATGAAGTTTATAAAGCCAGCGATTTAATTTTAAAAGGAAACATTTGGGGTGCTCCTTCATTTAAAATATACAACCGCTTGCGCGAAGAATCGGAGTATGCAGCCTGGCTTTATGTTTACGGATTCAGAGCCAACCATTTTACCGTAAGCATCAATTCGCTTAAAACGCTTAATACCATCGAAAAAGTAAATCAGCATTTAAAAGATAAAGGTTTTAAATTAAACGATTCAGGAGGCGAAATTAAAGGAACTCCACAGGAATTACTGCAACAATCGAGCATAATGGCCGAAAAAATTGAAGTACGCTTTTCCGATGGAATTCATAGCATTCCGGCTTGTTATTACGAATTTGCTATTCGCTACCCCGATGCCAGCGGACAATTATACAATGGTTTTATAGCAAAAAGTGCCGATAAAATTTTTGAAAGCACCAATTTTTACGATAAAAAGTAAATGCATTCATACGGTTATATAACGAGTAAACTGATCAATTACACAGCTTGTAAATAAAAATCAGCTTGCTCTGTCCGGGTTTCAGTCAGGCAAATTCAACGAATAATTCTTCGCTTGAGTTGTCCTGACTTTTTTTGGATTTTGAATTTCTCAAATAAATAAGAACTAACTTCTGCTTCAAACTTTAGCTTTTTGCTACTTTTGGAAATCAATTAATATTTCATGGAGTATAAAAAACACCTTAGCACCTTATCCGGCTTACTGGAAGGTGAACTATTAACTGACGAGGCTTCAAAAATCCGCTACGCATCCGATGCATCGGTATATTTTGAAAAACCTGCCGCTGTTGTGGTTCCAAAAAACGAGCACGATATTGAAAAACTGGTTAACTATGCGGCAAAACATAAAATCCCATTGATTCCCCGAGCCGCAGGAACATCATTGGCTGGGCAGGTAGTAGGAAACGGTGTGGTGGTCGATATCTCGAAATACTTAACCCAGATTATTGATTTCAATCCCAACGAAAAAACAATTACGGTAGAACCCGGGGTTATTCTCGATGAATTAAACCGTTTTCTTGAACCCCATGCGCTGTTTTTTGGACCTGAAACTTCAACAGCTAATCGCTGTAATATTGGTGGAATGGCAGGAAACAATGCTTGTGGTTTACATGCAGTGGTATATGGCACTACACGCGATCATATTATGGAAACTTCCGGCTTTTTAAGCGATGGCTCCAAAGTAACTTTCAAACCAATAACAAAAACTGAATTCGACGAGAAGTGTAAGATTCAAAACCTCGAGGGAAAAATTTACCGGCAACTAAATCAAATACTTTCCGATAAGGAGAACCAAAATGCCATAATCGAAAATTATCCCGATCAACGTATTACAAGGCGTAACCATGGTTATGCCATCGATCAATTGCTTTTTACCGATTTATTTGGTAAAAACGATGAACCATTTAATTTAGCCAAACTTATTGCCGGCTCCGAAGGCACCTTGCTTTTTATGACTCAAATAAAACTTGCGCTGGTTGATTTACCACCCAAAGAAAAAGGATTGGTGGCTGCACATTTTAATTCGGTAAACGATGCACTCAAAGCAAATATTATTGCCTTAAAACACGGGGTAACCGCAGTAGAATTAATGGATGATATTATTCTGAATGCATCGAAAGATAATCTGGAGCAGCAAAAAAACCGATTTTTTGTTCAGGGAAATCCCAAGGCCCTTTTACTTATTGAATTTGCTAAACATAAGCACGACGAAATAGAAAAAGCGGCACGGCCCATGATAGACGAAATGAAACAAAACATGCTGGGCTACCACTATCCCATTTTATATGGCTCCGAAATTAAAAAAGCCTGGAATCTGCGAAAAGCAGGCTTGGGAATAATGGCAAATATTCCCGGCGACACCAAGAGTGTTACTGTTATTGAAGACACTGCTGTTCATCCGGACGTGCTGCCGGAATACATCGAAGAATTTTCAAAAATAATGGCTGGCTATGGTGAGGAATGTGTTTACCATGCCCATGCAGGAACCGGCGAAATTCATTTGCGACCGCGGCTCGATTTGAAAAAAGAACAGGACATTGAAAAATTTGAACAACTGGCCTGGGATATTGCCCGCCTGGTAAAAAAATACAAAGGTTCACTCAGTGGTGAACATGGCGATGGCCGATTGCGTGGAGAATTTATTCCTTTTATGCTGGGCGATAAAGTGTATCATTTGCTGAAAGAACTGAAAAACACCTGGGACCCTAACCATATTTTTAATCCGGGAAAAATTATCGACACACCTCCCATGCGTAGTAATTTACGGGCAAAAAAAGGTGCTACACGAGAAATAAAAACTTATTTCGATTTTTCAGAAAAACAAGGTTTGGTTCGAGCAGCCGAAAGCTGTAACGGATCGGGCGACTGCCGAAAACTACACACCGCCGGAGGAACTATGTGCCCAAGTTACATGGCAACCCGTGACGAAGCTCATGTTACCCGTAGCCGGGCAAACATTCTGCGTGAGTTTCTGGTAAATTCACCCAAACAAAACCCCTTCGATCATCAGGAAATTTATGATGCTTTGGATTTGTGTTTATCGTGTAAGGCCTGTAAATCAGAATGTCCCAGCAGTGTTGATGTGGCCAAAATGAAAGCCGAATTCCTGCAACACTGGTACAAGCAACATGGAATTCCGCTGCGTACCCGGGCCATTGCCAACATTAGCCGCATAAACAGTTTGGGAGCATGGATTCCAGGTATTACCAATTTTGTTTTACAGCATAAACAAATGTCAAAGTTCCTGAAAAAAACTCTGGGAATGGCTACAGAACGTTCACTCCCTTTACTTTCGCAAACCACGCTACGTAACTGGGCAAATAAAAACATTCCACAAACTTCGCTACCAATCAAAAGTAGTGGCCGGCTGGTACTGTTTATCGACGAGTTTACCAATTACAACGACGCTGCGCTTGGTATTACCACCATTAAATTATTGACCGAACTGGGATATCACATTCAAACTTTTCGCCATGTTGAAAGCGGACGCGCCTATTTATCGAAAGGATTGCTGATTAGTGCAAAAAAATTAGCCTTGCTGAATGTTTCTTTGCTTAAAGACATAATTAGTGATTCCAATCCGCTGGTGGGTATTGAACCTTCGGCTATTTTAACCTTCCGCGACGAATATCCCGATTTGGTTGGTGCTGAGCTTAAAGATACAGCCAAAACGCTGGCAAAAAACACGCTGACCATCGAAGAGTTTTTAGCCCGTGAAATAGAAAAAGGTACCATCGACAAAACCCGGTTTACGATTGAACCGAAGCAGATAAAGCTGCACGGACATTGTCAGCAAAAAGCCATTGCATCAACCCAGGCAAGCAAAACCATTTTAGCTTTTCCTGAAAATTATACAGTTGAAGAAATACCCAGTGGATGTTGTGGTATGGCCGGAAGTTTTGGTTACGAAAAAGAACACTATCAGGTATCGATGCAAATTGGTGAACTGGTGCTTTTCCCAAGCGTTCGCAATACGACAAAAGAAACCCTGATTGCTGCTCCCGGAACCAGTTGCCGGCATCAGATAAAAGATGGAACCGGGCGCCAGGCTTTGCACCCGGTTGAAATATTGTACCAGGCTTTAAAAAACTAAGAATCTGTTTACTTAATTATCAAGACTTTTAATTATAAAGTCATCGGCATCGAGGTGTACCGGAAACTTTTCACGAAATTGGTTTAGTTTGTCCAGATCAAGAACCGCTTTTCCAATTCCGGCTTCTCCTTCGTTCAACTCACTAATCACAAATCCCTTAGGATCGATTACCACGGAGTTACCGCTGTACGAAAGGCCCATGCCATCGGTTCCAATACGGTTAACTCCAACCACATAACATTGGTTTTCAATGGCTCGTGCTTTTAGTAAGGTTTCCCATACATGACGTCTGGGTGCAGGCCAATTGGCTACATAAATCAATAAATCGTAATCGTTGCGGTTTCTGCTCCATACGGGGAATCGCAAATCGTAACAAATTAAAGGGCGAACCTTCCAACCATAAAAATTAAATATTTCGATTGATTTTCCGGGAGAAAATACTTTATCCTCTTCGCCCATCCGGAATAAATGTCGCTTATCGTACCAAACCGCATCGCCACAAGGATAAGCCATGATAAAGCGGTTCACATAACGCCCGTGATCTTTGGCCATGATGCTTCCGGCAATGGCAAAATTATTTTCCAGCGCTTTACTTTTCATCCAGCCTACCACTTTACCGTTAACGCTTTGAGCCAGATTTTCAACATTCATCGAAAAACCGGTATTAAACATCTCGGGAAAAACTACCAAATCGGTATCAGTAATCTTATCCAAATAGGCATCAAACATTTTAAGATTCGCCTTCGTATCTTCCCAGGCCAATTCGGTTTGAATGTAAGCTACTCTTAAATCGTTCATGTTATTATGGTTTAATCTTGGTTTCTATTTTATGAAAAATCGAAAGTAAACTTCTCAGGATATTTGGCTTGTGGATTATGTTTTTTGTAATACTCCCTAATCAATGCCATATCTTCTTCAACATTTCCGCTGGGAATAAGTTTATCACCGATGGTTAAAATCTTGTTTTTATAATCAATAATTCCCAAATAGATGGGAACACCGGTTTTCTGGGCAATAAAATAGAATCCCTTTTTCCACTTATTTACCAAATCGCGGGTACCTTCGGGTGTTATACAAACCTGAAAGGTATCGTTGGTATTAAAATAATGAATTACCTGATCGACCAGGCCAACGGCACCTCTTCCCCTATTTACGGGTCGGGCTCCCAACCAGCGAAGCAAAATGCCCAACGGAAAGAAAAAAGATTCTCTTTTTATAAAGATTACCGGATTAACTCCTTTACTGCTAAAGGCAAACTTACCCCATACAAAATCCCACATACTGGTATGAGGCACGGCAATAACCACAAACTTTTTGTCGCTCGGCGCTTCTCCAATGTATCTCCAACCGCCAAGGCGCATCAACAGGTAACTAATCCTACGTCGCATAGGTATTTTTTTTGCATAAAGAAAATAAATTTTGCCAAATAGATTCTGTCATTATCCAAATTATTGCATAAAAAAAATTTTCCTTTACATTTGTCAGCTGATGTGAATAGGGCTGATTATGGTTTTACATCTCATTTACCTTTTAAATTAACTTAGATATCAACCACGACACGTATGTTTAACCTCGTTTTTGACAAAGTTTTTCTGATAAAATTTATCAAATTTGGAATTGTTGGAGGCTCCGGTGTGGTTGTCGATTTCTTTTTTACCTGGCTTTTTAAAGAAAAGTTTAAAGTTCAAAAATATGTGGCGAATGCATTGGGGTTTTCCATTGCAGCCAGCACCAATTGGTTTTTAAACCGTATTTGGACATTTAATAGCCAAAACCCGGAACTTTTGCTCGAATACACTCAGTTTATTTTTGTATCGTTGATTGGCCTCGGAATTAATAGTTTGGTACTGTGGTTTTTAACCGACAAACTCAAATTTAATTTTTATCTGTCGAAACTTGGAGCCATTGCAGTAACTACCGTTTGGAATTTTTTTGCCAATTACCTGTATACATTTGCCTGACTTATTCTACCAGAATCTTTGCAGAAAGCCTTTCATTTTCAAGTCCAACAAGCACTATGTAAATTCCTTTGTTTAAACGCGAAACATCGAATTGAGCCCTGTTATGATAAAGGCTGAAATTTCCAATACTTACTATACGTCCCAGGCCATCAATTAAAACCACACTTTTTATTTCTTTCTGTTGTGTTTCAATGGTTACCTGTTCATTAGCCGGATTGGGATATACCACCAGTTCGTTTTTGAATTTAACGTTATGGTCAATTGAAGTAAAACGACCAATTTCCATAGCAATGAGATGCGCAAGACTAATGTCCCACGAAAAATCTGGATTGGAATACGGATACCATTTGTTATCGGCATTGTATTCCCAGGCGGTATTCACACTTGCTTTTTCCACAGTCATCAGGGCAACCGTATCGCCGGGATTTTGCGGGAGAACTACCGAAAGAAAAACAGAGCCAATAACCTCAATGGGTGGTTCGAAACCGAAATACACCCATTCTTTATCAGCTTTATTTTTTATCTCGCCAAGCGATGCATAAGTCGAACCCAAATAATTACCCGGAAAACCAAAACTTTCGCTGATTACTTTTAGTTCTATCAATTCATTATCGTTACCCGATGCATATGCAAAGGCAATCCGGGCTCCACTAATGACATTCAACGGCAAAAATTCCTGTTTATTAAAAAACTCGGCCTTCTCTTTATCTCCATAAACATTATTTCCAGCCAGGTAACCACCATCGTTGGCCAAATAAAAAGCCAGATTCTGTCCCTGTTCCCAATGCACCACCGAAATTTTGTCGGTAACCGTGCTAACTGCTTGCAGGGGATCAAATCCATCGAGAAAAGTTACACCGGAATTATTGGGAACCAGCCACTTTTTTAGTTGATTGGTATCGGCAGGGTATTTATCAAAAGCCACAGCAAGCATTTGGTAATAATCATTCACCGGGTTGGCGCAAGTGGCTTCTCCGCCCGTGAGCGAACCCACTATGCGCTGGTGTTGATCAAATAAAGGACTTCCTGACGAGCCGCCTTCCGTTGTTCCCAAATCCCATTCAAGTACTTTCCAAAAGGTATCTGGATCGTACCAGGCATCAAAAGAACCTGTTACCGAAGCATCGAAATCAACAGCTATTTTCTTTACATCGCCCCAGGGATGATGAATACAGGCTACATTTTGTGGTGTCAGATTTCGGCTGTCCCAACCGGCAAAATAGGGTTGGTACGATAATGGAACTGCTTGCGAAAGTCGCAATAAGGAAAAATCGAGATAGCCTTTATCCTGATTTTTGGTGGCCATTAAACTGGCTCCAGAAATGGATTGAGAAACAGAACCGTCAGATCCATTACAAGCCGGACTTTCATAATTAAAAACAAACACCGTATTCTGCGCCCTGAGTTTACTGTCAACACAGTGATTGGCACTTAATACGTACGGTGTTTGATCGTTCAGGCTATTGTTTATTAATGCGCCCGAGCACAATTCATTGCCATTGATTACCATACGGCATACAGACCGTTTATATAGCTGCCATCCAGCTCCCGCCTCGCAATTAATATCTACCTGGCAGGTATCTGAAGTATTGAATCGTCCGTCTTTTTCAAGAGAAACTCCCACAAAATCGTGCCCAACCTGAGCAATATGCAGTTCTCCTTCAAAATCAACATCGGATGGTTCATAATATTCAATGGTAATGCTATTCCCTGAAATAGGTTGCACAGCCAGCCCCTGCCAGGGTTTATTATTTGCCGATGTAAATGCTCCCAATACCTGGGTTTTTTCGGCATTATAAATAAATACACTGGCACCATCGGGTAGCAGGAAACGGCTAAAATTCACGGTAAATCCCAGCGCACCATCCGACTCCAGACTCAATTGCCAAACCCGGTCACCATTGGGTAAATCAGTCCACACTCCGGCATTCAAAAGACCTTTATTTACTGGGAAAAGATAGGCAAAAACATTGCTTCCGCTTTTTAACCGGCTATCCCCAATTATTGTAGCGGGTATGGCCTGAACCCCAGGCAAACGTATAAGCTCAGGTTGTTCAATAAGCTGAGGATTAAGCCACGAATAAGGTGTTCCTTTTTTACTGATTTGGCCGTTAACCGAAGGTTGTAAATAAAGCAGCAAAACAAAGAGCAGCAGGGCGTGTGTTTTCATATTTTAAGTTTATTTTAGTCGTTTTCCAAACTTTTTTTAAAGGATGAAACAAAACAAATATGCTGATTCTTTGGTTTTAATCAAATTTTATTTGTTAAACAAAATGAGTTCAAAGGTTTCAGCCTACAAAATTGAAAAATAAAATTGGTATTTACTCCTTTCCTGCCTGCTTATACCATCGATTCATCAAAATAAAAATAAAATTTAGCATTCCTGCAAGCTTAATTCTTAGCACCCTAACCGAACAGTCGGTAACCTGAATTTAAAAAGGAATTGAATTAGTAGTATCTAAATTTTGTTGCTGGTCTTTAATTGTTAAATTTGTTAAAGGCAGTTTAGCGTGCCTTTTACAGTTAGTATTTATGAAACATTTGTTACTTTTCAGTTCCTTAATTTTCTTGTGTAATTTGGGATTTGCCCAATCACAACCCATTGATATTGTATTAACAAAATCAGGTGAGCCTTATCATCATCAGGATAACCAACTGGTTTATCATGGCTTTACCATTGATTTACTGCATAAAATATATGGCGAAAATCAAGCGTTGGTTTTTCACAATAACCTAAATGACACGGATCCTTTAAAAGCGGTAATGGCTCTTATTCCCGAATCTTTATCACCCGAGGGCTTTACTTATATACCTACACCACTTACCATCGATTATTATGTATTTGCGCGCAAAGGTGCAAATATTCACACGTTGACCGATGTACTAAAAAGCAAAACCATTGTACTAAAAAACGATTTACCCTACCATTCGCTCTACCAGAGCAAAGCCTCACACATTCTGGTAGTTGAATCGTACCATAAAGCCATACAATTACTTGCCTCGGGAGTAAACGACTGTGCAATTATTCCCTTGCCAGTTGGGGATTTCTTAATTAAAAACTACCAGCTATCGGGCATTGAGCGTTTAACCACACCCTATATTTCGTCTCCGGTTGGACTGGCTATTCATTCCCAAAACACCCGCTTAATAAGTCGAACCATTCAGGGAATCAATCAATTGATTAAAAAAGACGTCTTTCTTAGTCTGGAACAAACTTATTTTAGTTTGACTGAGAAAACAAATAAACATTCAAACCGGAACTATATCCTGTTTATTCTGGTTCTTGTGATATTAATTATGGTATTGATTATTTGGAACCGAACCCTGTTAGGAGAGATAAAGCAATCGACGCGGGAGTATGTGAACGAAATTATGCAAAATCAGGTATCACCTCTGGTAATCGATTTGGAAAACATATTTATCCGTCGTTTGCTCGATCAAAGCAATGCCTGGGTTTTTACCAACGACAGCACCGGAAAAATAGCCTTTGCCAACTACAGTTTCAGGGAATATGGAATTGCATCCGACGATACAGCCATCGATTATAACCTGAATACACTGTTTGATCAGGAATTTGTTCAAATCCTAACCGAATTCGACAAACAACTTGCTACCCAACAATCGCAGGTAGTTTCGCAATATGTAAGTTTTAGCCTTAACCAGTCCCAATACAATAAATGGCTTTACAAGTACCCGGTAAAAATATCCGGTAACGGAAAACTTCAATTTATCAACGTAATTATCGATCCTCCCATTGAAGGAACCACTGAACTCAAAACCCTTTCGCAGGAATATTTATTTAAAGCGGTAGTTAATGCACTACCCGATATTATTTTCTATAAAAATATAAACGGGCAATACCTGGGCGGAAACCAGGCATTTTTCCGGTTTATGGGTAAAAACAGCAACGAAGTAATTGGTAAAGGCGATTTTGAATTGTACGACGAAGAACGCGCCAATAATTATGTAAAAAGCGATGAATTTGTTTTTAAAGCCGGTGTTTTATGGGAAGGCAGTTCCTGGGAAATAATGCCCAACGGCGAAGAAGTTAAATTCGAAATTATTAAAATGCCCATGCGCGATCACAAGAATCAAATTTTTGGGCTGGTGGGCATCTCTCACGACATTACCCGACATCACCGGTACGAACAGGAACTGTCCCAGGCAAAAGAGCGTGCCGAGGAATCGGATCGCATCAAATCGTCGTTTCTGGCCAACATGAGCCACGAAATACGCACTCCCATGAATTCCATTATCGGGTTTAGCGATTTACTGGCCGATGCCGACCTGACCCTCGACCAACGAATAGAGATTATTGACATGATTCAATCGAACGGCTACACTCTGATTGACATTATCGACGATATTATTGATTTCTCAAAGATTGAAGCCGGGCAAATCCACCTGAAGTTTACCGACTTTAACCTGAATGCCATCGTTAAAGATGCCTATTTGTACAGCAACAGCAAAAAGAACCAACTGAATAAAGAAGAACTCAATGTAACCTACCACATTGGTTCCATTGAGGATGAATTCTACATTCATTCCGATCCTTACCGCATGCGGCAAGTGCTCAAAAACCTCATGAACAGTGTTATTCGTTACTCCACATCCGAAAGCCTGTTCCTGGGTTACATCATTCAAGAGGAATCCATCCTGTTTTACCTGAAAAACGACACCAATATACTGTCCGATGAGCTTATTCGTAAAATTAACAGCAGCAGTTCCAGTTTGCAGATAAATTTTTCGGAAATTGAAGAATCGGTGGGTATTTCGTTAATCATTGCCAAAAACGTAATTGAAATGATTGGTGGTAACCTTTGGTCGGAGGAAATAATTCCCGGACGTCCCGATTACTATTTTACCATTCCGCTAAAAACAGTAACCAGCAAACCAACTCCGGTTGCTCCGGCCGACATTTACGATATTCCCGACTGGAAAGGCAAAACCATTCTGGTAGCCGAAGACGAAGAAACCAACTATATTTTGATGCAGGGCATCCTGTCGAAAACAAAAGCCACCATTTTAAGGGCTGAAACCGGAAAAGAAGCCATTCAATTCTACCACGATCATAAAAACATCGACCTGGTACTGATGGATATCCGCATGCCCGAATTAAACGGCTTTGAGGCCACCAAAAGTATTTTAAATGATAATCCACAGGCTATTGTTATTGCGCAAACGGCCTACGCCATGCCCGAAGATAAGGACCAATACCTTAGCATTGGCATGAAAGGTGTGTTGGCCAAACCCATTGAGCCCAGCGAACTTTATTATATGTGTAACAAATACCTGAAACAAAACAAATAACTTACCCCGATGCATACAGACAGGATATCATTAAAGAAATTTATATTTTTTTGGTACAAAGGTTTTGCATTAGTTCAAATGAAATAACAACTTAAATCCAATTACTTTTTAACCCTTAACTGCTGTGTTGTTGAAATTTTGATGCGCATCAAAATATAGTTTGGTGCGCATCAAATGGCGCAAACCTAATATCTTATAAACTTAAAGCTAAGGTAAAAGCCAAAGCAATTAAAGCAATTTCGACTCTCCTTTACCTTTGGATTCCAGCAAGGAACTGTAGTTTTATTAAATAAAAAAGGGGCCTCCGATACCGGAAAACCCCTTTCGTCACCATCAGAATATTTTAGTATTTTATAAATCGTTGTTTTTCTATTTCACCTGATTCAGTAGACACACTGATAAAGTATATTCCGGGAGTTAATGCCTGCACCGGTACCTGCATTTCGAAGGAACCCCTGCTTTCGAAAGTTTGCTGCACTTGTCCCGACAAATTGTAAATTACCCCTGAACTCAGCGCTGACTTGCTTTTAACATACAACATGTTGTTTACCAGGGTTGGATAAACCATAACTGCATTTTCAGTCGGTTGTTCATCCACTCCCACGGTCAGGCTGAGCTCAACCCGTGTGGTTTCAAAGCCATTTATTACATCAGAATAATCCACAAATCCGGGTTTCGATGCCGTAAAAACCATTTGGGTCGAGGGTGAGACCTGCTCAAATACCACCTCGCCATTTATGTCAGTGGTAAGGGTGCTGCCGGCAAATTCAATGCTTACATCGGCCAGCTTTTCATCGCCATGAGTAGCTACAAAAGTAATGTCGGTATAATCGTTCAGGGTAACATTATCGATGCAAAAGAAAGCCGGGGTATTCATTCCCCAATCGCCATTATCGCTCGACGAGAGCTCAAAGGTCAGGTAATCTACTTCTTGCAGCTCACGCAAATCGACCCACTGCCAATCGTTTACAATGTAATCAGCCGAATTGTCGCTAAAACGGTAATCGGCCAGGTAATAGTCCACACTACCCTTCAGCGTTTCATCATTGCTCCATCCCTTAACTGTCAGTTTAAACCAGTCGGGGTCATTGCCGGTTTCGCCGCCAAACTTTTTCGAATAGTCATCGCCATCTTTTATGGTTCCGGCCGTGTAGGTGGCATTGGTTACATACAATCCATAAAGGCTGGTGGTTTTGCCAAAAGTGATTTTTGAGTTACCAAATAAATAACTTATGGCATAATTAGCGGAACCCTTCGCTCCACTTCCGGCAATAGCACTGTACTGGTTGCTGAAGCCAACTGTATTGTTGTCGGTAATATTGGAATACGAAAAACCATTCCAGGCATTCCAATCAATGTTATAACTGTTTAAAAAAGTTATAGGGCCACTCACAAAGTATCCGGTTCCATCGCTGCCGTTCCAATAACTCTCAGCTTCAAGACTTAAATCGTCGAAACCCGCCACCAGTTGCGCCTGCAATCCGTTTAAACTCACCAGCCAGCTAAAAGCCAGCATTAAAATGTAATTCTTTTTCATACTAAAGTTGATAAATTGATTAATAATTAAACCAACCTTAACTCATGGGATTTTTTTTGAAGTACTGAAGGAGAAAATAATCGACTTACAGCACCACTTGCTTTTACTCCCGAAAGCTTAGGTTCTTAATACTTATGGCAGGTCTTCTGACTTACTCCCTTTTTACCAGGCCTTCCCGCAGGTATTAAACCGACAGTGGCAAAGGTGTTGGCAAAAAGTTATTAGAGCATACAGCAGCGGGTACTGTTGCCGATTCTCACGGCATTCCCTTTTCATCCTAAGGAGAAAACTCCTGTTGGAAACCATTGTAAGGCAAAGGTAAACCAAAATCTTTTTCAAGGACAAACTTCACCTTCGTTTTTTTTATTTTTTTTCAAGCCCCCCTGTTACCAAAAGGCTGGAGCGATTATTTAATGCCATTACGCTAATGCTTTTAGTGAAACCTGCCTGTTAAATTCAAACAGAACATATATTTCTGTCAGGGTTTAGCGGCACCTTAACCCTTTTATCCAAAATCGGGAAAGGGGCTGCTTAAGCTTCTTTAAACTTATCAACTTTATTTTTAACTTTGCCTGCAAATTTTATAAAATGATACGAGTTGTTGTTGGTTTATCGGGAGGAGTTGATTCAAGCGTTGCCGCTTACCTGCTTAAAGAACAGGGCTACGAAGTGATAGGTATGTTTATGAAAAACTGGCACGATACGGTTGGTGTTCTTCAGGGCGATTGCCCCTACGACGACGATCGGCTTTTTGCCGAAATGGTAGCCCGCAAACTCGACATTCCTTTCGAATATGTCGACCTAAGCGATGAATACCGCAAGCGGGTGGTCGATTATATGTTCGATGAATACGAAAAAGGACGCACGCCAAACCCCGATGTACTTTGCAACCGTGAAATAAAATTCGAGGCTTTTATGAATGCTGCCCTGGCTTTAGGAGCCGATTATGTTGCCACCGGACATTACTGCCGCAAAGATGAAATTGTGAACGAAGGAAAAACCTACTACCGTTTACTGGCCGGACTTGATCCCAATAAAGACCAAAGCTATTTTCTTTGCCAGTTGAGCCAAAAGCAACTTGAAAAGGCGCTTTTCCCCATCGGGCATCTTCAAAAACCCGAAGTGCGCCGCATTGCTTCCGAATTAAACCTGGCCAGCGCCGAACGAAAAGACTCGCAGGGAATCTGTTTCGTGGGAAAAGTCGATTTGCCGGTTTTTCTGCAACAAAAACTTAAAGCACGCCAGGGCGATATTGTAGAAATTCCCGAAACCTATTACCAAAACCGGCCAGCCATTGATACAAACCTACTCGAAGCGCTGTCCAAACCCCGGTTTTACAATCCTGCCGACGGAAAAGTAATTGGTCCCCATCAGGGAGCCCAGTTTTTTACCATTGGCCAGCGTAAAGGATTGAATATTGGCGGAAAAGCCGAACCCATGTTTGTAATTGCTACCGACATTGAAAAAAATGTGGTGTATGCTGGCATGGGGCAGCAACATCCCGGCCTGTACCGCAATGCCCTCTTTATAAAAGCCGACGAAGTACACTGGGTACGACCGGATAAAAAAATGAATCCGGGCGAAAACCTCGACCTGCTGGTTCGCATTCGTTACCGTCAACCCTTACAGAATGCAACGTTGCACTATCGTCCCGAGGGAATGTACATTACCTTTGCCGAAGCGCAACGGGGACTTACCGCCGGACAGTTTGCTGCCTGGTACCACAACGACGAACTCATTGGTTCAGGAGTAATAAACCAATAAGAAATAAGCAAACAAAACCTGCTTTCAGATTAATAGCCGGGAAATGAAATAGGTTTCTTTTTACTACAAGTCAACTAATTTTTAAGGCTAAGAGACTGATTTTTGTAGCCTGTGGCTCATGCTGGCAGTCAAGGAGTACTTTTTTTTTGACGTTGTTGTTCTTTTTTTACGCTGTGATACATTTTGTCGAAAAAGCATTCCATTCATTTTGTATGCCCTATAAAAACCATGTATCAGCAGTAAATTTTTACCAAAAGAATCCGCACTTTTGCTTATTTTAGTTGCTTCAAAATAATTGAACCATGACAAATGCAATAAAGAAAGAAATTGAAGAATTACGCCAGGTTTTAAACCATCATAACCATCAGTATTACGTATTATCGCAGCCCGAAATCAGCGACTATGATTACGACCAGTTGATGAACCGGTTGATAGTACTCGAAAAAGCACATCCCGAATTTGCCGATGCCCATTCACCCAGTCAGCGGGTAGGTAACGACAGCAACAGTGATTTTAAACAAATTACCCACAAATACCCGATGTTATCGTTGGGAAACACATACAACGAGCAAGAACTGCGCGATTTCGACAAACGGGTAAAAAAAGAGTTGAACCAGGATTGCCAATATGCCTGCGAACTTAAATACGATGGAACATCGATAAGCCTGAGTTACCAGAACGGCAAACTATTGCATGCAGTTACCCGGGGCGATGGCGAAAAAGGCGACGATGTGAGTCAGAATGTAAAAACCATTCGCTCCATCCCACTGGTATTAAACCCGGGCTCGTATCCCGAACGTTTTGAAATTAGAGGCGAAATATTTCTGCCGCACAAAGCTTTTGAAAAACTTAACAAAGAACGCGAAGAAACCGGTGAGAATCCTTTTGCCAATCCGCGCAATGCAGCATCGGGGTCCTTAAAAATTCAGAATTCGTCGCTGGTTGCCAAACGACGGCTCGATTGTTTTTTATACAATCTTTTAAGCGATCAGCTTCCTGGTGACTCCCACTATCAAAACCTGAATTTGTGCAAATCGTGGGGCTTTAAAATACCCAGTGAGCGTAAATTGTGTCAAAGCATCGACGAAGTATGGGATTACATTATGTATTGGGACACTGAACGCCGAAACCTCCCCTTCGATATCGACGGAATTGTGATAAAAGTAGATTCCATTTCGCAGCAAAACCAGCTGGGGAACACCGCCAAATCGCCCCGTTGGGCTATCTCTTACAAGTTCAAAGCAGAACAGGCTGAAACCCGCCTTTTATCGGTAAGCTACCAGGTAGGACGGACCGGAACGGTAACACCGGTGGCTAATCTGGAACCGGTTTTGCTGGCCGGAACCACTGTTAAACGCGCATCGCTGCACAATGCCGATATTATCGACACGCTCGATTTGCATTTGAACGATGTGGTTCAGGTAGAAAAGGGCGGTGAGATAATTCCGAAGATTGTTGGTGTAAAAACCGAATTGCGGAAAAATAAAGCTGAAAAAATTCTCTTCATCGAAAACTGCCCCGAATGTGGCAGCCGCCTGGTGCGCAACGTAGGCGAAGCGGCTCACTACTGCCCAAACAGCAAAACCTGTCCACCGCAGATAAAAGGAAAAATTATCCACTTTATCAGTCGCAAGGCCATGAATATAGACAGCTTGGGTGAAGAAACCATAGAATTGTTTTATCAGCAAGGTCTGGTGAAATCGGTAGCCGACCTTTACAAACTCAACCGCGAAAAGTTGATGCCCCTGGAACGTATGGCCGAAAAATCGGTTAAAAATATTCTTACCAATCTGGAATTGTCGAAAAATGTACCTTTTGAGCGCGTATTGTTTGCATTAGGTATCCGGCATGTGGGGGCTACTGTTGCTAAAAATCTGGCCAAAGCCTTTGGTTCCATACAAAAACTGCGGGAAGCCTCGTTAGAAGCATTAACCGATGTGGAAGAAATTGGCGAAAAAATAGCTGAAAGTGTTCGTGAGTATTTTAGCGACCCTGAAAACCTCGAATTAATTGAATTTTTACAGCAACAGGGATTAAATTTTGAGGCATCAGTTAAAGCAGCAGAATCGGACTTGCTAAAAGGGCTACAAATTATCGCAAGCGGAAAACTGCAAAAATACAGCCGGGAAGAAATAAAGCAGGTAATAGAGGCCCATGGCGGAAAAGCAGTAAGTTCTATCTCAAAACAAACCAGTTACCTCCTTGCCGGTGAAAACATTGGCCCCAACAAATTAAAGAAAGCCCTCGATTTAGGTATTCCCGTTATTAGCGAAGAAGATTTCGATAAAATGCTTGCACGTTAACGCATTTTTTTTAAATTTGTTAACAATTGGACTACATACAAAGCAAATTATTATGAAAGAAGTATTCAGAGAAATCGAAGGATTTGATGGTTACTACGTTTCAAACAAGGGAACTGTTAAATTTCTTCGCCGCTTAAAAAGCGGTAAGTTTTCCGAGCGTTTTTTAACCTTGGATCCTGACAAGTATAGTGTCAGGCTTAGCCGACCCGATGGTTCGTACCGTTCGGTTAAAGTGGCTATTTTAGTTGCCGATGCCTTTATTCAGGAACCCTCGAAAGGACGCCGACGGGTTCGTCATAAAGATGGCAACGAAATGAACAATTACGTTACCAACCTGGAATGGGATGGTATTAACCGTGAAGATGTTGTTGAAATCCGTCGAATGCTCGAAGAGGGTTATTCCATGGGCGAAGTTTCGCGAAAATTCAACATCAATCGTACACATGTTAGGCGCATTAAAGACAATGAAGTATGGGTAGATGTAAAATAAGCCACCTCTTGTCTGCAAAAAAACCTGATTTAAACAACGAAATCAGGTTTTTTTAGTTAAGAATTTCCAATACCGGTTTTCCTTTATTCCAATCTTTAACCCGTAAGTTTACCCGACTTCCTTTTACCAGCGGTTCTTTATAACTATTTATTTTAAAAACTTCGCCCCTGTTATCTTCAACAAAAGCAAACCACCCAGTCTTATCGTTCAAGGTGTCGACTACCAAAAATTTATAAAATTCGTCCAATTTGTAGTGTGGGTGTTCAGGTTCGATATACACAAAACCTTTGGAGCTAAATGCACTAATTAAACCCAAAAAATTTGTACCCGGTTTCAGATTGTAATTTTGATAGGCATTGGCAATCATTACATGGTCATTTCCGGCAGAATCTTTAAGCAGCAGGCTTTCGTTAAAGCGTTCGGTAATAAATTCTGCAATCACCTTAAAACGCCCCCATAAACGTCCGCTTTTATACTCAAAATGTCCTCGGGGAATTAAAAATAGTTTTCCTTTTTTAATGTAAACCACCTCGGCCAAAAGTTCTCCATCCTTAAGGTCGATACCTGCAGCAAAACGAACCCATTGTTCCTGACCAAACACATCAGTTACCTTAATAACTTGTTCCGATAGCCCGAAGTAATTCGAAATTACCTGTCGTCCCTGGTGTTTGAACCGATAACTTTTTCCTTTTTCGTAATAAGGATTTACCGGTTCAAAAAAAATTTCACCTTTACAGTTTATCTGGTCCAAGGTGCAATGCAGAATATCGCCCGGTTTAAAACCGAAATGCTCGTAATTTAATTTAGGAATTAGAAAACGGCTTTGCTGCGGGTCTTCAATAACATAGTAGGTAGCGACATCATTCTCAACTTGCAGTTCCTTTTTTAAGGTGAAAGTAAAGATACAGCCAATTTGTGCTTTGGTATAAACTGTTTTATGTGAAGACATAATTACTTGGGTGCACAAAGTTGAGTGCGCCATCGATTAAGTCAGATTATTATTCAAATGCTTTATGCGTTCCATCAGGTTTTTACTTACCGGAACCAGGGGAAGACGCAAGCTGTTTTCAATGGCATCGTTCAGCACCATATAAGCTTTAACCCCTGCCGGATTTCCTTCTTCAAAAAGTGAATGAATGATTTCAATTAAGCGGTAATGCTGAGTCCGGGCCTGATTAAAGTCCCCTTTAAGTGCACTATTAACCATGGACGAAAATTCACCGGGAAAAGCATTGGCAACTACAGAAATTATGCCATCAAAACCCAGCGAAATTAGTGGCAATGCCAAAGCATCGTCGCCTGAAAGCACCAGAAAATCTGTTGGTTTGTTTTGTACCAATTCCATGGCTTGTTTAAAATCGCCCGAAGCTTCTTTAATGGCTACAATGTTTTTATGATTCTTTGCCAGTTTAATGGCCGTTGAAGCGGCAATATTTGAACCGGTTCGGCCCGGTACATTGTAAAGGATTAAGGGCAATTGACAGGCATTGGCCAACGCTTTATAATGCTCATATAAACCGATCTGATTGGGTTTGTTATAATAAGGCGCCACCGACAGGATACCATCGACTCCGGCTTTGCCATTGTACTTGCGTAACTGATGTACCAAATCGCGGGTATTGTTTCCTCCACAACCCACCACCAAAGGAAGTCTGTTATTGTTTATCTCGATAATGAAATCAACCACAGCGGCTTTTTCATCGGACGAAAGGGTTGGTGCCTCACTTGTGGTTCCCAAAGCAACCAAAAAATTCACGTTATTGGCAATCTGTTTCTCAACCAATCGTTCCAAGGCGTTAAAATCGATGCTTTCGTCTTTTCTAAATGGAGTAATCAGTGCAACTCCTGTTCCTCTAAATTGATTTGCTTTCATCGGGTTGAGTTTCTAGTTAAATTTATCGAGATAATGGAGTACTTGAGAAATAAAAGATTCGCATCCCTCTTCAGGCGCCATGTTTATCATTAAATCGAAAGGACTTTTTTCCTGATTGGTAAACCAACCCACCTTAAATTTAGCCTTCGATTTATATAAAAGATAATGCATGGGCGGGTATTCAACAGAACCCAAATCGATTAAAATGTCGAAGTGTCTTTGCTGAAATTCGAGTGTAGCATCGCTATCAGGCCGTAAAAGCCAGTCAAGCTCTTTGTCGTAAAAAAAGTTGATGGTTTTTTCACTCAGGTAAAAATCGTTTGGTTTTTTTTCTGGAATGTAGCCCAGTGCAAAAGTATTTAGCCCGCGTTTGGCAATCTGCTTAATAACTTTCTTAACCGTTTCCAATTCTTTGGGATTGGTCACAACAAAAGTTACCCCTACTGATTGCACCTTATTTAACGGAGTAATGGTGACTTCACGTTCCGTATCATTGGTGTAGCTCCGTAAAAAAAGTTTATTAAAACGGGCTTTAAATGGATTGTATTTTTTTTGAACACCCATTTAGCTGGCATTTATTCCGTGACAATTCTTATATTTTTTTCCACTTCCACAAGGGCAGGGATCGTTTCGTCCTACCTTTTTTTCTACCCGCACGGGTTGTACTCTTTTTTGCTGTTCACCGGCTTCACTGCCTTGTTCAGAGCGGGAAGTGTTATATTTGCTCATATCGAGTTTACGGCGTTGTTCGGCTTGTTTTACCTGTTCGGGTTCCTGAACCGGTATGTTTCCTTTCATAAGAATTGAAACCATATCGCGACCAACCTTATTAATCATGGTTTTAAACAACTCGAACGATTCGAACTTATAAATAAGCAGGGGATCTTTTTGTTCGTAGGTGGCATTCTGAACCGACTGCTTTAAATCGTCCATCTCGCGTAAATGTTCTTTCCAAGCTTCATCGATAGTTATTAAACTAATCGATTTTTCAATGGATTTTACCAGGTCTTTGCCTTCTGACTCATAAGCCTTTTTCAGATTGGTAATAATATTATAGGTTTTTTGTCCGTCGGTTATCGGTATTACAATGTTTTCGTAAACCTGTCCCTGTCGTTCATATACATTTTTCACCACCGGGAATACCCGCTCTTGAATGGTTTTCGATTTACGTTTGTAGGATTCCAATACCGTTTTGTAAAGTTTTTCAGTAAGTTCCGACACATCCTGCTTCATAAATTCCTCTTCGGTAAAAGGAACCTCAGCCGACAGGGAACGGATGGTATCAATTTTAAGGCCTTCAAAATCGCCGGCATCCTGATAATCGGCTACCATGTTTTCACAAACATCGTACATGTTGTTTACAATATCAACCTGCAACCTGTCGCCAAACAGTGCGTGTTTACGGCGTTTGTATATTACCTCACGTTGGTTGTTCATTACATCGTCGTATTCCAAAAGCCGTTTCCGGATACCGAAGTTATTTTCTTCCACTTTTTTCTGGGCTCTTTCAATACTCTTTGAAATCATGGAATGCTGAATAACTTCACCTTCTTTCAAGCCCATACGGTCCATCAATCCGGCAATACGGTCGGAACCAAACAAGCGCATTAAGTTATCGTCGAGCGCCACAAAGAATTGTGATGAACCAGGGTCACCCTGACGACCGGCACGACCACGCAACTGCCTGTCGACACGGCGTGATTCGTGACGTTCTGTACCTAAAATGGCCAAACCACCGGCTTCTTTAACTTCAGGCGTAAGCTTAATGTCGGTACCCCTACCTGCCATGTTGGTAGCAATAGTTACAGCTTTTGGTTTACCGGCTTCGGCTACCACTTCGGCTTCGCGCTGGTGCAATTTGGCATTCAGCACATTGTGTTTGATGCCTTTCATCTTCAACATTCGGCTTAACAATTCCGACACCTCAACCGATGTTGTACCTACCAATACCGGTCGGCCTTTATCGACAAGACTTACAACCTCGTCGATTACGGCATTGTATTTTTCGCGGGTGGTTTTAAAAACTAAATCTTCATGGTCTTTTCGGGTAATGGGCCTATTGGTTGGAATAACCACTACATCGAGTTTATAGATGTCCCACAATTCACCAGCTTCGGTTTCGGCTGTACCGGTCATACCGGCCAGTTTATGGTACATTCTGAAATAATTCTGCAGGGTAATGGTAGCAAAAGTCTGGGTAGCTGCTTCAACCTTAACATTTTCTTTTGCTTCAATGGCCTGATGCAAGCCATCGGAATAGCGGCGGCCTTCCATAATACGACCGGTTTGCTCATCTACAATTTTTACTTTATTGTCGATAACCACATATTCCACATCGATTTCGAACATGGCATAAGCTTTTAAAAGCTGATTGATGGTATGCACACGTTCCGATTTTATGGAATAATCCTGCAAGAGTTGATCTTTAAGCTTGATTTTCTCTTCAGGATCGGTAATGTTCTTTTCCAGTTCAGCTATTTCGGCACCTACATCGGGTAGTACAAAGAAGCTTGAGTCTTCAGCATCGGACGAAATTAAATCGATACCCTTGTCGGTCAATTCTACCGAATTTAATTTTTCGTCGATAACAAAATACAGTTCTTCGGTAACTTTATGCATGTTTTTACTGTTTTCCTGCATGTAAAAGTTCTCGGTTTTCTGCAACATCACTTTCATTCCCGGCTCATTCAGGTACTTTATGATCGCTTTGTTTTTTGGTAAACCTTTATGAGCCCTTAGCAAAAGTAATCCGCCTTCTTCATCTTTGCCTTCGCTGATTAATTTCTTGGCTTCAGACAAAATCTGGGTTACCAGGTTACGCTGAACTGTGTATAATTTTGAAACTTTTGGTTTCAGTTCTTCAAATAATTGATTCTCGCCGCGAGGTACAGGTCCTGAAATAATGAGGGGTGTCCGGGCATCGTCAATTAAAACCGAGTCCACCTCATCAACAATGGCATAATTGTGCCGCCTTTGAACCAAATCGTCGGGGCTGATGGCCATATTATCGCGCAGGTAATCGAAACCAAATTCGTTGTTGGTTCCAAAGGTAATATCGGCCTGATACGCTTTCCGGCGTTCCTCAGAGTTGGGTTGATGCTTGTCGATACAATCAACCGAAAGTCCGTGAAATTCATAAAGCGTGCCCATCCATTCGGCATCACGTTTGGCCAGGTAATCGTTAACAGTAACAATATGTACCCCGCGATGGGTTAAAGCGTTCAGAAAAACCGGTAAAGTAGCTACCAGTGTTTTTCCTTCACCTGTGGCCATTTCAGCAATTTTACCTTTATGTAAAACCACACCACCAATCAACTGCACATCGTAG
Source organism: Bacteroidetes bacterium HGW-Bacteroidetes-4 (assembly GCA_002840905.1). Classification (GTDB taxonomy): domain Bacteria; phylum Bacteroidota; class Bacteroidia; order Bacteroidales; family SZUA-534; genus GWE2-40-63. The sequence continues at coordinate 274,990 of PHDD01000001.1, read as the reverse complement.
TGAACCATATCCCAGGTTACCTCGTTTCCTCCGGCCATCCACTGGTTGTACCAGATGGCTCGATCGCCTTTTATCTCAACACTGTCACGTTTGGCTGCAATATCTTTATCGAATTGATTAGCGGTAACTTCAATTGACTCGTGCTCTTTAAACCTGCGGGCGGTTTCTTTTACAATGGCAAAAGCCATGGGAAGTATCTCGTCGAGAACTGTTTCAATTTTATCGTCGATTAGGGCTTCAATTTTATCAATTTCATTATAAATAGCTTCGCGTTCTTCAATTTCCAACTGATCGCTGTCGAGTTTTTCTCTTAAAGCAGCAATTGAATCATTCTCGGCTTGTATGTATTCGGTTATCCTTAGCTGGAGTTCCTTGGATTTTTGGCGTAATTCATCGTTTGATACCTGCATTAAGGTGACGTAAGCTTCTTTAGCTTTATCAACAACAGGCATAACCTCTTTAATATCGCGGTCCGACTTATTTCCAAAAAATTTTGTCAAAAATTTATTTACAATATCCATTTTATATTTTTATTATATTTCTTTAATTCTCAGATTTTTAGAAAGTATTTTTCCTATTTTTTAAGGAGTCTGACAAAAATAACTGTTTTTTTAGAAGAATGAGAAGAATCGCTGATTTTTTCGGTGAATAGTGTTCGATTCGTATTTAGTACTTATCTATTTCGGTAAAAACAGTTGTTGAAAGTATGGCGGAAGCTAAAAAATAGTTAAAAAAAATCCCCGCAGGCGCGGGGAAATTAGTTAAACTAAAAATGTAGAATTATTTGAATTAAGCAGGTATAGCTTGTAAGTGTTTGTCGACAATCTCAATGGTATTGCCCACGGAAACTAATTGTTTTTGTTCTTCGTCAGTAATGGAAATATCGAACTTGCTTTCGATAAAAAACAAAAAGCAGTTCCAATCTTTGTCATCAAAAAAATAATCGGTGCTAAATTTTGCTTCCGGGTAAATCTCTTCACGATGCACGCCTAATTTTCGTAGTATCCTGTAAACCCCTAATTTTATCTCTTTTTCCATAATATTTATTTCTATTGTTTTAAAGGTATTCTAAAAAACATACACATCAATAACAGGTGGCAAAAAGCAAACCCTACCCCATAAATGAAATATTTTTGTTTTTTTTCATAAAATAAAAAAAAGATGACTTTTATTAAGCCATCTTTTTTTGGAATACTTCCGGTAAGATTATATTATAATTAAATCTTCCTGCTTTACCCATCCTTTGTTTCCATCGGAAAGTTTTATTTCGCGCCAGTCGCCCAATTTATCGGTTACTTTAACTTTTAATCCTTCGTGAATTAAAAAGAGTTCGGTGCCGATTTCGCTGGGTGCGCTTTTTACCACTATCGAAGGAGTCATTATTATGGCTTCCGGTTCATTTAATGCAAACCATTTTTGTTTGCGAGAAAAATTAAACGTGAAAATCGATACAAAAATCAAAAGTACCGCCATCCAAAACGAAAGCTTACGTGCCACAACCCACCCCGACAGAAAGAAAACCAGCAATAAAACCAGGCCTGATACAAAAGTTGAAATACTAATAAGGGCCCATTGGTTCGACGAAAAGAGTTGAATAAAACGGTTCCACCACGAAGTTAGGAAAAACTCGGGTAAAACCTCTATCTTATCAACCACATGGGTATTGGCCAGTTGAAGGTTAAAAAGAATATCCTCGTCGCCGGGCGCTAATTTTAAAGCCCGCTCGTAATTGGTAATGGCTAAGGGAATTTTATTTGATTTATAATAAGCGTTACCCAGGTTGTAATACAATTCGGCCGATTCGTACCCATTTTGAATAACCTGCTGATATGTTTCAATAGCTTTTTCGAATTGCGATGCTGAATAAAAATTAGCTGCCGAATCGACTAATTGCTGTTGCCCGTTGGCAAAAACCAGCACCGAAATCAGCAAAATAATTCCTAAAAATATTGTTTTTAAACGCTTCATTGCTTATTGGGTTTTATTCCTTAATTAATTTAAAACAAACGGAACCTGACTATTTTATTTTTTGATCGAGTTTTGAAATCAACTTCTGAGCTTTCCGGTATAGTTCGTCCATTCCGCCTGAAACAGCCGATGGTGCAAACCGTGCAAATTCGCATTCGTTGAGCAGGTTCATCAATTGAAGGGTCAGCTCTTCGTCAACTTTATGCTTTGTCAGCAATTCTGTAACGTTATCTTTCGACAAATTTGAAACCGGAATGGCCAGCTTATCGCTTAAATATCCCCAGATTGCCTTTAAAACTTCATCATAAAAATTTTCGGAATTGTTTTTTTTCATAAATGAAACTGCCACCTTCAGACGCTTACGCGAAATTCGGTTGGCTTTCCGGTTACGTACTTTGGCCTGATTGGCATTCTGTTTAATTTGTGTGATTCGAACCAGAATAATTAAAATAAACAACACAAACGGAACCACATAAAACAGGTAAAAATTAAGGGTACCAAACCAGATGCCTGTTTTCTTTTTCAATTGCACCTGACTTTTAAGAAAGCGAATATCCTGTCCAATAAATTTAACATCTTCTTTACTTAAGGTTTGAACCACACCCGAAGTCATTTCCTGATCGCCTGAGCCCCTTTCTACGTCAATAACAAATTCTTTTGTAGTTTGGGTTTTATAGCTTTTTGATGTGGGATCGAAATAACTAAATTCAATGGGTGCTATCCGATAAGATCCCGCGTATCGAGGTATAAACAGGTAATCAAAAGTCACACTTCCGGCTTCACCCTGAGTTGTAACTTTACTGTTCAACGATGTTTTGGGATCATATACATCCAAATCGGGTGGAAAATCAACCTTAAGCGGTTTTATCAGTTTCAGATTTCCGGTTCCTGAGATTTTCACTTTTAAATTTACTGCTTCGTTGGCTTTTACGCTGGTTTTATCGATCGATGCCGCTAGCGAATAGGTTCCCACAGCTCCGTCAAAGTGTTCGGGTTTTCCGACAGGTAAGGGCAAAACATTAATTTTAACCGGTTTGCTGGCCACTTTTAATGGTATCCTGCGGACTGATCCTCCAAAAAAATCGTCGAAAGGATTGTTGCTTCGCGTACGTTCCTGAACAACAACGGTCAGCTCAAATGGATCGATCTGTATTTCGCCCGATCGCTGAGGGAAAAGTAAGACGCTTTTAATAAGGCCTGCTTCATAAATCTGCCCGTTTATATTTTCGCGCTGCAATTGAATCTGCTGTGGCGATTCCAAATCCTGACTCCAGAAACCGGTAAACGGTGGAAATTTAATTTCTTCAAATCCAGCTAAACTGCGTTGTGTGTAAAGTTTAATTGTTGCTATTAAATTATCGCCTTGGTACAAGCTTGTTTTATTCACCTCAACAGTAACAAACAATTTTTCATTCGTTCCGGGCAGTTGTGTACTTCCAGAAGATGTATTACCGGTATTTGTTGGTGCATTTTGCGATCCTTTTACCACTTCAATGGAAAAGCTGTTCGACTGGTAGGTTTTCCCTTTTACCGCTACTTTAGCTGGAGGAAGTGTAAAATTTCCCTCGCTTATTGCCATAAGTATGAAAGTATATGTGTAGGCAACACTTTGCGACATTTTTCCATTAATTATCTGCACACTGGAACTGCTTGAAACATTTGGCCCTGAAAGCACCCTGAAATTTTCAAATTCAGGCTCTTCAAAATCGCTTCCTTTGGCATTTAAAGAGTACGAAAGACGAAATTGTTCGCCCAGTTCAACCACCCTTGGAGCCGAAGCGTTAAATTCTACCTGCTGAGAAAGGCTCTCCAGCGTAAAACCAAAGAGGATAATGCTTAGGATTAAAAAAAAGATATGTTTTGCCTTTTTCATTCTATTAGTTGTTTTTCGGGTTCAAAGATAAAGCATCGGATACAAAAATTACGGAACTACCAGTCTTTTTGTGTGGTTCGCTTTTTGGGTTGCACTTTTTGTTTCTGCACTTTTTCCTGAATTTCTTTTTCATCGTTTTGCAATGCTTCCAGAATTCGCAGGGCATCTTCTTTTGAAATTTGCTGCTCCTGTTCCTGGGTTTGCTGCTGTTGTTCCTGCTGATTTTGTTGCTGTTGTTCCTGCTGTTGCTGCTGCTGTTTATCCTGTTCTTGTTCCTGCTGATCCTGATTTTGATTCTGGTTTTGCTGTTTGTCCTTATTTTCCTGTTCGGGATTCTCTTTATCCTGGTTCTGATCCTGCTGCTGGTTTTGTTGTTGCTTCAACTTGTCCTGAGCCCAAGCCAGGTTATACTTGGTTTCGTAATCGCTGGGATTGTTTCGCAGCGAATTTTTAAACGCCTCAATAGCTTCGTTTAATTGGTTCGATAACAAGTGGGCATTTCCCAGATTATGGTAGGCCATGGCCAATTGTTCCTTGTCCGGATTATACATTCCTGTAGCTGCCATATACTGTTTGGCTGCCTCATGGTACTTGCCTTGTTTTAAAAGTGAATTGGCCAGATTATAGATGGCATCCCAATTGTTTGGATCCACATCCAAAGCTTTTCGGTATTCCACTTCGGCGTTCTGATATTTAGTGGTGTCAACAGTAACTGAATCAATTTTAGCTTTTTCGTATTCGCGGTTTCCATGTCTGATGTATTTTCGCTCTTGTTGGGCAAAAACCATAACATGAGTAAAAACTACAAACAAAATCAGGAAAAATATTTTAATCATATCGCTTCCTCCTATTGTTTTTTAAGATCAAGTAAATTGCTTTTAAAAATATTTACCGTACTCAGGCGTTTATTCTTTTTAAATAAAATAAAAAACTCAATAACAAGTATTAATAAAGCAAAGCCAACAAAATACTGAAACTGTTCTTCGTATTCGGCATATGCTTTTACTTCCATTTCTGCTTTTTCCATTTGGTTCAGTTCATCGAACAAGGCATTCAGTCCGGTTTTTGTATTGTTGGCCCTGATGTACTTACCCCCACCCGAAACAGCGATTTTTTTCAGCATGTCTTCATCCAGTTTTGATATAACCACTTTGCCCTGGTTGTCGGTACGGTAATCTTTTTGGCCGTACTGATTGTATTCTGGAATGGGGGCTCCCTTTGATAAACCCATTCCAATGGTATGAACTATAATACCCTCATCGTTGGCTGCTGTAGCCAGGTCAACGGCATTTCCTTCATGATTTTCACCATCGGTAATTATTATTAAAGCTTTATTTTTCTCTTGGCTGGGAGTAAATGCTTTTATTCCCAATTCAATAGCTGCACCAATAGCTGTTCCCTGATTATTGATTAATTTGGGTGAAATGGTACTTAAAAACATCTTAGCGGCTTCATAATCGGTGGTCATGGGCAATTGCACAAAAGCATCGCCGGCAAAAACCACCAGTGCTACTTTGTCGTTGTGCAAGCGATCGACCAGTTTTGAAATGGCCCGTTTTGCATTTTCCAAACGATTTGGGGCAATATCTTCTGCCATCATACTATTTGAAATATCGAGAGCAATAACCAATTCAACCCCTTCGCGCTTAATTTCCTTAAGCTTAGTTCCAAATTGTGGTCCTGCCAAGGAAATAATTATTAGCATTAAGGCCGATTCCATAAGAATAAATTTAATCCAGGGTTTGCTTAATGATGCTTCAGGGGTTAATCCATTAACCAAATCTGGATTTCCAAAGTTTTTCAGGGCTCTTTTTCTGCGATATAGCGCTATTAAAAAAATGAAGCCTAAAATGGGTAAAGCCAATAAACCGTATAAATATTCTATATGTGCAAACTGAAACATAATCTTAAAATTTAGGGAATATTTCGTAATAAGGTATTCCTCAAAACCACTTCAAAAACCAGAAGAATTCCGGCCAAGACCAAAAATGGCAGGTATTCTTCGTTTTTGCGGCTGTATTCTTTTACCTCGATTTTTGATTTTTCGAGTTTGTCAATCTCGTAATAAACTTCTTCGAGTCTTTTGTTATCGACTGCTCTGAAATAGCGTCCATCGGTCATTTGAGCAATTTGTGACAGTACTTCTTCATCAATTTCCACTTCCATATCCTGGTATCTTTTTCTTCCGAACATATCGGTAACCGGATAAGGTGCAGTTCCCTTGGAGCCTACACCAATAGAATAAACCCGAACGCCAAATGTTTTAGCAATTTCAGCAGCCGTTAATGGGGGAACCTGTCCCTGATTGTTTACTCCATCGGTCATTAAAATAATTACTTTACTTATGGCTTTGCTCTCGCGTAACCTGCTGACTGCATTAGCCAAGCCCAATCCAATGGCTGTTCCATCTTCAATCATACCAGGCTTTACATCGTTAATCAGGTTTATCAGTACGGCATGATCGGTAGTTAAAGGACATTGTGTAAAACTTTCTCCTGAAAAAATAACCAGGCCAATGCGGTCGTTGGGACGGCCTGAAATAAAACGAATGGCATCCTGTTTTGCTGCTTCGAGCCGGTTGGGCTTAAAATCTTCGGCCAGCATACTTGTTGAAATATCTAATGCTAAAACAATGTCAATACCTTCTGTTGACGTATTGCTCCAGTTATCGGTTGATTGCGGACGGGCCAAAGCAATTATTAGCAATGCAATGCCAAGCATATGCAATACTGGTGGCAGATGCCGTAAATAATATTTGTAGCTGTTGCGTACTTTCGAAAATCCTTTTACCGTTGAAAGCCTGATGGAAGCCTGATACTTGTCGTGTTTAAACACATACCAGGCAATTAACGGAACCAGTACCAAAAGCAGGTAAAGTAAATTTGGATTTTGAAATGTTAAGTTTTCCATAGTTACTGTTATTTTGTTTTGGCTGTACTTGTTTCTTTTGCTGTTTCAACATTTTCCTCTTCATCCCCGTCCCTAAGTACTTCTGTGATTTTGGTTTTATCAACAAAACTATAAGCAAAGCGTAAACTTTGCTCGTTCTCATTGGCTAATGTGGTTGCTTTGGCAAATTTTACAAAATCGGCCCTAACCAAAAGATCGAACAAATCGTCTTTCAAATTCTTTTCGAGACTTGCCTCTTTTCGAAACGATTCCATAATCTGATCGGTTGTTGATTCCATGGCCGGTATTTCGAATCGATCTTCAATGTAGGTCCGAACCACATCAGTTAATTGCGAGTAATATTCTTTTACCAGGCCTTTTTGCCACAACTTTTCGTTGCTTAATAAATCGAGATTTCGCAAGGCAATTAAATGCGCAGGCTCCTTTGGTTTTTCACTTTTAACCAATACCGGCTTTTTGCGGACAAAACGCATAAACAACAGATAAGCAACAAAAGCCAACAGCAATATTCCAAAGCCTGCACCAGCAAAGGGTAAAACTTCCTGTAAGGTCAGCGGTGCTTCAATCGGTTTTTTTATGTCGGCAATGGATTCCCGGTTTATCGTATCAAGTGGCATGGTCCAGACTTGAAAATATAAGGGTACGGTATGTAGGGTATCAATCCGGCCTGCTTTCGGAAAACCAATAATAAAATCCATTGGTGGAATAATATAAAATCCACTGTCGAAACTGGTTACCAAATAGCTTTGCAACAATCTTAAACCATTGTCGGCCAAGGTTGTGTCTATGGGTGAAATATCAAGAATCTCAAGATTTTTAATAATTGTGTCGGAAAAAGCCGGAAAACTAACCATTAAACTGTCGGGAAATTGTGCTTCGAGCCATACCCGGGTTTGATCGCCAATTAACATTACATTGGTATCGATGCGTGCCTCGACAGTTACCTGTGCTTTAGTACTGATGGCAATGAACAGAATAAGCACAGACAAAAATGTGATTAGAAGCAGTTTTTTTATAAAACAGTTATTCATGCTAAGCTCCTCTGTGTTTAAATAAATAAATCAAGGGTTTTACATAATCCTGATCGGTTGCTACTGAAGTATAATCAACGCCGCTCATTCTAAAAGTTTGTTCCAGGCTGGCGGAATGATTTACCCACCAATCGGAATAGGCATTGCGTACTTTTTTACTGGATGTATCGACCCATTTTAACGCACCGGTTTCGGCATCAACCATTTTAACCAGCCCCATATTAGGCAGGTTGGTTTCACGTTCATCAAAAACGCGCAGCCCAACAATATCGTGTTTACGGTTAGCAATGGTTAGTGCATCTTTAAAACCAGAATCAATAAAATCGGAAATAATAAAGCCGATGGAGCGTTTTTTAATGGCATTGGTTAAATATTCGAGCGCAGCCGAAACATTGGTCTGCTTGCTTTGCGGCTCAAAATTAAGCAACTCCTGAATAATCCTTAAAATGTGCTTTCTTCCTTTTTGTGGAGGAATAAATTTCTCTACTTTATCGCTGAAAAGGATTACTCCAATTTTATCGTTATTCTTAATGGCTGAGAATGACAGAACGGCTGCTATTTCAGTCATTAGTTCCTGTTTGTATTGGTTTTGTGTTCCAAAATTCTTTGAACCACTCACATCGACCAGCAGCATAACCGTTAATTCGCGCTCCTCTTCAAATATTTTAACATACGGGTGATTAAACCGGGCGGTAACATTCCAATCCACATCGCGTATGGCATCGCCGTACTGGTATTCGCGCACCTCGCTAAAGGTCATACCTTTTCCTTTAAAAGCGCTGTGGTACTCACCAGCAAATATCTGGTTCGATAATCCGCGGGTTTTAATTTCGATATGCCGTACTTTTTTTAATAATTCTGAAGTTTCCATTTTTTTTTTAGATTTTAGATTTTAGACTTTAGATTTTAGACCTGGTATCGGTTTTAATGAACTGGTCTAAACGCTAATTTCGCCGGTCTAATATCCGTTAAGGTACTTCAACTGCATTTAGTATTTCATTAATAATGTCTTCAGAAGTCATGTTTTCGGCTTCGGCCTGATAAGTTAAGCCAATCCGGTGACGCAACACATCGTGGCATACGGCACGCACATCTTCGGGAATTACGTAACCGCGACGTTTAATAAACGCGTATGCTTTTGAAGCCTTTGAAAGGTTAATACTGGCACGGGGTGAACCTCCAAAACTAATCATTTCTTTTAAATGAGGTAAACCGTATTCGTCGGGGTAGCGTGTGGCAAAAACAATATCCACAATATACTTCTCAATTTTCTCGTCCATGTAAACTTCTTTTACCACATCGCGGGCTTTAAGAATGTCTTCTGTTTTGAGAATGGTTGTTGGCTCAGGGAAGTTTCGGGCCATATTTTCGCGAACAATCAAAAGTTCTTCTTCGCGTTTGGGATAATTGATAATGGTTTTCAGCATAAAACGGTCAACCTGGGCTTCGGGCAGCGGATAGGTTCCCTCCTGTTCAATGGGGTTCTGGGTTGCCAAAACCAAAAAGGGTTTGTCCAGCTTAAATGTCTGGTCGCCAATAGTAACCTGCTTTTCCTGCATGGCTTCGAGTAAGGCACTTTGTACTTTAGCCGGGGCACGGTTAATTTCATCGGCCAAAACAAAATTATTGAAGATAGGCCCTTTTTTAACGGTAAACTCTTCTTTTTTCTGACTGTAAATCATGGTACCAATAACATCGGCTGGCAATAAATCGGGGGTAAACTGTATGCGGCTGAATCCGGCATCTACAATTTTTGCCAGAGTATTTATTGCCAGGGTTTTTGCCAGACCGGGCAAACCCTCGAGCAACACGTGACCGTCAGAAAGCAAACCAATAAGTAAACTTTCAACCAGGTGTTTCTGGCCCACAATCACTTTATTCATCTCAATGTTTACCATGTCAACAAAAGCGCTCTCTTTTTGTATGCGCTCATTCAATTCTTTAATATCTACAATTTCGCTCATAATTGTATTTTTTTGTTCAAATTGGTTTAACAATCTAGTGGATAATGCTTGTTTTATCAACAAGCCTTCCACTTAACAATTAACGTGCTAATATTGTCAATCCTTTCAAATTGACCTAACAATTAACAGAGTTTAACGCTCTTTAACATTTTTTTAACGAATGTGCTTCCCAGGCTGATATTTTGACAGGTTAAAAAAAGTGACAGGGTTTTAAACAGGGTTTCCCCCTTTTTTTCAATCTTTGTGTTTATGAAAGAAACACTTTATCGCTATTTTATAACGCTCGATTATAACGGTACGCCTTTTCATGGTTGGCAAATTCAACCCAATGCCCTGACCGTGCAAGAATTGCTTCAAAATGCATTTACCCATATCCTGCGCGAACCGATTCATCTTACAGGCTGTGGAAGAACCGACACCGGAGTACATGCTATCAATTTTGTTGCACATTTTGACAGCACCCGGCCTAATCTTGAAGAAAATGATAAGCTGATACATAAGTTAAATCGTTACCTGCCTGTTGAAGTGCTGATTCATTCGTTAAAAATAATGCATCAGGAAGCTCACAGCCGCTTTGATGCCACTTCGCGAACTTACAAATACTATATTACTCAGGAAAAATCGCCTTTTTTAAATCCTTTAAGGCATTATTATTACGGTAATCTTGATGTTGATGCCATGAATCATGCTGCTTTAAAGCTTTTTGATTACATTGATTTTACCAGCTTTAGTAAAGTTGATACCGATGTAAAAACTAACAACTGCGTAATTCGGGAAGCTAAGTGGATTCAAGAGAATAACGAACTGGTTTTTACCATTACAGCCGATCGGTTTCTGAGAAACATGGTACGGGCCATTGTGGGAACCCTGCTCGAAGTTGGCAAAGGAAAACTGACTATCGAAGAATTTTGCCGGATTATTGAAGCCAAAGATCGCAGTGCTGCCGGAGCTTCAGTTCCAGGGAAAGCACTTTTTCTGGTAAATGTTACGTACCCATATCGGTTTAAAAATTAACTATTCCATATTTCCCAGGCTTTTTCTGCCTGATATACCAGCATTTCGTATCCGTTAACGGCTACAGCTCCTTGTTGGGCACACTTTTTCATAAATTGGGTTTCTTCCGGATTGTATATTAAGTCGAAAGCCAGATGTACAGAAGAAATTGCATCGTAAGGAAGTTCCGGAAAAGCATGAATAAGAGGAAACATACCCAATGGAGTTGTATTAATCAGCAGTGGTGTATCGGTAATGTGCCTGCGGGTAAGTTCGTGGTAAACAAAATCACCTTTACCGGTATTTCTCGAAACACATTTATAATCGATACCCAGTTTTTTAAGCACATAAATTACTGCTTTGGCAGCTCCTCCGGTTCCCAACACCAATGCCCGGGTATGATGAGACTTCAAATACTTTTTCAGTGAAAGTTCAAAGCCATATACATCGCTATTGTAACCAATTAAGCGGGGTTTATCTTTCTGATAGGTAATTTTCACCACATTAACGGCTCCCACTTTTTGTGCAGTCTCGTCCAATTGATGAATAAAAGGCAAAACTTTTTCTTTGTAAGGGATGGTAACATTTAAACCTTTAATAATTTGATCTTCAAAAATTTCAGGAAACTCACCAATACTTTCAATAGAAAAATTCAGGTACTGGGCTTGAATGTTTTCGCTGGCAAACTTTTGTGTAAAATATTTTTTCGAAAACGACTGGGTTAAAGGGTAACCTACCAAACCATAATTGTCCATACTCAGGAAACTTTATTTTCTTCTTTTAATGCACCCAAACTTTCGGTAATCCAGATGGTAGCAATTCCCAAAATAATTAAAACAGCTGCAATTATCAATGATGCATTCATATCAGGTAAAAACCAGTCGTAACCAACGGTTTTAATTTTGTTGCCAAAGGCTTCTTCTATTGGAGTTTTCCAAGGCCACAATATTCCCAGTGACCCAAGAATAAATCCGGTTAATGAAGCCAGTGTCTGGTTATGAAACCGTTTTAACAACCACGATAAAATGTGCGAAAAAGCAATCAAACCCAATCCGGCTCCAAGAACTACGGGTATCAAAATATCGAAACGTAAATCATTAATAGCCGTAATCATGACCAGTTGGTAATTTCCTAATAATATCAACACAAATGAACCCGATAATCCGGGGAGTATCATACTACAAATTGCTATCACCCCACAAAAAAGGAGATAAAAAAATGATTCGTTTTCACTGGCCGGGGTCATTAATGAAATACCCATTGCAACTACAGTTCCTATAATAAAAGTTAATATAACCGATGCTTTCCACTGCCTGATGGTTTTTCCCACAAAATAAACCGAGGCCAGCACCAATCCAAAAAAGTAAGCCCAGATATAAACCGGATAATTGGCAAATAAAAACTCAAACAAATGAGCTAACGAAATAATTGCAATGCCAATACCTCCAAAAATATACACCAGGAACCAGAAATCGACATAGCGGATAAACTCTTTTATCTTTCCTGTAAAAAGCAATTTAAATGCTTTAACATCGAACGATTTAATGGCATTGATTAAGCGTTCAAAAATTCCGGTAATAAGCGCAAGGGTTCCTCCCGAAACTCCGGGAATTACATTGGCGGCACCCATGGCCATTCCTTTTACTATAAGTGTAACTATTTCCTTCATTGGTTTACAATTTGCACCCCTGATGCATCCAGGGTTTGTTTCAATGTATTGATATAAAAATATTTCCGTATTTAGAATTGACGGCACAATTAAACTTCCGGTATAATAATCATATTAAAAAAAAACAAGGAGTAGTCTGGAACCACTCCTTGTTTTTTTTCTTATCGTTTATGAATAAATTGAAGCTACTTTACTCCACAAATCTGCCCTAAGCTTTTCCCTGTCGAAGCGTTGACAATCATTGACCGAATCAATGTGCTGGGTGGTATATATCATTTCTTCCACAAAATCGGGAGCTCTGCGAACACCTTCGCCAACGTTTATCAGCACTTTGTCGCCATTTTTTAAATGACCATTGTGCAACGATTCAAAAAAGCCACCTACAGCAATTGCTGCAGCAGGTCCAATCCGGATGGTAGTTTCAAAAGCAATTAAACGGGCTATATCAACTAAATACTCTTCGTTAAATTCAATCATCTCGCCGTGGCTTTCTTTAACCAGACGGGCTAAAATTGGATAGGTTCCGGGTTTACCAGTAGCCAGTGTGGGTACTTTGGTTACCGGATTGTCGTATTTGGGGTAATCGGTCAACCAGCCTTCGGGGAATCCGGCCGCTTTGGCTTTTACCCATCCATGTGTCATGGGAGCACAACCACTAGGTTGTACCATAATAAAACGGGGCATGATTTCGGCAACACCAATTTTCCGGAGTTCTTTGTATGCTTTTTCGATGGCAATGGGACCGGTTCCACCACTAAGTGCCTGAATGTAAACATTGGGGACTTCACCAATCTGACGTAACCATTCAAAAACCATGGTTTTTTTAGCTTCCACGCGCATGGGATCAGTATTTCCACCCGATATAAGGATACCGTATTTTTCGGAATACTCGGCAGCAATTTTTTTGGCGTAAGCATAATCACCTTTTACCCTATATATTTTTTGTCCGTAACTATTTACCTCGGCTTCGTTTGCTTTTAGTGCATCGTTAGGAATAAACACCGACAAACTAATTCCAGCCTCGGCCAGGTAATGGGCAAATGCGTTGGCTATATTTCCTGTAGAAGCCACACAGTATTCTTTTACACCATTTTCTTTTAATACACTGGCAGCCACGGCAGCAGCAACGTCTTTAAAAGTTCCGGTTCCCTGATTTAAATCGTTACGGTAAGCATGTACCTCAATATCAATATTACAGGCTTCTTTGGCATACTTTTTCAGAAAATCCCATTTCTCCAATGGAATAACCCCTTCGCCCCGAGTAATAATATTTTCTTTTTTATTTAACGGAAGAAAATCGAAGTAATGAAATACATTTTTGGCTTCCCCATTTGAGCTTTTTATCAGATTTTTAAGCTCATTATAATCTTTATTGTATTTTACATCAACAATGGTACTTCCACATTTTGGACATTTCTGCATCGAACCAAACCATTCTTTGAAATCAGCCACATGGTATCCGCACTGGGTACATTGTAAATAAAACTTGGTGTCTTTCATGCTGGTAATTTTGTTTTTTTTTGAAGTGCGCTAAAAAGCGTTATGTATTAATAATTTGTTGTATTTCGGGTAAATCTTTGGCTTTGGGACAAATTTCAAATACCTGAATATAGCTTTCAGGATCAATTTTATAAGCATTGGCAAACCATTTCAATCCGGATTCTAAATCGCTGCCAGCCAAATAGTAGGCTGAAAGCGCATATAAAAGTTCTGAATAATCGGGCATGTAATCGATAGCCTCATTTAAAATACGAATTGAATCGACCGTTTTTCCCAGAATAAAATAGGTTTTTGCATAGGCCAACCAGGCCTCAATATCGAACTTATTATGTTTCAAAGTTTGCTCGTAGGCTTCAAGAGCTTCCACATCTCTTTCGAGTTTATTGTAAAGGTTTCCCAATGAAAACCAGGCATCGGTATTTTCGCTATCCAGTTCAATGGTTTTTTTATAACTGGCTATAGCCGCATCGAATTGTTCCAGTTCGTCATAAACCAAAGCTTTACCATAATATGCTTCTGAAAAATCTTTATTTTCCTTTAGAATGGCATCAAAATTTTGCAATGCGGCGTCGTAATCTTTAAGCTGAATATAACACTCGCCTATGTAATATAGTGCGGTAAGACTGTTCTCGTAAATACTTAAATACTCTTTGTAGGTTTGAATGGCTTCGTGATGTTTTTCTGCATTGGCCAGTGAATTTGCTTTATTAAACAGGGCATCGTAATGCGTTCCATCAAGCGCAATGGCATATTCATAGGCTTCAACAGCATTAGTAAATTGCTCCACTTTATTGTAGATGATACCAATATTATACCACACGTTTTCTGAAAACGGATTGATATCAAGGTAACGCTGATAAGCCGCTATACTTTGATCAAATTCAGCCATACGATCGAAACAAAAACCCAGGCGGAATAAAAACTCTTCGTTAGATGGAAAAAGCTGATTTCCTAATTGATAATATTTGATGGCTAAATAAAAATTACCGCTATTCTCGAGTGCTTCGCCAATGTTGTATAACGTGTCTTCTTTTTCATCCAAAATTGAAATGGCAAGCGCCCGGTCGAAATGAGCTTCTGCCTTTTCCATTAACCCCAGCAAAACCATGGCCATTCCTTTGGTCAGGTGAAACTCGTAGCTGTGATTGTTTAGTTCATTTACCTTAGCAAGCCATTGAATGGCTTCATTAGGGTTTCCCAAAGCCACATGCAGTTGAGCATTTTTTAATTTTAATTCTGATGCAGTAGGGTGAATAGATAAACCTGACAGACAGGCACCTTGAGCTTTCTTTAATTGATTGTTATCAATATAAAAATTAACAATATTTTCGAATTCTTCTACATCGAAATAGGCAAAAACCCCTGCTTTACGCAACGATTCGTAGCGTTTTACGCTGGAAGCCATTTCTCTGTTTTCATAATAATCACCTGCTCGTTCCTGCATAATCTATAATTATTCAATCGGCGAAGATACTACTAATTATAAAACAAAAATGGGTATTTTTACTAAAAAGGAGTCGTATTCTTCTCCAAAAATTATCATCAATTATTAACAACCCTGGCCTCCCGGGTTTTTCTATTGCTAAAGTACCAAGGTTCAGGTGTAATAATAAAATGGTTGCCAACGGGTGTCGGCAACCATTCTTAAAGGGATGGGAAAGCAGGAAAGAACCGGAAAGGTGGAAACCATAAACGGATTCAATTGTAACAGGTTTCCCCCGGTTCTTATCCGGGATTTTCATATAGGGTAGTATTTTTATGAAACACTAAAATTAAAAATCAAAAGTTCCTTTAATAAAATGTAGCGCTTCTTCCCTGTTTCCATAGGTAATGTTTACAAAACAACTGCTGGGTTTTCTAAAACTTGTTTCTTCCTGGTCAAGAAGTTTAATATCGCCTTCAATAAAAAAATCATCAATCCACTCACGCTTAATCCGGCAATTGCCCGATTCATTAAAGTGAAAGGTAGAAATGGGTTTATTCAGCGAAGCGTTGGTTAATTTGGGATTCAGCGCTACATCAATCGTTATTTCATTAAAATTAGAACGGTCGGTTCCATTCAGTGTAAAAACAAATACAGGCTCCAATTGGGTAATTTCAGTAGGTACCTGAAATACAAACTGCTTCCCTGATTTCCTTTTTAATACAGTTGTTTCCATCGCTCTAAGTTTATTTTAATAAGCTGAACGAATATAAAGGGCCCTGGTGCCTTTTGCAATTTTTTGTGATGATCTCCCCGAAAACATGTGATGAAACTCCACAATTCTGTGAAATTGTAAATCTCATCTAAGTTCAACTCCAAAAAGAAGCTTTATGAATATTTAATCGGTTTTAAAGAACTTTATTAAATGTAAATTCAATATCTTGTATACCTATTGTTAAATAAATATATTATGAAGAAAAAACATTTGCTTACCAGTTGGCTTATTATGGTGTTTTTTGCATTAAGCATACCATCAACAGCCAAAGAAAAACCTAAAACCGATACTTTACTCAACAGCAATGTAGTTTCCGGATTGGCATTCCGGGGCATTGGACCAGCTTTTACCTCAGGCCGCATTGCCGACTTTGCCATTAACCCTAACGATTTTACAGAATATTATGTGGCTGTGGCCAGTGGAAACATTTGGAAAACAAACAACAACGGCATCACCTTTGAACCCATATTTGATAGTTATGGTGCCTATTCCATAGGCTGCCTGGCTATAGACCCAAACAATACGCATGTAATATGGGCTGGTACGGGCGAGAACAACCATCAAAGAGCACTTGGATACGGTGATGGTGTTTATTTAAGTATTGACGGTGGAAAAACATGGAAAAACATGGGTTTAAAAGAAAGTCGCCATATTGGAATGATTCAGATTGATCCCAGAAATTCAGATGTTGTATACGTTGCAGCCGAAGGTTCTACCTGGGGACCTGGTGGCGACAGGGGTTTGTATAAAACAACGGACCGGGGAAAAACCTGGACTAAAGTTTTAAACATCAGCGAAAACACTGGTGTTAATAATGTGATTTTCGACCCGCGAAATCCCGATATCTTATATGCAACCAGCGAACAGCGTCGCAGGCACGTGCATACCAAAATTGGTGGTGGACCGGAATCGGCAGTATATAAATCAGAAGATGCCGGTGAAAACTGGCGTAAAATAATGAACGGACTTCCCAACGAACATATTGGTGGTATGGGCATTGCCATTTCGCCCATAAATCCCGATGTACTGTATTTAATTGTTGAAGCAGCCAATAAATCGGGAGGTTTTTTCCGCACTACCGACAGGGGTGAATCGTGGACCAAAATGAGCGATCATTACGAAAGTGGGCAATATTACAACGAAATTTATTGCGACCCGGTGCAATTCGATAAGGTTTATTCAGTAGAAACTTACAGCCATTTTACCACCGATGGTGGAAAAACCTGGGAACGTCTGGGCGTAAAAGATCGCCATGTGGATGATCACGCTCTTTGGATAAATCCGACCAACAACAAACACCTGATAATAGGCGGTGATGGCGGAGTTTACATTACTTACGATTCGGGCGAAAACTGGCGACAGGTATCGAACCTTCCGGTTACTCAATTTTACAGAGTTACGGTAGATAATGCCAAACCTTTTTACAATGTTTATGGAGGAACTCAGGATAATGCCACCATGGGCGGTCCGTCGCAAAACATCAGCGAATTTGGAGTTACCAGCGGCGAATGGATTGTTACCGTTTTTGGTGACGGATTCTGGTCCCGTGTCGATCCAACCAATCCCGACATTGTTTATTCTGAATGGCAATACGGCAATGTGGTTCGCTACGATAAGAAAAGCGGCGAAAAAATTGGAATCAAACCCCAACCACGGAAAGATGAACTGACTTACCGCTGGAACTGGAACGCTCCCTTAATTTTAAGCCACCACGCCCCCACTCGTCTTTATATGGGAGCCAACAAAGTTTTTAAAAGTAATGATAGGGGCAATTCGTGGGAAGTGATTTCTGACGATTTAACGGCACAAATCGACAGAAACACCTGGCCGGTGATGGGAAAATTCTGGAGCAGCGATGCGGTAGCAAAAGATGTATCCAGTTCGCAATACGGCACCATTGTTTCGCTGGATGAATCGCCGGTAAAAGCCGTATTACTATTTGTTGGAACCGACGACGGATTGATTCAGGTTAGTGATAATGATGGAAAAAGCTGGACTAAAATATCCGGTTTTCCGGGTGTTCCTGCGCATACCTACGTGAGCGATATTTATGCATCGCGTTTCGACGAGAATGTGGTATATGCTTCGTTCGACAACCGAAAGAACGACGATTTTAAACCTTACATCCTGAAAAGTACCGACAAAGGCAAGAGCTGGAAATCAATCAGCAGCAACTTGCCTGTTAACGGTACCGTTCATACTATTGAACAGGATTTTGTAAACCCCAAACTGTTGTTTGTGGGAACTGAATTTGGCGCATTTTTTACGGTTGACGATGGTGCTTCGTGGGTTCAGCTTAAAGCGGGCATTCCAACCATATCGGTTAACGATTTGGCTATTCAAAAAGACGCCTGCGATTTGGTGTTGGCTACTTTTGGAAGGGGATTCTACATTCTCGATAATTACGAACCTTTGCGCCACTTAAGCGAATCGATGCTGAAGCAACCCAATCACTTATTTAATATTAAAGATGCCAATCTATTTGTGCCAACCGACAAAATATACGGTCAGGGAGCAACCTATTTTGGTGCTAAGAATCCTCCTTACGGAGCAGCTGCAACCTATTATTTAAAAGAAGTTCCCAAAACACTAAAAGAAAAAAGGCAAGAGGCAGAAAAAGAACTTTTTGCTGCATCAAAACCTATTCCTCAGGTAACACCCGAAATTGAAAAACAGGAAGCACTTGAAATTCCTCCTTACCTCTTAATCACTGTAAAGGATGAAAACAATCAGGTAATACGGACCCTTACCGAAAAACCTAAAAAAGGAATCTCACGCGTTTATTGGGATTTAAAATACGACAGTCCGGATTCGAAGCACCGGACCAAAGATTTTGATCCCTTTGCCAAAAACGAAGGAGGAGTTTATGCCATGCCCGGAACTTATAACCTTACCATGCAATTGGTTCACAACAATCAGGCAACCGCTATTGGCGCTCCCGAAAAATTTCAGTTACTTACCTTAAACAACCTTACCCTCCCGGCCGACGATCGTGCTGTTATGGTTGCTTTCCAGCGCAAGGTAAGCAACTACTCCAAAGCGGTAAACGGAGCTATGGCTCTTACCAACGATATAAATGAAGAAGTTGCTGCCATGAAACAAAATGCACTTACTTTACCCGGAGCGCACACCGAACTAATGGCAAAATTTACCCAACTGGAATGGGAATTGAATACCATTGAGGAAAAGCTTAAAGGAACACCTCCAAAAGCGAGTTGGGAAGAAGTTCCACCAGCTGAAATGCCTTTACTGCGACGGTTAAACTCCATTATTTATGCTCAGATAAACAGTTCATCGGGAATTACTCGTACTTCAGAAATGTCGTTTGATATTTTAAAACAGGAATTTCCGCCCTTGCTCGAAAAACTCAGCAAGATAGCTGAAACCACCTTGCCTGAATTACGCAATGAGCTTGATAAACTGGGAGCTGCCTACACTCCTTACCGTATTCCGAAAGTAGAATAACAGTCGAACCCAAAAAATAAAGGCTGTAGCTTTATCAAAGGAGTTCTTTCCCAAAAAACCGGAAAGGACTCCTTTTTTCAACAAATCCATCATCTGGTGAGCTTAAGTCTTTGCCGGATTGGCTAACAGATTTACAGGATTATTGGAATGGTTTGCTTCATTAGCAAATATATTTGTACGGATATCAGACAGGTTTGCGGGAATGGTAGAAAGGTCTGTACGTTGGTCAGAAAGGTTTGCTGGATTAGTAAACAGGTTTGTACGTTGATTAGAAAGGTTTGTGGTAATAATAAACTGATTTGTACATATAGTAGAAAGGTCTGTACGTTGGTCAGAAAGGTTTGCGGGAATAGTAGAAAGATTTGCTATATGGGTAAACAGGTTTGCCTTACCGGTAAAAAGGCTTGTTCATTGTCCAGGAAGGTATCTATGTTGGGTTTAGGGACTTGTTGGGTAGCTTAATGGGCTTAAAAAACAGGCAGCGGTGTGTGTAACTTACAACGATGCCTGCCAAGTTGTATGCTTTCTTATTACAAAGTTTTCCAGGGAACTATTTTCGCATTGTCGAGCTTACGTAAATCTTTGGGAATGTTTTGCTGAATGGCTTTGCTAATGGCCTGAAGCAATTTCCTGCGCAGGAATCCGGCAGGGGTTATCAGGCTTATTTCGCGCTTGGGTGATGGTTCTTTAAATGGTCGCAGGCGGTGTTTTTTGCTATCGGCCAAATCGAGGGTAGCCAGGTAAGGAAGCAGGGTGTAGCCGTAATCCTGTTCCACAAATTTCATTAATACCTCGAGCGAACCGGTTTTGTATCCAAACTTCAGGGTTTTGGGTAATTGTTGTGCATCGCCGCAAAGGTTTATCACGTGGTTACGAAAACAATGCCCGTCGGACAATAACCACATTTCGTCGACACTGATATCGCGCGACGATATTTTTTCTTTCTGATAAAGGCAGTGATTCTCTGAAACATAGAGCATAAATGGCTCATAATAAATAGGCATTTCGTCGACCCCGTCTTCAACCAAAGGGGTTGAAACAATTCCGATATCGATGGTTCCTTCTTTCATTTTTGAAACCACATCGTGGGTCATTAACTCTTCGACATAAATTTTAAGCGCAGGATATTTTTCGGCCATCTGAGGAATAAATAAAGGAACCAGATACGAGGCAATGGTTGGGATAATCCCCAGTCGTAATTCTCCCGAAAGGTCATCACGTGTATTCGAAATGGTGTCGGTAATCCGGTCACGTCCTTTAATTATTTCGCGGGCTTGCGAAATAATAAGCATACCAATGGGTGTAGGCTCAACAGGTTGTTTGTTGCGATCGAAAATCAGCACATCGAGCTCATCTTCGAGCTTTTTAATCTGCATACTCAACGTGGGTTGGGTAACGTGACAATGATCGGCCGCTTTAACAAAATGACGGTAACTATCGACAGCAATTATATATTCTAATTGAACTAAAGTCATATCAGGAAGAATTTAAGGTCAAAAATAACATAAAATTTGGCTTATTAAAAAGTCAAACTGTTTAATAAAGGGCATTAAAATCGACAGTGAAATTAATTCCCAGGTAAGGTTCATTTAGGGTATGCTTGTGTGCATAGGTTATTGAAAAATGCAATGGAGCCACAAAGCGAAACGCATGAAAGTCGAAACCCAGGGTAGCTCCAATAGATTCCTGATACCTTTTTGTACCCTGATAGTTAAAAGAAGCTAAATCGTGAAACAAGTTAAGGGTTAAACGTTTTATGTAAAGCATTTCTAACACATTCAAATCGGGATACCAAAGGGGCAAATGATAATCCATCCGGTAAGTTTGCAGGGTCTCGAAGTCGTAAAGTGCATAGCCCCGGGGATAAGCAAGCCGGTTTTGCAAATTAAAAAGACCGGTTTCTTTTTGCTGAAAGCCTCCATAAAATTGTAAACTGTTGTTTTTTAATAGCCCGGGGAAATAGAGTTGTCCCCAAACAGTCCATTGATATGCAGGTATTTTGGCATTTAGGGATTTCTCGGCCTGCATGTTAAAAACCTGTCCCCATTGGGGAGCTAAATCGCGGTGGCTGGTCCTTTGCAATTGATATATAAAAGCCGAAAGACGTGCTTTGTGCTGCGATTTATTGTTTAAGACAAGGGTAGTACTGGGATTGTAGTAAACGCCGTTGTAATTGTAGCCCAAACCCAAATTTAAACGGCGGTACCATTTTCCCCTATCAAATAAAAAAGGGAACGACCAATTGTGATTAAAATAATGTTGATGCCCTGAAACCGGGTGTACTAGAAGATCTTGATCGGTGTAATTAAAAGCAAAATCGATCCAGCGGTATTCGTTTTCAATTATCGGGTAAAAACCCTTGTAGGTATAATTAACAAAAAACTCGTTAAATGCTTCGGCCCTGTAGTATTGGTACCCGGCACTTAAAAACGATGAACTCAGCACGTTTTGCGACATAAGCGTAGCACCAATGCCCACTTCGTTGCTTTCAGTCCGGATAGCTATTGGTGCCCAACTATGAAAATTAACTAAATGTGCGATGCGCCGGTATTTGGTGACAGGAAATTCACCAAAATTGTTTGTTCTAAAATTGACCAACTGCTCCTGTTTTGACAGATGCACAACCAGTGCGTCGTTATAAGCCTGTGGTTTGGCCTCGAACAAGGGAAGTAGTTTTTGAGCGCTAATCTTAAAGCCGTCGGCGGTATATTCACTATATATTAGCTCACCATTGGTATACGATGCTGAACCCACACCATATGGTACCCGGGTTAACAAAGACCATGTTTGGTTTTTTAAGTCATAATAAAAGAAATTGGACCTGTTATTAAATGTTCCCTTAAGCACCAAACCACCAGGAACAAAAAAAGGTTGATTAATTTCCAACAATTCATTGGTAAGTAACCAATTGGTATTACCGGTTTCAATATTTAAGATGCCCAGTGATTTTCCTGCTGACGAAATTGCAATAAAGGCAATCCTTTTACCCGACTCATCCCAGGCAGGTTGAACTGGCTGCAGGGTATCGAAGTGGACTTTGACCAATAACTCTCCTGAAAACAAATCGCGTACCGTAAGCGACCATTGCAGGGATTCGTCAATTTCTGAGGAAACCAATTTTGATACCTGCGAGTTTATTGTGGAATAAAAGCTTCTGCCTTTGCTTTGCAAATAATACAATTTACCCTTTTTCCAGTTATAAATGGTAATGTTAGAATAATTTTGCTGTTCAAAACGTGTTGCCCGGTATTCATTCCACACCAGCAGGCTATCGTTGCCCGAAAAAACATTATCGAAAACATAACCGGGTTTATAAATGGTTTTTTCGTTTCCCAGGGAATCAATAAGTACAAATGCTCCAATGTTGCTTAAGCTGGTTTTATAGGCAATTACCCCCCCCTCGATAGCCAAAGGATGGTGATAATTTACATATTCCGATTTGGTAGGCTTTGAAATGGCTCGATACCCGGGTAAGGCATTATTCGCATTAAGGCTTTTACTTTCGTTTCTATTTTTCAGTTCCTGCAGCGAATTTTTATAGAATTTGCGTTCTGGTAGTCCGGTTAGTTTTTTCATTGAGGCCGAAAATGGGCGTGGTTGCCAGGGATTGCGGGCAACATAGTCCAGGGTCTGGTTCCATAAATTACTACCGTATCGTAAACTACCTTCAGCAGCCAATTGGTAACCCAAAACATAACGATTGGGAACATAATCGGCGTACGAACCAAACATAGCTTTGCCATATGAGTAGATTCCTTTTTCATTAACCTGGGCTTTTAAGGGCATCAAAAAGTCAGCGACCCGGCCCCGTCCTGCCAATGAAGAACCGGTTTCATAGGCTACGGCATCGCCTTCAACAAACCACAAAGGTAAATGCACTCCCAAAACGGCTGCTGCTGCCTGTTCACCAAACACCCAGCCCAAAACCCGGGTTGTACCGGTGTTTAATTTATTCAGCTGAACGTTATGGCGCGATTCGTGCAATACCAGATGTTGATTCCAGGGCTGAAAATAATTATCCTGAGGGGCCACTGTAAATAAATTCATTCGGGCTGGTGCCCAGCCTACTTCGCCATTCGCCATTACTGTTTTGTGATGCAGTACCACGGGCAATTTTTTGGGTTGTACAAGAATACTTTTATTGACCTTGAGATAAGTCAACTCCAGATACGAGGCATACACCTGAGCCATACTATCAAGCGATTCCGGAAAAATTACCT
Organism: Bacteroidetes bacterium HGW-Bacteroidetes-4; assembly: GCA_002840905.1. Lineage (GTDB taxonomy): Bacteria > Bacteroidota > Bacteroidia > Bacteroidales > SZUA-534 > GWE2-40-63. The sequence goes on along the minus strand of PHDD01000001.1, from coordinate 251,199 downwards.
GAAAATTGGGGGTATTAATTTGGTTCCATCGCACGGTAAATGGAGCCTGGCCATTGTCGTAATACTGACCTAAAACCTCCATCACTGATAAAAATGAGAGCAAAAACAGTAATAGTTTACCCATTGTTTTCACACTCGTGCCATTGATTTTCAAATTGAATACATTCCGATTTTAAGCGCTCCCTTATTTTTGTTTCATCGGCATGATAACTTTCCGGAATTCGATCCAATTCCCCTTTATAACCCAAAGCAATCATAGTAACCGGTTCAAAGTCCTCGGGTATTCCAAGCCATTGACTGGCTTTTTCCTTCGAAAACCCTCCCATTTGATGCACATAAAATTCCAATGCTGTGGCTTGAATCGTTAAATATGCCACCGATTGGCCTAAATCGTACCATGCATGTTCATTGGTAATTTTTTTGTAATTATAGTTTTTCTTGGCCACCGCTGCTATTATAACCGGAGCCGATTGTGCCCATTGCTGGTTCCAATCGTTCAGAATGTGAAGCATTTTTTGATACGCTTCACTGTTTTCTTTACTTGCATATATAAAACGCCAGGGTTGTTCATTTCGGGCCGAAGGCGACCAACGCGCAGCTTCAAAAAGTAGTTTCAGATCGGTTTGTGATATGGGTTTTTCGCTGAATGCCCTGGGGCTGTAACGTTTTTCTAACAATGTATGAATCATGATTTTTTTTTTTATTAAAGGTATAGGGAAATAACAGGATTCCAAAACAAATGTTGCTTATTGGTAAAACAAAGAATGTTAATCGGTATGCTTTGCTCAATTGTAATCCAACTTTTTTAAAACATTTTGTCCAAACTATTTAAAAGGCGAATCCACTTCCTTCGACATGATTCGGTAGATCATGGCATCGACCTGCTCAGGCAGAATCCGTTGCATAAGGGCTATTAACTGCCCGGAAAACGAGATGATTTTATTTCGTTTTTTCTTTCGAATAGAACGGATTAAAATACGGGCTACTTTTTGCGGTGTCATCATCTTTTGTTCATCGCGTGGGGTAATTCCCTGAGGTGATCCATTACTGATTAAAGCATTCTTCCGGATTTCGGAAGCGGTAAAACCAGGAGCAATTACCAAAACATGTAAACCATCTTTTAAATGTTCAATACGCAGGGTTTCCAAAAAACCGTGTAAAGCAAATTTCGAAGCCGAATAACCTGTTCGTCCGGGCAAACCGTGAAACCCTGCAACAGATGATACTCCGACCAGGACCCCTTTAGACTTGAGTAGATATGGCAAGGCATATTTGGTACAATAAACGGCTCCCCAAAAATTGACTTCCATTAATTGTTTAAGTACTTTTAAATCAACATCTGAAAACAAAGAACGCATAGAAATACCGGCGTTATTAATTAAAATATCGATGCCCCCAAAAGTTTCGGCTGTATTTTCAATTAGTCTTTTGCAGTCGGCTTCGCTGGTTACATCGGTAGATTGAACTAAAACACGGGTACCCGAAGCTTCCAAATCGAGTTTAATCTGCTTTAATAAATCAATTCTACGTGCGGCAAGACTTAAGATTGCTCCCTTTTTTGCAAATTCATAAGCAAAGGCCTTACCAATACCCGATGAAGCACCGGTTATAATAACTACTTTATTTTTAAATTGATACATAATACCTTCGAGCTAATAAAAAACAAATTTAACCGTTTAGGAAGTGGTGAACAAGTAAAAGTCAGATTAAGTTGTTTATTGCATTACAATAATCAAATTCATTTAAAATATTGGCATTCAAAATGATATTTACACAGGTCAAAAAAAAACATAAAAAATATAAGGCCTGGTTTGGAAAATAAAATATAGGTAGTATCTTTGCAACGCCTTTAAAAAAAGGGCTATAAGTTCTGAAAGCTTTGACAGCAAAGGTTTTCAACAATTAATAACGATTCAGTAGCTCAGCTGGTAGAGCACATCCCTTTTAAGGATGGGGTCCTGGGTTCGAGCCCCAGCTGGATCACCAGGTGAAACATTTTATGTTTCACTTTTTTTATGAAGTTCTCTATATAATGATTCAGTAGCTCAGCAGGTAGAGCACATCCCTTTTAAGGATGGGGTCCTGGGTTCGAGCCCCAGCTGAATCACCAAAGACCTTTGGAATTTTCCTTAGGTCTTTTTTTATTTACTTTCGTCATTTAGTACAAATTCCAGAAAACTATTTAATTCACTAACTCAGCAGGTAGAGCACATCTCCGCCTCGGCGGAATGGGGCCCTGGGTTCGCCTGCCAAAGGCAGATAAAAGCCCCAGCTGAACTAAGCGAAGCGGTCTCATGAGCGAAGCGAATAACTAAGCGAAGCGGTCTCATGAGCGAAGTATAATTAACCCCGGCAACTAATAAAAAAACATTTTCCATTTAGCTCTTTATTTTTTCAGCCAGTAAAACACTTAATGTTATATTATTGGCCACACAAGTAACTGTTTATGAAATAATTTTTTAGTTTAACTATCAAAAAACAAAATACCTTGACCCCAAATACCAACTATAATAAAAAATTAATGTACCGGCCAACTGATAACACCCCGAATTTGACTTGCTAAAGGGAGTAAGGTCCGATTTGAATATTCTTACCACTAATTTTAGAAAACCTTACACGATACAATAAGCCAAATTTAAACCTTAAACAGTTAGATATTAAATGGAAGAATTAAAAATAAAAACGAGTGGTAATACATGCTATAACTCATGAGGGTTCCATACCTTTAAAGGATATGTGTGGCTCATAAAAAAAGTCGGTATTCCCTATAGCTATCGGGAGATACAAAATCACCTCGTAATCAAAAACAATTTAATTCTACCATCCGTTAAATTCATGCAAATATTGACTTAGTTAATTTATTATAAAAACAAACAATGAAATACATTTTTTTAATAGCCGCCTTCAATGCATTGTTTTTTGCCGTGTTAGTTTTACAGAAAAAAAAGGCACTACATGATAAAATACTGATTTACTGGCTAATTTATTTGGGTTTATACACAGGCATATACGCTTTGTTTTCAAACAAACTTTTTATAAATTTTCACCTCCTTTCTGCAAGTTTTATTTCATTACTCTTACTTCATGGGCCTTTCTTGTTTTTATATATTTCAGCATTGATTGACCAAAAATTTCGATTCGACAGGAAAAAACTGTTTCATTTTATCCCTTTTATCCTATTCAACACTTTTATAATTATTTCTTCCTTTTTCCCGGAATTATCGGAACGAATTAGATTAGACCATGTAGAAAGTGAACAGGGTGTTCCTTTACTGTTTAATTTATTCCTGATTCTTACAGTTTTATCCGGGCCATTCTATTTTATTTTATCCATCCTGCTTTTCAAGAAATTGGACATTAATATCTTCAATAATTTTTCATCGTATGAGAATGTTAACCTCGACTGGTTAAGAAAACTTGTATATACTTTTGGGGCTATTTGGACCGTATTAATGATTTTTTCCACTGTTCATCATGTTTTTGGATTGTTCTCATGGGTTTTTTGTACACACGGCTTGTCTCTTTCATTGTCCGTTTTTATTATCTTAATTGGGTATTTCGGTCTAAAACAAAAAGAAATTTTTATTCAATATCATGATATCAATATCGAATTTTTAACGGAATCAAAGACAAAATATGCCAGTGTAGCTTTGAAAGAGGCTGATGTAAAAAAATATGTAAACCAAATACGGAATTTTATGAGCGATGAAAAACCATACCTGGATGCTAACCTTTCACTACCTGATTTAGCCAGGAAACTTAACATACCTTCTCATCATCTTTCGCGTGTTATAAACGAACAGTTTAATGTTAACTTCTTCGATTTTATAAACCAATATAGGGTGAATGAAGTAAAATCGATGATAGCTAATCCGGAGTTTGAAAATTTGTCTCTTTTAGGAATAGCATACGATAGTGGCTTTAATACAAAATCGGCATTCAACAGGGTATTTAAAAAATTAACCGGTTTAACCCCAAGTGAATATAAGAAACAAACATAGAATACTCCATTTCAAAACAATATATGCTTATGTAAGTCCTATTTCATAATAAAGGACTTTAAATTTGTGTCAAATAGGTACTACATTACAAAGTAGGTCGCACATGGATATTCCTTAGCTTACTTTTGTCTCAGGATAATTTAATTATAACCTTTAAAAATATTTTATCATGAGTACATCAGAAACAAATTTGAGAACAAAAGTTCCAACAATTCAACTTAAAACCAGCAAAACAAGAATGCAAACTGTCGTGTCACTTGTATTTATATCATTATTAATGATATTCAGTTCACTTCCAGTATCAGCTCATTGCGACTCATACGATGGCCCTACAATTAAGGATGCCATGAAAGCCCTTGAAACCAACAACGTGAATTTAGTGTTGAAATGGATTACCCCTGAACAGGAAAAAGAAATTATTCCTTTATTCAACAAAACCTATGCTTTAAAATCTGGAGACAAAGAAGTCTATGCCATTGTTGAAAAACATTTTCTTGAAACCCTCGTGCGTCTACACCGCGAATCAGAGGGCGCACCATACACAGGGTTAAAACCAGCCGGAACTACTAAGAAAATTATTCAACTCAGTGATCAAACTATAGAGCGTAAAGATATTGATGTATTCCTCGGAAAGTTAAACAACCATATTGGAAATGCAATTAAGGAGAAATATGAAAAAGTAGCTGCGCTTGACAAAGTCAAAAATGATTCTCCTGAAAAAGGCCGTGAATTTGTAGAAGCATATGTAGATTTCACCCATACGATAGAAGCTATTCATGATATTGTTGAGCAAGGTACGGGTCACTCAACTCACAACCATTGAAATAATTTTGTAAAAAATAACAGAATTATATTAGAATCTTCTCCGGTAAATATCGGGGAAGATTTTTTATTATTGGATATATAAAGGTCATGCAGATAAAAGGAAAGTAATATTTTTATATTAAGAAGAAATCAATCTTTGTCGTATTTACTAATTGATTTTTTTCTTCATTTTTTCTTAACAGTTATAATTTTTATTACACTTTTTGCAAATTTAAATTTATTTAACAATAAAATATTCATTTAAAACATGCGCCAGTGAATCTTTTCACGTCAATAAAGTAGTTAATTTCAAATAATAAATTTTAACCATAACAGGTTATTGAAGCTAATTCAACCTTTCCAAAACAGCTACCACACTTTCAGCATTAAAGCCACTTTTAAGCAATTCGAAAACAGCAAACAGTGTATGAACATCCACAAATACAGCAAAAATAAAGGTTAGAAAGTGTTAGGCTTCCTTTTAGCAAACATATTATGTGGGTTTTCAATGTAAACCGTTATAGCCTGCCACAATCAACAGAAATAACTTTTTACATTAGTATTTGAGTAGCATATTTACCAAAATATTCAAAACAAAGCATCAGTTTACTTAAAAAAAAACTGCTTATTATATCAATTTATTAAATACTCCTATTTAAAAAAATTAACTTTTAGTACCATTAGTTCTTTTGACTTACAATTTAAAAGTTATATCAAACAAAGTATTTCATCTCTACTACTGCTTGAACTTACTTATAATCACATGTTTTAAATCACATCGCGAATAAGCGATGCTTAAAATACATACTTTTACTCCAAAATAAGCTAACAAATTAACACCTAAACTACATATTATGAGTCTTAGCCTGATAGGAAGCTCTGTAAAAGAGTCAGTTACTTTAAAACTAAATGAAACTTTTGCCATTTTAAAAGCAAAAGGTGAGCCGGTAATTCATTTAGGCGGAGGAGAACCCAAATCGAAAGCCCCCCTGGATGCCTTAACTTCAATGACTGCCCACTTAAACACCGGCGAAGTACGCTATGCACCGGTCGATGGAACCGTTGACATGAAAAAGGCCGTAATTCGTTACACCGAAGAAAACTATGGCCGAAAAGTGGAACCTGAAAACATTATTGTGTCGAGTGGGGCTAAACAGGCCTTAATGGTTGCTTTACAAGCTATTCTTAACCCTCAGGACGAATTGCTGTTTGTAGCCCCTTACTGGGTAAGTTACCCCGATATGGCAAAGCTTTGTGGTGCCGTTCCGGTGGCGGTTACTCCCGAAGATGGCTCCTTTATTCCCAGGATGAAAGATATTGAACAAAATGTGAGCTCCTATACCAAAGCCATCATTATTAACAATCCTAACAATCCTTCGGGGATGATTTATCCTGAAGCATTCATAAAAGACATTGTGACTTTTTGCGAAAAGAAAGGCATCTATTTAATTATGGATGATATTTATAAAAGCCTGGTTTTTGAAGGTAAAAAAACCGCCAATCCCTTCGATTATGTAAGCAATTTTTCCGATCATTCTAAACTGATTATAATAAACGGGGTTTCAAAAGCCTATGCCATGACCGGATTCCGGATAGGTTGGGCCATTGGAAACAAGAAACTAATAAAAGCCATGGCCAACATACAGGGGCATCAGACATCGGGCCCTTCGGTGCTGTTACAAAAAGCAGCCATTGGTGCAATAAATGGCGTGCAATCGTCGGTGGAGAGTTTAAAAACCACCCTTGAGAACAACCGGAAAGTATTGGTTGCCCAACTAAAAGCTTTCGATGGCGTGCATGTTACCCCACCCGATGGAACCTTCTACACTTTTGTCGATTTTCGCCACTACGACAAAGACTCTTCACGGCTTTCCAAATTTCTCCTCGATAAAGTCAGGGTGTTAACCATGCCCGGCGTAGAGTTTGGCATGGAAGGATACCTGCGCATTTCGTTCTGCGGTTCCATAAAAGACATTAAAGAAGGAATTGAACGCATCAAATGGGCGCTCGATCCCAATTCTCCCAACGAGCTTTTTATTGGCGAACGAAAACTGGTCAGGGATTGGAAATAAGAACCAGTCAAGCCAAAGCATTAAATTAATTAAATTGATTATTTAAACCTTACCATAGTGAAATATTTAAAATTTAAAACCCCTGCCCAGGATACCGCCGCTGATTTAAAATCGGATTATGGATTAAGCAATCACGGATTGGTGCATCTGGAGCGGGTATATTGGAACCTGCCGACAGCCGCGTTGTATGAAGAAGCCGTTTTCAGAAACGAAGGAAAGATAGTAAACGGCGGAGCCCTACAGGTATATACCGGAAAATGGACGGCCCGCGCTGCCAACGATAAATATTTTGTCAAAGAAAAAAGTTCTGAACTCCAAATTGACTGGGGTGAATACAACCGCCCCATGACTACTGAAAAATTTGATGGAATATTTGCACGACTTCAGGCATTCTGGCAGGGCGAAGAACTTTTTGTTCAGGATGTATATGCCGGTGCCGATAAGAACTATCGCCTACCTGTACGTGTAATTTCCGATAAGGCCTGGCTCAGTTTATTTGCCCGTAACATGCTCATCAGCGAAAGCGACTTGGCCAAACTAAAACAGTTTGTACCCGACTTTACCATCATGGTATCGCCATCGTTTAAATTGGATCAGCGTATCGACGGGACCAACAGCGAAACCGCCATTATTATTGATTTCAGTAAAAGATTGGCCATCATTGCCGGAACCGAATATGCCGGTGAAGTAAAAAAATCGGTGTTTACCATTATGAATTACCTGATGCCCCTTGAAGGCGTCATGTCGATGCATTGTTCGGCTAATGTAGGAAAAGCAGGCGATGTGGCACTGTTTTTTGGGCTTTCAGGAACCGGTAAAACTACTCTTTCGGCCGATCCGGAGCGTTACCTTATTGGAGATGATGAACATGGCTGGAGCGACGACGGGGTGTTTAATTTTGAAGCCGGATGTTATGCCAAAGCCATCCGCTTGTCGGAAGAAGCTGAACCTGAAATTCACGCCTGTACCCATCGGTTCGGAACCTTACTCGAAAATGTGGTGTTTGATCCCACTACGCGACACATCGATCTCGATGACGACCACATTACAGAAAACACACGTTTGTCGTATCCTTTAGAGTTTATTCCCAATGCTGTTCCTGAAAAACTGGCAGCCAGTCAACCCAAGAATATCATTTTTTTAACTGCCGATGCTCAGGGAGTGATGCCACCCATTGCCAAATTAGATATGAATCAGGCAATTTACCATTTTATTAGTGGTTACACCTCAAAAATTGCCGGAACGGAATTGGGTTTAGGTATTGAACCAGTGATTACCTTTTCGGCCTGTTTTGGTGCTCCATTTATGGTGCATCACCCCTACTATTACGCCAAATTGCTCCGTGAAAAAGCCGAACGTTCAGGAGCTACCATTTGGTTGGTGAACACCGGTTGGGTGGGCGGTAAATTTGGTGTGGGCAAACGCATCTCTATCCGGCACACCCGAAACATGCTTTCGGCTGCTATGAATGGAAAACTGGATAACCAGGAATTCAGGAAAGATAAATTGTTTGGCTTTAGTATTCCCCTAACCTGCCCCGGTGTTCCCGATGAAGTTTTTGAACCCTCGAACGCCTGGGGCGACAAAGACGATTACTGGCGAAAATACGATGCGCTGGTAGCGCGCTACATTGAGAACTTTAAGCTGTTTGCCGACGGCATTCCAAACGAAGTGCTCCAGGCCGGACCCAAACGCTTAAATAAGTAAATAAGCAAAACTAAAAACCTCAGACTAACTGAGGTTTTTTTATGTTTTATACAGTTTTTTACCGAACTGTTTTTTTATTTGTTTTGGACAAATACGTTGTTTTTTCTAAAAGTAAAAATCAGAAAATTACCAAAATTTAAACTGGTTAATGGTCTTGTTCAATCAATTGAAAAACTTCACCATTCACGGTATAGATGGGTTGCAGGCTTCCGTCAAAAAACACCCACGCCATTCCCTGAGTTTGTCCGTGTTGAAATAAGATGATATTTTCCAACTCACCCTGCTCGCTATAAAAACGCCACAATCCCTGCTGTTTGTCGTTAAAATAGATTCCCCGCTTCCATAAATTTCCACTGGGATGATAAAATGACCACAATCCGGTTGCTTTACCCTTACGATAGGAACCCACTTGTTTAACTTGTCCCGACTCAAAATAAATGGTCCATAAGCCGTCAAAAAGGTTATCTTTAAAATGCCCCTCAGAGAATAAAGCCCCACCGGGATAAAAAGCCTGCCAGCGGCCATTTTTTTTATTTTGGATATAAGAGCCTTTTTGGGCAATATGTCCTTCTTCAAAATATTCAACAAAATCGCCCTCACAAATTCCATTTTTATAGGTGCTTAAACTACGCAGAGCTCCCGACGAATAAAAATCGGTTATGGTTCCATCCAATGCTCCATTCAAATAGTAACAACGACGTAAAACAGCACCGTTTTTATAAAAAACCAATAAGGAGTCAATAAAATGGTAATTTAATTTAAACCCCATGTAATTAATTTCACCCGTATTGTAATACGATTTGTAAGAACCATTAATAGTATCGTTCTTATAAGTTAACTCCTCTTTAATCCTTCCCTTTTCGTCAAATATTTTCTCTGGTCCATTTTTCTTACCTTTTGAGTAATGGGTAATCTGCAATAAATTACCATTGGGTTGATAGGTGTAAAAATCTCCGTCCAATTCATTATTAATAAAAAATCCTTTTTGTATTATTTTTCCTGAGGAATCGTAAAAAGCATAAGGTCCTTCTTTCAGGCCATTAACAAAAGTAAAACTGATTTTGGTTAAACCTGATGGATAGAAAATTTCAAAAATTCCCTGGATTTTATCGTATTCATAAAATCCTTTTTGTGCTAAATGGCCTTCGGGAGCATAATAATAGTAAAAGCCATTTCGAATGGTGTCTCTATGGATTATTTTACCAGAATAAAGTTCTTTAATTTGTTTGGTCCCAGGATAAAATATTTTTATGGAATCCTGACCAAATAAGGAAAACCTGAATAATAAAATCAAAACTAAAAAAAAACAAAACCTCATTCTACTCGAATCATCATTTGAGTACCTTCTAAATTGGTATTACTTCCATAATCAAGTATAGCTGCAAGAGAGTATGTTCCCTTAGGTAAATTAGCTTTCAAGCGCAATTCCAGTTTTCTGGAACTCTTAGGATACATTGTAAAGTTATAAGCCGGGAAATTAAACTCTTCACCAGTTTGAATATTAGTAGCAATTAAATAAGCCTTGCAATTAGTAATTATATCTCCCAGATTATTTACCAGAGCCGTGAAAGTGCGGATTGAATCGGTTGGTTCCGTCAGTTCAGATAAATTGCTGATATTGGCCTTATAGGCTTTGTTGGTTCCGGGTGTTTGAAAAACATCAATTATAATTCTCCCACTTAAACTTAAACCGGCAGAAATTCCTTTATCGGCACTAAATGATGTTTGCTCAATGGCTGTACTTACCAATAAAACGCCCCAACGCGATCCGTATTGATCAGCTGGTTGTTGAATGGTAACAGCTACCTCTTTTTCTTCGTTGGGTGCCAATTCAAAAAACGAAGGTGCAATACTGGCGTAATTGGCTAATGAATTTCGCATTGAACCCGCTTCTTCGTAAGAACCTACACCCTGACTATTAATAGAATAATCACTGAGTTTAATTACAAAAGTCTCCAGGGTACTTTTGTGGTTAATCACTTTAAAGTATTTGGTTTGTGATTCACCCGGTTCCGAATTAAAAAACAATTGCAGCGGCGAAACCTCAAAATCCTGGCCATAACCAGTCATGTGAATAATTATAAATAGTAAAGTTGCAATTTTTCTCATAGTGTTTGGAATAATTGTTTCAAAGTATAAAATTATCGTTATTAATGAACTTGACAAATATATGTTAATATTTATTTTATCATACCATATAGGAGTGTATTATTGGGTTATCAAATACTTTTTAAAAAAAGTTTAATTAATTGGATTTAAATTATTGTTTAATAAAACGCAAAAAATGAAATATCCCTGAAAAAGAAGTTTAACTAAAACGAGCCTGATTATTTATGAGAATGTTCTACCGAACCAATGAAAATAAAATATAAACGGATGAAAAACTTTACCCAGAAAAAAACAAAATAATCATACAGTTCAGTACATCACTATTTCAAATTCTATATTTTTTTATACATTTGAATACCTTATTAAAGCAATATTTTACCTATGCTAAAGAAATTTGTAGTTTTATGTCTGATTATTTTATGTACTAATGCTTTGTCCTTTTCGCAAGAATTAAGGATTCTTTCACCCCAGGAAAATGAACAAATTGCCCGGTTAAACGAGATGGCTGAAGTATTTTTAAACGATAAAGACGTTTCAAATGCTGGAAAAACCTACAGCCAAATGGCTTTTATCTATTGGAAAGCCGGGCGAATGAGAGAGGCCATCGACAATTTTATTACTTCAGCTGATTTATATTTACAAAAAGATAAATTTATTGAAGTTCGAAATATTTATTCCAATATAGGCGTGCTTTATACTGATTTGGAAGAACTGGAATTTGCCCTGGAGTATTTTAATAAGAGTTTGACTATTCGGCGTAAAATTGGAGATAAAACAGAAATAGCCGCCGGCCTATTCGATGTGGCTTATATTCTGCAGGTATTGGGTTATTACGACGATGCCATTAAGCAACTGGACGAAGCTCTGGCTATTGCTACAGAATTAAAAAATTCGCGTTTAATTATGGATTGTTACCAGCTTTTGTCGTTAAACTTCGAGCAAAACGGTAATATACGTAAATCGAAAGAATTTGCAGCCAAAGCAGAAACTTACAAGGCGTATCTGGAGGAAGAGAGTTTGAAACAGCAATTTACCACCGAAGTAATTGAAACCCAAAAGCAGGTAGCCAAAACCGAAGAAGAGAAAAGACTGGCGGCAGAGCTTTTCAAATTACAACAATTAATCTATGAACAAACCCAGGATTCCCTGGGAATTGCCATAAAAGCAAAACAAGACAGTCTGTTTTATGCCCAGGAAATTTCACGCACCCGCTCCCTGCAAATCGATAACCTGAATAAAGAAAAGGAATTGACCCGTATCCGTTTGCTGGAACAGGAAGCCAAAGCCCGCAACCAACAGTTAATTATTGGAATGGTGGCCATTGGTCTGGGATTAATGGTTATTCTGGCTATTGTTATGTTGCGTGCCAACCGGGCCCGACAAAAGGCAAACCAGAAATTGGCAAAACAAAATAAAGAGATTGTGGAAAAGAGTGAGCAGTTGGGTTCCGCCATGCGTAAGATTGCCCACCAAAACCAAAACATCACCCAAAGTATCAATTACGCCAAAGGCATACAAAAGGCCTTATTACCCAAACCCGGTCAATTAAACGATTTTATAAAAGAATCTTTTATCCTGTTTAAACCCCGCGATATTGTGAGTGGCGATTTTTATTGGTTCCGCGAAATTGATTCCAAATCGGACATTTTTAAAATATTTGGTATGCACCGCCGTGAGGTGGATTCCAATCAGAATAAAGCCCCAAAAAAACTGGCTGTTTCTGCGGTTGATTGTACCGGCCACGGGGTACCCGGTGCTTTTATGAGCATGATTGGTTATAACCTGCTCGACGAGATTACCAATAAGGGTATAACCCGGCCCGATTTAATTCTGGAAGAATTGCACCGGGGAGTACGTTTCACCTTAAAACAAAAAGAAACCAGCAACCAGGATGGCATGGATATGGCCCTTTGCGTTATCGACCGCGAAGAAAAAACCCTGGAATTCGCCGGGGCCAAAAACCCATTGATTTATATTAGTAACGGTCATGTAGAGCAAATAAAAGGCGATAAAAACGGTATTGGCGGTAAAAACGACGATCATAAATTTACCTTGCATAAGATTGAAGTAAATGGCCCAACCTGGTTCTACCTGTTTTCTGACGGCTACATCGACCAGTTTGGTGGCGATAACGGACGAAAATTTATGATTAAAAATTTTAGGGAAATGATTTACAACATTCACCAATGGCCTATGGAACAACAAAAAGAACATCTGGAAAAGGAACTAAAGACTTGGATGGGAACTAAATACAGTCAGATTGACGATGTCTTGGTTATTGGGTTTAAGCTGGATTTTACATCGAATGAAATAAAGACTTAACCGTTAATTTAGTTTCGTTTGTGTAAATTTTACTATTTTTGGCAAGAAAAACAAACCTTGAGTAGCTTATTAACGTTTTTTTGTATATTGCAACTAAATTATTTGTCAAACTAAACAATTATTAAACATGAAAAAGTTAACACTTTCCGTTTTAGGAATAGCTTTTGCGATTGGCCTGAGTGCACAAGCGGTAGTCGACAATGCGGTTATTCCTGTATCCGTTTCATTAAATTCTATTTTGCGCTTAAACGTTACTTCAGGTGGCGCTATTGAATTTAATGTAAACTCAATGAACCAATATCGCTATGGTATTGATAACACTACCCGGTATACTACGGTTTTTACCGTAGCTTCGTCGGTAGATTTTGATGTTTTTATGTATGCTGAAAACGATGCATTGTATGGCACACAAATGGGAACTTCTGAAAATACTTTTGCCGTCACAGATAACAGTATGCCACTCGATTTAATTGGCTATACTATGGTATCTACAGGATCAGGAACTGCTGGGGCAGCCGCTTCCGGAGCAAACTGGGGACTATTAATGGATGATGGTACTCTTAATGGTGCCGGTGGATCACTCAATGTACTATCAAATGTTGCAGCAACCAAAATTGTTGAATCAAACCCTGCTGATGGTACTGATTTAGGCGGTGCAGGTGGTTCTGACCAAAATAAATTTGAGATTCAATGGGAATTAGCTACTACCGGTGTACAGGGTATTAATACCAATGGGTTAAATTTATTGGAAGAAAGTCTTGAACCCGACCGTTATGCAACCAACGTATTCTTAGAGCTAAGGAAACAACCATAAAGCATAAAAAAGCAAAGTAACTAATATAAGAGCCGGATCAGAAGGATAACTTCATGATCGGGTTCTTATAGTTAGGAATAAACCTATTGAAAACAAAACCCATAAAGTGAATAAGCTTTTTGCTATTATTCCGTTTATAATACTGTTTACTGGTATTTATTCTCAAGAAGTTTCAGGTTCGATGATTTTTAACCGAGGGGTAAATGCATCCTTTAACCTATATACTTTAAATACCATTCAGTATGGAATTACCCGGAATGATTATACGGTAATTGATTTGAATTTTCGTGATTTGCCTGGTGGTAATACCTATACAGGTTTTGCCTTATATATACAGGCGTTACAACCTCAATTAACCGGAACTACAACTAATATTCCTTTAAACAAAATTAAATTTACCTGTTCTGGCACCGAAGTTGCCAATGTGTTTTATGTTACCGACACCTCCGTTTTGGAATCAAAATTATCTTCAGCAATGCAACCTATTTGTTATTGGGAGACAACAGAAGGAATAGCCCGGACTGACCAGGTAAAACTAACTTATTACATTGAACCCTTAATGGGATACGAATCGGATAACTATTTTGTGGAAGTAGATTTTGTACTCCGCTCTTATACCGGAACCCCATAGACTATGAATAAGAAACTATCTAAGATATTAATAGGCTTCCTTTTTTTTTTGTTTTCCCAGACAAATGTAAAGGCACAGTTTTATTTTCTTGAAGATAGTTATGACCAATTACAACTTGAATTTTTACGAAAAAAGATAGAAACCAATAAAGGTAAAACCTTTTTTAATGTAGTGAGTGTAAAAAATCCCTCTAACCGACCGGTTGAGGTTATCGTAAAGTTTAGTTATCCGGCCCAATGGTCTTTTTTTGGAGAAAGTCAGCAACGTCTAACTTTGGCTGCTAACGATTCCGTTTTACTACCTTTTCGCGCTTCGGTTTCAACCGATGTAAAGGGTGACATTGGCTATGCCATTGTTGCTTCCATTACCGATTTAAAAGGCAATGCCATTAAAAACGAATACAGCTTTATAACCGTGCCTAAAATTCAGGATGTATTGTACAAGCCATTAAAAAGGGTAGTTTACACCAATAAAAACAATTACACTACCAATATTGAGTTTTTCATTGCCAACAATGGGAATACGGATGAATTTTTTTATCTGGACATAAATCTGGATCAAGCCTTGCGAGTAGGAAATCTGGAGGAACGTTTTTATCGGGAGTCTTTTTCTTTAAAGGCCTTATCCGATACGCTGGTAGTAATTCCAATTACCTTAATGCGAAAATTGAACTTTGACAATAAATTTTTCCATCGGATAAGTGCAAAAACCTATACCCAGGACACCAGTTTTTATAGCACCATTTGGCTTAAAGAACTGAAAAGTGCAACCAGCAACCAGATTCCCGACGATTATAAAATGGCATCATTCACACTGTTTATGCACGACTTATTCAAGGAAGATAACCCGACTTTTTCCTTATCACTCTATGGTAACCTCTTATTTAAAAACAAAAATCAGAATCTGTTTTATTATTTGCAGGGTAACGGTAGAAATTTTACCAGTGATCCCTGGAAGTACAGTAAGATGTATGTTACCTATACACGGCCCAAGTACACCTTAACCGTTGGAGATATTTTTGAGAGTATTGGTCAGAGTAGTTTTGGCCGGGGATTTGCTTTCAAATACAAAACCCGGAATACCTATTTAAATTCCTTCTTCAGCACATCGATGATAACAGATAAACAAGTAGTGGGACTCAGTTTAAATCAACAAACTCCACTGGCCAATTTGGGTATTGGTGGTTCCTATGCACAAGACCATGTTGCGAATAAAAATACACTTATCGGACAATTTAGTATAGGTAAGTCGTTTAAAAAAATAGGCTCTTTTAAACTTAATATGCTTACCAGTTTTAAGGAGCATACCTTAACCAATGAGAAAATGCCTCTAGGTTATTCCGGAAGCATAAATTACAGCAATACCTATTATAAAACCAAGTTTTATTTGTCATCAATCTACGGCGACAATAATTATGGAGGTAATAATGCCGGTCGTTTACAGATTAACAGCCGTATAATTAGAGCCATTAATAAAAAAGTAAGCTCGTCATTTAACTATTATCAGGTAAATTACGCTCCTCCCCGATATCTTGGAGATTCTTTACTTCCAAGCTCTTTTAATAACTATAATAAATCAGAGTTTTTACTCTATTCCTCAATTGGAAATAATATTAGATATTCCGCCGGTGTAAATTCATTGGGAAAAGCATCGAATCAGTTTATCGGACCCAACGGAGCTTTTGAATTCAGTACCCGTTCCTACCAACTCAAGGGTAATCTAAGGTACAAAATTCCATCGTCGATTAGTTCGTATAATATTTCATTTGAGGGAGGTTTGGTAAATGTAAACAGGTATGACAAGCAGTTATTTGATAGCTTAACTATTAATAAGAACTGGATAAGTTACCAGCTTTCAACTAATTTTAATTTCAGACTCTGGAGTTTATTTCTGAGTTACAATAACGGCCCTAACTCTATTCATCAGCAATATTCATATTTTGCTTCAAATTATTTCACTAAGTATGTGAGAATAATGCCTTCGCTTGATATTCCCATAATCCCCGGTAATCTGCGACTGCAAACCAACCTGAATTACTCTTTTGATATTAATGCCAAAGTAAACCGGTTAAATATGACCAATAATATGATTGCAAATTTGGGTGATACCTGGGAGTTGGTCTTTTCTGCATCGCTTATTTTTCAGTCGAATTATGATCAGGTTTTGGATTCAAAATACTCGTATTCAGGTACCTATTTCGAAATTGGCTTACGAAAAGATTTTCTTATTAATCAACCCCGATACCAATATCATAATTTGGATGTTTATTTCTTTAAAGATTTTAATGGAAATAGTATAAAAGATGATGGAGAACCCGGTTTAAGTGGCATTTTATTTGAGATACAACGGGACGACATTATGACAGCTGAATCAGCAATGACATCTGAAGGCAATTTTATGCCTACGGAGCTAATTTCTGATATGGATGGCCATATACAGTATAATAATATTCCTAATGGTTTTTATTTAATAAGTTATTTGCCAACTACCGAAATTCAGGGTTCATTTTCATCGGAAGTTAGTTCTCAATCGATTTATTTGGGGAAAAATAAAAAATTATACATTCCATTTACCGAAAACAATAAAATTTTTGGGAGCGTTCTATTAAATCGTTCCAAGTTATCAAACCTGGGAGCTATTGATATTAGTAATATAAAAGTTACTGCTGAAAACTCAACCGGTCGCAGGTATTCCACCTTAACCGACGCCCAGGGTAATTTCACCATTTATGTCCCCAGCGTTGATAATTATAAGGTAAGAATAAACAACATCTTTTTTGAGAACTTTGAGCTGGAACAAAACGATTACGAAGTTCAGTTAAACGGTTATCGTCAGTTTGAAGTTAATTTTATATTTAATGAGAAGAAACGAAAAATTAACTTTGCCACTGATTATGAATATGGATCAAGACAAGACGGAACCGGTGTAGAAATTGTAAGACGAACCAATTTAAGCGGTTTGATAAAAGATGCTACCACACTTCAACCTATATCAGCTCTGGTTCGAGTGATAGATGAAAAAGGAAATGAAGTAACTTCGGTTAATTCAAACCCAAAAACAGGTTTATATTCCACCAGTTTCGTTGCAGGCAATGACTACTCAGTTGAAGTAATTGCTGATCAATACTGGTATTATGCAGAAAAACTATACAGCCAGCAAATTGTCACTTTTAAAAACCTGAATAAAGAGATTCTAATGAAGGCTATTACTGTGGGCTCCATAATTCCAATGAATACCCTGAATTTTGCCAGCGGAAGTGCAGAAATACCGGCCACATCGTTCCCGGAACTGGAACGGCTGTTAAAGGTTCTGCGCAAAAATCCGTCGGTTAAGATTGACGTTCATGGCCATGCCGATGATTTAGAGATTCGTGAAACTCAGGAAGATTTAGCCCTTGAGCGCGCCAAGATTATAGCCAAATATCTTATTGCCAATGGGTATAACCGGGTTAAGTACTCAGGCCATGCCAATACAAAACCCATTGCCGATAACGATACGGAAACAGGCCGCGCACAAAACCGCAGGGTTGAAATTGTGGTTACCGGAAAATAAAATTGGTTGAAACATTCGCTTCAGAATGGTAAACTCAATTACAAATAATTCAATTAAAGAAAGAATCAATAAGTTTATTTACTTCTTTCTTTTTTGAATAGAAAAAATCGAGGTGCCCACAATCGGGAATTATATAAAACCTGGTACAGGTTGTATTTTCTTGCAACTTGCTTAAAGGAGTTGCCACATCCATGGCGCCATAAATGGTTATCGTTTCAATCAGTGAATTTTGAACCAGGAAATCTTTGCTTTGATTAAATAAGGTATTATAAGGAGTGTACCAGTTATTAACTATTAATATTAAAGAATCAATGGCATCGGCGGGTTTATGCCGGTAGGAATAAATGTAGCCGTTTTGCTTTTTTAAAAGCAGGTCGCCCAAAAGCATGTTGGGATAAAATTTGTAAAATGAGGTATACAAATCAACCAGTTTTTTAGGTTTGTTATTTCGGTAAGTTTGCGCGGCATCAATAAGTATCATGCCATTTTCCAGGGTATAAAACTGCGAATAAAAAAACAAGCAAAAACGAATGGGATGGAACACTTCATCGGATTGTGAACCTAAAACCTGTTCCAGCATCCAATCTAAATCCAGTTTAGATGCTCCCTTGCTTAAACCTTTCAGGGAGTCGTGGTAAGCGCAGAATTTTACAAGCTGTTTCTTAAAAGTCTGGTTATTTATTATAAAATCGTTGGGCGCTCTCACTCCTATTTGCACGTTGGTTTTAACCCTGTGGCTAAATTTTGTTGCATAGGTCTGTGCTATCATGGTTCCAAAACTAAAGCTCAAAAGTGATATGGTGTCATAGTTTTCAATCTGGCGAATTTGTTCCAAATCGTTTGCTACCTGTTCTATGCTATAGTTGGAGACATTGATTCCAGTTTGCTGGTAATAATGCATCGTACGAACAAACGCACTGGTAAAAACCGTCTGGTAATTAGTAAGGTTAAGTGAATCGGAAAATAAGGCATCTTTATAGTAAGTATCGTCCAAAACCCGGGAACCTTCTACCCCACGGTAACCCATTAAAATAACATCGTGGTTTATTAAGAGTTGCGGAAAAAACAAAACACTTTGCAGGTTTTTTTCTCCCGGACCACCATGCAAGAGAAATACCGGCTCTTTCAACGAATCGTCTTGCAATGCCTTTATCCGGATAAGTGGAAGAACCAATTCTTTTGAATGTGAATTACCCGGATTCTCAAGCGTAATAAAAGAACCATAATCAGCCGAAAAACCTTCATAGATTCCAGAATTCCAAATAATTTGCCCGGGTTTACCACTTAATATCTTACCCGTTTCAAAATGGTAAATCTGGGCCGAAACAACTTGATTTATTAAAATGAGAAATGCCAATAATTTTTGTTTTGGCATAGTATGTAATTAACAACTTATTAGTTCAAAAGGTACTTGTACAATGTCGGCATACGATTCTCCGGCATCTTCCATGTCTTCATCATCTTCCATGTAGTGCCATTTTACCGTTATTTTTTTCCCCTTTTCAGTAACCATGGCAAACCGTTCCAGGATATCCAATATTTGTTTTGACGAGGCTGAGTTAAAGTATTCCATATTAAATTCCACCACGGTTTCATCGTTGGGATCAACAACATAGTCTTCAATCCAATTTAGAATGGGGGTATAAAACTCTTTTACATCTTCAGGCAACGATTTACCCATAAATTTAAACTCATTGGTTGATTTATCCAGGATTACTTCCGGACTTTCATCGGTTCCTGCCAATCTTTTTGCTTCCATTAATTACTGCTTTACTTGTGGTTTGACTTGTTATGTTTTGTTGTAGAAGAAAACAAATTTAATAATAAGGTTTTTTTCTTACAACTCAAAAACTATTTTTTAATAAACATCCCTGTTCGTAAGGCTCTTATCCTTTCCAAAAGGGTTGGATGTGAATAATTTACCTTCACATAAAGGGGATGCGGAGTTAAATTGCTTAAATTATTTGTGGCCAGTTTTTTCAAAGCTAAAATTAAACTTTCTGAATTGTGTGTTTCTCTGGTAAAAGCATCGGCCTGATACTCATGCTTGCGCGAAATCCAATTCATAAACAATCCGGTAAGGGTAGAAACCGGGCTGTAAATTAACGAAAAAGCCAAAAGGCTGATATGAAATACCGGCTGCGATACTCCTAAAGCCTGAGCTAAAGCTGGTTCGGTTATAAAACGTGACAGAATAAACAACATAAGTCCAACCTGAGCTGTTGAAAGAAACAAGCCCAATAAAGTATGTTTCTTTTTGTAATGGCCCACCTCGTGAGCTAAAACCGCTACTAATTCATCATGGTTTAATTCTTTTATCAGGGTGTCGTATAAAACAATTCGTTTTTTTGTTCCTAAACCGGTGAAATAAGCATTTGCCCGGGTTGAACGTTTTGAACCATCAATCTCAAAAATGTTTGAAATTTTAAAGCCTGTTTTATTGGCGTAGTTTTCAATTTCGTTCTTTAATTCTCCATCGGGTAAAGGTATTTGCTTATTAAAAAGAGGAACAATGAGCTTACTGTAAAACATGGTCATAAACAGCATGAAAATTACAATTACCGCCAATGCATAAATCCAGAACATTTCCTGGGTTTTCTGATAAATGGTAAAAAGCAGGGCATAAAGTAAACCACCCAAAACAACAGTAATTAAATACGATTTTAACTTATCGCCGATAAATATTTTGGGTGTAGTAGTATTAAATCCAAATTTCTGTTCAATTTTAAAGGTGTGGTACCATTCAAACGGGATGCCAATGAAATCGGAAGCCAGAAACAACACTCCAAAAAATGCCAGCCCCAAAACCAGCGCATGATTGATATGGGGTTCAAGCAGATAATGTAGCCAGCCAAAACCTCCCAAAAGCAAAAAAATGAACAACAGTACAAAACTAAAAACCGAACTCAACAATTCAAAACGACTATTCTTTTTGGCATAGTTTTGTTGTTTCAGGTATTTTTCGTCGTCGTAGATTCCTTGAAGTTCTTTGGGGATTGGCTTGTCGCGATAACTGGCATTTAACCAATCCAACAAACGATCAAAAACAAATTCAACAACTAATATTCCCAGAATAAGATAAAACAAGGTATTGTACATACTAAAATGCTTATAAGCCAAATTGGTGATTTAATAGTTTAATTTCCTCGATGCGCAATCTCAAATCATTTATATAATCTGAGGTCAACGAGTTATACTTTATTAATAAGGATTTCTCAGCCCACTCCAGCGCTAAATCTAATTTTCCTTCCACTTCACAAACTACAGCCATATTATGACATGCCGAACTTGCTATGGTTGCATTTTTATAATCTGCATATTTTTTCCAAATAAGCGCAGCATTTATCCATTCATTCTGAAATGCCAGATTGTTGGCATGATTTAATTCGGGCTGTGTGGTGTAAAATAAATACCGTTCCACTTCGAGCCAATAAGGCACCAATTTATCAGATGTATTCAAAGCAACTTTATTGGTAATCAAATCTAACAGCCAATTGCGTCCTTCATTAGAACCAATTATCTCATAATAATGTTTTACCGATTGAACATCGGGTAATTCCAATTCATCGGTCTGCCACCACTTTAATAAGAATTCTTCTTTATCGGGATAATAAACACGCCAAAGACAATTGACGGTTAGTTTAATGAAGTTATAAGGTTTTATGCCATAACCATCGTCGTAATAAGCAAAAAGCAGGGAATCAATAATTGCAAAACCATCGAGACTAACCATAGCTTCGGTATGAGCCATATGGCATAGTCTTTCCACATCGGCCCATTCCATTTGTTTAAATTGATCTTTGGGTTGCCTGAAAAACATTTGGGCAATGTATTTGGCAGAATCCAAGCGTGGCGATGCTTCTAATTCGTCAACCAATTTTTTTATTATTTGCTGTGATGCGGTAGTATCGAGTTGATAAACGGCTTTTTGAATGGGATTCGTAAACACTGGTTCAGCCATGGTACTCCAATTATTAACTACCAAAACGTTATTAACCTGGTCGGGTAAAATAACTGAAGCCGGTTTAACTACTTCAATTTGAATGGAAGACACTGTTCTACAAGCTGCAAAAGCCATACTAATATTCAGGAATAAAATTAGTTTGCTTAGTTGAATTACAGTGTTTTTTTTCATAGTTAAGTTTTTTATTTAGATGCTACCCCAGTATTTCCTAAAAAACCATTCAAGCGCCCAAAAAAGAAACAATACGAAAAACAAAACTTTAAATTCTAACAATGATTTAAACCCTTTCGATTCCATAAAAGTTGGTTTTATTTGATTGTTAGCTTCAATGTCTGTTATAAGTTTATCTATCTGGTTCCGGTTTTTCATGCTTCCTCCCTGCTGTTCAGCTAAATTATATAATAGCTGATGGTTTGCCTGAAGATTTATTTGTTCCAGATTCGATTCCATTACAAAAAACCGGCCATTTTTTTGTTTGGGTTCATCGCCAATTTGTGCACTAACTTTGTACCTATAGTTTCCATTGGGCAAAGTTCCCATATTGAGTGAATAGGTTTGATTATTTTTATGAAACACATAGGAAAACTTATGGTTTTGTTCATTAACTAATTCCAATTGCAATTCGGGTTCCGTAATAAGTTCGCCCAAAGGGTTATATAAGTGTGCATTTAATTTCAAAGGGATGTGCTGGTAATGGGTAAGCGGAATTTCAAGCTCAATCCATGATTTACGGGTATCGGAGGTTAGATAAAGAATGGTTTTTGAAATCAATTCCTGGGTAAAACTGTGATTTTCCATCTTCAAATACTCCTGAATACTCCATTGCCAAATGCCTTCTCCCAGTATAAAGCCGTTTTTTACCGGGCCTGTTTCGGTAAAAAACCATAGCGGTTTTTGTGTTGCAACACTTCCAATTTTCTGAAAAAATAAAGTTTGACTGGCTTCGGTTTCGCCATAATCACCAAAAGGTACCTGCAACGGAGGCAGTTTTGATAACAACTCCGCATTAATTGAAGTGGTAAATTTTGAAAACCTAGGATTCTCGATGGCTTGAACCTCATTGAGCAACGCTTTGGTTTGGGTAATTTTAAAATCAGAATTTAGCTTATTGAATGCATTTATTTGGGTTTGAGCTCCCAAAATGTATAACAGGGGTTTATTTTGCTTTTGCAATTTTTCATAAAACTGGTTCAGATTGTAATTTGCCGAGGGCAACTGATGCAGAATAACCAATTGGTATGGTTCTATGCTATCGGGAATAGCATCGGCACGAGCCATGGTTAGTTTAAAAACCTGATTTTTTTGCATAACCCGGTTTATTATGGCTAAGTCGGGATGAAGGCTGTGATAAAGCAAAAGCACTTCTTTGGTTTTATCACTAACTTCGACAACCAGTTTTCTTTCATTATTTGCTTCTGGTTCGTTGGGTAAATTGCTCTGTAAAACTAAATCGTATTCATGAATTCCCAGCGAATCGGCAGCAATTTGAAAAGCCACTTTTTCAAAGAAAAACTTTTCATTTACCTGTAGGGTTTTCTTTTGAATAACCTTTCCCTTTTTTTTCAAAAGCAATTCAGCCTGATTACCTGCTGCATCAAAAGCTTCGATATTCACAAAGACCGGAAATGAAGTACCCTGATAAACCAGTTTATTGTAATCGAGCTGCCTTATGGCAAAATCTTTTTGGGGAAGCGTATCGCCCAAAGCAAGTGTATAAATAGGGAAATTAGCCTGATGAGCCATATAAAGCGGTTGTTCGCCCCTATTGTATATACCATCTGAAATTAAAAGCAGGGCACCAATAGGCTTTTGATAATACCTGGTTTTAATGTATTGAAACAATTCTTCAAAATTGGTTTCCCTATCGGTAAAAGTAAACTGTAAACTATCGGTTTTCTCGCCAAACTGGAGCCAATCGACATCAAAAAATGCAGTCAAAGGGTTTACCTGCTTTTTTAAAAGCATGGGCAAAGTATCATTTACAAATAATGAATCGGAACTACTTATCATCGATTGCGAATTATCGACTGCAATCAATAAAATGGGTTGCTGCTTGTATCGTTTAAGCGTATGAAGCACCGGAAGCATCAGTAAAAAAATTACCAAAAGCAAACTTAAGGAGCGTAAAGTGGCTAAAAAATATCTTTTGGATTTATCGAGTCCGTTATTGTTGTTTTTAAAGTAAAGCCAAAATATACTGGCTGCTGCAGCAACAAGCAGCAACATGATCCACCATGGAGTTTGTGTTACAACTAAAGTAAATTTTGACATCGGGAAAGATTAAAAAATCCCTACTTAAAAAGCAGGGATTCTTGTAAGTAATTGTTTTTTTTAGGTTAGCATGGCTCCACATACATTAATAACCTGTCCACTCACGTAACTCGACATATCGGAAGCCAGAAATAAGGTTACGTCGGCAACTTCTTCAGGTTTTCCACCACGGCGTAAAGGAATTTCCTTTAACCAGCCTTCTTTTTCTTCCTGGGGCAACTGAGCCGTCATTTCAGTTTCGATGAAACCCGGAGCAATGGCGTTGCAACGAATGTTACGTGAACCCAATTCGCGGGCTATCGATTTGGTAAAACCAATAATTCCGGCTTTTGAAGCGGAATAGTTCGATTGTCCGGCGTTTCCACGAACACCAACTACTGAACTCATGTTTACAATAGAGCCATAGCGTTGTTTTAGCATATATTTCTGAGCTGCTTTGGTTAAATTAAAAACCGATTTAAGGTTAACGTCAATCACCAAATCCCACTGTTCTTCGGTCATGCGCATTAATAATCCGTCGCGGGTAATGCCGGCATTATTGATTAATATATCGATTTTTCCAAAATCTTTGACCACCTGATCAACAAATTCTTGTGATGAATTATAATCGGCAGCATTTGATGCGTAAGCTTTGGCTTCTACTCCAAAGGCTTTAAGCTCTTTTTCAACAGCTGTGGAATTATCATCGAGTCGGATGTCAGAAAAAGCAACGTTGGCCCCATGCTGAGCAAATTTTAAAGCTATCATTTTACCAATTCCTCGCGATGCTCCGGTAACAATGGCAACTTTACCTTCAAGAATTTTCATAAAATACGTTTTTAGTTTGTATGTTAATTTTTCTTTTAATAAAGCGACAAAGATAATTAAAAAACCAAGGGATTTTTGCACAAAAAACAGGTTTTTGTTCCCTTACAATATCCTACATTAAGCAAACAAATACTTTACTCCTTCGTTTTCAAAACTGAATCGATAAGATTAAGCAGTTCGTTTGAATTGATGGGTTTGGTCAGGTAATGACTGCAACCGGCTTTTAAGGCGTCTTCCCGCTCTTCGCCAAGACTATAGGCAGTTTGTGCAATAATAGGCAGTTCCCGTATTTTTAAAATTTCTTTAGCGGCATCAATTCCATTCATTACCGGCATGCGTATATCCATAAGAATCAGATTTACATCAACACCTTCTTTAACAAAATCGAGTGCTTCTTTTCCGTTTCTTGCCCAAATTAAACTCACCTGTGTTGGCTGTAGGGTAAACTCAAGAAATTTGTAATTTTGATCTACATCTTCGGCAATCATAATGGTTTTTCCCTTCCAATTGTAGGTCGTTTGATGTTTTGTTGGATTTGTTTTTTCAACAACCTTTTCGGCTTTTTGGGGTAAAGGGTGGGTAAAATAAAAGGTTGAACCTTTACCGGGATACGATACTACCCGAATCTCGCCTCCAAACATCTCGACCAGACTTTTTGAAATGGCCAGTCCCAAACCGGTACCATTGTATTCTTTGGTATAACTACGATCGATTTTACTGAAACGCTCAAAAATAATATGCTGGGTTTCTTCGGCAATACCAATACCGGAATCCTGTATATAGAATTCCATGGTGTTGTTCCACACATTGCTTACACCAAAACGAATGCTGCCTCTGTCGGTAAATTTAATGGCATTGTCAATTAAATTATTCATAACCTGTTTAAAGCGAAATACGTCGGTTTTAAAAGGCAATTGGGCATATTTGCTGTTAAAATCGAGGAACAATTCCAGATCGTCTTGTTCCATTATTTTGGTGTTCCTGCTATGAACGCTATATAAATCTTTCAACAAAGTATTCAAATCAGTATCTTCAAGGTTTATTCGCAATTGCCCGGTTTCAATTTTTGCCACATCAACAATATTGTCGATAAGAGTCAACAAATCGAGTCCGCTTTTGCTGATAAGTTCAATAAACTCTTCCCGTTCGCCGATGGTTAAATCGGGATCGGCCAGCAAATCGGAAAAACCAATAATAGCTGTCATGGGAATGCGAATATCGTGCGACATATTGGCTAAGAACGACGATTTCAGGCGGTCGGCTTCTTCGGCTTTTTCTTTCGATTGCAACAGTTTTTCTTCGTAACGTTGGCGTGAAAGCAGGTTCGACAACAGTATCGACACCATTTTCAGGTAGTCGATTTCGGTATTGTCCCATTCATTTTTATTAAAATTTTCAAAAACTATGGATCCAAATATCTCATTGTCGATGATTATCGGAAACACGTAGGTTTCCTTCATATTCAGGCTCTTCAAATACTGCTTCAGATCATCAGGAAGGTATTCAAGCATAAAACCCAGAATCATTTTCCTATCCATCAACATTTTATTCCATGAGGGAACCGCTTCAAAATCTATGGCAAAATCGGCGGGTAATTCTGATGCTTCAGAATGAGCATACTGAATTAACAACTTACCTTTTTTTTGATTCTCGCTGTTGCGAATAATAAAAATGCGTTTGGGTTTAAAATGATAGACAATGCGGTCGATAACCTGCTTGTACTTATGGCTGTATGAACTGGTTGAATTGAAAATTCCAATAACTTCGGTAAAGAGTTCGTTCCGCTGCAGGTTTTTATTTAGCTGCTGTTTGGTTAAATAATAGTCGCTAATATCGGTTATTTTACAGGCAATTTTACCTGGTGCAACGGCAAACAAATGGAACTGAATGTATTTTTTTATATTGGTTATGTAAAGTTCAAAGGTTTCGTTAAAAGAAGTATGGGATGGTTCGGATATGTGAAATGTTTGATCAGGTTTCATCACATCGTATAAGGTGTGCCCAACTATTTGCTTGATTTCTTTACCCATTATTTTTGCAGCTGCCGAATTCAATTCGTCAATTACACATGCAAATAAACTCTTATCGTCGTTATTAGTAATGGAAAGCAAAACAATCCCTTCCGACATATAACTATCGAGGAAGTCAACGGCTTTGCGTAAAGTTTCTACTTCTTTTTCTTTACTTTTTAGTTCCTGAATATTTTCAAATCGAATTTTTATGGCTGCCTGATTATTGGGGAAGGCAATTTTTTTGCAGAAAAGGTTTACCTCAATTTTTTGTTTTTTTGAGTTAAGCATTACCAATTCCAGACTCTCGGAATGGTTTTTACTGGTGTCAAGTTCACTTAAATACTGAATCAACTGTCCTTTGTAATCAACATCAACCAATTCGGTAAACTTAAATGATTCTAACAACTCAAAGCTGTAACCCAGAATTTGCAGCGCTGTTTGATTGGCAAATTTAATTTCGTCGCGCTGAATAACAACAATACCTTCTTTGGTATCGTTGGCAATTTGATTGAGCAAACTCTCTTTAAGATGAAACTTTTTCTGGCTTTGTTGAAGTTCGTCCAACAAGGCCATTTTTTCCAGTTTCAACGCTTTAACCTGCTGCTCTAAGTCCTTATACGATAATGGTTCTGGCATTCGCTACAGCTTCTGAATTAATGTTGGTTAAAGTACTGCTTTTCTAATTATAATCAAAATGAATACCCAACACAATTAAACCTAAATTGATTTTATTGGAATATTTATTAATGAATGGTTACAATTAAATGGTTAAGTTGTTTATTTACTTTGAATAAGCCTGCAATAAAAGCAAAGCTTTAAAATAGCTATACCATTTTTAGTGCATTTGTAGTTAATTATTAAATTTGACCTTGGAAATGAACGCAGGTCATTCTAATTTTTAAAATAAAAAAAAAGGAATATGAATTATCGTAATTTAAAATGTACTGTATTATTAATCAGCTTATTTTTAAGCGCTTTCGCATTGCAATCGCTGGCCCAAGGCTACCAAATAAAAGTGCACCTTGACAACCTGGCTGATAGCACCATATATTTGGGTTACTATTACGGCGACAAACAATACGCAAAAGACACCCTTATACTTGATAATAAAGGAAACGGAACGTTTACGGGCAATGAACCCCTGGATGGCGGTATTTATTTTGTATTGCTACCCGGAAACCTGTTTTTTGAATTAGTTGTCGACAAATACCAAAAGTTTAGCGTATCGACAAAATACAATGGGAATCCGGGTGACCTGGTAAAAAATCTTTCCTCGAAAGACAGTCCTGAAATGGGTTTATACCTAAATTATCAACAATTTATGACTAGGCAAAGCGAAAAAGCCATTGATATTCGCGATCGCCTGAAATTGGTTTTACCTGAAAACGAGAAACAAAAACTGAACGATAGCCTGCAAATACTACATCAACAGGTAAAGGACAAGTGGAACGAAATTGAAACCAGGCATCCGGAATCGCTGCTGGCATCGATATTAAAAATTAATAAGGAAGTTGAAGTTCCCGAACCACCACGCGACGAAAATGGCGTAATCATCGATTCCATGTTCCAATATAAATACTACAAAGCACATTATTTCGACAACATAAACTTTTCTGACGAACGCCTTTTACGCACGCAGTTTTATCATCCAAAAATCGATCGCTATTTTGAACGGTTAATTGTACCCGCTCCCGATACTGTTATAAAAGAAAGCCGAATGGTACTTGAAAAAGCAAAAAGCAATGAAGAAGTTTTTAAATATACCCTGCAAATGCTTTTTAACAAATACAACAATTCTAACATAATGGGAATGGATAAAGCGTTTGTGTTTTTTGCCGAAAATTATTACCTGAACGGTAATGCCCCCTGGGCCGATCCCGATTGGTTAAAAAAAGTAGAAGAACGAGTAAATGAGATAAAACCAAACCTGATTGGAATAAAAGCCAAAGATATTAAGTTACTGGATCCCAACGACCAGTTTTTATCGATGTATATGATAAATGCCGATTATTTGGTTTTGTTCTTTTATGAGCCTACTTGTGGCCATTGCAAAAAAACCACTCCGGTGATGAAAAAACTCTCAGAAAAATATTGGGAAAAAGGGGTTGAAGTTTTAGGCATTTACACCCAATTCGATAAAGAAGAATGGACAAATTTTATTGAATCGCAACAATTGGAGAACTGGCACAACGGATGGGATCCTTACAACCAGTCGCAATTTCGATTAAATTACGACATACGATCTACCCCATCGATTTATCTGCTCGACAAGAATAAAAATATTCTGGGTAAACGCATCGATGTGGAAACCCTGGAGCTGATGCTTCAGGACGAGTTTAAAAAGAAATAGTCCGGCCAAACTGACCGGACTATCGAATAACCAGAAGGAACATAGAAGAAATCCTTCATGAGGCCGGAAAAAGCAGCCAAAATTTTACCGGCCTCTTTTTCCCGAACGTTCGGAAAATCTTAAAACAGATTTTATCCGGCTAATTATCTTTAACAACTACATTAAAAATAAATAGCGTAACCACCGAAGCTGCAAAAATTACCAGCAACGACGACATAATCTTTTTAACCACGTATTCCAGGCTAATAATATCCCAAATAGCCAGTAAGGCAATTGAAGTTACAACCACCACCAATAAGGCCAATACATACGAGGTGATTTTTTTTGCTGTGATATCCATAAGTGCTTGTTTTGGTTTCCTATAAATAATTCGATTTTATTTCGTATTGAAGCTCCATAAGCGTTAAAAACCGTTTTGTTTCATCGTCATTAAGGCACCAGTAATTTTGCCCATTCTTAACGACAATAGAGACGACAAATGTAGCTGCTTTGTTACAATTCGTATCAAATCCCAGACGTTCCAAAGCTAATTTAGTTATAGAAACTACGTAGCCTTTGCCTTTAATATGAACATTTTGATTTTTTTTATGCGGGTAAGCTAATTGCATTTTATCTGCATCAAAAGTTAAGCCCGTTTCGGCATATAGCCTTTTTAAAGTTCCGTTCAGCAACATATCTTCAGGTGCACCATCGCTTAATCCCTGTTTTGTTAACACCCAAAACAAATCGGCAAATTGCATGGCAATGTTTAGATCGTGAGTTGAAAATAAAATGGTTTTGTTTTGAGTGCGGGCCAATTGCCACAATAAACTAACTATATGGTGCTTATTGGCTATATCGAGAAAAGCCGTGGGTTCATCGAGAATTAAAATTGGTGTATCCTGGGCCAGTGCACGTGCTATCATAACCCGTTGAAACTCGCCATCGCTTAAGCTGTTAACCAGGCGCTGATTAAAAGCTTCCATGCCCACATTTTTTAATGCTTTATCAATAAACACCTGATCATCAGGAGAAATATGCTGATACCACTGACCATAGGGATAACGTCCTAAGGCAACAACCTCGGCAACGGTTAAATTATTAAACCGAATTAATTCGGTAGAAACCAGGCTTACTTTTTTGGCATATTCCGTTCTTGAAATGCTGTGTTGTGATTCTCCTTCAACCAAAATCTTTCCACTTAAGGCCGGATTTAACTTGCAAAGCGTTTTAATTAAAGTGCTTTTTCCGGCTCCGTTCGGACCAATCAGAGCTATGAGTGAACCCGCTGAAACCTTAACCGAAATTGGTTCGCATAAACTTACTTTTTGCTTTTTATTTGAATAGCCTATCTGTAAATTCTCAATATGTAATGAATGGTTCTTTGTCATGAATCTTTAAATAAGCGACGACAGTTTTTTATTTCGGAATACAATCCAAATAATAATAGGAATACCTAATATGGCAGTAATTGAATTTATGGGCAAAACAGCGCTGTTACCGGGTAATTGCGAAACAATATCACTTATAAGCAAAATGCTGACGCCCAATAACACCGAGGCCGGAACCAAAACAAAATGATTGGCTGTTTTGAATAAAAGCCGGGCAATATGGGGAATTGCAATTCCGATAAAGCCAATGGGACCGCAAAAAGCCGTTACCGTTCCTGCCAATAAACTGGTACTGGCAAAAACCATTATCCGGGTAAGCGTAATATTAAGACCCATGGTTCGGGCATAATCTTCGCCCAACAAAAGCACATTCAGTCGTTTGGGAAGCAAAAATGCGATGAGCAAACCTGCTAAAATGCCGGGCACAAAAACCCAAAGCTGATTGTTGGTAATTCCTCCCAAACTGCCCATTGTCCATATAACAAATGCTTTTACCGATGCGTCGGCACCAAAATACTGCAGAATACTTACCAGGGCTGAAGCTGCGCTTCCAAACATAATACCAAAAATTAATATGGTCATAATATCTCTTACCCGATAACTAATGGCCATAATCAACACCAATACCGCTGAAGCTCCAATCCAGGCTGCTAAAGCCATGGCCCACTGGCCAATTATAAAATGAAAACCCAAACCCAATAGCGAGGGAAATCCCAAAACCAAAAGGGCTACGCCTAAACTTGCTCCAGAGCTAATTCCCAGAATATATGGACCTGCCAATGGGTTTCTAAAAAGGGTTTGCATTTGCAAGCCACTTACAGCCAATGCGGCTCCTGCCAAAGTTGCTACTATAGCCTTGGGCAAGCGAAAATCAAAAATGGTGCGGTACCAGGGCAGCGTTTCGTCTTTTGTAAACAAAGTTTGAATAAAATCACCAAAAGGTACTTTTACCGATCCAATCATTAAATCGATAAAAAAAAGAAGGATTCCAAAGAACCCCAAAAAAACCAATAATATGATTTGTTTCCGAGTCAAAACTTAAATATTGTAAATAAAAATATGTTCATCGAGTACCTGACCTGCCTTAATAATGGCATTTTTTAAAACCGCTTCCTGCTTAAATCCACATTTCATAAGCACCTGCATACTGGCTTTATTATTTGAAAAAACCGAGGCAGCCAAACGATTGGGCTCAAATTGTTTTATTACATAAGGAATAAACCACAAAAGCGCCTGAGTAGTAATCCCCTTGCCCCAAAAGTCCTCGCTTAACCAATAGCCAACATTCAGGTTTTTTTTATACACATCGCAACCGGGAATAACGCCCATGTTACCCACTGGTTCCCCATCGTAAACCAGGGCAAAATTGGTAATTTTTTCCCTGTCTTTCTGCAATTCAATCCATGATAAAGCATCATCGTAAGTGTATGGATGCGGAAATAAATCCATAACATATTTCCAAATATTATAATTATTGGCATGATGCGCCAAAAAGGGTTCATCGCCCGGTTGCCAGGTTCGAATAGCAAGTAAGTTTTCCTGATAATAAATCATGGCAGGTGTTGATAATAGGTAAATGAAGAATCCTGAATTACATTGGGATGAAAAATCTGTATTAAATCTTTTAATATCAGTTGTGGATGCATTACGCCACTTTCCCAAAAATCGTTTCCCATGTATTCAGTCATCTGCTTATTGTTATTGTATACCTTTCCAAGTTTAACTGGGCGAAGATTGGCCATCCGGGGATCGGCTTTAACGATATCATCGACTGATTGAGCTAAACCGGTATGAATCCAAATATCGGCTTCCTGTCCGCGGTGAAAAACATGCTCAATGGAAAGGGCCAGGCTTTCGCGTGACGTATCTGTTTCCCATAAGTATAAACCTCCGGCATCATGAATAAAACGAGCCATAAATGAATTTCCTCCCGGAACATACCAAACATCTTTAAACGGTAAACTACTTAAAACTTTTGGTCGTTCTTTACTGTTTAAAACCAGGTTTTTATAATTGTTATAGGAGTTTTCCAAACTGTCAAACAGGGAATCGGCCAGGTCGTTTTTGTTGTAAAACCGGGCAAAGAATTTAATCCATTCGGCTTTGGCCAATGGCGATGTTTCAAGATATTCAGCTACCATTACAACAGGAATTCCCCACTCCGAAAATTTTTGATACATTCCCTGGGCTTCGGCACCCACACTATAAGCAAAAATTACATCGGGATTTAAATCCAAAATTGTTTCATAATTTAAAGCCTGTTCGTTTCCCACATCCCGGGTAGAGCCCTTGGTAATCTGTTCCCTGATAATTGTATTCGAAATCAAATTGGGATTGGTTAGTCCTACCACGCTTTGGTGCTCGTTGAGTGCATCGATAAAAGCCAGATGAGTGGTTGACAAACAAACCACTCGTTTAACCGGAGTTTGAATTTGCAGGGTTTGCGTGGTAGGTTTGTCTGATAAAAGGTAGCTAAATGAAACCTGACTGGCATGTTGCCAGGGGTTAATAACCTGAACCTGTTGTACCGAATCAGTATGTTGAAGAATAAAACCCTGAGCATACATTAATGAATCGACCTGGTAAGCATGATCCCCACTGGTTTGTGAAGATTGGGAATTATGACAGGCCACAAATAAAAATATCGGCAAAAAGCTGCATACAGCAATAAGGCGAAAATCAGTAATTGATCTTAAAAACATTATTCTTTGGTTTCAGAATTAAACACCGAACCCGAAATATTTTGCCCGTTTCTGAAATAAAAGGTACCATAAGAGTAAACTACTTTAATATACTCTTTGGCAATACCGTCGTGATTAACAATTACCCGGGTAATTTTTTTATTTGGTTTATCGTAATTTTCCACCGTTACCCCTTCGGGATATTGTTTTGAAAGCTCGCTCAGGAAGCGTTGATCGCGTGTTTCGCCACTGTAATCAAAATCTTTTCCTTTAAAAGTACTTTTGGCTGCTGCCAATTCGGCTTGCTTGCGTTTTTCTTCGTCGGCAATGGCCCGGGCCTGAAGTTCCTGTATTTTACGTTCGCAAGCCAGAATCTGATTTTTGGGATACGATTCGGCCGGTTTTATATTCTGTGCTCCTTTATACAAAGCTAAAGCCGAACTATAATCTTCAATTTTAAAGGCTTTATCGGCCCGGTTCAGGTAATTGGCATAATCTGCATCGGTTTTATTTTGCCGCTCAGCAGCCAAACGCTCCTCGTCGATAAGGTTTTGCAACTCGATCAGTTTCGATTGTGGCAACGGATCCTGAGGTTTTAGGTTCAGCGCTTTGTTATATTGTTGCCTGGCCTGTTCATAGTTTCTCTGCTGTTTAAACTGGTCGCCCTGCAAAATGGCCTGATTAAAGTCCCGATCCAATTGTGCTGAAGCATTTTGAATCAATTGATTGATTCGGGCAATCTGCTGGTCGGGATAAGTCTCGTCGGGTTTAAGTTTTTTAGCTGCATTATACGACGAAATGGCCTGATCATAGCGTTGCGCATCGAAAAACAAGTCGGCTTCTTCAATTTTTGCATTATAAGCTTTTAACTGAGCTTGTGAAGTGGCATCGCGTCTGGCCGCATCGGCCATCAACTGATTGATTCGCAACAACTGATTCTTCGGATATTCCTGCCCTGGCATCAGATTCGAAGCTTGTTGATAAACATTTTTTGCTTCGTTGTATTTATTCTGATTGAATAATAAATCGGCCTGAGTTATCCATTGCTGATACTGTTGTTGCATTTGCGCTTCATTGGCCAATAAACCTTGTAATTCGGTAATTTTTTGCTTTGGAAAGGGTTCGTCTGGTTTTATTTGTGCTGCTTGCTGATACGATTCGAGCGCCCCTTTGTAGTTTTTTTGATTATAGCGTGCCGCCCCTTCGTTTATTCGGGTTTCGTAAGCCTGCTGATTTGCCTGTTGTGCAGCCATTAACACATCAATTTCTTCTAGACGCTGTTTGGGATAAGCTTCGTTTGGTTTTAAACCAGAAGCCTGTGTATAGAAGTTTTTAGCTTCCTGCAATTGTTGCTGGCTAAAATTTTTGTCGGCTGAAGCCAGATAGGTTTTGTATTGCTCATCGATGCGGGCCCGGGCCTCTTTGCTGGCCAATTGTTCGGCCATCAGTTTATCAATTTCACCAATACGTTGCAGTGGATAGGCTTCGTTTACTTTAAGCGATAAAGCCGATTGATAATTCAAACGGGCTGTTTCAAGTTGGTTTGATGAAAAGGCGGCATCGGCCAGTTTAATGTAATTATCGTAAGCTACCTGATTCTTCCGTTGGTTTTCGAGTAATACCTGAATTTCACTGATTTTTTGTTTGGGATACGTCTCGTCGGGTTTTAACTGAGCCGCCTGATTGTATGCTGTTAAAGCTTCACCATACGAATTCTGAGCTAATTTGGCATCGGCCATAAAAATAGCATCATTATAGCGTTTGTTTCTTTCGGCCAGTAAAGTAAGTGTATTGTCAATTTCGGTAATTCGTTGTTTGGGATAAACTTTATCGGGAATTACGACCAATGCCTGTTGGTATAAACGCTTTGCCTGCTCCCATTGTTGAGAATTGAAAAGCGCGTCGGCCTGAGCAACTAATGCATTGTATTCGGCCTCGGATTTTTGCTGAGCTACGCGCTGATTTTCAGCACTCTTTATGGCCAATAATTTATTATTTATTTCAGTAATTCGAGTCTGTGGATATTGCTCATCGGGTAAAATAGCCTGGGCTTCCTGATAGTCGCTTTTTGCCAGTTCCCAGTTTTCGATATTAAAATTATTATCGGCACGTGCAATGGCTACATCGTATGCCCGCTTTTTGTTGGCCTTCAAGGCTAATTGCTGTTCAATTTCGTTTAATTTTTGTTGTGGATAAGCTTCTTCTTTTTTCAGGTTCAGTGCTTGCTGATAGCTATTTTTTGCTTCGTTGTAGGCTTTACGGTTAAAAGCTGCATCGGCAACGGCCAGTGCTTTGTTATAAGCTTCGTCGAGTTCCTGTTTACGCATTTGCGTTAATTGCATGAGTAAAGCATCGATTTCATTAATTCGTTTGGTAGGATACGCCTCTGCTGGTTTCATGCTTAAAGCCAACTGGTAGTTGTTTTTTGCCGATTCGTACTGTTGAGCTGTAAACGAAGCATCGGCAACAGCAATAAACTGTCGGTATTTCTCTTCGTTCGATTTTTGAGCTGCAAGTAGGTTCTCAATCTCTGTTAACCGAATTCGGGGATAGGTTTCGGCCGGTTTCAACTGACTGGCTTTCAGGTAATGTGTTCGGGCTGTGGTTAAATCTTTGGCATCGAAACGCGAATCGGCGAGCATAATGGTTTGATTGTATTCTTTTTCGAGTTGCTCACGGGAATTTTTGTCTTTTTCGAGCTGGGCCATAATGGCAGTGATTTCAGTAATACGCTCTTTAGGATAAGTCTCGTTGGGTTTAATTCCCAAGGCCTCATTATACTTGTCGAGAGAAGGTTGGTATTGCTGGCTTTGGAACAGGCGATCGGCCGCTGCAATCGTCTGTACATATAGTTTTTCGCCACCATCGTCTTCTTCCTGATTGAGCAGGGTTTCGATAAGTGCCAATTGATCGTTTGGATACTTTTCGTTTTTATATTTAATAGCTCTTTGGTAGTATTTTTGAGCATTGCCGTAAAACTCATCTCTGAAATGCTGATCGGCCAGTTCAATATTTTTTTGGTAATTCTTTTCGACATTTTGATCTTTTTGAATGATTTTTCCAATCATAAAAATCTGATCGTCGGGATACGGATCGAAGGGATCCAAATCGATGGCCTTGTCGTAAAATTCGATGGCCTGGTCGTAATCTTTATTATTAAAGAAATCGTCGGCCTGGGCAATGAGTTTTTTGAAGGCTTCGCGCCGGGCTTTTTCGTATTCGGCCATCAATGCTTTGATTCGCTTTTGCATATTCGAAGTGTACACTTCATCGTAATCAAAATCGCCCATTCGGTCGTTAAACTCAAACTTTCCAATGGGTTCGTTAAAAAGGGATGCATTAAACCCCTCGATTTCGGGAATAAGTTCGATTGCAAATTTATAATTCCAAATACCTACATCCTCAGGGGGTACATGGGTATTAAAGAATAATTTTTTAGAGAAATAACCCCGTTTTGAAAAAACCAAATCGTAATTACTGTTTAAATCGAGCCGAAATTCAAAGCGACCGGCATCGTCGGCGATAAATACCTTATCTTTGGTTCCGTTTTTATATAAATTAATTTTTGCCCCGCTCAAACCTTCCCGATCAACCTTTACGGTACCTTTCACTTCGAGGTAACCCTGATCCTTTTGGCTATAAAGGGTGGTATATACAGAAAGTATTAATACAAGCAGTAAAATAAGATGCTTTTTCATGTTAAAATTCCGATTCAAAACAGCCGCAATTTAACCAAAATTGAGAAGTATAGCTATTTTTTTTCTGTACTAAGCAAAGACTTTTGTATAGAAGTCAAAAAAAAATACTGTTTTTATTAAACTAATTTAGCCGCAAAAGTTAATGCGGAGTTCTTTTTTATGTTGCCCGAGCAACCAGCCTGCATTTGTTAAAGTACCATTGAAAATAACTATTTAACATTGGTAAGAATCAATTTTACAATACATTAAGTTCTGAGTTTGATTTTTGGTAAATAAGTATTTTAAAATTAGCGATAAAACCAATAAAAAATAAATGATTTAACCGCCTGCAAACAGACCGGTTATCAATAAATTTCTTTTCTTTTGATGCAAGCATCGGATTACCAGGGAGTATATTTTAAAACCACTGCCTTTTTCTAAATATAATTACTCCAAGAAATGATAATAACAATGAACCGGCAATAATTGATGGCATTGCCCACAATGAGTTTTCCATATAATTAGGAATATTCATTCCAAAAATGCTTGCAATCAAAGTCGGAATCATTAAAATTATCGAGATAAGAGTTAATTGTTTCATTACCACGTTCAGGTTATTTGAAATTACCGAAGCAAATGCGTCCATCATTCCGCTTTGAATATCCGAATATATCTGTGCCATTTCAAGGGCTTGTTTATTTTCAATAAAAGCATCTTCGAGCAAGTCTTCGTTGATTTCGGTTGTTATCTTTTTTGAATTACGAAGTTTTGCCAAAACGATTTCGTTTGCTTTTATTGAGGTAATAAAATAAACCAAACACTTTTCCATTTTCAATAATTTGTTCAATTCCTTGTTTTTAATTGATTTTTCAAGATCTTGTTCTATTAACGAAGTCATGTGGTTTATTTGCTTTAAATAACGCAGGTACAAATTTCCTGAGCGGAGAATTAAACGGAGTATAAAATTAATACTGTCGGCTATTTCCTTGTATTGATCTCTAAATGGCGATGGTTGTCCTATAGGCAATACTTCATTGTCTTGTAAACACAAAGTTAAGGTAAAGTTTCCTGTCATAAAAATGCCTAAAGGAATTGTATGAAACGGAACTCCATCTTTTTTTATTTCTACTGGTATACGAATAATAATCAAAGTCCAGTTATCGTCAAATTCAATACGTGGCCTTTCGTCCTGGTCTAAAATGTCATTAATCAAATCAGTTGGTAATCCAAATTCTGTATTTAGCTTTTGGATTTCTTCATGTGATGGATTTGTCGTATTAATCCAGCAACCTTTTTGTGGTTCGTTGATTTCAACATAGCCGCCGAATGTTTTGAAGATTTTAATCATGATGATGTCTCCTTACCATTTTATTCTGTAAGGAAACACAATGCCCTCACAGAATAGTTAATACTTTAAAATACTATGATACGGGCCTTCGTCCATTGTCATTAAATTTTAATTTTTCAGACTCCAAAACTAATTATATTTTCAGTTCATTGGTCATGTTTTGCAGGATTTTTTTGTCAGCCTTGTGGCTAACAGCTGTGTATTGACAAGTTAAAGGGAATTTTACCTTACCCCGAAAACTTTCAGGGCTCATGGAATTGTATCCCACTCATGAAGCTTGGGAAATCTATGCCCGGCCATTACCAATTATGCCTGGTAACAGCTTCAAAAAAAAACAGGAATACTTCACTGAACCTTAGTATATTTTTTTCTCATTCTATGTTAAAACCAATCAAAAACGTCATAAAGTGCATAGCGCTCGCCCTAAAGGATGTAGTTCAACATAAACTTTTTGCCAGGTACTGCGCACCAGTCAGTATCTTTTTTATTTTTTAAGGTTTTTTTTTAGTATTATCAATCTATCAGTCATTTCTTCAATAATCAAATTGTATTTTCTTGCGACAAATTCTATTGTTTTTGAAGTGAAAATAAAAACATGAGTTGGGTCATTTCTGTAATACCAATTTGTGAAATCTATTTTTGGTTGATACAGATGCGTCATTATATAAAAATGACCTCCTTGCTTTAAAAGCAACAATAGTTTTTCAATTTCTTGTTTTGGATTATGAAAATGTTCAAAAACTTCGCAACTGAAAATATAATCATATTGATAATTGATATATTCTTGGTTTGGATAAAAATAAAAGTCGTACAATTTCACTTGAAAACCTAAGTCTTTTAATTGTTTTGATATTACCGGCCCTGTACCGGAACCATAATCCAAACCAAGTTGCATTTTATTCTGGTTTGTGATGATAGCATTGGTAATAGGCGAAGTAAAGGTCTGATAACCGATGTCATTTACATCGTTGTTATGTTCTTGGTAGCGTTCTTTCTCTTGTTGGCTGGTAAGAAAAAATTTCTTGTCTTTTACATAAGCACCACAAGTAGGGCAAATGAAATAATAGTCATCAGCCATTTTATCCAAAATTGTATCACATAGCGTACAGTTCATTTTAAGATGCAATTAATTGGGTCAATTTACCTGTGTGCGTAATAAATAACTTGTGCATTGCTCTTGTACAAGCAACATAAAGCATTTGTTTGTCAGGCTCGGTTCGGTAATTCTTTTCTGTACAATAAGGAACAATTACTTTATCAAACTCTAAGCCTTTGGCTAAATGAGCCGTTGTAATTACAATTCCTCTACCAAATGCT
The DNA here is from genome assembly GCA_002840905.1 of Bacteroidetes bacterium HGW-Bacteroidetes-4. Taxonomy (GTDB): domain Bacteria; phylum Bacteroidota; class Bacteroidia; order Bacteroidales; family SZUA-534; genus GWE2-40-63. The sequence continues at coordinate 211,390 of PHDD01000001.1, read as the reverse complement.
ACGCTCACAGCGTTAAGCAAATTAATATCATAGCTGTTTTTTAAAGCCTCGTGTAAATGGTCGGCTTGTTTTTGGGTTTTACATATGATACCCAATGAATTAAAATCACCTTCCTCAAATTTTGTTATTAATGATTTTATCTTGGAAAATTCCTCTTCATTGTTTTTGCACAAAATGAGTCGCGGTTCTTCTCCGTGCCGTTCAATGGCTTCGACCTCAATTTTTTGGCTGATGCGTTTGGTAAATTGAGTGATTTCAAACGTTGAACGATAGCTTTTTAGCATAGTCATAGTTGTGGCACTGCTAAATACTTTTTCAATGATGGGTAAATTTGACGAACTAAAAGGGTTGACCGATTGGTTGATGTCGCCTAAAATGGTTTTTTTGCAAGGGTAAAGCGTGCTCAAAACTTTGTATTGTACTTCAGAATAGTCTTGCATCTCATCAATAACCAAATGCTTTACTTTAGAATCCGGTTTTAATCCTTCCAAACGCGATTTTAAGTATATAAAGGCATACACATCACTCCATTCATATGTATTTCCGGCTTTTGTTTTTAACAATTCGGGTTTACCAAGCCACTCATAAAACCCCTTGTACAACATCCTTGGGTTGTATGAAGGGAACATGTTCCTTATTGCAGTATGCAGGTCTGTTCGGTCTTTGTATTGAATTTCTATTCGATAGTGTATAAAGATATTATCAACAATCTCCCTGACAACTTCATTAAATCTTTTAAGCAAAGGCATTCGTTGGTATTTGATAAAAGACTCACGAATAAACCATGCAGGGACAGGTTTTCCTTTTACCGTAATGTCTGTAATTTTGAAACCTTCATTTTCAAGATAATTTATGTACTCATCAATTTTTATTAATATTTCATTGGACGATTTGAATTGTATCCGTTCAATTAATTTAGGGTCATTCTTTTCTAACAATTCGGCAACCTGCTGAAAGAATGTCTGGAAATTGACCTGATATTCAAGTATTTCGCTTGCTATTTCTTCCATGCTGGTTTCTGCAACTGTTTCTTCGCCCAGCTCGGGAAGTACGTTGGATATATAGCTGGCAAAAACTTTGTTTGGGGAAATTATCAATATGTCTTCCGAGCTTATGGTTTCTTTAAAACGATACAGTAAAAAGGCAATACGGTGCAAGGCAATAGAAGTTTTTCCGGAACCTGCTACCCCTTGTATGATTAAGTGACGAGCCTCTTCATTTCGTATAATCGCATTTTGTTCTTTTTGAATGGTTGCCACAATGTTTCTCATTTTGGCACTCGAAGCTTGATTGAGTTCTTTCTGAAGCACTTCGTCATGAATGGTTACATCGGTGTCGAGCATGTATTCCAATTCTCCCTTCCGTATCCTGAATTGGCGTTTCAGTGAGATATTACCCCTTATAATCCCGGTTGGCGTTTCATAAAAGCCTTCGCCTAATTCGAAGTCGTAAAACAAACTGGAAATAGGTGCTCGCCAGTCGTACACCAAATTTGCATTCGACTCGGTATCTTGAAAATTATGAACTCCTACATAGATTTTTTTGTAATCATCCGATTGGTTTTCCTTAAAATCTATCCGGCCAAAATATGCCGTGTCTCTGAGCCTGATAAGTCTCTTTCTGTTTTCAACACTATGCTCTCCTTGTAATGAAAAGTTAAAAATAGCTTCACGCATATTATTCTTTTCAAGATGGTCCATGTCTGTCTTATGGTCTTGCATGTGCTTATTCATGGAAGCAACTTCATCGCTTTTTAATTTTATTGCTTCGTTAATTTCGGATAATTTTAAGTCTACCTTTTTGAGTAATTTAAATAGATACTCTTTCTCTCTTTTTTCGTCTGTCATAATTTTTGTACGTCTCATTTCTATCAATGCTTACGGTTGGGGCAATGCACTATTAAGATTTTAGCCTCGTATAACCGAGCATTTTATATGCAATTTTAATTTTTCTTTAAATCCATATCGTTGAACATCCATGTTTAATTCCTGTTCTTTTGTGAACTTTGGTGTATGGATGTTTATGCTAATTTATTCTATTTTACTAATCCCCGCGTATGTGGGGCTTTGTTATTAAACAATTTGAAACTTAACCCCATAATAATTATAACAACAACACCAAACACCTGCACTATGGTATTAAATGAGAAATTGTGGTCAATAAAATACCCAAATGCCGGAGGCCCCAAAGCGGTGCTCAATACAAGGATGGTGCTAAAATAGCTTCGTATTTTCCCAAGATTGTTTTTTCCATATACTTCGACTTGCATAGCTGTTTTAATGGTGCTGCCTAATCCAGTGGATATACCAAGTAATGCGTAAAACAATGGGAAAACCCATTTATTGTCAATGATGGACATTAAAATAAGTGCAATAAATGTTGGTATCAGATATAAAGGAAATAATTTAATACCCGAGAAACGGTCAACCAAGCTACCCGATAACAATAATGCAACCGCATTAAATACAGCATAAAAAGCAAAAGAAAAAGCAACCCAGGAAGCATCCCAACCCTTGTTTTGCCCAATGGTATATTGATACAGAAATAAAGCAGTGCAAATAAATGGAACAACAAATATGTTTGTTGCAATTATCCAAAATTTAAAGCTTTTAAGATATTTACTTTTGGTATAAGAAGTTAAACCATGTACATTTTTAATATCAGGCTCAAAACCTGTTACCGGCGATATGGCCCATAAAGCTGGAATAATAAATAAAAGAGCAGCAGTTGCCATGTACAACAAACTCAATCGCCACCCTACAAGTGCAATTAAAGGAACAACGACTAATGGTAAAATAAACTGTCCGACAGGATGTCCCAGTGCTGTAAAACCTAAAGCCTTACCCCTGTTATTATCGAAATGCTTTGCTATACCGGTTGAAGATGTATGCGTCATTAACCCTTGACCAAATAGCCGAACCAAAAGAAGACCTGTCACTAAAATTGGCAGGCTGTAAGCCTGTGATAAAATAATTATTGAAATAATTAAACCAATAAAAACAATTATCCCAAATTTCTTTAGTGGCATTTGGTCGATAAATCGACCAGAAAGGGATAGTATAAATGCTGATATTATGGTTATTATAGCATACAAAGAACCAAACTCAGTGTTGGAAATATTAAGCGAAATAACCCAAAAAGGAACAAACAACGATATTAAAAACGTTTGACCATACGATGAGAAAAAATTAAACAAAAACCCGAAATTCAATAAACGCTTGTTGTTACCAACAAACCGAAACCAATCTTTCATCCCTAACACTATTTATTTTTTCAGACAATTTGCACAGAGCCGTATTTCAGGTCGAATTTTTAAACGTTCAAATGGGATAGATTGACGGCATTTGGCACATATACCAAAATCAGCATTATGTGTTATTTTCAATATTTGGTTTAGTTGTTCTAATCGTGTTTGAATATTGCGCATACTGGCATCAAAAACGCTTTTATTGTTAATGGCATCCATTCTCGATACACGCCCAATGGCATCATCGGGTGCTATAGGGTCAGTAAATTCTTTTAATTCTTCAATCCTTTTTGTGAGTTTCAAAATTTCAGAATCTATTATAGCAATTATTTCAGTTTTTTCAATTTCAGTCATGTTGTAATTATTAAGTTGCAAAAGTAACCATTTTGAGGCAAATTGAACCATTTATTCTACCTTCAAATTGCGATTAGGTATTTCGTACCATGCCTACCCAGCTTTTAAGCGGTTAGCTTATATCAGATTTTTGGGTTTAACCAAAATTTCAGCATCTGCTCCAAAGATGTTTGAATTAAATTAAATATCGATTTATTTTAGTTGATTACAAGCTTGTATGTCGTTAAAACAATTTCTAACGTGTTCATACATCATCGTTACATTTTCTATAGATTGATTTGTAGTACCCCAAAGTTTTGATTTAAAAAAAACGTGCACTATGCATTTTGATCTGTCAGTACAATGCATTTCTGTTGCGAAAAAGCCCTAGAATTATTTTCATATCAAGGAAAGCTTCCGCGATATAACCGGTGCAATATGTAACTGCATTTTTTTGGTACCAAGGTTCTTATCCGAGTTAGAAACAAACCAGCGTAAACAGGCAGCTCAGAAGTTATTATTTTGAAAAGAAAAATCAAGAAAAAAACCTAATGTTATGGTCGGGGTAATCGGTTACATCTGTTATAAATATTTCAATATCAATTTCATTGAAATGTTTTTGCTATTTTCCACACATCTCTAATGCTGTGGTTACTTTTCATGTTAAAACCTCTGAATATTTTTGTTTTATTATTACAAGTCCAGAAATAATTATCATTATAGCATTTTCTTTACGCAGTTCATTAAATGCAAAACCCATTATCCACTCGATTTGATGGAAATAAACCCCACTGGATCAATTTATTCTCTTGGGGGGTTCCACCGTCAATGCTTTTTTTCCGCATTTAGCAGACACTTACATTAAAACGCCCGGTGAAACCTAATTTCAGTTTCGTTTATTATTAAAGACACAGTTTTACAATTGCTTGGAAGTAAAGGGCTTGGCTTATCCATTATTCAAGAAATAATGGAATTAATGGGAGGCAATAATCATGTTGAATCGGTATCAGGCAAGGGTTCAACAATTCAATTTTGCTTGCCTGCGAAAAAAATTATTGATAATAGTAAAAATATACCTGACATAGATGGAGAAACGAAAACGCTTACCTCACATTAAAAAGGTTTACTGGTTGAAGATGTACCAATTAACACGTTAAATTATCAGGAAATAATGGCAAATAGCTCGATGTAATATAATTGGATATACGGTTACCCGATATAAACGGATTGAAAGTGGTAAGAGAAATACGGAAAACCGATACTAAAGTAAATAGTATAGCCCAAACTGTCTATGCTTTGAATGTTGAAGAGAAATTAGCCATGGAAGCTGGCTGCAACGATTTTATTACCAAGCCGGTAAATACTGCACTTTTAATAAAAAAGTTGAGTAGTTTCAATAAAAGGAAGGGCAAACCTTCCTTTTATTTAACTTTAATTTCCCTCAACCATATATTCTTTTAATTTTAAAGTTTTCGGATTCTTAAACAACACCTCAGGCCTGCCTTGTTCAACAATTTCACCATCGGCCATAAATACAACATTATCGGCCAAACGAACAGCTTGCCGCATAACATGTGTAACTAAAATTATGGTATAGTGTTTTTTGAGCTGTCTGAATAAATTTTCAATTATCTTACTTGAAATAGGATCAAGTGCTGAAGTAGGTTCATCGGCTAAAATAATACGTGGCTTTACAGCCAACCCCCTGGCTAAACAAAGGCGCTGTTGCTGGCCTATTGATAAGCTTGTAGCTGAATGGTGAAGCCGGTCTTTTACTTCGTTCCATAAACCCACTTCGGTTAAATGCTTCTCAACGCTGTATTCAATTAAACTTTTATCGCGCACACCTTTTAATTTTAAACCATAGGCAACATTCTTATAAATTGAAACCGGTAGCGGATAAGGACGTTGTGAAAGTAATCCCATTTTTTGCCTAATCGAAGGTATGTTTACAGATGTATTCAGAATATCATCACCTTCAATAAAAATATTTCCATCAACTTTTAACTCTTTATACAAATCGGTAAGTTTGTTCATACACTTGAGCAAAGTGGTTTTTCCGCAACCGGAAGGACCTAAAAGTACAGTTACTTTATTCTTTGGAATTTCCAGGTCAATATTTTTTAAAATATGATGTTCGCCAGCATAAACATTCAAGTTCCTAACCCTTAAAATTGACTCGTTTTGATTTTTGGTCAATATTTCAATTCCTTCCTTTTCTATCATTGTATCAAAATTTTGAGAAATCATTTTGTTTAAGTTAAATTTGATTTAGAATATCTTTTAGAAATAAAGCGAGCTGACAGGCTTATAATTAGAATTATTATTGTGAGAATAGTTGCTGCAGCAAATGCACGTTCCCTTACTTCAGGAATAGGTGAACCCAATTGGAAGAAAATAGCTAAAGGTAAAGTAGCGGCAGGTTCATCTAAATATTTTGGTATCAAATCGGTATAACCGGCTGTAAACAGCACTGAAGCAGCATCACCAATTCCACGGCCAAATGCTAATAATAAGGCGGTTACAAAACCAGAAAAACCTTGTTTAAAAAGAACTTTGAAAGCCATTTCGGTATTAGTAGAACCTAGAGCTAATGTTGCTTCATGCAATCCTTTGGGGATTGTACTCAAAACCTCATCAAAAGTGCGAACAACAATAGGTGTTATAAGAAGAGCAACGGTTATAATACCAGCCAGTAAAGATGCATTCATTCCCAAAAATAACATCAAAGTAAAACCGAATGCACCATAAACTATTGAAGGTATGCCCCACAGTGTGTCTAAAAAGAAACGGATGGCGTTTTGTGTGCGTTTGTACCGAATAAGTTGCACATTTATGTACAAAGCAGCTGGTACGCCAATAAAAATAGCAATAAATGTTGCTCCCAATGCTATGTATAAAGAACCTACAATTGCATTTAACACACCTCCCTCGCCCCCATAATAATAGCCTCCCTTAGGTGTTTTTATTATCATATCGAGGTTGAGTGCATTGAAACCTTTTACAAAAATAATTACAATTATAAATGCAAGAATTGCAATTAAAGAATAAGTTGCAAAGCCTGATAGAATTCTGAATATTTTTTCTTCTAAAATCTTTCTCCTGTTCATCGTTCCCTTGTTTTATAAATGAAATACCTGAAAATTAAATTTATTATTAATATGATAGCAAACAGAAGCAAGGCCGCAAACATTAGCGCTGAATCATACAAGGGTATAGAAAGCATCTCACCATAATTATTGGCAATTAAAGCTGGCAAGGGGTATCCAGCCTCAAAAGGACTAAAATGTGTTTGAACCATATTGCCAACCACCATCATTACTGCAATGGTTTCGCCAAAAGCCTTGGCAATCCCCAAGCCAAAAGCTGAAATAATACCTGGATAACTTTTACGGATAACAACATGTTTCACTGCTTCCCAGAAGGTAGCACCTAGTGATAGTGATGCTTCTTTAAGACCCATGGGTACTGTATTAAAAACCTCAATTAACATGTTAAGAATATAAGGAACACACATAATTGAAAGCACAATACCACCGGCAAAAATAGTGTAACCCGATGAATCAATATTAAATAGCGGAGCTAAAAAATTTGAAATAAATGGCACCACAACCAAAACACCCCATACCCCATAAATTACTGAAGGTAAGCCTGCTAAAATATCTATTACCGGGTGCATAAAACGCACCAGACGTTTTGAAGAAAACTGGGTTAAATAAATGGCAGCCAAAATGCAAACCGGGGCAGAAAACACAAAAGCCAGAATTGTAACATAAAGGGAGCCTGCTATAAACGGCCAAAATCCGAATTTGCCAAGTGTTGGTGCCCATTCGGATGTACTGATTAGTTGCCATAAATCCTGATGTTCAAACAGTGGAATGCTTTTTAGGTAAAGACCCATCCCTATAAAAACGGGTAAAAGGAGAATGGCTACCAATGCGGTAACCATCCAAATGCCCGTAATTTTATCTAATAAAATTCGTCGAAATAGCATAATCTATTTTAGTTTCTCTATATATTCATTTATTTTATCGTTATCAATAGTAACATATCCAGCCTCTTCAACAAACTTTTGTCCTTCGGTTAGTGTCCATATCAAAAAATCGAGTGTTGCCTGTTTTGTGGGTCTACCGTTTGATACAAAATACAGTTCACGTGCCGGAGGTGAAGGATATTTACCTGATGCTATACCGTTTTGTACGGCATCATAATTGTCATAAATAGCCTCATCGTCATCAATAGTACCGTTGCCATTAATGTCAATGGGAATAACGACAATTCCTGGACGGTGTTGTCTGGTTTTAATATCGTAAGCATAAACAGTGTTATTATAACCAATACCTGCAGCATCGTTAACAATAACTTCAGCTAAGCCAGGGTCGCCAAAAACTCCCACACCTTGAAGATTTTCCTGTGATCCACCTAAGTATTTTGCCCAGGTACCGGCAGCACCGCAAGCATCGGAGCGAGTATAGACCTTAATTTCAAGTTTTTCAGGTGTATCTACTATTTGACTCCAGTCGGTAATGGTTCCATCAATAAAAATACCTTTGAATTCCTCCTTAGTCAATCCTCTTTTTTGTATAATTCCGAGGTGAGGATTTTTTTCGCTAATAGTGGGTAGCACAGCATCAATAGTTAACCCTACCCACCAAACGCCTTGATTGATTTCTTCCTGTGAAATTTCTCTGGAGAACATTCCAAGATCAACTGCACCAGCAAGGGCATCGGCCATCCCTTTTCCGGCACCACCACCAGATATATTAAAACGAATATCCGGGTGTTCTTTCTGATATTCTTCCGACCATTTAACGGCTAATGGGTAAAGGGCAAATGCTCCAGAAAAACTTAAGGTATTTTCTTTTTGTTTTTTTGAAACGCAGGACGATATCAATAGGGCTGCTATGAATAAATAAAGAATGCTTATTTTTCTCATTATAAATTATTTTATAGGATTACTATTTGGGTTGAACTTCTTGTTTAAATAATGTTGGGGTGAGGGTTAATTGGATGTAAACAAATTGTGAAAACTTGTCGTTAGCTACCCCCTGAATGGTTTTTAGCGATTCGGTAGGTAAATAAAATACATAACCCCCTTCAAGAGCTCCCCAATCGTTAAATTTGTATTTCAAAATAAGGTCGTTCTCGTAACCTAAGTATTTGTCAGTTGGTGTTGTTGGGTTGGTTTGAGCCAATTGAAAGATGTGTCCTATATTTCGAACGTTGACTGATTTTGAAAATTTGTAATCCAGGTAAAAATAATAATCGGCTAAACCTCCTTGTTTGGTGTGTGATGAGAATGACCTGAAATAATCGATAAAACCAAAGTATTTGTGCCGTGCACCATAAAGCACATCAAAAAGGTTATCGGTGGTTTGGTCAGCCCCGGTTTTTCTGTTGCCCGACAAATAACCCAAACCGATACCCGGAGTAAAGTTCCCGATTTTATAGCTTGCATCAGCATCAATTATGAAAGCTCTTACCTCAGTACCAATTTGGTTTTTACCATATTGGTAATAAACATTTCCCCAAATACTTAAATTGTCTTTGTTATATTTAGAATAAAAACCTGTTGTTTGTCTGAAATTAAGCGTATTGGTTGTATCAGTTTCGGTAACACCTGAAGCAACATGCAACAGTGAAGTTGAAAAATTATCGCTGAACTTGCGGTTTACCCATAGAAAATTATAGGATTTAATCCTGCTCACTGGGTACAGGTTATCGGAAGTGGTTTCGTTAAGTGAATTCCATGAACTTCCGATATGCAGTTTCCATTCAGCTAATTTTAACTTAAAAACCAAAGCATCGTAACTCATCCCATTCTGGTTCCAATTACGGGCTGCCAAAATACGCTCGTTATCGTACTTCAATTGTTGGCGTCCGGCAGAAACCCATCCCAGATTTCCAAGTTTTACTTCGGCAAAACCTTCAAATAAACCAATGTTTGTGTTATTTGCCACGCCCGATGAACTTACAACTGCATCGCCACCCCATAACCTTATATCTTGTGGTGTAAAAACAAGTTTCAGGTTATCGGTTTCGTAACTGAATGAAATACGGGTTCGTTGTGAAACCAAGGCTGTCGGAGTAGAACCATCTGCTGCTAATTTCTGATAACCATCCCTAAGTTCAAAGCGGTCGCGCAACTGGGCATCGACTTTAAACTGGGCATGAATTTCATATGTATGAATAAAAACCATTGCAATAAGTAGTGTAGTGGTGAAAAGTTTTTTCATTTTACAGTTTTAATATATTATCATATTATCTATTGTTTTACTGTACAAATAAAATATATAAGTTGGTTCAAAGCAATGCGTATTTAGTCGTAAAAAAAAATAAGTGTAAAAATGCACTTAGCATAAATTGGTTTCGCACTATTATACTTATGCTGGCTACTGAGGAAGAAATAATTATTTAAAGACGCATAAACAAATGTTTTGAAAACTTAACGAACCGGAAAGTTAAATTTAACCGGATCGTTAGGTTATGCGTATTTTTAAAATATAAACAGATATAAATGTTGATATGCGACAAATGGTTATAAATATTTACAAAACACCAAATGCCTGCTCCAAATCGGCCTTTATATCCTCAATATTCTCAATGCCAACGGATAACCTCAATGCTCCAGGCACAACACCTGAACTCAATTGTTCTTTCTCAGACAATTGCTGGTGAGTGGTTGATGCGGGGTGAATAATTAACGACTTGGCGTCTCCAACATTAGCGAGATGGCTTATTAATTTTAGGTTGTTTACGAGCTTATCGGCAGCTTCCTTTCCAGCTTTTATTTTAAATGATAAGACTCCACCAAATCCATTTTTAAGGTATTTTTTAGCGAGGTTGAGGTATGGACTATTGCTTAAGCCCGGGTATTCGACGTACTCTACCTTTGGGTGTTTTTCGAGCCATTGCGCCAGTTCAAGTGCATTATCGACATGGCGTTGTACACGAAGCGAGAGCGTTTCCAAGCCTTGCAATAACAGAAAAGCATTGAAAGGGCTTAAAGAAGCACCATAATCACGAAGCCCTTCGACCCTTGCACGAATTATGAATGCAATGTTGCCAAACGGCCCCGGCGTGCCAAATATATCCCAAAATTTTAGTCCATGGTATCCTTCGGATGGTTCGGTAAATTGCGGGTATTTACCGTTGGCCCAGTTAAAGTTACCGGCATCAACAATGACCCCGCCAATGCTTGTACCATGCCCGCCAATCCACTTGGTAGCCGATTCAACAACAATATTAGCCCCGTGTTCGATAGGCCTAAACAGGTAACCTGCTGCACCAAACGTGTTATCAACCACTAACGGAATATCGTGTTTTTTCGCAATAGCTGCAATGGCATCGAAATCGGGGATATTAAAACGTGGGTTGCCAATGGTTTCCAAATAAATGGCTTTCGTTTTTTCATCAATGTGCTTTTCAAAATCAGCAGGATTATCACCATCGACAAATTTTACAGTAATACCAAGTCGCTTGAACTGAACTTTGAACTGGTTGTAAGTTCCTCCGTACAGGTATGTAGTTGAAACAATGTTATCGCCTGCCTGTGCAATATTGCTGATGGCAAGGAACTGTGCAGCCTGCCCTGATGATGTAGCCAGGGCTGCAATACCACCTTCGAGCGCTGCAATACGTTTTTCGAATACATCGGTGGTAGGGTTCATAATACGGGTATAGATATTCCCGAACTCCTGCAAACCAAATAGTTTGGCGGCGTGTTCCGAATCATTGAACACGTATGACGATGTTTGATAAATTGGAACTGCCCTTGAACCTGTGGTTGGGTCAACTTCCTGCCCTGCATGAAGTTGCAGGGTTTCAAAATGTAAATTCTTTTCTGACATATTTATTTAAATTTATTTGTTATTATTCTGTATTAGTTTGTAATGATTTACGCATAAGCAAATTCTTTTTTTTTTCGAACGGTTTAAAATACTTTTAACAGGCTATTTCGTATATGGTATCCGGTGCCTGACGCATGGTAAACGAATAGATTTCGTTATCACCTTTCGAGGTTATCCTTAAGAGTTTATCGGGGGTTAATTCCCTGATAAGTTTTTCTTCAGGAACGGGATTGAGGATATTATTGTCCATAGCTGCAATCTTTTTTATTTCTGACTACCTGATACCTCAGCTTCCTCTGGTTGATATAATACGGTTGACAGGTATCTTTCACCTGTATCGGGCAATACCGCCACTATATTTTTACCTGCAAATTCACTTCGAAGGCTAAGCTGCAAAGCTGCCCAGGTTGCTGCACCTGATGATATTCCGACTAATAAACCTTCTGTTCGTGCCAATTCCCGGCTTGTTTGAAATGCATCTTCATTTTTAACCTGGATAATTTCGTCGATGACTTTAGTGTTTAAAACACCGGGGATAAATCCTGCACCAATACCCTGTATTTTATGAGGTCCCGAATTGCCGCCTGACAATACTGGTGAGCCTGTCGGTTCGACAGCAATAATTTTTACATTGGGATTCTTCTGTTTCAAAACTTCCCCGACACCTGTAATGGTACCACCTGTTCCTATTCCACTTACAAAAACATCTATTTTACCATCGGTATCGTTCCATATTTCTTCGGCTGTTGTCTTACGGTGAATATCAGGGTTGGCAGGATTGTTGAACTGCTGCGGAATAAACGAATTATTAATGGTAAGATTTAGCTCCTCAGCTTTTTTTATTGCCCCTTTCATTCCTTCGGGGCCGGGAGTAAGCACCAATTCTGCACCCAGTGCTTTCAGCAAATTACGCCTTTCGATGCTCATGGTTTCGGGCATGGTTAGTATTAACCTGTAGCCCTTAGAAGCGGCAACATAAGCTAACGCTATTCCGGTATTTCCACTGGTTGGCTCGATAATCACCGTATCTTTTCTGATTAGGCCTTGCTTTTCAGCTTCGGTAATCATTGCATAACCTATACGGTCTTTTACACTTCCCCCAGGGTTAAAGTATTCCAGTTTTGCAATTACTGTACCTAATGTCCCGTTTTCTTTATTAAAGTTGGATAGTTCCAATAATGGGGTTTTACCTATGAGGTCGGTCAATTTTTTTGCTATCTGTGCCATAATTATAATTTTTAATTATACCTGATACAAAGATGCCCTGATGAAATAAAAAATAAAATCCCGCAGATAGGGTAAATTATATACCGTAATTGCGGGATGAAACAATAACAAAATTTGTCTTTCTTATAATAAAGCTAATTATTTAAAACATATATAATATTCTTTAGTATATTTTCTGGACATCAAATCGGATAATAGTAATAAATTTTACAATGAATTAAAAAACACAGCCTGCATGGGAAATTGCAAACGATGCAGCCCTAACTACTAAGCAATCACACTATTTAACATGAAAACATTTTTCAGGCAGCAAACAATTCCTCCTGCACCTTCACCATTATTAAACCTACGATTAGGTTGGTTAACGCTTAGAAAATGATATAAAACAAATTGAAACATAGAAAATCAGTTTAAAGCGTTATTCAAATCCTCAATAAGGTCATCTACATTCTCAATTTCCACTGAAATGCGGATAAAATTATCAGTTACACCAATTTTCAATCGTAAAACCGGAGGATACGATTCATGGGTCATTAGGGCAGAATAATTGGCCAATAACTCAACTCCACCCAAACTATCGGCTAACTGAAATACCTTGTGTTTTTTAAAAAATTGGTTTGCTTTATCCAATCCACCTTTTATTTTAAAAGACACCAAACAACCAAAACCAGACATTTGTTTTTTGGCAAATAAATGCCCCGGATGGTTTTTAAACCCAGGGTAAAACACTTCTTCAACATTGGGGTGAGTTTGCAAAAATCGGCTACTGCAAAAGCATTTTTTTTCATGCTGCTGCATCCGTATACTCAAGGTTTTTAATCCCCAATGAATCGAAAATTTGGGTCAATAACCGATAAGTTCCACCATACATATCCAAGAGAGCAATAAGATGGTAGCCGGGTTTTAAAAGTGAGAGCACGGCATGTTAGGCAGCTAAACAGGATGAGAAAGTTAACCCTTATTTAGCTTTTTCCAATGCAGCAAGGCAAGTATCTAACGCAGTTCGGTTTGGGTTACTGCACCGTGAATATTCATATCCTTTATTAACACCAACTTGCGCTTGAGAATATGTTGACGTTTGATATTTAGGCACAATGGTAGAACCGGTTGCTTTGTCGGTTTCTTGTACTGCCCAAATGGCTGTATTTTCAAATTTCGTTGTCAACCTTTTTCGTTGTCTTAAGAGTTCAAAATCTCATGAATATCAAATCGTTATATTTAATTTATCTCCTTTACTATAAAGCAAACTTTAGTTGAATCTTTTATGATAGGTTAGTTTATAAACATAAGGGTAAATTATACAAGCAACACAAATACCAAAGACCCCTTCTAAAAAAGAGAACAAACCTAAAATTGCTGCAATTACCAATGATGCTGTGCCAAAGGAAAAGAGGGCTGAAAGAATTATCAAGAAAGAAAAGAGCAAACCAACACGTGCGGCAAAAATCTTTGGCCCGGCATTAATAAATTGGGAATCAATTGGAAGATATTTTACAATAGTATGTGAAGTCATTCCAATCAGGCTATATTTTACGAAGGGAGTAGCCCGGAAAAGAAAATCAATTCCTAAAAAAACAATGAGAAGGATTTGGTGTGAATAGCCAAATGCTAATAGAATCAAAAATGTAAGGACCCCATTAGTACGGGCAACCTTTTCGTTAATTCTATTATCGGAAATGGGGCAAAAAGCATAGTTTCTCATAATCTCAATTTTTACATTAAATTCTTCATTTCGAATCGTTTGCTAATAAGCACCTGATAAAATATGCTCAGGTTTATAGCACGATACAAAGTTGGTTTGTTTTTAAAAAAGGTGAAATACCACAGAAAAGGTATTTTATATACCTTAAATATGGTATGACGGGATTAAAACAAGGAATTGAACATTAAACCATGTAACTTTGGATTCAATGTTCCTTTAACTTTTTATAAACAATTTGGAATTGTTTATCTGCCTGAGCCATTTTAACAATATTGTCAGAATAGACAACCGCACTACCCAACTATTGATTAACCGGTAAGGGTATAAAATCGCAGGCTAAATAAACCAATTAGGTACTATCTATCTTTTTTTTGACGCTTTCATATCGAATGGTTCGAGCTTTTCCGTTGTTTCATTTGTAATTCTGTGATTTTTGCAATAAACCTTATCCCTGAATTTTAGCTTATTAAAGTGAAACAAAAGGCAGCCAAAAATAAAAAGCTATTATCACTGTAATGCCTTAATAACCTAATTGGTGAAATAAATTCATGTACTACTGATTTAAAGTTAATGCGTCAATTTTGCCATTTTCTTTTTATTGTGTGTTTTATTAATAAAAATTATGTTGGTTGCAGAAAATTGACTATTTCATTTATGTTTAAATTGAGCACATTCGTATGATTATGATTTTTATTAAAATTACTATAATCGTAACAAACACATCCTTTTCGTGAACTAAAACATGAATGTAACGACAGTGTTATACCCATAAAAACAATGAAATGTAAAAAAGTATGTACTAGCTTTGTTTTTATGGTGATTAACCTCTCATTTGCTTTCAAATATAGTATTCAATATTATCAATTAAGCCAGCTTTAATTGCATACATTACCAACTCCTGTGCGCTATTAATTTTAAGTTTTCGAAAAATATTTTTCCGGTGCGACATTACCGTATGAAAACTAATATTTTTCTGTTCAGCAATGCCTTTGGTATTCAATCCTGCAGCAATGAGCTTTGTTATTTCAATTTCGGTAGGTGTTAGTTGACCTGCTTCATCATGTCCTTTTCTTGAATTATTCGCTTCCAAAAATAAATCAAGTACTTCTTCGGAATAATACTTTCTGCCCTTCACAGTAGCATCCATGGCTGTAAGTAGTTCTTCAGCATCGGAGCTTTTATAAATAATATTGGTTATCCCCATAGAACTAAATTCATTGAATTCTTTCCGGGTTATTTTGTTGGTAAGTATTAATATGCTAAGTTCAGGATATTCAATTTTAATCTTTTTTAACCCACCAAATCCATCCCAATCTAATTTGGCAAAATCAGTTATTAACAGGTGTGCTTTTCTCAAAGATAAAAGGTCGTCAAGCTCCAAAACATTAGTTGCCAGCCCTATAAAATTATAATTGGCTGATTCCTGTATAATAATTTTTAACGATTCCGTTATTAAAAACTGCGAATCGGCAATAATTGTATTGTTCGTTTTTGTATTCAAACTAAATTATATTTTGAACGTACTACTCCTGTTTTTTAATAATCTGTAGTAATCTTTGTTTAAATCCAATTACTATAAATTAAGCATAATTTTTTCTGGCCTTAAAAATAAGCATATATTTCCTTTAATTTAGTTTATAAAAATTACAATTTATATTATTTTACATGTAATAATTAACAGATTGATAATTGAAAATTGCATTTCGATTCTGAAACATTAAATACTTTTGCCAATTTATAAAGCCCGGAAACACTTATGTGCAAGGCTTCAATAAATATTTCCAATATGGATTACCCGATATATAAACCCTCGATACGCACCTTGTAACTACTATCTTTAAGTTTAGTTACTGCATTTACCAGTCCGCTGTGCCCCCATTGCAACATACACCTGCGAGGAAGGAACCAATACCTGCGTCCCAGTTTTATTTCTTCTTTCGATTTTTTAATGATGCCCTCATAAGCTTGCTAAACATAATATCCAATGTCAATAAACCCTTCCGACCGAGGACGCAGAGGCCCGGTAACATTTAGGTGGATTACCCCGTTACGTGCATCAACTTTGGAAACTACCCCGCAATGGGTCACAGGGCATCCACAAAACATACCCATTGGCCGACCTATCATTACAATAATTGTTATTTTTTTTTCCATAAAATTAACTGTTTATTACCTTGAAAAAGGAATTGTAAAATTTAATTAAGAAAACGAAATCAATAAGAATTTAATATTAACCATTGGTTTTGCACCAAAAATATTAGGAGGTGCAAATCTTTTTTATAAAAACAACAATCTTTTTTCATTTATTGCAGTGGAAGATTGTGAAGTAATTTTAATAGATTCTTCGGTATTGTTAAGCATTATGCAGGAGAATGCCAAATATTCGATAATGCTTTTACAGGTGGCATCAGAAATGTTTAAAAAGGCTATAATGAATTTTATTAGTTTAGACTATAAACAAAAAGAAGGCAGGATAGCAGATATTCTTCTTTACTTTTCAGCAGAAGTCTATCATGATACAAAATTCACATTAAGCCTTAAGCGAAAAAAAATTGCTTAATTTGCAGGCTGTTCAACCGAATATGTAATTATGACTTTATCAAAATAGCAAACAGATAATGTAATATCAATGGATGGAAAACAAATTGAAATTGTGGATGTTGATAAAATGAAACATAAAAGTAAAATTGATTAGATATGCTCACACAAAAGACCCGCTATGCCATACTGGCAATGGTAAGGTTAGCCAAAGAATTTGAAAAAGGAACGTTGATGATTAGTAAAATAGCAGAAAGTGAAAAAATTCCCAAGCGTTTTTTGGAAAGTATCTTATTGGAACTAAAAAAAAATGGATATTTAGATAGTAAGATAGGCAAAAAAGGGGGTTATTTTCTTATAAAAAAACCACAAGAAGTTAACTTATTAGAGATAGTTCGCCTATTTGAAGGAACCATTGCCATGTTACCCTGCACGTCTGAAAAATACTATCAAAGGTGTGAACATTGTAAAGATGAAGAGGCTTGCAAAATACGCCACACCTTTAATAATATCAGGGATTACACCTTTAAAACCATGGCTGATACCAGTTTGGCGGCATTAATTTAGTAAAAGTGTTTTTGCCTTTTTCTAATATGGAACCAAATTGATTTTTGAAAACCTCAATCTACAAAATAAACTCATCTGGAATTCTTGCTATGGGTGATCCAATCCGATTGTTAATTCCATATTTTTATTAATTGCCGGGGAATTTGGTTAACCCGTTTATTCCTGCATTGAAGGGCATTTTACACTACCATAGGAACAAAAAAAACATAACAGTCGTCTTCCTTTGGCCTTATCACTTGCTTGCATTTCTCGCATTGATAAAAGAATTGACAGCTTTCATCCGGCATTTCTTCCTTTTTTTTGTCCACAATGGGGACAGGTAACCACTGAAAATATTTCAATATCCATAGCTTTAGCTTTTAATTATGTGAAATAAATTCTTCAGTCCATTGAGAGGCAGGTTCCATTTTTATGAATTCAGGTGTATTGCATTGCTCAATTTTTCCCTCATTCATATGATGCTATTTCAAAAAGTTAAAAGCAACTTCGTCGGGTGATTTTTGGCCTATCTCCACTTCATAATTCATCTGGAGCATTAAAAAAACATCAATGGTGCCATCTAATTTTCCAAGCCATTTCTTCAATTCAGGGTGTTTTTGCAGGGTTTCAATTCTAACTACAATACCGGCCTGATAGGCTGGAAAAAATGCTTATCGTTTTTTAATACCCTGAGGTTCATTTGCCGGATTCGTGAATCGGTGGAAAATGCAATAATAACATCCACCGTATGGTTTTCAAGTGCCTGAAATTTCAGGTTTACATCAAGCTCTGCCTTGTTCTTAAAATTAAAAGGATAAACCATCATCGGCCCTTTAAAACCATCTTCCCGCTCATAGAAATCAAATTCTGCCCCAAAAGCAAAGTGACTGCTTTTTGCTGCTAGTTGCGAAAAAGTAGTGATGTTTTCTTTTTGATCTAAAGATTCGGGTAATGCCAAGATAAATGTATTATTGAAACCCAGACGACAGACCCAGTTTAATTGGTAGTTACTTGTATAGGCCATTTTTAGGGCTGCATACAAACTGTCGGGATTATTTATCAGCATTTTTTTCAGCATAAATGTTTATTTCTCCCCGGTTATGTGAAAATTTAATTGCGTTTGTAATCAGGTTTCACAAAATGGTTTTGAACATGTTTTCATCGGCAAAAAGCTCAATTCTTGCGGACGCAAAATATTTGACGGCAATATTTTTGCCTTTTGCATTGGCATTCAATGCTTCAAGAACTTCGTTGCAGGCTTCAATAAATTCAAATTCGTACGGTTCGAATGAAATTCTGTCGGATTGCGCTCTTGACCATTCCAGCAGATTCTCCAATAAATTAGTTGGTATTTTTTGCTGATAAATAGAAATCATCGGGATGAACCCCTTCTGCCCAGCCATTTCCGAACTCCTGTTCCATGGTTCGGCCGGTGAATTCAAGCCAGGTACGATTAAAATAGTCACACAATTTATCTAAACGGGAACGCCAAATTAAAGCAGGAAAGTCTTCAAATATTTTTAAATATAATTCTTTTGCTTTATTAATTTTAACTTGTTGCTGCTTAAGCAACGTAATTTCATATTCAAGCGCATTAATTTTTTTTTGATAAGCAATTAGCTCACGGGTCAATTTTCAAGTTGCAAAAATTTGTGTAAAAACTACCATTTTATTCAATCGTCGAAAAGAGTTCGTACCGTTTTGGCCAAATATATTAAATGTTTACACGGTAAACGTTACCCCGAGCACCAACCCGAAAAGCTTTGCCTGCTAAGCGGGTAATGCCCCTTTTTAACACTTTTCAGGCACTTTTATAAAAAGACGAACACGTATCTGCCTCGGTTTAGTTGCTTTCTTATTTTATGTTAAAATAAAAACTAAAAATAAATTGAAAATACGACTTTTCCAACAACCAAAAGCAAACGGTTTTTGCACGGGTATAAAACCCGGGGTTCGGCAGATTTTGCATTTACTTATTTAAATAATTTATTTATTTAGTGGCTCCGGATAAGTCTGTTTTAACGAAAAAAACCTAGCTTTGGAAAGCTAAATCCAACAGACTCCGAAGTATGCAAAACCTTATAATTAGGCGGGTAAGTTAGCTTAACAAAAGGAGCTTCGAACAGCCTGGGCTTAGTAACAATTTTAAAAATAATTACATTGAAACCATTAAAATTACATACCAGCAAGACCATTGATATTTATTCGGCATTGACTGAAACTGAACTTGAATTACCTTTTGTTGACGAAGGAATTAGTGCAGGATTTCCTTCACCAGCTCTCGACTTTGTTAACCTGACTATTGACTTAAATAAACACCTGATAAAACACCCTTCGGCCACATTTTACGGACGGGTAAAAGGACAATCTTTAAAAAATGCAGGAATTAATGACAACGATTTGCTAATAATTGATCGAAGTATAGAACCCGCAAACGGTAAAATTGCCGTTTGTTATATTGACGGTGAATTTACAGCAAAACGCATTAAAAAGACAAAAAATGAGCTTTGGCTTATACCCGAAAATGACGATTATCAAGCCATAAAAATTGAAGAAGAAAACAACTTAATCATTTGGGGAGTTGTTACCCATGTAATAAAATCGGTTTAAATGTTTGCCCTGGTTGATTGCAATAATTTTTACGCTTCGTGCGAAAGGGTTTTCCGACCAGACCTAAACGGGAAACCTGTTGTGGTACTTTCAAACAACGACGGTTGTGTAATTGCCCGGAGCAACGAAGCTAAAGCAGTTGGTATCCCCATGGGTGCACCTGCCTTTGAATACGAAAAATTGTTCAAAGAAAATAATGTTCAGGTGTTTTCGGCAAATTTTGCCTTGTATGGCGATATGAGCCAACGGGTAATGAATATTTTAAGTGAGTACACCCCCGAAATGGAAATTTACAGTATCGATGAGTGTTTTTTAAAACTTCAGGGGTTTGAACATTTTAACTTGAATGACTACGGAAAACACATGTGTGACAAAGTTGTTAAATGGACCGGAATACCCATCAGTGTTGGCATTGCTCCTACTAAAGCACTTTCAAAAGTAGCCAACCGTATTGCCAAAAAATACGCAAAACAAACAGGCGGTGTTTATATAATTGATAGCGACGAAAAACGTATTAAAGCCCTGAAATGGCTTAAGATTGATGACGTTTGGGGCATTGGCCGACAACACAGCACACGTTTAAAAGCAATCGGTATAAAAACAGCTTACGATTTTACCCAACTTGACGACCTTTTTGTGAAGAAACAATTGGCAATTGTTGGCCTCCGCCTGAAACACGATTTACAAGGTATAGCAACACTTGATTTAGAAACAGCACAACCCAAAAAAAACATTGCAACAACGCGCTCTTTTGAGTCTAACTACACAGAATTTGAGCAGTTAAGAGAACGCGTTTCAACCTTTGCTGTTTCATGTGGCGAAAAATTACGGCAGCAAAACTCCTGCTGCAACTCACTAATGGTGTTTATTCATACCAACGGACATCGAAAAGATTTTCCACAATACAGTCGAAACATTGTAGTAAAACTTCCTTTTGCTACCAACTCAAGTATTGAGTTGTCAAAATTTTCCGTACAAGCCCTGAAACTTATTTTTAAACCCGGCTACGCATATAAAAAAGCAGGTGTAATTGTCCAGGACTTTACTCCGGCAAACCATATACAACAAACCCTTTTTGAATACAGAGACGAGCGACATGTACCCTTAATGCAGGCCATTGACCGAATGAACGCCATATTCGGACAGCAAAAAATACGACTTGCTTCACAAGACCCCAAAAGAGTTTGGAAAATGAAACAAGAAAAATTATCGCCCCAATACACTACCAATTTATCCGACATCATAACCATTCGTTTATAATGTGCTTTTTTTTTAATCAGTCAAAATCAGCCCAGGAATTAGAGCATCGCTTCAATGCTAAGTTTGAAAAAAATACACCATTTTCCCCCGATTATTATTCGGGTTTTATGTTTCCCAAAACACCTGTAATTACAAATACTGAAAAGGCTAAAATTCAGATGTTCCAATGGGGATTAATACCCTTTTGGGCTAAAGACGACAGCATTAAAAAATACACACTCAACGCCAGAATTGAAACCCTAACCGAAAAACCTGCTTTTAAAAATTCGGTTAACCACCGTTGTTTAATACTTACCGACAGTTTTTTTGAGTGGCAATGGCTTGATGAAAAAGGAAAACAAAAGCAAAAATTTTTAATAACACTGCCAAATAATGAACCATTTGCCTTTGCAGGGCTTTGGAGTGAATGGACCGACAAGCAATCGGGAGAAATAATAAACACTTTCACCATTCTAACCACTGAAGCTAATGAATTAATGAGTAAAATACATAATACAAAAAAAAGAATGCCTGTAATTTTAAGTCAGAACAATGAAACAGATTGGCTCAATGGCCTGGAAATGAAAATGCAGAACGAAAGACTAACGGCAACCGCATTGCACGACCGTTAACGGTGGCGCTATATGCTGTTGCGTTGGTTGTTACTTGTGTTTTTTAAGCACTGTTTATAAGCCAGCTGGTTGCTATACCTATAAAATAAACCTGATTTTAAGCAAATTTGCCCAATTTTAGGCAATTTTGCCTCTTTTTAGTACTAATGTAACCCTTCCACTTTTCAGACAGATTATTGCACCAGGGTATGAGGAACCGAGTTTACGAGCTCGGCGAATCCAATACGGCTCATAGAGCCCGATTGAAATAACTCCGTATGCGGTAATCTGAGGTGTAAGTTTTAATTGAAGTGTTTGCCCTGCCTCACTTTATTGCGTACTGTATTTATTAGCTAAAAAAATCGAGGCTATTCCAAAAAGGAATAGCCTCTAATTTATTTCTTATTCTACCTTAAGAAAGTATGTGGACTGTTGCTGCTGGTAACAGGCATCGTCGGGGTCGCCATTGATATAGCCCAACCAAAGGGTATCGTTGTTTAATTTAAGTACCGTATGTACATAGGTTTCATTATCGGTGGTATTAATAACGGTAAACACATCGCCTTCGAGGGTCCAACTGCCGGTACCGGTGTTCGAGACACAGGTTTCGCCATCGGTATACCAATCAATCAGGGTAGCTTTGCCATCGGCCGTAAATGTGTAACGGGTTTGTTGGGTGCAGTCATCAAAATCGTAAGGCGTTTCGCTGGTACAATCGGTGCCCGAAACCGGTTTCCAGGTTCCTGTCAGCAAGTTTTCAGAAAAAACGGGTGAAGGCGTTTCCTCGTCGCACGATGGGAACAGCATCACCGAAAGGGCTATTCCCAAAAGAAAAATTGTTCTTCTCATGTAATAATAATTTGGGTTAGACATGGGTATAAAACAAGATCATTTTGCGAATTGTTCAGAGAGAATATTTAAAAAAGACAATTTAGTCAATTACCCGGCTAATTCCATTTAAATTGGCTTTTCCAAGCTTTAAGAATTCGTAGGTTAGCTTATCGGCCTGGCAATCGATAAAACGAATGCGTTTCAGGCTTTTATTTTTAAAGAAGGTGTTAATTATTCTTGCATTTTTAAAAGTTATCATGTCGAATGCACAGTTTTCAAAATAGCAATCTTCCAGGGTTCCATCAAAAACCAGATTGCCCAGTTGCATTCCAGTAAATGAAGTGTTGTACCATATTGCTTTTTCAAGCATGCTATGCGTAATAACTCCGGTTCTAAACTCCACTCCGCTAAGATCAGCTCCGTTAAAATCGCAATCGTTGATATGACTGCCTGAAAACACCGCTCCGCGCAGAGAACATTTAGTAAACTTATTGTTCGATAAATAGGAACCCTGTAAGTGACTGTTTTTAATATTGGAAGCGGAAAAATCGCAGCCTTCCACATGATTGTTTTTTAATAACAGTTCCGACAAATCGGAACCGATAAAAAGGCAGCGCTGCATGTTGGAAGCACTGAATTTTTCGTGTAGGTTTTTCAGGCCGGAAAAGTCGGCGTCGACCCAGTTCCCATGCGACATATCCCAAGTCAGCTTCTTTTTATTACTGATGCCCGAAAACTTCTTATTTTGTGTAGAAATTTCGGCCGATTTATTGACCTGGGATTCGGATTGTGACTCTACATTAAAGTGAGATGAAAAGTTTTCAGAAAAATAGTTCAGGTCAACACCCAGTAGTTCAGCCAAACGGTTAAATGTAATCAGGTCGGGCATCGATTCGCCCCGCTCCCATTTTCCGACAGCCTGCGAACTAATAAATAAACGTTCGGCCAGTGCGGCTTGCGATAGATTAATTTTTTTTCGCGCTTCGGCAATTTTTTGCCCAATAATTTTTGTTGTTAACATAGTTGTAAGCTTTTAGTTTTTAATTTTTTCGACACCACAAAGCTATTTGGCTTCGTATTCTGAATCGAATAAATTCAATCACTTTAGGTTGTAATTTCGCTAAAATTGGTGGTAATTCAACAACTATTGGTTGTTTTTAATGCAAAAGCTTAAGCTTACTGTAAAAAAGACAAAAAATTAAAAAGAAAAACCAATTTAAATTCACCCTTGAGATAATCCAATTCAGCATCTTAATTCTGAGGAAAAAAATCATTTTTATTACCGCAATGCAAACAGGCTTCGCGATGTACACATAACAAGCTTCCACAGGAATTACAGTGCCATTTTTCTTTTGCTTGTTCAATAAACTGAGCCATGCCAAAGGTTTCAATTTGGTTCAGGTTTTGAATGATGCTTTCGCCATATTTTAAGCGGTAACGCTTATCCAAATCTTTAATTCGCCGGCAAGGATATTTAATGCAAGCGGAACAAAGTAATTTTTCATTACCCTGCTTTTCGGCACAGCTTTTTATGCTGCACACAATGCAATGGTAAGGTTTATTACCACTTTGGTTACAGCCAACACATTTGTTTTTGGTGCGCTGAAACCCATAGCATAAATCGCAAATTACACCACAGGGGGCTATGCTTGTATGATTCATAAGCTATTGTATTATAACTTTTTATTTAACCTAAGACTTATTGACAAGCTTCTGGCTGCATCAGTAAAAAGGGTTCTTGCTTTTTTGTTTTTATCTTTTAAATCGACCGATTCGGCAACATCTGCTTTTAAAACAATGTATAAGGTCAATAATTGGTCGAGCGGTAGTAATGCACAACTCAAGCAAAAAAAACTTTTGGTGCGACCCTCGTCAAAATTAGCGAGCATACCGGCCAGAATTTCCATCCTGATTTTTTGCTGCTCCAGAAATTCATCGATACCATTTTCTTTAATAAAGTAAAGATTTGGCATTATTCTTTGGTGTGTTACAAATGAGTCATAGCCATCTTTCTCCGATTCGAACCGCTTACAGGGAAACTCATTACAAAATGAACATACTTCGAATCCTTTTTTACCAGCGCAACAAGTTAAATAGCCACAAGAAGGATGTTTATCTTTAAAATTCAATCCACCACATCCGGGACACGCAGAATCGCCTTTGGTATGATACCTGGGGCAGAGTCCACAATCAATTCCACAACTGCCTATTGTTTCGTATTTTTTCAATCTGTCGTTTCCAAAGGTTTTTTAGTGTATGCAGCAGGTTAAAACCTGAAAACCAAACCTATTCCATTGCCTGTCATGGCCAGTTTTAATTCGGTATTCTCCCAAAATGAATTGGATTGAAGTCCGTTATTAAAAGTGTCAATCGCCTGTTCGGCCTTTCTATTAAAGCTTCGAGTTAAAGGAATAGAAACTCCAATTAAACCGACACCCACACCTGCCATAACCCAATTAGGTTCACCACCACCCAGCGCTGTACCTAGAGGCCAACCAACCAAAAAACCACCTGTTGCCCCAACAATAGCAGCTAAAGTATAGGTCGACTTTGCTGATTTAATTTGCAGGTAAGCCTGCTCATTGGGTCTCATGGCATTAACCAGTTGATTCATATTTAATCGGTTTGCACCCTGATAAAACTGATAACCACCCAAAACTCTTTTCATTACAATAGCCTCATTAACATTCTGAGCTAAGATAAATGTCATGCTTGTGGTAATTAATAAAAAAACAACTGCAAGTTTTCTCATAATCGTATTTTTAAATTTATTACTAATAAATATTTCCTTGAATTAGTATCTAATTTTTTGCCGATAATACATTCCTATTAGCAAGCCCGTAATAATAAGTGTCAACCAGTTAATGGTGATGGTGGCCACTTCGAACAGGTAACTTCTTTCAATTCCGAATTTGAGTGCGTAAAACAGAAAAGCAAAAACATTTAAAAATAATTGGCCTATCAGAATAATGCGTATTCCTCTTTCCAAGCGGTAAAGCTTTGTGAAAGCAAAGGCCAGAAAAAACAAGGCAAGAGACATACTAATATACCCCAACTCTTCCATGGCAATAAACAAACCATGTTCGTTATATTGGGTTATTAAGGCTATTCCATCGGTCTCACCTTTCATTACGCTAATTGGGACCACTGAAAACTGGGTAAAATAAGCCAGCAATAAAACGGTAGCTGAAATCAATGCAAAAGCAATGCTAAGGAAGGTAAAAAGTTTTTTCGTCGCGTTAGCAATATAATGATTGCTTACCATAAAAACCACAAAAGCAAACAACTGAAAAATAGCCAGATACATCCAACGGTAATCTCTTGGGTAATATAAAAGTATATCGGGAAACGGATAATCCATACAATTACCCGGACAGTATGGTCCGGCAGAAGGAATTGCAGTTATAGCGAAACCAAAGGTTACCAGGGTTAGCAATGACATAAAAATGGATGTATAAAATCCAAACGTCAAAAACGTTTTTTGTGATTTCTGGGTTTCCATAATCGTTAATTTACAATTGATTTTTTAAAGCCAGTTGACATAAAAAAAACAATAATAAAAGTAAATTATAATACTGATATTTTCAATTGTAAGGAGGTAATTAACAAGAAGAAACACAATATTATAGCAGGCTGTTTTATGGATTAACCAACAAAAAACCATAGTTGCACCAAAGCAGGCAAGCATTTACAGATAAATTTGGTTTTAGATAAAAGCCGCTGCCTTCAGCGGAATTTCTTTCAGATAACTTTCAATTGCAGTTCTTGCTCATCTAAGGTGTTTTTCTTTTAAGAATTGACCAACTGAAAGCTTCCGTGTGATACGCCAGATTATTCGTTGGGATTTTTTACCTGGGTGTCGTCGGTTAAA
Organism: Bacteroidetes bacterium HGW-Bacteroidetes-4; assembly: GCA_002840905.1. GTDB lineage: Bacteria > Bacteroidota > Bacteroidia > Bacteroidales > SZUA-534 > GWE2-40-63. Next base: position 184,785 of record PHDD01000001.1, on the reverse strand, counting down.
ATTATCAATATATCGTCGTCTTCATTCAATAAGAATTCTTCTTCTGTTTCAAGGTAAATTGACTTGTTATTTGCTGTCATTATAAATGAAACCGGATGTTTACCCAGCAATTCCTTTTCATATTTTTCAATAGAACTTTTTTCAGAAGTTTCTCCGGGAAGCAATTCTGTTGCCAGGTAAACCTCTCCCCATTTTACATCTACAATCTTTACCTGTGTAATATTGTTTTGTACCCGGATAGTTGCCGGTTTATAGCATGATTGCATGATTCCCAATGCAAAAACCAGGAGTATGAGTTTTAATGTCTTCATTTAATTAATTTTTATCTCGATTTCACCAATATAAGCGCTTCTTGAATTTTGTTCCACTTTAAAAGTGGTGTAATCAAAAGGATAATAAATTTTTGTTGAATTATCGTTAAAAGTAATTTGAAACGATTCTATTAAACAGGCATATTCTCCCGGTTTCAGTTCGTAAACGGCATTCAGGTATTGGGCAAATTCTCCGGCCGTAGTATAAGCGGGTTCTTCGATGTGTTGATTTGCGATAATCAAATAATTAATTTTTTGTTTGGTCTGGTAGCTATTCCCTACCAAGGTTTTGTTAACTTTCGATGTGTCGAGAATAAGAGAGTTGCTTTTGCTCCATTGGTAATTGTTAATGAAAATACTCACTGAATCAATCGACTTAACTACCAAATACGTACTGTCGCTTGTTTTTAAATTCATCAGAATCAGCAATTCCTCAAAGGGAACCGAGCCATCTTCAGTAATCACATTTCTATCGACACTGCTTAGGGAATCGTCTTTTTCGCAATTCACTAAAAACAGTCCGAAAAGTAAAATATAAATCAGCTTCTTCATAATTGTTTTAGAGTTAGTTATTTGTTTATGCAGGTTAACTTTATAAATGAATGCTGTTGTTAAAAGTTTTTAAAATCCTACTTTCCAAAGTCGTAAGTTAAGCCAAGCCTTACGCCATTTTCCCATACCCTTTGATGATGATCGGAATCCTGGAAAGGCATTATGGAATGAACCTTAAAATAAGGATTTACAAAAGCGGTAAGCCCAAAGCTGAAATCGTATTTTGCAGCAAAACCCAGTAAGGTTCCAATCCCGGTTTGATTGTCGATTGAACTGGATGTTGAAGCATCAATATCTAAAATTAACCCCCCATTCATGAAAAAATATTTTAAAAAATTAGCTCTTAACGAGAAAGGTACATTAATTAAGGAAAAATTGGCCGGGCGAGAAGTATTTTCTAAATCGGGAGGCAACGTGGGATTTATTGTGATATGGTGTTCTGCGAATTCTACTCCTGTTTCGAATTCCAACCAAGCGTTCACCGGATAAATCCAACTGATTCCCAGGGTCCTAAAATAATCGCTTTCATAACCCGGAGCTCCGTCATATTCACTAAATCGAAATACCTGGTTTTCTCCAAAAGAAGAAAAGGTAAGTCCAATTTTACCGTTTAATAACTTAGGAGCGTTTACCTGTGCAGTTGCGTACTGATTAATCATTATAAACGATAAAAGAATAACAATTGATTTTCTCATTTTAAGGCAGTATTTGTTAATTAAAACTCTGGTTATGCATCATCTAAATTTATTATCTTTTTTTAAGCGTTCCACCAAACGCGAATCAAGTCGGGGATCGGTTTAAAGTTGCGAATTAAAACGTATCATAATTTCATTGTCGGCCAAACCATCCAATTCGTAATAGGGTTCCTCAATAAAAACCCAGAGACAGGGTATTGAAGAAATTAGCGGCCAATAAAAGCCACAGTAAACAGGTTCTTTGTCGATTGTGAGCACAAACATACGTCCATAAACGGCGGCATCACCAATCTTTAACGAATCGTGCGAAATGGCCAGAGTAAGTTTATGGTTTGCGGTATCGTATTTAACCAGCTGGTTATAACGCAGCATTGGGGTGTTTTCCAATAAAATGGTATCGAAGTCAACCTGACTGTAATCTTGTTCTAAACTAGCGATATAAGGTGTTTGGGTAAGGTATAACTCTATTCCTTCACCTAAATTGAAGTCGCTGTTGTTATCCTTTTCGCATGAACAGGCTAACAGACAAATTAAAAGGATGGGGCTAAAAATTTTTTTCATAAAAAAATTTTCTAAGCAGATACCTTTTAACAGGATTTGGTTGCGTTAAGAGGACATTTTATTTGCCCGGAATAGGTGTCTTAATTTAACAGACTTTCAATTAGTCGTGTACCTAAAGGCAATACATAGCTTTACTTGCCCTATCCTCTATGAATATAAGATAAATTGTAAGGTATCGAACTTTTTTGAATTTACATAAGAAATGACATTTATGCTGGAAGCGTAGATTCAAGCCACAGGTTCACAATATGAGCCAAATCTGGGAAAGTGAAAAAATGACAAAAAATAATTGCCTCTTTGGCAAAGAATGTCAAAGCAATTCAAGCCAAGGGGTTTTAAAAACTACTATACCCAATCAATTTTCTCATTCGCTGTTTCATGATTAAAAAGATGTAATCGTTTTGCCTAAAATGAATTAATCACTATTTACTTTCCTATACAGAATATAAAGCAATACTGATTATTAATTACTTACAGCAGTTGAGCAACAAATAAGCAACAAATAATTAATTATAAAGTGTTAACAGGTGGTAAAGATAAGAAAAAAGAGTGGGAATTTTAAAGAGTAAAACCGCCTCCATAAAGAAAGCGGTTTTTACTGAAAGAATCAATCCAAAACTATGCAACAACAACACTACCAATGTATCGACTGTTTGAAACTTGTTTTCCGTCTTCACTAATGAATGAGATAAATGCAAACACATTATCACCGGAATAAATGTTTGGTACTGTTATAGTGTGTGTACCTGCACTTCTTAATGAACCATCGGTTACAAATACCGCTTCATTTCTACTTGGATTGTAAACCAATACCATTGCACGGTCAGTTGGTTTTGCGTTCCCATCAATGGAATTATCATCCCAATTGAATTGAACCGAACCTGCAAGGTCAGAACCTGCCGAAGGGTTTAAAGCAGCTGTTAAACCACCTCTACTAACTAAAGCTGCATCAAAATCAATTATGAAGTCGGGATAATCACCGATAATTGCATTTTGAACATTGTAGGACATTGCACTATTAAACTCGGTCATTTTAATCGCATAATTGCGAAAACCAACTTTAATAAAGCCTTTTAAAGGCTGTAAGAACTGCAAAGCAGTTGAGAACCTTGTACGCTGGTCAACCTGACCTGCTGTTTGTGGATTCGCTACACTTGCAGGACGTACCCTCATGTAGTCGATTCCTTTCCAGTTTCCTCCGATAACGTTTCCAACTTTGCCGGAGAAACCACCTAAGATACCTTGAGAAATTTTACCCATCTTAAAGAGATTTTTTTGTTAAACAAATTAATTTTTGCTTGGACTTGACACGGAGTTAACATGATTTTGCCCTTGCATTTTCAGCCAATATATATCAATAATCAGGCATTTAGAGGTTTCAAGGTGCTTATGCAGAATGTTGCACCATTTTGCTATGACAGTTCAAAAATGGCAGCTCAGATAAGTGAAAAAGGCAGGTTAAAACTGCCTCCTTCTATATTCGTAAAATATCATCTTTCGGGTGTCATCAATGAGTTGTAAATTTTGGTGAAATTGCTTTTCCTTCAAATCCAGAAACTTTAAAGCTTCAATATGTTTGTTGAACCTTTTTAAATCTTGATTTGCGTGTTCAGTACCTGTCTGGATACATTTACACAAATCTGACAGAGTAATAAAAGGAATTACTGTGCCTCTCAAAAATGGGTGGAATAGTTTTGTACGCCATAAACCGAATAGTAACCAGTAATAGAAATCTTTATCAGTTTCTGAACTACAAGAAAACGTAAAGCAATTAGTACAAGGTATATCAAGCGGTTTGCCGCTATTCATCCCCTTGTTCAAAATAAAGAAATGAGGTTTTATTATTTCATTTCCGTTTCGATAAGTTTTGATGTTGTAAGTTTTCATAGTACGAGCGATTAAAATTTTGCTCTGCTTCGCTTCGCACACATATTTTTAAAAGAGAAAAGAAAAAACCGAAAAAAAAGAAAAAAGAAAGCCTTGTATCAGGTGGGCTGGGTTGTTTTGTCAAGGTTTTTTGAAAAAATACTACCCGACAAAGGAGGTGTGGAGATTTTTTCAAAAACCCAAAGGGCTTGACCTTGATAAAACGTTGAGCGAGGGCACCGAGGGAAGCCCACCTTTCTTTGCTGTACTTTTTTATTTTTGGAAATATAACTGGTTTAAATTTCAAATATTCCAAAAAAAAGGAAGCCACCCTAAAAGGGCAGCTTACCAATTGAGAACTGTAGCCACAAGAGCTGAAGGGAGACCAACGGCACTGAACCACCAATGAAATGAAGGCGGAAACGTGCTGAACTGTGAATGTAGGCGACTAACCACCAGCCAGCCAACCTACGGCGTAATATGCAGTAAAACATAATGCCCGATTGGCACAGGTTGGGGGGCAATGGTGCAAGGGCAGACCAAAAAATACTACCCGACGTAGAAGGTGTGGAGATTTTTTGAGGCTGGCGTAGCGTACCCTTGTCAGCTTTGCAAACCATACCTGTAACTTTGCTACTATGTTTTGGTGTATTTGATAATGATTTATTTTCTGTTTTCGAATTAATGTTAACTGCTATTTTTATTTGTGGGTCGGAAAATCAGGTTATACAGCCTTGAGCTTTTCGGCTGGACATTGGCTGCAATGAATGAAGCGATAGCGAAATGGGTTGCGGACAATGGACAAGCATCGCGAGCCGCCAGCGAGTGGAGCCACCGGTGGCAGACGGAGAGACCCGAAGAATGAGGGCGGAGGATGGCTACTGTTTACAGCAAGGGGCTGGCGTGTGTTTTTGTTCTTTGCCTGGATACCGTTAAAAATCAATTGAAGTTAGACAGGCAAACACAAAAACCATGACAGCCCCGCAGCCGGTGGCGACCAGCAGGCGAGCCTAACACTGGCAGCGGATGGGCTGAAAGTGGCTGAAAGGAATGTAGCTGTAATGAAACGGAAGGTGTTGAGTTTACGAAGCCCTGAAGTGTAATGCAGGCGAAATGAGTGAAGCGGCTTGAAGAACATTGAGAGCTGCCGTGACGATGACGACTAAGTTGCAAGAATTGTGACAGCCTTGCGATAGCAACCCGAAAGGCGTTGTAGTTTTTAACTATACCTTAAAAATAATAACACATTATAGTTAAATACTGCAATGGGCTGGCGGAATACTTGCCGAAAGAGGAAGAGGAACACCATATAACCTGATTTGTACGGTGGGGATTCTTTATTTTAGGAGGTGGATTATACTATATCAAACCTAATTCATTAGCTATATCCCTAGTTAATTTTGAGAGTGGTCTTTTTTCAAAATCTTTGATATTTGTATAGTTGCCTAGCATCATTTTTTGAGCATCGTATTCATCGGTAAAAATTCCAGACCAATTGTCGTAGAGTGACTTACTATATTTATCATCGTAAATAATTGCCTTTTGTATTATTTCTCTCACATCAGATTTATGATTCTGACTGTAAATTTCTTCAAGCCTAAAAACCAAGTTATTCTTTTTAGTCTTTTCTAGTTTAAATGAATTTTGAATTGTTTTACCATTCTCTTTTAATTCAAGCTCAAAAATCTTATTTGAATTACCTATAAATTCCGTTATGTCAATGATGTCAGTCTGGAAATAGAGGAAGTTTTCAAAACCATTTAAATAGGGATGAATATTGTTAAATATATCAAAATGTTTCGTATTTCGAAACTGAGTATTGCACGAAAAACAAGATGGAATTAAATTCCAAAACGACAATGCTAAATATGGGTAATCAGATTTTAAATAGAAATGGTCAAGAGTTGGACGTGTGCCACCTTGATTACCTATTGCTATTGATTTATTCGGCTTTAAAGTTGAAATATAGTTTCTATTACAATAAGGGCAGACTTTTATTTCTAATTTCTCAGTTAAGCAATGAGCATTATATCCAGTACCATAACTGCAAAACTTTTCGTAATCAAAAATTGAGTTTAATAATTCAATAAATACTTTATTTAATCGAGGTTTGCGACCAGGAGTGTTTGGCCTATTTGCTTTTTCTGTAAAATATTGATTACCTAGAATTGAGTTTGCTTTACTAATAATTTGTTTTTCTAAAAGAATTGGGTGCAGTGATAATACATCTTCAAGGTTTTGGCTTAAAAAAATTAAAAAGTTATCTTCAATGGTTCCATTGTTAATAATATGACCATTAATGAGATTTGCTAAATTAAAATTTGACATTACACTTTGTGAATGCCATTTAGCAATACTTTCGAAGTCTCTATGTATTTGTATCATTATTTAAGAATGATTTTAATCTTTTCAACCTATTTTCTGTCTGTTCGATTTCTGTCTGAATATCAATTGGAATATTGAAATTATCTTCAAACATGCTTGATAATTTTTTCTTAATTACAGGTTCACCAATCATTTGAATAATTTTTCTTGCAAAAAAAATCTCAACATGGGTTGGGTTTTCTGATTTTAGAATCTCAATTACCTTATTTATTTTATTTTTGGCAAAATCACCAATTAGACCACTTTCCAAGAAAAAAGAATTTGAAAGCAATGTATGAATGTTTTGACCAAATGTTTCTTCTCTATTATTTTCCTTCCCGTGTATAATTATTTGATTCTCTTTGTTTTCGATAAATGTAATATGATTTTTAGTTAAGTCAGAAACCAAATAAGGAGAATTGGCAGTATAAACCAGTTGTATTTCATTGTCATGAAAAAGGTCTGAAAGAAAATTTAAACTGTGATTGAAAAATTTCTTTTGCCACTCAGGATGAAAACCAGCATCACCTTCATCAATCATTATAAAAAGCTTTTTATTTAACTGGTCATGCCCAATAGCATGATGCTTTTCATGATAAAAACGGGACATAAAAGATAAAAATGATTGTTGACCAGTACTTAAGCTACGCCAATTAAATTCAAGAAAATTTGTTAAACCCTTTATTTTCATGTAAAGGTTTATAAATGTATTAAAATCTTTATCAGCCTTTTGAGACATTGGGAGCATAAAATAATTTATTTTACCCGGGTGAAAAGTTAATACGCCCTCAAAAACGAATTTCTCAACTTGTTCAATAAATTGCGGGACATAAATACCCAGTCGAATAAAATTTTCACTTTCAACTGTCTCACTTTTAGAAAGTTTAACCTTAGTGGTTTTTAGTTTATTGAAAAATGAAAGAACGAACTCCTTAATTGAAATATAACCTTTGAAACTAAGGTCGAAATTAAAATTTACAACTGGAGAAGAGTAATAGAATTGAGTAACAAGAAAATTTAAGAGTATAGAAATATAAAGATTATTTAATACTTGTTCTTCTGATTTACAATTATCATTAACAGTTTTTAATTCCTTAAGTAAATCATCAACTTTTTTATTTAAAGGCTGATTGCTTTTTGAATCATCATTCAGTTTGAAATATATTTTATCCGTTTCTGAAATTGTAATATAGAGTATTTCTGGTATAGCAAATGGGATTAGTTTTTTATTGTCTGAAATAATAAGTTGAATTGCTTTGGATAATTCATCATTCATCAGAAAAGCCAAATCAAAAGAAGATGCTTCTTTATTATCTATGCCATGTTTACCCCACCTTTCTTCAATCGCAGATTTCCTTGGCTGACAAAGAAGTGTTGACGTTGAAATATTTTTTAAACCTGCCCAATTGGCTATGTCAAATTTGTAATCTAAGAAAAAGTTGTAGTAGAAGAATTCCACATAACTTAAACCTGATGAGAACCTGAATTTTTCACTTACATTATCACCATTGCTGTAATCCTTGTCTATACAATCGAGACCTGAACTATTGTTGATTTTAATATTCCAAAAATCAGGTTTTACCACATATAAAACCTCTTTGTTATTTTGGAAGTTTGAATAAATCACAATGGTATTGTCATCTACTCTACTGGAAACGCCTTCAGGAAAATTGCTTTTTATAAATTCCAAAATGGAAGTTTTACCCGAACCATTCTTGCCAATTATAGCAGATATCTCCATCACATTTGGCTTGTCAAAGAAATTTTCAATATATGATGGGTTTAGAGAAATAGTAATTTCACCCTTTTTTGAAGGTTTTGCAATTTCAGTTTTAAAGATAAACTTTGATGATAGGGTTATTGGTTGACCAATTATATTGTTATGCTCACCAATCCATATATAATGTATTGTCATATAGCTCCTAATTTTATAAAAACCACAAATTTTCTTTTCCGTATGCCGGAATATCATCACCATCGAAATGGGGAGCGATTTGAGCGACCATTTCGGGGTATTTGATTGTTACTGGTAGATTCTGTTGTCGTACTGATTTCCAATACATACGGCTGAATTGATAGACTTGCTCTATTAACTCCTTTATTACTTTGGTATCTCTTAATTGCTCCTTATCGGTGCAATCTATACTAAGTTTTATAGGGAATGGAAAGCCATCGGCTTTACTAAAGCTACCGTCAGGATAGCGAGTGTTATTAAAGAGTAAGTATTTGCTTCTGCCAATGTTTACATAAGTGCCACTTATCGGCATTAGTTCTTTCCAGTCTTTATCGAATGCTGTAATATCGTTTGATTCTGTTTTGTTGATTGAAACTATAAATACGGGGATTGGCAAGTCCATAGTTTCCAACGCTCTTTCAATATGCTGTACTTCTACTTCGCTCATGCTTTTATAGAAATGTATTATCAGCCTATCCGGTGGATTGTTTATTGTGGCATAGTTTCTTACTGCTTTGGAAATTTTACCTGCGAGAATATCTATTTCATGTTTCATGAAATATTCGAAGCTGTTGAATTTACCATCGTTTGAGAAGCTGAAAGCACTACCAATATATTGTACCCCATCTTCAACATGCTTAAATGCACCAACTCCGATAATTAGTTCGTTTTTAATGGGTGTATTTAATCGCCAGGGAATGCCATCCAATTTAGCCAATATTGCCACAGCAATGTTAGGCAGACTGTAAACCCAACCTTCGCCTTGTTCCTGAATTTTTGTAGGGTCAATGGCTTGTGAAGTAATATTGCGTTTTAGTAGCACTTCTTTTACACGATAATAGATTTCTCTTTTCTGCTTATCGTGTTCGTATTTGGTAAATGGTGTTACATAAATTGCTATGTATTTTATATCGGGGTTTATTTCTCTCTCTGAAAGTTTTTTTTCTATTTCTGGTATTGGGTTGTCCTTATCATGAAAGACTATGCTAAAACCATCTTCGGTATGAAATAGTATATGAGCATAATTGTACAAGCCCTTAAACCACTGAAACCCTTTTTCAAAGTAATCTTTTATGGAGAAAGCCATTTGAGCATCGTTCTTGTGAACAATAAAAAAGAGGTGAACTTTCTTGTATGGACTTGCTTTAAATGGCTTAAAATCCCTTACTCCAAACTTAGGAACTATGCCCGTATTGTTGCTTCCAAAAACCAGTAAGTTGCTTTCTTCATTGGTTTTGTTGATTCTTGCTGAACTTACGTTTAAAAATCCGTCTTTATGAATTGGCAAAATATCTTTAAACTCCTGTTTGTTTAGGAATTTATTGTAAAAAGCAGTTATGTTTTTTAGGTATTCCGGATACCTGTTACCTCTTGGTGGTGCTTCTGTGGGAATATTTAAAGCTGTTTGTAAAGTTCTGTTTAATACAGGGTAATATTGCGAATAGTCGGGTACATCTTCTTCCGATATTCTTTCCCATTTTTCAAGCTGATTCTCTTTTAATACCCAGTTGAATGCCGTTGGTGATACTTCTTGAATTAATTCTGATACTGGCTTTTTAAGCACTTTTGAAGTGCCATCGTAGGAAACTAATAACTCAGGGTACTTACTTACTGTACAAATCTGCACTTTTAAAGAAAATTTCATGTAAACATTCCATTGTGAGGTAGTTAATTTAGGAGAATGCACCCAAACCTGATTTTCTTTAATGAAACCTACTTTTACAATTTGTTCTTTGATTTTACGGAAGTAGAAGTTTATTTGTCTGTTGTAAAATCGCTTAATGAAATCCTGATTGTCAGTTTTAAAATCTATGGTTAATGGTACGAAACCTTCCTGCTCGCCTGAAAAGGTTGTGTAGATAAAATCTGTACAATTATTGCTAATGCCGGGAAATAATGAATCTATTTCGTTTGGAAATATACTTTTATGGATTTTATGGCTCCTGCCAATGTCTTCTTTTGAGAAATAGAAAGTTTGGTTTTCCGAAGGAAAATCGAACGTGAGTATATTGAAGAATAGATTTTGTTCGGACATAGGCTTTATTTTTATTTACTCCATAACTTAATTCTCTTTTGACATTCGTTCTTGGGTAAGCCTAATTTTGGATTTATCACATTACATAATTCTTCCAATTTCTTAATTGCAGTTATACCCGTTAAAATTTCATTGTATACTAAATTATCAAATACCCATAAATGCCCATGTACCTCCAAATTGTTTGCCTGTGCAAATTTTCTGAGCGTATTATCACTTGTTATAAGGGCTGCGTTGTCTTTTTGTGCCTGGTAAAAGGCTGAACAATCCTGTTCTGACAGATTGGGCTTAGTTGCCCTAATCATAAGGATTTCAATTAAATCTTCGTCTGAAATATCGTCAACAATTAAACTGCCTGTTTCAATATAAGGAAACAAGGATTCCTTCTGTTCTTCAAAAAGTTCATCAAGGATTATAGCCGTTGTATGAAACTCAAATTCAAGTTGAAAGAAATAGGGTAAGATTTTTAGGTCTACCAAATCTATTAAAATGTTTGCATCGTTGACAATTATTTTCACAGGGCTACAAATTCTTTGCGAAATTCGGCTAATTTCAGGTTAGACAAATTGGCTGCTTTGCTTAATGAAATTACTTCTTCGGCTGCTGCCCTGTATATTAATTGTTTAAAACGAAACGCTTGTTCCATACCCTTGTATGAGCCTAAACCTTCTTCGGTACGGTTGCGGCTAATCCATTTACGGAACGAAATAAACTGTGATTCGTTAATTACACCCAAATCCTTTGCCCTTGCCATTATTGCCTGTATAGAAATACCGTAGGTTTCTTTTACTGCAACCAATTCAGGTATTGAGAAATGGGAACGAACATCACCTATTTCTGATTTAAAAGTAGGTTCGGCAATAAGCATAGCCCCGGCAAATTGGAAACAAAGCCTTTCCTTTTCCTTATCAGAAATGGTATCGCTAAGATTAAGGATTAAATGCCCTAACTCGTGCAAGGCAGTTAAACGCTTGCGTTCTACATTATAGTTTTTGTTGATTACAATAATAGGGATTTTGCCATCTGCCCAGCCTGAAAATCCATCAAATTCATCAGGGGCTTCTACTTCAATAACTTTTATCTCTTTATCCTCTAAAAGGTCAATTACATTGGGTAAAGCATTTAAACCAATTTTCCACTCGCTGCGAACTTGCAATGCTGCTTTATCAATATCTTTAATGTTAGAAATAGATAAATCCTGAATAGGATTTACAAAGGCTGAGGCAATGCTTAAAAATTGTTCTACCTCAATATATCGCTCCACAAAATCGGTTACGGTTTGCTTAATTGCGTTAACATCTTTAACCGACAATCTTTGTTTTTTGCGAAACTCTACCTTTTCTATTTCTACAGTAAACGGACGGAAAAAATAATCGGGTTTAACATCTAATGCTTTTGATAGGGCAAGCAGAATGGTACTGTCTGCCATCATTTGACCTTTTTCGTATTTAGAGATAGCATTTTTAGACACAACATTCCCCATTTTCTCCACCAGTTGGTCTTGAGAAAGGGCTGCCAAAATTCTGGCACTTTTGAGCCGTTTGCTAAATATCTCTTTCATAGTATTCGAAATATGGTTTACAAATATTTACAAAAGTACGAATTTGTAAACCAAAAAGCAAATATTTTTTTATGAGAGTTATGACTACTCTTCTGTTTTTATTTTATCATTTCGCCCATTATTTCAAATTTTTCGAGCAGGGCATCAACAAATTCGGTTTTCGACATAAAATACTTGCTGTATTTACTATTTCCTGTATTACTGTATGAAACATTTATTCTATAAGATTCTTTCCCATTATTCTGCACCGTGGTTGCCAGTTCAATTACTTTTTTGGAAGGAATAAAAAGTATGTGTTCTCCAATTTCAGCTTTGGCAGGGTCGTATGAAATACCAACCAAATAATAAGCATGATGGGGTTTAAAGGTGTTTTTACTGATTGTAAGTATAAGTTGATTGTTCTTACCAACATTGAAGCGAGACTTCACTTGTAAATAGATTGAATGAAATACACCTTCTTTTAAAACAATAAGGTCAATTCCTCTATCATCAATTACTGGCTTATAAACATTCAAAAGCCCCTGACTATTGAGCAGTATAACTTCTTTTACCCTGTCTTCGCCAATATTACCCTTTGCCTGTGATGAAAGTCCTGAAATATCAATTACCGAGCTGTCTTCTATTTCGTCCGGTTCTTCAATTATGGCTTCGGTGGCAATAGATACTTTAATTAAATCGGCACTTACTTCAACATCAAGTGTATGTCCTTTATCTAAATTGTATTTTTTGTACCACGATGTCAAACCAAATATTCGGTTGTAATCAGCATTGTAACTACGTTCTTTTGGTTTTGAATCTCCTTCAAGGTGAACCATTACCTTACCTGTTTCACTGGGCAATAATTGGCGTGCTTGAGCAGGAACATAAAGGAAGCCTAATTTCTTTTCTACCCCGATTATCTGACGTTGATATTTTACTGATTCTTTTGGCATTACTATATGTGTTGATTAATGAATGATAGAAATTCATTAGCTCTTACCGAATCTTCAATTTTACCAGTTATAATTTGCACGGTGCCTATTTGTTGCAAATAGTTTATTTCAGCAGCAGGGATGGTTTGAGAAGGGTCTTGATACATGTTTTGTTGAACAAAGAAGTAAAGTTCACAAGACTTTTGAAGGTTGTTTAATATTTCCATAGCACCTTTGTCGTGTTCATGATTTGGGCAATAGGTCAGAATGTAATTCTGATACCAATTGTTTGGTATATTCTTTACAAATTCCAATAAATCTTCCGGTTTATCATCGTTTGACATTTTCCTAACCCAAACCCATTTATTATTGATTTGAATTTTCTTAACCCGACTACTACCGTTGGTTAATTGCTTTACAGCAAATGACTTACCCCAATTTGCATGACCTACATAAATAAATGCTTTCTTCATAGTATCAATTTTTTATCTGGCTATATCACTAAGTATCTTATCGTAAATGTCTTTTGCTAATACATCATAAGCAGTTTTCTGAAAATCAATATCCTCCATGTAGCGTGAAACGATTTCATCGTTTTCAGCCATGCGTTGAATCATTAGGTTTTCAATAGTTTTTTTAATACCCAAACGGAATTTATCAAGTGTGTTTGCTTCAGCAGTCTGTATTATCTTATCATCTTTGACTGCTTTTTCCTTTATCTGCTCAAAAAACAAACGGTCTTCGTCTGAAAATTCGGTGCCGAATTTGGTGTTCAATACATCGATTATTTCTGATAGTGGTTTCTTTTCATCTTTTGCTTTGCCAGTGCCCGATTCGGTTATACCTTTTATTCCATAAGGTTCACCATCTTCTAACACGATTGCACCAGAGGTAACCTTTTCAATTCTGTAATATTGAAGGCTTACATCGTCTTCGGGTTTTATTATTTCATAATCACGCTCACGAGGCAGGTGAGGAAGCAAGAACCGACTAAAACTATATAGCATCTCCATATCAGAATCACCATAAGGGATTATCTGACTTAGAAATGAATAGGCGTTTACAAACGAACTTATTTTATCTCGGAATAATTTAGCTTTGTCTTCTTCTAATGCTTTATATCTATCAACTGCAGGTTGTACCTGTTTTTGCATCCGTGCATGGTCTGTTGGGTTTTGCTTATTAATATCCTTGTAAAACACCTGTGCGAATGCCTCCACTTCCGACCAGAAATAAACCTGCATAGCATTTAATTCATGCTTTATGGTTTCCAATAATTGAGGGTCGGTTGTTTCTTGCAGGGAAGTTTGGTCGTAATATGGTTTGAATGCCAAATAAATATCTTCTGCACTGTTTACAAAATCCAATACAAAAGGGGTTTCTTTTCCCGGGCTAATTCTGTTTAACCTCGATAAGGTTTGCACGGCTTGTACTCCATCCAATCGTTTATCAACATACATGGTATGTAAAAGCGGTTGGTCGAAACCTGTTTGGTATTTGTTGGCAACCAATAATATTTGAAAGTCTGGTGTATCAAATTTTTCAGGCAATTGGCTTTCGCTTATTGGCTTGCCTGTAACTACATCGGTATTCATATTCGGTTCTGTATATTCAATACCTGTATCGGGGTCTAAAACTTTGCCGCTGAATGCTACCAAAGGGCGAATATCAGTGTATTTTTTCTTTTCGATATATCGTTCAAATGCGAGCATATATTTAACCGCATGTAAACGAGAGCTGGTAACAAGCATGGCTTTAGCTTTGCCATTAATTCGCTTTTTTACCAAATTCCTGAAATGCTCTACCATTATTTCGGTACGCTGCTCAATGTTTACAGGGTGCAGGCTCATGAACTTACCTAAAGCTTTTGTAGCTTTCTTTTTAGGTAATTCGGGGTCTTCTTCAACCGATTTAACCAGTTTATAGAAAGTGTCGTAAGTAGTATAGTTTTCTAAAACATTTAAAATAAAACCTTCCTGTACTGCTTGTCGCATTGAATAAACATGAAAAGGCTCATCGTTTCTGCCAAATAGTTGCAGTGTTTTACCTTTTGGAGTGGCTGTAAATGCAAAGAAGCTAATGTTTTTTTGCGTACCTCTTGATTCCATTACCTGATTTAATCGGTCTTCCCAATCAGACTCTCCTTCATCAGAGCCATTGTCGGAGCCAGTACCCAGAATTTCTTTTAATTCCCTCGCTGTTTCTCCTGTTTGGCTTGAATGAGCTTCATCAACTATTATGGCGTAATTACGTTTTGATATTTGTTCTTTCCAATCTTCTGCTTGTTTTACAGATTCTTCATCCGGTTTGTCCAGATTATCGGCACCTGCTACATGCAATAACCCACGAAGTACAAAGGGAAACTTCTGTAATGTGGTTATCACTATTTTTGTTCCATCTACTAAGGCTTCTGCTAATTGCTTTGAATCCTGGTCGATGGCTTTTACAACTCCTTGAGCATGTTCTATCTGATAAATTGCATCTTGTAATTGGCGGTCTAAAACTTTTCTATCGGTTATAACTACTACACAATCAAATACTTTATCATTCGTTTCGGTATGTAAACTTGCCAAACGGTGCGAAAGCCAACTAATACTATTTGTTTTTCCACTACCGGCTGAATGCTGAATTAAGTAATTATATCCCGTACGTTCTTCTCGGCTTGCTGTAATGAGTTTTTTTACTGAATCTAACTGGTGATAGCGGGGAAAAATAAGTGTTTCCTTGGTGTATTTTTGTTTAACCCCATTATCGTCCAGTCTTGTTTCTTCTTTGGTTTCGAGAAACATAAAATGTCCGATAATTTCCAGAAAACTATCACGCTGTAATACTTCGTCCCAAAAATATGCTGTGCGATGCCCCGATTTGTGTTGTGGATTCCCTGCACCGCATTTTACTTCTCCCGGATGGCTACCTCTATTAAATGGCAAGAAGAATGTTTTTTCACCTCTTAAATGGGTAGTCATGTGTATTTCATCGGGGTCGGCAGCAAAATGGACAACAGCAGAAGTTTTGAATTTAAAGAGGGGCATACGCCAATCTCTGTCTTTACGGTATTGAGCTATTGCATTTTTCCAATTCTGACCTGTGGCAGGATTCTTTAATTCACAAGTAGCAATGGGTAAGCCATTGATTGAAAAGACTAAATCAACTGTATCGTTATTTACAGTATGACACAACACCTGACGAGTAACTGTGAGTTGGTTTTTATTGTATTGTTCTAATATTTCTGAATTAAGTTTGTGAGCAGGCTTAAAATAAGCCATATCAATAGTTTTCCCGAAAAAGCGAAAGCCGTGCCTTAGAATATGAAGCGTACCTTTAATATTCCTTTCTTTAATTAAAGTAGCGATTATCTTCTCATCCACTTCATTGCCATGCAAGTCTTGCATTTTCTTGTAGAGCTTTTCTTGCGTGTCCTTAATAAAGGATAAAATCCGTTCTGGAAACAAGGCGTTTTTCTTATCCCATTCTTTGTTGGTTCCTTGTATCCAGCCACCTTTTTCAAGTAAACTTTCCTCTATGTATGCTTCAAAAGCTTTTTCGGTAGTTGCTTTCATAGTTATTGTTCTGCCGTTTCAAATTCTTTATACTTCAACCATTTAGCCATACCATCTAAATCGGGAAATAATTGTTTGTCGAATACCCCGTATTGCTCTAACTGGTGGCATATTTTCCGATGGTTATTTTTGTTGTGTTTAATAATAATTTCGATATACTCGGTATCGTCAATTGGTTTTAACGGGCGATGACAAGCCAATAAAACTCCATCTTGTGCCCTGATACGTGGTGAAACATGGGCTGGGTCGTAAATAATATTTTGTGTGATATCGAAAGGCGATTTTACATCGTCTTTAAGTAAATCGAACTTGGTTGGTTTTATTACCAGATTGTAATCTGTTTCATCTTCACTTACCACAGTGCCAGTATTTGCATCCTCCTCATTTTCATCAATGGCAAATTCGTTGTATGGGTCATCGTCTTCGGTTGTTATTTCCGTGCTTAAATCGCCTATAGGCTCAATTTCTTTGTGTTTGTTTTCACCATTGCGGATAATCTCAGAGTATTTGGCAACCTCTTTGGTTAATACGTACACAGCACTATCGGTATTGGGCTTGGCATTTCGCGAAGCAAAATACAGAGCTACCAAAGGGTTGGTTGTCCAGTCCATAAAACGGGTAGGTAAACCATGATGCTGTGCCAGTGCCAAATATTCCCAATCGTTGCGTGGTAAGTGGTTTACCTGACCTACTACGTGGTTGGCAAAGGTATCCAGCGTACTGCACTCGAAATCGTAAAATGCTCCCAGGTTCATTTTAGCTAAATGCTTAAAACGACCAATGGATGGCATAAGCGGATAACCATCTATGGTTCTTTTAGATTGCCCTCTATAGTATGGGCGTTTCATTTTTAGTTCGTCTTTTATAACAGCTAAAAAATCTTCTAAAGATGATATTGTAAATTCAGCACTCATGATTATTCAGTTACTTTTATTTTTCCTGTTACTACAGATGATATTAATGCTGTTTTATATTCTTGTAGTTTTTCTATATGCTTTTCTGTTAGTTCGACCAATTTATCTATTGAAGAGGATTCTTTCTTAAGAAATACCGAGATTTGAATTTGTTCTTTCTGTTCAGGTATAGGAATTTTTATTTTTCCTAAAGCAGAAGCATTAATTGCAGGATAACTTACACCTACAGACATCGAAACAACCTTTTCAACAAAATATTTAGAGCGCAATAAAAAAGACAAATACTCCGAATTTATTTTTTGAGGTCTAATCACAGCAAAACCGGTTGATACAATTAAATTATCTTCTGGTTCAATCACTGGAGCAATTGCCCTTAAATAGGTTCTTACTGTTGAAACAAGGATATCTCCATCTTTAACAATTCTTCTTGCCCGAGAAGGAGCTTCTTCAAAGATGTATTTTTCTTTATTTACAATACCTAAGGTTTTATCAATGCTACCAATATCAACATAGTTTAGTTCATATTCAGGGTCTGTTGTCTCAGGTAACGTTTGGTCATTGATTGTGCAGACATATTTTAGGGCTTTTTCCTCCCAATGTTCAGGAACTTCACTCAACCATTCAATATCACTCACCTTGAATTTTACATTTTTATTTAAACCTTTTGTTACAGCATGTGAAATAATCGAGATACGTTTTTCTTTGAGGGTTTCAATGAAGGTTTGTTTTTTGTCAATTAAGTTGTCGATATGAGTTATTTCCTTATCTAAAAAATTAGAAATATAATTTCGCTCAACCTCATTAGGTGGAAGGGGAACGATAATATTATTTAAGGTATTTATTGTTAGCTGGTTGATGGTGCTTGTTAGATACAAACCTGATTGAGCCCTAAATATTTCGGATTGAAAGACTTTTGACAAAAAGTGCCAATACTTACTTCGAAATAAAGTCATAAATGCACCAAAAGTGTTTCCTTCAACATCTTCTGTAATTAAGGCATTTTTACCTATTAATTGTCTACTGCCGTTTCTAGAACATATTAAAATATCACCAGCTTTAGTTTTTAATTTTGAAGGAATTACTTTATTTACATATACATTATCTAATAGACTTAGCTTATCATTTTGAATATTTGAAGACCTAAAAACCAGTATCCCCTCGTCTTCATTATCAACTACTTCGTCGGGGTCAAATGTCAAGCCAATTATTGAGTGACCAATATATTTAAGTTTTATTACTTTCCAATGGGAAGGTATTTCACCAAGCCATGCTACACCACTATCTTTATAATCCAAATATTTTTGATAGTTCATTCTTATACCTCCTCACTTTTAGTTACAGATTTAAGTAAGTTTAATATATCTTTCTCTAAAGCTTTTAACTCATCTTCAATAACTGCAATGCCTCTAGGCGGTTCATACTCATAGAAATATCTATTTAATGGTATCTCATAACCAATTTTTGTTTTAGAATGGTCAATCCATGCATCCGGTGCGTGAGGTAATACTTCTCTTTTGAAATATCCTTCAATGCTTTCTTTTAATGGTACTTGTTCAGTGTCGCGTAGTTGAGGGTCAGGTTCAGGATTACCTTTACTATCTCTACAAATTTCTGCTGTTTCGTCCCGTTCGCTTAAGGCATCCAGAATAGCTTTTAGCTCTGCTGAATTAAGTTTTATGCCTTTTTTACGGTCAATAGCACGCAAGTCAAGTAAAAAAGCCTTTCGGTCTTTATACAATTTCTCATTATGGGCTTTGCCTAAATCTTTGAGCATTACCTTTAATACTTCTTGTCTTAATTCCCCGGCTTCAATTTCCTTAATGCGTTCGTTTTCGTCTTTCTTTTTACTGCTTGCAATATTCTGAAACCCTACAATAGCATCTAATAATGCAATACGTTTAGCATTAGCCAGAAAATTTAGTCGTAAAGGGCGTTCAATGGTAATTTTGTTGTAGCCAAAATCTTCGTTATCAAATATTTTACTTACAGCTAGTTCTTTTTCCTTTTCTTCGCCTTTTGCGGTTTCCTTTATTTTGAAGGTTCGTTTTTCATCATTTTTATAATTGCCGTAAATAGTGGTTATTTCTGCTATTTGATTTGGTCTGCCGTCTTCGCCATCGCCAATTTGTTTGCGTTTATTGCCCAAACTTTTACGCATGGGTATCCAGAAGTTTCGTGCATCAATGAGTTGTATTTTACCCTTGCGTTCCTTAACCTTTTTATTGGTAACTATCCATATGTATGTTGAAATACCAGTATTGTAGAATAACTGGTCGGGTAAGGCAACAATAGATTCCAGCCAGTCATTTTCAATAATCCAACGTCTGATTTCAGATTCACCACCACCAGCATCGCCAGTGAACAAAGGAGAGCCATTAAATACAATGCCAACACGGCTACCACCATCTTCCACTGGTTCCATTTTAGAAATCATGTGTTGGAGAAACAACAAAGCACCATCGTTCACCCTTGGTAAACCTGCTCCAAACCTTCCGTTATAGCCTAATGTAGTTGCCTCGTGGTTAATGTATTTTTCTTGTTGTTTCCACGAAACACCAAAAGGAGGATTAGCCAACATGTAGTCGAATTTTTCCTTTGAATGAGCATCTTTAGAAAACGAATCGCCTAGTTTTATTCTTTCTTCATCGTGTCCTTTAATCAACATATCGGAACGGCAGATTGCCCAAGCTTCATCGTTCCAGTCCTGACCGTATAAATGAGGTTGAGAATCAGCATTTAGTTGTTTAAGATAAGTTTCAGCTTCGGATAGCATACCGCCTGTACCACAAGCAGGGTCGTAAATCTTTTTAACTTTAAAACCTGCTGCTAAATCTTCTTCGGGAGAAAGCAATAAATCAACCATTAGTTTAATAACCTCACGAGGCGTAAAATGCTCTCCTGCTTCCTCATTAGATTGTTCAGCACCTATCCGTATTAACTCTTCAAAAACATAGCCCATTTGTAGATTGTCAATCTTTTTAGGTGAGAGGTCTATCTTTGAAAACTTCTTAATGACCTGATACAAGATATTCTTTTCAGCCATCTTCCGAATTTCATCTTCAAACTCGAAACGCTCGAATATATCACGAATATTGGATGAAAAATTATTGATGTAACTGTTTAAGTTAGGGGCTATCTGGTTGGCATCGTCTAATAAAGTAGAAAAATCAAGTTTAGATAGGTTGTGAAATTTCACTCCTGTAACCTGTTCCATTTTAGCCTTTATAATGCTTTCGGGCTTGCCTTTTATTTTGTTGTATTCTTCTAATGCTTTTGCCTTGGTTGGTTCTAAAATACAATCGAACCTTCTAAGCACTGTAAGCGGAAGAATTACTTTTCTGTATTCATTTCTTTTATAAGGTCCACGAAGTAAATTGCATATATCCCAAATAAAATTCGCCATCTGGCGATGAGTTTCTGTCGTCATATAATTAGTTCTGAATTTTTTGTTCTACTATTTTTAATGCTTCTTTTAAATATTCCTGCCCACCTAATTCGGAAATGATTTTTTCTGTGATATACTTTATTTGCAAATCTTTAAATTCTATTTCCAACACATCAGCCAAGGGCTTTATCATTGAAATTAGTATTTGCCTTTCACCTAATTCCATCTTAGACAGGGTACTGGTATCAACATCAAGGGCATGTGCCACTATGCGTTGGGGAATACCTTTATCCTCTCGTTGTGCTTTTAAATAAGCTCCAAATTCTACGCTTTTCATTAGATATTTATTGTTTAGACAATATTGTCAAATTTATAAAATATATTGAGATTACAAACATTTATTTATAGGAAATCGGATTCGTAGGAAACGTAGGAAATGGGATTTGTTTCCTTTAAATCCTATATTTCCTACTTTCCGCTTTTAACTTTTGCATAGCTGTTGTGTTCGTGAGTTAACAGGCTTTTTTTGAATTGAGTAATGTACTTCTCTGCTGTCTTTGGTTTTATGTCCATGTCTTCCGCTACCTTCAAATAGGTCTGCCTGTCGAATTGTTCCGGTAAAGCCTCATAGTATTTCTGTTTTATTCCTTTCAATTCATTGTTTGGTAAATTTTGGTAAACAGCAATCGCATGTTTTTCTAATGTAGTAGCCAATTTAAGGGCTGAATTAAAATCGGTATCACTACAAATAAGGGGATTGGATAAATCCCCGTTTTCAAGTATTCTTAATGCAGTTAATATCATGGCAATTCTGAAAGTTACCAATCCCAAACGTTTTACATTGGCTTCAAAATCACGACCTAGTAAGAGTTTGTTACGTGAAAGCATTTCGTTAAATACCTTGGTAAATTCATCGCCTTGAGCTTCGGTTAACTCAAATGATATTGGATTTTGTAATCGGTTTAGCTGATTGTATAATTCAAATATCTGGTTTCCTTTTTCGGTAAAGAAGTCCAGGTAATTAACCGGGCGAAACGATTTGAAAGGATTTTTAAACTCTGTGTGGTCTTCGAAAGCATAATAAAGAAAGCGGCTGAATAAGCCATTTTCAACATCCGGCATTAGATTGTGAACTTGACGGGGTGTGCCACTTAATGCAATTGCCAAATGAGGGTCTTTAATTTCAATGTATTCATTATCCTTACGCCTGAACATATTGGTACTTTCATGATGGAATGCTTTGCGTAAAACATCACTAAAATTACCCCATTCTTGTTTAAAAGTATTGGCTAACGTATCCGCTTCTGTTTCGAAGATTACCCCACAAAAATTATTATCGGATAAGGCTTGAATGAATGCAGGGGAACTACTATTGGCAGGGATATAGAACATCTTTTGGGGTGGTTCTTGCGGGCGTTCAGTATCTTGCCGCTCTTTCTTTGACAGGTTATTATAATGCTCTAATTCGCTCTCAAAACAGGCTTTATCTTTCTTTGAGGTTTCAACTATCGTTTCATGAATAATAGAACCGAAGTATTTTGCCCATTTTAGTTTACTTTTCCCTGAACCTGCAGGAGCAGTAATGAATGAGTAAAGGTGAGCCGAATGTGGTTCATTAAAATAGATTCCTTCAATATTCGGTAAACAGGCACCAATGACAGATATTGCACCCACTAAAAAAACATCTTTTTCAATGTTATCCTGAAACAAGTCGGTACTTTCTTTAAGTATCTCGGGTAAATTTGCATATACTTCCGCTGGCAAAGGTGGTGTGTTGTAAAGTCTGGTTTCATCCGATTCTTCCTTTGATACGGTAGTTTTAATATTAACACCAGCCGACTTTGCTAAATGGAAAAAGGTTTTAATGGTAACACCATTGCCATGTGCTTTAAGGCATTTGTCATATTGTTTATCGCACACAGCGGCTGAATAATCGGCATAAAATCTACTAATACGGTGGAAATACTCCCTTCCTGATTCTCCAAATTCATCGGCAAAAGCAAAGCCAATATCCCGCCAATCGCTGTAAGCGTTGGCAATGTCAATACTTTTAGCTTCTACTCTTTGTAGTATTTCTTCAATGTCATTATCTTTCTGATTGTTAACTTCTTTTACTGTGTTTTCTGTTGTTGTTTCAAATTGTATGTTGGGTTGTTTATCCTTAAGCCAATCGTTTGGATTGAATTCTTTTTTTGTCATTGTTGCAAATATTTTGGATTTATGAAAACATCTTTATCGTAAGGAAGGAAGCAAGCTCGGGAAATATCTTTCCCGGACTTGTCAACTTCTAAATTGTAAGTTTGCTGTATGTAGTTTGATACCGCTTTGAAATATTCCTGATGATTTGCTTTAGCCAAATCAATGGGAATAATCCATTTTAAACCATCGCCAGATGGTGAAACGAATATTAGCACAGTATCAAAATATTCATCCAGAAGTAAAGCTTTTCTGAGCTTTACGAGGTCTTTAATGTGGTCGAAATCAATTGTAATCAGTCCAGAATGAGCTTGTAAAGCTTTATCGTTTCGTTTGGTGAATATTCCCGAAAAGGTTACATAATCGAAATGATTTGCTTTGTAATTACGAGCTTCAGTTTTATCATTAATTGCCCTTAATTCTTCGGTCGTTCTTTTATAATCACTACTTTTTATAAGGTTGTAAGCTTCAATCACATTAATATTATAGGCAGGTTGTATATTTCGCACAGGAGATTTATAGAAACTGAATACAGGAACTGTAATCGGTTCTTGTTGCATTTCTTTATTAGGAATAAACGCCGAGCGTTTGTTCCCATAGAAATTGTTTTGCTGACCTATGCGTAAATGCAATTCTTCGTTTAGCTTTTGTAAAAGCTCCTGTCCAGTAAGTTTGTAATGAAGCGAAGCGAATGAAAAGGGATTGCCATTAAAATCCGGGTCGCTAAAATCCTCATAAACAAATACCCAATTATTATTATAAATATTAAGAGTTTCTGTATTGTCTTTAAAAGGATTCTTTGCGGGCTTACATTGCTTGCCGGATAGGTGAATTACAACTTCATCCGAATAATATTGGCGTAACACATGGGAGTAAATATTTAATCCATAATGTGTTTTATCGAGTATATCTTTTTCCCTAATCTCCATAGCTTCCTGATTTATTAGAGTTACCCGAATAGTTGTTTGCCAATAGTTCTTCTAAATCAGAAACCTTGTAATAAAATTTGCCATTGATACGGGAATAGGGCAGAACATTGCCATCCCGAAGGGTTTGCAATGTTCGTTTGCTGATATTGAGGGCAAGCATAACGTCTTGCCCATCTATCCATTCATCTTGGAACTTATCTGCCCTTGTTTTCTTAAATTGTTGTAGTTGGACTTTCAATTCCTTTATATCGCCTGATAGATTCAGGAGGGCTTGCATTATCTCGTTCATAACCTAACCCTCCCTTTTTTCATCAAATACTCGGAAGCTTGATGTTCAATTTCATCATGCGATTCCTGTTTGTTGCTTAAAAGCCAAGAATCCAACTCTTTGCGATTGAAATAGAGTTTCTTCCCATTGGGCTTATAAGCCGGAATGTTTCCCGAACTGGTGAGTTTGTACAAGTGGGAACTTGAAACTTCCAGATATTGGGCTGCTTCATTAAAGTTTAATACTTCTTTTTTTAAAATGTTCTGTTCTACAATGAGTTGTTTCAACTCATGGATTTCTTTTAATATCTCGTCCATTGTTCAATGACTTAATATGAATGAATGGACTTCTGCGCAAAAGTCATCCTCGATTTTCAAGGACAGAACGAATTTATAAAGGAGTGTTTGGTAGGTGGGGAAGTGGTAATTTCAATAAGGTTAACTTATTGAAATACAGATGTTATTTTAAAAATGTGGTAATTTCAATTGGTAAATTGACAGCAAATTACCGCATTTTTAACAAGGGAGTAAATTGTCTAACCAGTAATCTTTTTCAATTAAGCTCAATAGTTCTTCCTGGTTATTATCCCAATTTCGGAATTGCTTATCAACATTGGCACCATATCGATGGTCAAGAAATTTACGAATGATTAAACCAGTATTTTCAATGTTTTCGGGGTAAATACGTTTGTTGAAATACCCTTTTCTAATTAATTGATGGTAGATTGCTGCAAGGGATTTCTTTTGTCCGTATTCATCTTTAAATCTGTAGTTTTCATCAATGTAACCATTTTCAAAAAGCTTGCTTTCAAAGTCTGCAAACCTTGATGGATTTTTAATCATTTGGTCGTAAGTGTAGATTCCTTTTGATGGGTCTTTAATATCCTGACGTAAAGGATTGAATACTGGTTTCTCTGCTTTATCCAGTTGTTTTATTGCCTGATTGGTATTTGGGTAATTAACGGCTTCGTTAATAAATGAAGGTGTTGGAGGCTCTTCATTAAAATATTTGTAATAGATTTCTTCAACCGCTAATGGCTCTTCCTTCATAAAATCGGTATAAGAATCCTGTAATTCCATTACTAACCTTATTAATTGGTGTTTTAAGTTATGTAGTATATAGGATTCATCCGAAACCGATTTATCAATTTGCTTATTACCTGATTGCAGTGTGTATTGGTCGGATGTATAGTTGCGTGAAGTAATTACCTGTTCTGTTTCTTTTAGCTTCTGAGAGAGTACTTTATTTAAGATATTATGAATAAGATATGCTTTTTCATTATCGTTTAAAGCCTGTTTAAATTCTGAATGAAAGTCATTTAAAAATTTTGTTGCTTCCAGCTCAATTAAAGCATTGTAGTATTTGCGGATATTGGATAAAGGTTTTATAAAATCAAGCTCGTAATGAGGTTGATTAATATGGTACTCCTTTTTTAATTCAAGCAGTAACTCCTTAAACTTTTGCTCTGATTGTTTGCCAATTATCCAAGGTCGAAGACCGAGGAATAAGATTTCATGGTATATGTTTAATGATTCGCTCATAGGTTTAGTTTTATGCGGTTGGCTGCAGCTACTTTCTTTTCATCAATAATTTTTGCATATACTTCGGTTGTTCTTAGGTTTTTATGTCCTAATAGTTTTGATACTGTATAAATATCAGTGCCCAAAGTTAATTGAAGTGTGGCATAGGTATGTCTGGCACAATGAAAAGTGATGTATTTTTCAATACCTGCTCTAATCATCCATTCACGTATCTTTTGGTTATTGTATTCGCTATATGTTAAATCCCGAAAAACAGGTTCATCACCCGACAATCTTTCACCCAATATTTTTACTGCATCTTCGGCAACTGGCAAGGTTTCCTGTCCTTTGGTCTTTTTCTGTTTGAAACGGATAAAATAACCCATCTCATCAGAATGTTGTATTTCGTTCCAAGTAAGTTTTTGAATATCTGAGAATCTTAGCCCTGTTAATGCACTAAAAATAAAGGCATTCTTAATTAACTGAATATCGCAGTTTGTTTGTGCAGCTTTTTGAAGTTCATCGAGGGTAAGAAATTCTCTTTTTGTTTCAGCCTCTTTGATGCCTTCAATATCATCGGCAGGATTTCTTAAAATATAACCGTCTTTTGTTGCTTCTTTTAATGCAGCCCTGACTTTATTAAAATAGGATGAACAAGAATTGCGTGATAATTTTTGAGTGTGCTTGGTTCTTGCATCATTTACAAAGTAATACTTTAAATCATCAAGCCATTGCTTATCAATGTCGGAAAATTTCACATCGGCTTTTGAGAAGCTTTTAAGGTGTTTCAATGCACTACGCCAGTTTCCGTAATTGCCATCGCTCTCTTTCCGTTTTTCGGTTAAAAGTTCGAAGTAGGCTAAGAAGCTGCTGTTTATTCGTTCCAGGTCATTAACTCCAAAAACACCGTTCTGAATTTCAATTTGTCGTTTAGCCCTTATGGTTTCTGCTAATTGCTGTGTTTTCTTGTTTTGGGCACGTTCTTCGGTTGTTCTTGGTTTGGATACCAAATAAAGCCTTAAATATTCATACTGGCGTTTTCCTTTGTGGTAATAGTCTAAGTATAGGCTTATCTGACCGTTTTTCTCCCGTTCTCTTAATGTTACTTTCATAGAGCAAAAAGTTTATCGATTACACTTCGTTTTACAATAGTTCTGCCCCCTAATTTGGTTGTGGGGATAGTGCCAGCTTTCATGAGCCTGTAAAATGTGCGTTCGCTTATCCCAAGTAAGGTGTATGCCTCTGTAATGGAAAGAAAATCTTTTTGCTTGATTACTTCTAAATGAACATCAGAAGCAGAGAGGATTTTTTGTTGGTTGACTTCTTCAATAGTCCTGCCGATTTTACTTTCCTTCTTTCTTTGTTTATATGAACGTGATGCACATGTATGACCACAAAAGCGAGTAACAGTAGTTTGGGCGGTAAATTCGTTACCGCAAAACTCACAAACCTTTGATATTTGTATTTTACTACTCATGCCTGTTACTGCCTTTTAATGTCAATTACTGTCTTTAGCTGTCATTTACTGCCATCATTTCACCTTGATTGTTGTTGGGCAACAAATAGTAAATATTGGGCAACAACTACACAACAAAAATAAGCAAAAAAAGGTAATCGGGCAACAAATATTTAGAAATAATCACCTGTAAAAGCCAGTAAATGAAAGGAAAAGAAAACAAGTGATAAGTACTTTACTTTCCTATGCAAAACTGACTAAAAATATTTCCTAAGATTTCATCGGTTGAGATTTCATCGCCGGTAATGCCGGCTAAAAAATGAATTACTTCGCGGATGTCCATGGCCAGAAAATCGTTTGTGATGCCTTTTTCCAAACCATCTAAAGCGCGCTGTAAAGCTTCCAGAGCCTGGGTAAGTGCTTCGATATGCCGGAGGTTGGTTACTATTACTTCGTTGTTTTCGAGTGCATCGCGGTAAGTAGCTTGGCCAATGGTTTCTAAAAGCACATCGACCGATTGATTGTTGCGGGCCGACAAATTCACCTGGGCAAACAGCAAGGGATGATTCAACGGTTTTGTTTCTTTTTGCAACAAATCGATTTTATTGCGCACCAGAATCACCGTTTTATCACCTGCCCCTTTTTGAGCCAGCGATTCCAGTTCACTGATTACCTTAGTATCAGCATCGCGGGCATCGAACAAAGCCAATACAATTTTAGCCTGATTTACTTTTTGGTAAGTGCGCTCAATTCCCAGACTCTCTATAGTATCGGTAGTATGCCGCAAGCCTGCCGTGTCGATAAAACGATAGGTAATTCCCGCATAATTAAACGTATCTTCGATGGTGTCGCGGGTAGTGCCGGCTATTTCAGAAACAATGGCCTTATCTTCGTTCAAAATGGCATTTAATAAAGTCGATTTCCCAACATTGGGTTCACCAACAATGGCAACAGGAACTCCATTTTTAATGGCATTTCCCAGCTCAAACGATTTAATGAGTCGCGTAATTACCTGCTCAATATTCAACAACAGTTTTTTCAGTTGCGTGCGGTCGGCAAACTCCACATCCTCCTCGCTAAAGTCGAGTTCCAATTCAATCAGACTTATAAATTGCAATAGCTGGGCACGCAGTGTGGCCAGTTCGTGCGAAAAGCCTCCGCGCATCTGGTTCATGGCAATTTTATGGGCGGCTTCGCTTTGTGAGGCAATCAAATCAGCAACTGCTTCAGCCTGGGATAAATCCATTTTGCCATTTAAGTAGGCTCTTTGCGTGAATTCCCCGGGTTGAGCCAATTGTGCACCGTTTTTTATGAGTAAATGAAGTATGGTTTGCTGAATATAAACCGAGCCATGACACGAAATCTCTACCATATCTTCGCCAGTGTATGTATGAGGTTTCTTAAAAACTGCCAGCAAAACCTCATCGACAATAATATCGTTGTTACGGATTTCGCCAAAGTGCAGGGTCTGGGTATCTTGTTGGTGCAACACAAAATTTTTTTTTCGCGAATAAAAAATACGTTCTGCAATAGTAAAAGCCTTCGGTCCCGTCAAGCGGATTAATGATATAGCCCCGTTTCCGGGTGCTGTTGATATGGCACAAATGGTTTCTTCGCTCATGCTTGCATAAATTTATTTGGTAAAAATACACATAAAGCCGCAATAGAAAAACAAACCGTTAGAAAACAGCTTCGTCATAAATTATTTCTTACTTTCGTTTTGGATATAGCGAATATGCGGCAATTTTTATAGTATATTTGAACCATTATTTTGAAAATGTAACAGAAGATGATAGCATCAATTCCTTTTATTAAAGATACTTACTCAGGAAATTTTTTTCTTTTGGCCGGCCCCTGTGTGGTAGAAAACGAAGCCCTGGTATTTGAAGTAGCCAAAAGAGTTATTGATATTACCCAGAAGTTGGAAATACCATACATATTTAAAGCATCATATAGGAAAGCTAACCGAAGCAAAAAGGATTCGTTCAGCGGTATTGGCGATCAAAAAGCGCTGGAAATACTTTATAAAGTGCGCAGCGAGTTAAAAGTACCAGTGGTTAGTGATATTCATACAGCCGAAGAAGCAGCCATTGCTGCCCAAGTAGTCGATGTGTTGCAAATTCCGGCCTTTTTATGCCGTCAAACTGATTTACTCGAAGCGGCAGCAAAAACCGGAAAAGTGGTAAATATTAAAAAAGGACAATTTTTAGCTCCCGGTGCTATGCAGTTTGCAGCACAAAAAGTTATTGATGCGGGAAATCCCCGGGTAATGCTTACCGAAAGGGGTACAACCTTTGGTTATCAGGATTTGTTGATCGATTACCGGGGAATTCCCGAGATGCAACAAACCGGACTACCCGTTATTCTTGACATTACTCACTCCCTTCAACAACCCAATCAGGTTTCAGGAGTTACCGGTGGCCGACCCGACTTAATTGAAACGGTGGCGCGAGCTGGAATTGCTGTTGGTGTTAACGGAATTTTTATTGAAACCCATCCTAATCCGGCAAAAGCATTGTCTGATGGTGCCAACATGTTAAAGCTTGATTATCTTGAAAATTTATTGACAAAGTTGGTTAAAATCAGAAAAACCGTCAATCAACTTTAACAATAATTCATTCTTGTTTCTGAATTTTATTATATTTAGGTTTAAAAAATGTAAACAGCTTACTTAATATTTGAACTAACACTGTGAAAATTAATTCCATATACAAACAATTACTAATAAACATAGTGCTCCCGGTTATAATGGGGCTTATAATTTTAGCCATTTTTAGTTATCGGAATACAAGAACTATATTAAATACGAATAACCTTACCGAACAGGATTTCATTTATGAAGAAATAAAATCGTTCATTGAACTTGAGCTGGTGGCGCTTTCCATTATTGAAGAGCCCATGGAGCAGCAAATGCACAATTACAGTGAAACTCTTATTGAAGATTATTTTAAAAACACCCAAAACATCGAAAATCTTGATTTACTTCAAATCCGTGACGAATTGGAGATGGATAATGAATTATTTGACTTATACGTTATAAACCGTGATGGTATTGTTGTAAATACTACTTTTAAAGAAGACCTATATATTAATTTTTTTAGCTTTGGCTATGCGCATAAAAATTATTTGCTTGATATTTTTGCAAACAAAAAGTTTGATAGTCCCCGGTTCTTTTTTGAACATAAAACCAAACGTTACAAAAAATATTGTTACCAGCCCACCAACGACGGAAAATATATTATCGAAATAGGCTTGTATTCAGCTCAGGCCGATAAAATTTATAATTATACCATTACGCATCTGGGTGAAATACCGCAAAAGAAACCGAACCTGACTTCGGTCGATATTTTCTTCTATGCCGACAAACCCTATCCATTAAATCTAAAACGTGAATTTATTCCGGCTCACATTCCCCTTATTGATGATTTGCTACATGGAAAAATGATTACTATTGGACATGCCGAGAATGGAAGCGGTCATATTAATTACACCTATTTTTTTCTGAAAGATCTGAATCCTAAAATTTTTAGCGGCACCATTATTCGCATATCCAATGATCCGGCAAGTCAGGAACATTTTATCCGGAAAGAAAAACTAAAGATAAGTCTGGTATTACTTTTCAGTTTATTACTGGTGTTCTTTTTAATTTACAATCGTGCCAAAGCCATTGTTTTTCCAATTTACGATTTGATTGACAAAACCAAAATCATTGCCAACGGAAATTATCGTGAGCGGGTTAACGAAGATGGCCACAATGAGATTGCAACACTTTCGAAAAACTTCAATAAAATGGTCAATAATATTGAAGAACGAAATAACGAGATTGAAGAACAATCGGAATTTTTGTATCAGGTAAACCGAAAATTAAATGAGGCTTACAAATTGCTCGACCACCAGAAAAATCTGCTCGAAAATAAACAAGATGATTTAACAGCCAGTTTAAATTATGCGCATCGGATTCAGGAATCCTTACTCCCTGCTCCAGAAGAGTTTACCGAGCTTTTTCCCGAATCGTTTGTATATATTTTACCACGCGATATTGTAAGTGGCGATTTTTACTGGTATTCGAAAATTAATAACCAAATAGTGGTAGTTGCTTCCGACTGCACAGGCCATGGGGTTCCGGGGGCTTTTATGAGTATGATTGGAATGACTATACTGCATCATTTGGTAAATTACGAATATATTACTGATCCAGCGCTAATTTTGTCGCGACTTGACATTGAAATAAACGATTTACTGGTATACAAAAACCATCACGAACAGCGATTCGAAGGTATGGATGCATCAGTTTGTACCATTGATCTTGATACCAACGAAATGAAATTTGCCAGTGCCCAACGCCCAATAATGCTGCTGCGTGACGGAAAAGCCATAACTTTTAAAGGAAGTATCTACCCTATTGGCGAATATTACGATAACATTCAAAAGATATTCTCGAATACCACCATTCCATTGCTCGAAAACGATTCTGTTTACATGTTTTCCGATGGCTACACTTCGCAATTTAACGAAACCGGTGAAAAGAAATTCAACTTTGGCAGGTTCCGTCAACTTTTAACCGATATAAACAGACGTCCTTTAAAAGAGCAGCCCGTAATTATTCAACGAACTTTTGAAGCCTGGAAAGGAAACAGCGAACAGATTGACGACATTTTGATAGTTGGTTTTAAATACAACAAGCTAAAACACAAAAAAACCTACTCGGCAAAAGATTTACTGGAAGATTAAGCACCACATGGTATTAGGTAATTCGAATTGTAAAAGCCGAATGAAAAACTTTTTTCTTAAATACTATGGTGATAAAACGCACTAAAAAAACAAAACACCCGACAGATAAATCTGCGAGTGTTTTGCAACCATTAACCCATGAAAAAAATACCTGTTATCAGGCAATATAAAATACTTTATATCAACAATTTAAATATCAAAAAATCAATTTCTTATAAAAACCATCTGGCATTTAAAACAAAGAAATTAACATTTAAAAGAACCTAAATTACTGGTTTTGTATTACTAAAATTTTAGAAATACTCCTACAAATTTATAAAAAATTATGAATTCCAATACTCTTTTAATCAAAAAAAATATTTAATGACCCAATCTAAAATATTTAGTTTTTTGAACAGCCTGTTAATTTTTGTATACTTGCATTGAATTTAAGCAAGACAACAATGAGTCAGAAATTTTCATACGAAAAAGCTATCGCTGAGATTGAATCGATAATTGAGGAGATAGAAAACCACACACTTGATGTGGATGAACTTTCGAGCAAAGTAAAAAAAGTAGCACAACTGATTAAAAGCTGCAAACAAAAACTCACCGACACCAAATTGGAAGTTGAAAATTTATTAAATGAAATAGATTAATGCCCTAAACACTTTTCTTTACTTTAATAATCTTCTCATCAATTAGTAGCACGCATCTTATTATATTAGAATAAATTAAAAATACTAACACACAGGTGTTAATCTATTTATTACGATAATATTTTTTATTTAAATCGAAAAACATATTTTTGAACATATTTGTCTTAAGTAAAAATAGTAGTAACCAACTTAAAGGGTATGTTAACTTTTGTAGAGTTCATTGAAAACAGCATCAAAAAACATTGGGATCTGCAGGCTTTAGCTGATTATCAGGAGGGAAGCATCAGCTATAAAGAGGCCGCAGAACGAATTAAAAAAATTCACTATGTTTTTGAAAAACTTGGCCTGAAGCCAGGAGACAAAGTAGCCCAAATTGGGCGAAATAATTCCAACTGGGCCGTTACTTTTTTGGGTACCATATCGTACGGTACGGTAAGTGTACCGCTATTACAGGATTTTCCGGCAGGCGATATTGAAAACACTGTAAATCACTCCGATTCAGTACTTATGTTTCTGTCGGATTATATTTTTGAAAAATTAGATGTGGAAAAATTCCCAAACATTCGCGGGTTTATTTCACTTGATTCCTACGAAGTATTGTACGAGAGAGATAGCGATGTTTCAAAATACCTGAATGAAAGCAACGTGTTGAACCTGGATTTAACACCCGACACTTTCAGTTTAAACAAACAGCCTCATGATGCCCTAGCTTCGATATCATACACTTCAGGAACTTCGGGTTTATCAAAAGGTGTTATGTTGAGCCATGGAAATTTTGCTACAAACATTGAATTTGGATTTGATGTGATGGATTTACGTCCAGGTGATAAGATAGTTTCTTTCCTTCCATTGGCTCATGCCTATGGATTAGCTTTTGAATTGCTGGTTGAATTTGTTATGGGATGCCACATTACCTTTTTAGGAAAAATTCCATCGCCTCAGGTAATTTTACAGGCGTTTAAAGAGATAAAACCACGTTTGGTTGTATTGGTTCCACTAATTATTGAAAAAGTTTACCGGAATAAAGTGAAACCTGCAATCAGCAGTGGGTTACCACACATTTTACTGGGAATTCCTTTGTTGAAGAAACTGGTTCACAATAAAGTAAAAAGAAGCCTTGATGAAGCCTTTGGTGGTAATTTTATCGAAGTAATTATTGGTGGAGCTGCGCTGAACAAAGAAGTTGAAAGTTTCTTAAGAAAGATTGGGTTCAAATATACCATTGGTTATGGCATGACCGAATGTGCTCCAATTATAAGTTATGCGCCCTGGCACAAAGCCAAAAAGTTTAGCTGTGGTTACCCTATTCGCCAGTGTAAAGTTAAAATTGATTCGCCTGACCCCGAAATGATTGAAGGTGAAATAATGGTAAAAGGTTCGCAGGTAATGATGGGTTACTACAAAAATCCAACAGCTACCAGTGAAACTATTGATGAAGATGGCTGGCTAAAAACAGGCGATTTGGGTGTGATGGACAAAAATGGATTTATTACTATTAAAGGACGTAGTAAGAATATGATTCTTGGCGCATCGGGTCAAAATATTTATCCTGAAGAAATTGAGGCCCGTATAAACAGCCTGCCTTATGTAATAGAATCGTTGGTGGTTGAAAAACAAGGTAAGTTACACGCCTTAATAGTTCCCGATTTTGAAAAAGCTGAACTCGACGGACTTTCGAAAGAAAACATGCAGGCTGAGTTTGAAAAGAGCCAAAAACAACTAAACGGACAGATGCCTAATTACATGAGCATATCCCGGGTCGAGATTCAGGACGAGGAATTTGTGAAAACCCCAAAGAAAAGCATCAAACGGTATTTATATACAAACTAAGTGGTTAAAAAAAAAGAGCTGAACTTCAAATCAGCTCTTTTTTTTTGCTATTTAACTAGGCTGCTTTAACATACATAAAGAATACAACAATCTTATAACTCAATCGTTTTACAATAAATTTAATATTTTAGGTGTAAAATAGTAGCATCAGCTATTTTTTAATTAAATTGTGTTGCTTACTTTTGAACTATAAATTATTCAAAGTTATGGTAAATTCAGAGCTTTTTCCGGTGCAGGTTTTGTTTTTAAGAGCTCCCAAAAAAGTACACATTCAGGAAATATTAGCTGTATTGTTAAAAGATTTAACTGTGCGAAGGATTCTAAAAGTAGTCAAGCTCGATAGTTTTCCGAATTCCCGGTCAAAGAAAACACAACGCTATTCAATGATATATAAAGGCCTAAACTACGAAGGGTATGAACCACAACCCTTTGAAAAAGCTTTTTTACTTCCTTTAGCTGAACTAAACCAGGTACAAACCAAGATACTAACCAATTTTGTATTAAAAAAACACAGCTATCCCAGTGCATTTATTACAGATAATATTTTAAAACCACTCAAAAATAAAGGCTATCTTAAAACTTCTTTGGGTGGTGCAAAAGCTACTTCAAAGGCAAAACCCATTGTTGACCAGGTAAATCAATTTTTAAACCAACAGCAAGAAAAATTAGCCTCACTTTTAAATGGTGAAGCCAGGGAATTTATGGATGCCGTTATTGAAACAGGTAGTTATCTTTTTATTTTAGAATATCAGGCTCCCGAATTATTTGAAGATATTAAAAAGAAAATTAGAAATCTGGCCAAATCATATGGTGGAGGTGAATTTGAACTTACCCCGTTTTATGAGGCCTTAAACCTTGATTTGAGTTACTTCCACGAATAAAAAAAGCAGGCTTTAAACCTGCTTTTTCTTTTTATCATAGTAAACTATTACTAATTACTAATGTTCTTTTTTAAGGCCTTAATGTTTAATTCGTTTACAATGTTTTTAGCATCGGCTGTGTATAAATAATCGATGCGCTCTTTGTAATGTTCTGTAATTTTACCTCGAACCATCTTCATGGTACTATTAATGAATTTATTCTGCTCGGTAAAGGGTTCTTCTAAAATACCAATGGCAGCAGGTAACCAACGTTCAGGGAATTCACCCTCGAACTTTCCCCCTTTTTTAAACTCATTAATTTCCTGCTGTAATCTTCTTAAAGCTTCGGCTTGTCCTTCGTCACTATTCATATCTATTCCCTGCTCACTCAGGTGTTTTTTTAAAGCCTCATTATTTGCCACCAGCAAACCAATGGTGTAGGGATTCTGGTTATTATGTAACATTACCTGCTCAATAAAGGGCGATTTGGAAACCAACATTTCCTCGATCGATTCGGGTGAATATTTTTCGCCATCGTTGGCAATTAAAAGGCTTTTAAAACGGCCCAATACATAAAGGAAACCATCTTCATCCATATAGCCCAAATCACCGGTATGCAACCAGCCGTCCTTAATTGTTTCGGCTGTGGCTTTTTCATTTCGCCAGTAACCTTTCATCACATTCTCACCCTGAATTACAATTTCTCCTTTTTGCCCCAGGGGTACTTCGTTTCCATTATCGTCGCAAATTTTAATATCGAGAGGTTTCACCAGGTAACCACTTGAACCCAATTTGTGTTTTACCAGCGAGTTGGATGAAATTACCGGTGTTGCTTCCGACAAACCATATCCTTGAAGCATGGGAATTCCAATAGCATAATAAAAACGCTGCAATTCAATGTCGAGTAGGGCTCCTCCACCAATAAAGAATTTCAAGTCGCCACCAAAAACTTCGCGTACTTTGCTAAACAGTATTTTATCGAATAGTTTTACCAACGGTCCACGTAAAGCATTCAAACCCCTGCCTTTATTGTAACCTTCTTTGTTGTATTTATATGCAACTTTCAACGCAAAATTAAAAAGCTTTTCAGTTATTTTTCCCTTGTCGGCAATACCTTTTTCGATATTCTTTTTAAAATTCTTTGCCAATGCCGGAACGCTAAGTAAAATATCGGGTTTTATTTCTTTAATATTTATTGGTATGTTCTTTAATGTTTGCATGGGTGTTTCACCTTGTTGAATAAAACCAATACTGGCTCCATTAGCTATAAAACTATAAATTCCGGCTACGTGCGCAAAGCAATGGTCGAGCGGTAATATTAATAAGGTTTTAAAGGAATCGGGAATTGTCATTAAAGTTAGAGCCTGTTCTACATTTGCGGTATAATTTCGGTGCGAAAGTATAATTCCCTTGGGGTCGGCCGTAGTTCCTGATGTATAGGTAATATTCGCAAAATCGTCACCTTGTATGGACTTCTTGGCCTGATTAGTTGCATCGGAATTTTCGGAGTTAAACTTCTTGCCCATATCATAAATTGCAGCCCAGCATAAATCGTTTTCCTGATAGGTTTCTTTTTCATCTAAATAAATTACCCGTTCCAGATCTGGTAACTCGTTGCGAACCGCTTCGACTTTAGCTGCCTGACTCTTTGAAACAATAATAATGCGCGTTCCTGAATGTTCAAGGCGAAACTTAACTTCTGATGCTTCCAGCTTAATAGATAAAGGTACGTTTATGGCTCCTGTGTAAAGAATGGCCAATTCACTATAAACCCAATCGTTTCGGCCTTCGGATAACAAAGCCATGCGGTCACCTTTTTTTATTCCCAAACTTAGTAATCCTCCTGCGTAGGTAATTACGTTTTGCAGCGCGTCTTTATACGAAGTTGCAATATATTTATCGGTTTTCTTTTCAAGGAGCAGCGGATTGTCAGGGAATTTGCTCACATTTTCTTCAAAAAGTTGTACAATTGTTTTCATAGTATTTCAAAAAATTTACCCCATTTAAGATCTTCAAAAATAATAATTTAAGTTTGTTTTCAAATTATATGTAGTTTATAGATGCAAAAAAAATGCTGATAAATAATAAAAACACCTGAAATTCAAGTGGTCTAATTTGTATTTGGTAAAAACTTTTTTCGTTGGCATTAAATACCCAAGGCTTTGCTTAGCGATAGAAGTTTAGCATCTAATTCCTGTTCCACTTTCTTGTAATCGGCCGCATGGGTTAATACTTGTTTAGTACCCAAATAAAATTTTATTTTCGGTTCGGTACCTGATGGCCGTACTGAAATCTTTGAACCATCGGCAGTAAAAAATTGCAATACGTTCGATTTGGGCAAAGTAATTTTTCGCTTCCCTCCGGATAAAAAATCAGATTCAACCTGCAACAGGTAGTCTTTTGCTTTTATAACTGTTGAACCATTAATCTCAGTAGGTGTTTGATTCCGGAAGTTATCCATCATTTTTTGAATTTCATCGGCCCCGGTTTTTCCTTTTTTAACCAGGTTCACCAGTGTTTCTTTATAGAAACCGTACTTCATGTAAATTTCGGCCAGCACATCGAACACCGTTTTTCCCTGGTCTTTTGCCCAGGCAGTAGCTTCGGCAATTAACATACACGACATAACCGCATCTTTATCGCGCACAAAATCGCCGGCTAAATAGCCATAGCTTTCCTCGCCACCGCCAATAAAGTTTTTAAAACCTTCGTTTTGTTTAATGATGTCGGCAATAAACTTAAAACCGGTAAGCACGTCGTAATATTCCACATGAAAGTCCTTTGCCATAGCTGCAATTAATTCGGTGGTTACAATAGTTTTTACCACGTATTCTCGGCCTGTTATTTTACCTTTCTCCTTCCATTTGGTCAACAAATAGTACAATAAAAAGGACCCGGTTTGATTGCCATTCAACAATACAAATTCTCCCTGCTTGTTTTTTGCGGCTATTCCAACCCGGTCGGCATCTGGATCGGTAGCCATTACCAGGTCGGCTTCGCTGGCCCTGGCTTTTTCAAGCGCCATGGTTAAGGCGGCCGATTCTTCAGGATTGGGGGAATGAACCGTTGGAAAGTTTCCATCGGTAACATCCTGTTCCGGAACGTTAATAATGTTTTCGAAGCCCACGGCTTTTAAAGCCTGGGGAACAAGCCTTACTCCTGTTCCGTGAATGGGAGTAAATACAATTTTTAAATCTTTTTGACGGGCTATTACCTCGGGAGATAAAGACACTGTCATTAAAGCATCTAAATAGGCTTTATCAACATCAGCACCAATCGAAATAATTTTTGCATTGTCACCCTTCCATTTAACTTCGTCAACTGTTTTTATTTTTTGAACTTCCTTGATTATGTTTTTATCGTGAGGATCAACAATCTGTCCGCCATCGTCCCAATATACCTTATATCCATTGTATTCCTTTGGGTTATGCGATGCGGTAACCACTACGCCGCTTTTACACCCCAAATAACGAATGGCAAACGACAACTCAGGCGTTGGGCGTAAAGCATCGAAAAGGTAAACCTTAATACCATTTGCTGTAAAAATCTGAGCTGCAGTATCACAAAAAAGTCTTCCGTTATTGCGGTTATCGTGAGCTAAGGCAACTGAT
Source organism: Bacteroidetes bacterium HGW-Bacteroidetes-4 (assembly GCA_002840905.1). Classification (GTDB taxonomy): domain Bacteria; phylum Bacteroidota; class Bacteroidia; order Bacteroidales; family SZUA-534; genus GWE2-40-63. Next base: position 146,077 of record PHDD01000001.1, on the reverse strand, counting down.
ATTTCCTGTCCTGAAAATTGCTGAAGCAGGTAATTGCTTAGTCCCTGAGTTGCCATTCCAACGGTGTAAATATTCATACGGTTGGTTCCTACGCCCATTATGCCCCGCAAACCTCCGGTGCCAAACTCCAGCTCGCGATAAAACGATTCAATTAATTCCGTTTCATCATTCTCGAGTAGGTAACGTACCTGTTTTTTTGTTTCATCATCGTAATTTCCTTCAAGCCAAGTATTGGCCTTTGTTTTAACCTCAGATAATAAACTGTTTTGCATAACGATATTTTTGAAAATTTTATAATTCTTTTACTAAACTATTTTTCATCCAAATCGCGAAGCATCTGGTGCAAACTATCAACCCAATGCGGAATAGATAAATTAAACTCCCTCTTAATTTTGTCTTTGCTTAAAACCGAGAAAGCCGGACGCTTGGCAGGAGTTGGATATTTTGATGTGTCGATGGGATGAACTTTACAAGATAAACTCCGGTGGCGAAAAATTTCAGAAGCAAAATCATACCAACTGGTAACACCTTCATTGGTATAATGGTATATTTCGCGCGTTTTAATGGGTTTCACACTTATCTTTGACACAATCTCCAAAATAGCCTGAGCTAAATTTCGCGCGTAAGTTGGTGTCCCCACCTGATCGTAAACCACATTAATTGCTTCCTTTTCGGTTCCCAAACGCAACATGGTTTTAACAAAATTATTTCCAAAAGTAGAATACAACCACGATGTCCTGATGATTATTGCAGGAATATCGGAATACATGATAAGGTTCTCTCCTTCGTATTTGGTTTGTCCATAAGCCGATTCAGGAATGGCCACATCCTCTTCGTGATAAGGACTGTTTTTGGTTCCATCGAACACATAATCGGTTGAAACATGAATTAAAGTAGCGTCCGACATGCGTGCAGCATCAATCAGGTAATCAACTGCAATAGCATTTATCAGGAACGCTTTATCATGATCCTCTTCGGCTTTATCAACGGCTGTATAAGCTGCACAATTTATTATAAAACTTACCGGATTTTCAGCAACAAACTTCTCAGCCTGACCCGGTTTTGTTATATCAAGTTCCGCAACATCGGTAAACAAAAATTCAAAATCGGGGTAATTAGCTGCTAAATGTTTTAACTCGCTTCCCAATTGACCACTTGCTCCGGTCACCAATAGTTTAATTTTATTTTCCATACCTAAAATTAATTTCAGCGCCTGCTAGCTCAGGCCACATTTCATCTTTTGCTGATATTATTCTTTGACCCGGTGGTATTTTCCAATTAATAGCCAGTGAACCATCATTAATATTTATACCACGTTCACTTTGCGGATGATAGATATTGTCGCATTTATACGAAAAAATGGCTGTTTCAGAAAGCACTGAATAACCATGGGCAAAACCTCGTGGTACAAAGAATTGTTTTTTATTTTCTGCCGAAAGTTCTATGGAAAAAGCCTGACCAAAAGTGGGTGAATCCCTGCGAATATCAACAGCCACATCGAGAACTGTTCCCAAAACCACCCGAACTAATTTTGCCTGGGCATAAGGTGCCAGTTGATAATGCAAACCCCGAACAACTCCAAAAGTTGAAAAAGCCTCGTTATCCTGAATGAAATTAGCAACAATACCCACATCTTTGTAACGATCGGTCTGATAGGATTCCAAAAAGTAACCTCTTGAATCACCAAATACCTGGGGCTCAATTATTAGTAAATCTGGAATTGGTGTTTTAATAATATTCATAACAATTATAATCCTTGTTTTAATAAGTTATCAAAATAAGCAATGGTTTTTACCAAACCTTGCTCTAATGGAATTTTGGGTTCCCAATTGTTTAGTTTTTCTTTTGCCAATGAGATATCGGGTTTGCGTTGTGTAGGATCGTCCTGTGGCGCCGACAAATAAACCAGCTTCGATTTTGAGTTGGTCAGTTTAACAACCAATTGCGCCAGTTCAAAAATGGTAAATTCATTTGGATTACCCATATTAACCGGACCAATAAAGGAACCCGAATCGTTCATCATCCGAATCATCCCTTCTACCAAATCGTCGACATATTGAAAACTGCGGGTTTGCTGTCCATCACCATAAATGGTAATATCTTTGTTTTGAAGGGCTTGAATAATAAAATTTGAAACTACCCGACCATCGTTAGGATGCATCCGTGGACCATAGGTATTAAAAATGCGAATAATTTTTATATCAACTTTATTTTGCCAATGGTAATCCATGAATAGTGTTTCAGCACAACGTTTTCCCTCGTCGTAGCAGCTGCGCACGCCAATGGGATTCACATGGCCCCAATAACTCTCGGTTTGTGGATGCACTTCCGGATCGCCATAAACCTCGCTGGTTGATGCCTGTAAAATTCGCGCTTTTACCCGTTTGGCTAAACCCAACATATTTATAGCTCCCATTACAGAGGTCTTAACCGTTTTAATGGGATTAAACTGGTAATGAATGGGTGATGCCGGACAAGCCAGATTATATATCTGATCAACTTCAAGATAATACGGCATGGTAACATCATGACGAATCACTTCAAAAAAATGATTGTTCATTAAGTGTACAATATTATGCTTATCGCCGGTAAAATAATTATCGAGACAAATTACCTGATTCCCTTCGTTTAAAAGGCGCTCACAAAGATGCGAGCCAACAAATCCGGCTCCTCCGGTTATTAAAATTCGTTTCATTAAATTTCAAAAAAAATTACTTTAGGTTTTTGTCTAGTGCAATTAATGTGGCAACTTTTATTAAGTTTGATTCGTTTTAAATTATTGGCACAAAAAGTGCTGACCGACAAAATGCTTTTATGCGGCTAAAATACAACAAAAAAGCTAACATTAAAGCCTGTGCAGGTATTATTCAACTAAGGAATTGTAAAACCAGATAAACCAATTTTGCTTTAAGCTGTTTAAATTTAAAACCAACTGGGATTGACAATAAAGAAACAAACTGGAATTTTTTATAATACCAATAAAAGAAAAAATAGAACTGAAAATAAATTTTATCACAATGAAAACTTTAAAAAAAATCGTTTACCTGACAGGAATCATTTTACTAAGCTTAAACGCAAAGGCACAACTGGTCCCTGAAACCTACCAGCCAATTTTTAACGAGATAGTTACCAACTTTGAAACCATCAGAGGAAGCAATTCTTTAAAAGATGGAAAAACTTCATTGCGTCTTCTCTCACAGGAGAAAATTGTGATAAAACTCGATCACAAACGCAATGTTAAAACCCTGACTTTTGTAATTAAACTCGACGAAGAAGGCAATAAATATTGGGTAGCCGACAATACACTTACCATTGACATGGTTAACAAATACGAATCAGATTTAACAAAAGTGCTCGAAAAAATGCTGGAAATTTCACGCGAAGAATCCAAAAAATAATTTCTGTTTAATATAGTAATAGCTAACAATAAGTTGTTTTTCGATTAGTTTTAGCTCCGAATAATCTGGTCAGAATAATCTCAATGGCTGCTTTGTTGCATCAGCTACTTTCAGTGTGTTACCTCTATTTAACTAAGCAGTACCTGCTAAGGTAATGGCGAATAGTATGTAGCCAGTTGAATAAAAAACAGTTACAAACAACAAAATGTAACCTTTTTATTTGCCTTTCTCAGCAGAAAGATGTTATTTTGCGCTGCAAATTCAAAATAATGTCTAACTCATTAATTATTATTAAATTTTAAATGGAACAAAACGAAGAATTAAAAGCTCAGGAAGTTGAGCAAAACGAACAGATTCAAGAGCAAGTTGTTGTTGAAGAAGTAAAAGCCGTAGCTACCCCCGAAGAATTCGACTGGGATGCTTACGAAAACGATTCGTTAGTCAAAAGCGACAAGCGTAAAGAACTTGAAAACATTTACGATCAAACGCTTTCATCGATTACCGAAAACGAAGTGGTTGATGGAACAGTAGTTGCCATGAACAAGCGTGAAGCGCTGATTAATATTGGCTACAAATCGGAAGGCGTTGTTAATATGAACGAATTCCGCTACAATCCTGAGCTTGCAGTTGGAGATACTGTTGAAGTTTATGTTGAAAGTCAGGAAGACCGCAACGGTCAGTTAAACCTCTCACATAAAAAAGCCCGGGCGCTCCGTTCATGGGATCGTGTAAACCAGGCCCTTGAGCAGGACGAAATTATTAAAGGTTACATTAAATGCCGCACTAAAGGTGGTATGATTGTGGATGTATTTGGCATTGAAGCCTTCCTTCCTGGTTCACAAATCGACGTGAAACCCATCCGCGATTACGATGTTTACGTTAATAAAACTATGGAATTCAAAGTGGTTAAAATTAACCATGAATTCAAAAACGTGGTTGTTTCGCACAAAGCCCTTATCGAAGCTGAACTGGAACAACAGAAAAAAGAAATTATTGCCAAACTTGAAAAAGGTCAGGTTCTTGAAGGAACCGTTAAAAACATTACCTCGTACGGTGTATTCATCGACCTGGGCGGTGTTGACGGCTTAATCCACATTACCGATCTTTCATGGGGACGCATCTCTCATCCCGAAGAAATTGTACAGTTGGATCAAAAACTGAATGTAGTAATTCTTGATTTTGACGACGACAAAAAACGGATTGCCTTAGGTTTGAAACAATTGACTCCTCACCCGTGGGATGCTTTAGACAGCGAACTAAAAGTGGGCGATTCAGTTAAAGGTAAAGTAGTGGTTATGGCCGATTACGGTGCATTTGTTGAAATAGCACCCGGAGTTGAAGGGCTAATACACGTTTCTGAAATGTCATGGTCACAACACTTACGCAGTGCCAACGAATTCCTTAAAGTAGGTGACGAGATTGATGCTGTTATCTTAACCCTTGATCGCGACGAAAGAAAAATGTCGCTGGGTATGAAACAATTAAAATCTGATCCCTGGGAGGACATCGAAAAAACCTACCCAGTTGATTCAAAACACGTAGCTAAAGTTCGCAACTTTACCAACTTTGGTGTTTTTGTTGAAATCGAAGAAGGTGTTGATGGCCTTATCCACATTTCTGATTTATCATGGACCAAAAAAATTAAGCATCCAGCCGAATTTACTTCAATTGGTGCCGAAATCGATGTTGCCGTGTTAGAAATTGACAAAGACAACCGTCGTTTACGTTTGGGTCACAAACAACTGGAAGAAAACCCATGGGAAGTTTTTGAAACCCTGTTTACCGTTGATTCAATTCACGAAGGTACCATTATTGAATTAGCCGACAAAGGAGCCGTTGTTTCATTACCCTATGGAGTTGAAGGATTCTGTACTCCTAAACACCTGGTAAAAGAAGACGGAGCACCTGCTCTATTGGATGAAAAACTCCAATTCAAAGTAATTGAGTTCAATAAAGAGGCTAAGAAAATTATCGTAAGCCATTCACGCATCTTTGAAGATGAAAAACGCGCCGAAGATAGAGCCAAAAAAGGTACCACTGCTAAAGCTACCAAAAAAACTTCGAAAAAGCTGGTTGACAATATCGAAAAAACCACTTTAGGAGATATCGCTGAACTGGCAGCTCTTAAAGACGAAATGGAATCAACAGCCAAAGCTAAAAAAGAAGCAGCTAAGGATGCAAAAGCTAAAAAAGAAGAAGCTAAGGATGAAAATGCTTCAGAGGAATAAAAAAAGTAAATGATTTTGTGTAAAATTGAAGAATAGTTTTCTTATATTTGATAAAATTCAAATACTAATCATGTAAAAGATTTCATCCATGGAATTTAAAATCGACAAACTGGATAATTATACGCAAATTCAAGTAATGATTGACAAATTGGACACTCATATTGCCCCGTCGTTAAAATCAGAACTGGTCTTAATTGCAGGGAATGGGGAGAAAAATATCATTCTTGATTTGAGTAATTGCAGATACTGTGACTCATCTGGTCTTTCGGCTATTTTGGTCGCAAACCGTTTATGTAAAAATGCCAATGGCACTTTTGTCTTAACCGGTCTGCAAACAGCGGTTGAACGATTAATAACTATTTCTCAATTGGATACCGTATTGAATATTACCAATACGTTTGACGAAGCTGCCGAAATCATTACCAAGGAAGGAGTTTAATGACTTTTTCTGTTACAATACTTGGGAGTAGCTCTGCTTTACCTACTCCCAATCGTTTTTCAACCGCTCAAGTAATTAACCTGCTTGAGCGGTTTTTTTTGGTGGATTGTGGCGAAGGAACACAAATTCAACTGCGTCGCTACAAGATTAAATACGCCCGAATCCATCATGTATTTATCAGCCACCTCCATGGCGATCACTTTCTGGGTATTTTTGGATTTATTTCAAGTCAAAACTTATTAGGCCGGAAAAACACGCTCCACATTTACGGACCACAAAAATTAAAAGAGCTAATAGATCAGTTTATTTCAACTTTCGATAAAGGCATAGCTTATGAGCTGATATTTCATTCGCTCTCATACAAAACTACAGAACTGATTTACGAAGACGACAAGCTCACCATAAAATCCATCCCTCTAAGACACCGTATTCCAACCTGTGGTTTTCTGTTCGAAGAAAAACCCCGGCTACGTCACATAAAAGGAGAAGTAATTCAGGAACTTGGAATCCCCGTAAAAAATATATTATCCATAAAACAAGGAGCCGATTATATTTCAAACGATGGGAAGATTTATACCAACGATAAACTAACTTCCGATCCGCTTCCTTCCCGCTCCTATGCATTTATTAGTGACACTGCAAAAAAACCAGGTATTATACCTATTATTAATGGAGTCGATTTGCTTTATCACGAAGCAACCTTTGCTGACGAAAAAAAAAAGCGGGCTAAAGAAACCGGGCATTCCACATCGCGGCAGGCAGCCGAAATTGCTCAGGCTGCAGGAGTCGGGAAACTGATTCTCGGCCATTTCTCGCATCGCTACAAAACGCTCGACGGCTTATTAAACGAAGCTAAAGAGGTTTTTCCAAACACCGAACTGGTTTACGATGGTGTGGTTTATAATATTCCGGATAAAAAATAACAGGCTTTATCGTTGGGGCCGGCTCAAATAAATTTTTATTTTATCTTTGCGCCAGTATTAAAAATCCTAAACATACCTATTGTGCAAGAAAAAATCCTAATTCTTGATTTTGGTTCGCAATATACCCAGCTTATCGCTCGGCGGGTGCGCGAATTAAACGTTTACTGCGAAATTCACCCCTACAATCACTTTACCATCGATACCAAAGTAAAAGGGGTTATCTTATCGGGAAGCCCATTCTCAGTGCGCGATGAGAACGCCCTAATTCCTGACCTTTCTGAAATAAAAGGAAAGTTACCCTTATTGGGTGTTTGTTACGGCGCTCAATTCCTGGCACACAACTATGGCGGTGAAGTATTGCCATCGAAACACCGCGAATACGGGCGGGCAAATTTAGGATATGTCGACAGTTCGAATATTCTTTTTAAAGGTGTAAGCAACAATTCGCAAGTGTGGATGAGCCATGGCGATACCATTGCCAGACTACCCGATAATTACCACATAATTGCCAGTACAGCCGACGTTAAAGTGGGCGCCTACGAAGTAAAAGGAGAAACTACCTTTGGTATACAATTCCATCCCGAAGTGTATCACAGCACCGAAGGCATGATAATGCTTAAGAACTTTGTGGTTGGTGTATGTGGATGCCGGCAAAACTGGACCCCCGACTCATTTGTGGAAACCACCATTGCCGCATTAAAAAATAAATTAGGAAACGACAAAGTAGTACTGGGATTATCGGGCGGAGTCGATTCATCGGTAGCCGCGGTATTGTTGCATCGCGCTATTGGAAAAAACCTAACCTGTATATTTGTAGATAATGGTCTGTTGCGAAAAAACGAATTTGCTCAGGTACTCGACTCCTACAAACATATGGGACTTAACGTTATCGGGGTTGATGCAGCTCAGCTATTTTACAACGATTTGGCCGGAATTACCGAACCCGAAGCCAAACGTAAAAGCATTGGAAAGAACTTTATTGAGGTTTTTGATACCGAAGCACACAAAATACAGGATGTAAAATGGTTGGCTCAGGGAACCATTTATCCCGACGTTATTGAATCCATATCGGTTAAAGGACCCTCGGCAACCATTAAATCGCACCACAATGTGGGCGGTTTGCCTGAAAAGATGAAACTCAAAATAGTGGAACCACTCAACTTGTTGTTTAAAGACGAAGTACGCCGGGTAGGAAAAGCACTTGAAATTGATCCTCTTATTTTGGGACGTCATCCCTTTCCAGGCCCTGGATTGGCCATTCGCATTCTGGGTGAAATTACCCCCGAACGTGTGCGTATTTTACAGGAAGCCGACGATATTTACATCAGTGAAATGAAAAAAGACGGCTTATACGATAAAGTTTGGCAAGCCGGAGCTATTTTGCTCAATGCCAATTCAGTTGGCGTAATGGGCGACGAACGTACCTACGAAAACGTTCTGGCATTACGTGCCGTGGCCTCAACCGACGGGATGACCGCCGATTGGGTTCACCTCCCCTACGAGTTTCTGGCAAAGGTTTCAAACAAAATTATTAACCATGTAAAAGGAATTAACCGTGTAGTTTACGACATCAGTTCAAAACCCCCGGCAACTATTGAGTGGGAATAAAATAATAAGATTTACTTAAAACGACAAACGCATTTAAAGTGCCTGAAGTATAATCTTAACTTCAGGCACTTTTGTTAGCGGTTTTTCCATTGCATTAAATATGCTTTCTTTAAATACCGATACCATTTGTCGGCTTTGGTGTATTCAATCACCTGTATTTTAGGATCGCGTTCCGGGTTTTGTTCTATATCCTTCAAGGCAAGCTTTACGCCCAAATCGACCTGACTGGCTTTCGACCACGAAGCAATGTAATCACGATGGCGCAGTTCGCGTAACAAATTCATACCCAATTCCAGGTTTCCGCGTTCCACATAATACCGAACCCCAAAATCGATAAACATCGACTGATTATGGTTCAGAAAATAGTTTTCAATGGGTAAATGTTCAATGCCAAAATTATGGGTACACGAATCAGCATAAAATCGGGTAAGTTTTTCGTAAGCATCAATGGCATCGTTATACTCTTTATCGTCAATGTAAGTATCAATCTGCATTTTCTTCTTTTGGTAATACAACATTGCGCTAATGTCGTTGCGCAGGGTACTGTAAACCGATTTATCGAGGTTACAATCTGCATTTTTACCGGTTAAAGCATTAGCCTTTTCGAGTGCCTGTGAGGCATAGATAAACTCCCGTTGCTCAATAAACTTTTTAGCAGCAGTGAGCTGTACGTTGTAATCGAACAAGGCCTGATCGCACTTGCCCGCAACCAACAGGGCTTCAGCATTTGCAACAGCTTCAGCCACCTCCGTATCGTTTTCCAGTTTGTAAGTTGCCGACAATTCACGCATTTGGTTTAATTTTATTCGGGCATCGGGTAAATTCATGGCCTCGACCAGCGAAGCGGTTTGTGTACCTTGCAAAAGAACCAGGTATTTTGCTGTTTCAAGAATCCGCGATGGCAATCCGGGATCAGGTTTTACGCCTGCAACCTGCTCCATTGTCAGTGCCTCCTGATACAAGGCCAATGCTTCATGCATCCGGTTGTTTTCGAAAGAACGATTTCCCTCACGAATTAATGCAATATATTTCAGGTTACTGGCAGCAGCCAGTAAAAGCGGGTATTGTTCACTTTCAGGCACTTTATATTCACGCAGCCATTGTTCAGCCAGGCTCAAAAGATGCAGGGCCGAATCGGGCAAATTCTCCTCAATGGCCATTTCAGCTTCTGATAGGTAATTTGCATATTGTGCTTTTCGCGATTCAAAAACCAGCAGTTCTAATTCTTCGGTGCAATAAACCACCTCGTACCTACTACACAATACTTTGGCCTGCATAAAGCTAAACAGGGCTGAATCGGTCTGATGATTTTCAATCTGCTGCTTCCCCCGCGCTACCCACTGGTCGAAAAGGTTCCGAAGCAACTCATGCTCTTTCGATGGGTTTAGTATCACTCCGGGATATTCATTACGGAAAGCCGTGATGGAATCGATGGTTCGATGCGCCTGCATCAGCTCACGTTTATCGAGCGATGCACGGGCTTTGAGTACCAGGTTGTCGTAATAAGCTTTATACAAAGCGTCCTGAATGGCGGCAAATTCCTGAAAATTTTTTACCCCGGGAATCTCTCGGGCAAGTGTTTTTATTTGTTCAAAGCGGTTCATGGCCGATGAAAACTCCTGAGCCTCAATGCTTGAATAAATCTCGTCGATGTAGGCATAGATAACCGCTTCAGATGCTTTAACTGCCTTGTAACGGGCATCGGTATCGGTTTTTAGGGTCAGCAGCACTTTTTTGCAGGTATCTAACACGGCCGGATAGTTTTTCTTTTCCAAATCGAGCAGGGCCAGTTCAACGTATGGCGAAGCAAAACTTGCTTTTTTGGCAATTGACTTTTTAAAATACACTGCTGCAGTTTCTTTATTTCCCCAGGTAAGGTACTGGTTTCCTTTGGCAAAATAAGTCAGGTGCATATTGTTTAGCGCAAATTCCAGTTCTTTTTTCAGTTCCTTGTTGCGCACCTCAACCCGGCCCAGATGCGATTTAAACTGTATGGGGTCGTTGGCATTCAAATCGAGCTTGCTGGTAAAGCGCTGCGATTTTATCCGGCTAAAAACCTCCAGGTGCTCCTGGGTCTGCTGATGTGCTTCAGTCAGCAATTCAATGGAATCGATACGGATGGCATCGAGTGTTTGCTCCAGCATGTTCAATTGTGCATCGGAATTGTAATACGCATCGACCATGGCCATATATTCATCAAGCTTTTTAACATCGTTGGCTGTAAAGCCAAAACTTAATTCTGAAAGATATAGTTTGTAGCTTTCGTCATTATAAATGTCGTCAACTTTCGATTTCAGCAGGAAAGAACCGTTTTTAAACGCCTTATCCGTTTCGGTCTTTTTTTCGAGCACGGTATCATTGGCATCTTCCCAAACATAGGTGTATGAAATTAGCGAAGGGGTTAAAAAAGCATTAATGGAAAATTTCAGGTAACTAAGTTCGTCGTTCAGCACATAGTTTCCTACGGCAAGCGAGAGGTTCAGCATATTCCCGGTTTTAATTATTTGCTGATGCTCCTTTACGGTATAATGTATTATACTTTGTTGCGTGGAAACACCCAGGGTTTTGGAAACCAGAGCCAGCATTTGTGCATTGACGGAGCCCGCTGCCTCGCTGCTGTATTTAATTTCGATTTGATGTTCCAGTCCTCCTGCCAGTAGGGTGGTGCTTTGAGAAAATGCCGTACAGGAAAAAAGGGTTAAGACAATAGTTACAAATACTTTAGTCATTGTAATAGGAGTTTTATTCTGCTAAGGTAAGTTTTTTAGTGCAGGGCTTTTGCAGGTGTCCGATGAAGTAATTAACGAAGTTTTGAACAATTGAGAACCGGCCATGCCCTACCCCGGGATTTGGGCAAAAAAAAGCCCCTTGTTCAGGGGCCAATTTTTATTCTTGTGTCTTTGCAGCTCTTTTTTTCTCTTTAATACGGGCTTTTTTACCGGTAAGGTCGCGGAAGTAGTAAATACGGGCTCTGCGTACATGTCCCTCTTTATTTACTTCAATCTTATCGATAAAAGGTGAGGTAATGGGGAAGATACGCTCAACACCAACGTTACCCGACATTTTACGAACAGTAAACGTTTTGGTAAGGCCGGTCCCTTTTTTCTGTATCACAACTCCGCGGAATTGCTGAATACGCTCTTTGTTACCCTCGCGAATTTTATAGTGTACGGTGATGGTATCACCCGCACTAAACTCAGGATGTTGAACTTCTGAAGCAAACTCCTTTTCAACAACTTTCATTAAATCCATTTCAATAGCTTTTTAAAGTTTTTATTTATGAACGTAATGTATCAGGCTCTATGTCAACTGAAAGAGATTACGCACAATTGAGCCGCAAAAATAGTGTTTTATTTTTAATATTCAATAGCAAAGCCTTTTAGTTTTTTCTTTTTGTTTAAAGGCTGTCCACTCAACAACCGACTCATTAACCGGAAACAAAAAAAGCCCCGGAACTTTGCTCCGGGGCTTTATTATCATAAGGCAATGCTTAGTGTCCGCCGCTATCCGGCATCAAAAACTGGTCGCCGGTTTCTTTAATAATCTGACGGTAATATTCCTCGCTGTAACCAGGGAATTCAACCTTGGCGGGAATGTATTTGTGGTTTTCAGGTACCGGGCGTTTGTATTTTACGTTACCGTCCATGTATTTGGTAAACAGGTGGCCGTAAAAGGTTTTCCAGTCGGCAACCAAACGGTTGGCTGTGTTTACGCTGTAATCGGTCACAAATTCAACAGCCAGTGTGCGATCCACTTTCATTAATTCGGCAGCCGCCTTATCGATGGCTGCGGTGTAAGCCATATATTTTTTCTCGAGTGCCTGCTGTTTTTCAGCTATTTCAGGATGTATCAGGCTGTAACGCGTGTAGGCAAAGTTGGTTACCTGGTTAAACACCCAAAAGCCGGCATTTTCATTAAAATCCATCATAGTACCATACCCTTCGGCAATGGATTCTGCCACGCGGGTTGAACTGGGATAGATGGGCATGTACACGGTACTGGCAGCATCGTCGAGCCCAAACCAAAAGATGCCTCCGTACTCGTTGGGCAACCACGAGCGCATTTGGGCAACAAACGAGAAACCCGTTTGCTGGGTAGCGGTGGTACGTTCGTGGCAATAGCTTTTGCCATCAACTTTCCAGGTCATGCTACGCCAGCGGTAAGGCAGTGCATACGGACCAGCTCCCACATCTTTGCTCATATCGAGTTCGGTTCCTTCAAGGTGGTTACGCATGTTGTTCATTACATCGTGTGCTGTAATTTTACGGTTAGGTTTCACCCACAAGGGCATGCGATTGTTGGCATAGGTGGTTTTCTCGTCGTGAGTAATGTTTCCTTTGGCATACTCCCAGTATTGATCCATGCTATCGGCAATGTTATTAAACCAGGCCCATATGCGCATGTCACAGAAACGGGCTCCGCCAAAATCAACGGGGGCATAAGTATCCGAAAAGCTGAAATTCTCTTTGGTCACGTTATCGTTGATGTAGCCTTTAGCTTTGGCAAAGCTCATTACATCGGCACTATAAACGGTTGTTACGTTTTTGTCGAATATTTTATCCATTTCGTCCGACGAGATGGAACTGGCATCGTTGTTCCAGGGGAAAGTAGTGATACGGGCCTGATTGGCATGCCCGGCCACGTACCCGTCGGGAATCATGCGGGCTACCCAAACGGCACCTTTGTTTTTGTTGGTTCCTTTGGCTTTTCCTTTAGTGTGTAATTCGGTTCCTTTGCCAATCATCTCAAGAATCCAAACTTCGTTAGGATCGGCCACTGAGAACGATTCGCCAGAGCTGTAATAACCATATTCCTGCACCAGCCAGGCCATGGTTTTAATGGCTTCGCGGGCGTTTTTAGCGCGTTGCAGGGTAATGTAAATAAGGCTTCCGTAATCAATAATTGCAGTGGTGTCAACCAATTCGCCGTGACCACCATAGGTAGTTTCGCCAATGGTCAGCTGGTGTTCGTTCATATTGCCCGTTACGTTGTAGGTATGGGCCACCTGAGGAATCTCACCCAGAAATTTACCGGTATCCCATTCATACACTTTTAGCAGGGTTCCGGGGGCATGGTCGGCAGCCGGCCAAAAATACAATTCGCCAAACAGCACGTGCGAGTCGGCAGCATAGCTCACAAAAGTGGAACCATCGGCCGAGGCCCCTTTGGTAACCAAAAAGTTGGTACAGGCCCACGAATAAGCACTGGCAAGCAATACCAAGCTCAGGGTTGTAGCAATACGTCTAAGTTTTCTCATCTATATCTCGTTTTAATAATTTACAATGCCAACAAAATTAATAAAATAAAGGAATTGCAAAAATTTGGACCGGGTGTTGAAGAATAGGTATTTCCTGAGAAAACAGGCACTCCAGTTACCCCAGGCCTGAAATTTCAACAACGCTACGCTGCTCATAGCGCAAAGCAGGTGTGGAATCTTCCGAAGGGTGATTTATAAAAATAACTAAGGTGAAACATATTAACCGATGCGCATCGCTTATAAAACCGATGCGCATAAAAAAAAATCGGATGCGCATCGGTTTGGATTTTTGTAAGCACCTATGGTTTGTTGCCAACTATCATTTAATGATGAACCTCCCTTGGCAAAATTCAGGACAGCTTTTTGTAATCGAGCGATACAAGCAGGTCTTTTATTTCAGTTCCCGGAGTAAAAATAACCCGGGCCCCCTTGATACTTGCGGGCGTTACTTTGTCGGGCGAGTCGAAACCTTGGCTCGAGAGGCTCACCCTGAGACTGCCTAAATCGCCCAGGCGGAAAATCTGCCCATCGGCCAGAGCGTCTTTCATTACTTCGATCAGGGCATACAATACCCCGTAAATGTCGGCACCATTGATGGTACTTGTTTTTTCGATGCGTTTGGTAGCATCGCGCAGGGTAAATTCGCCACTCACATTGGCCGAGGCAAAATACCGGCGCCTGCCCCCACCCGGTACTCCGGGCTCGGCTCGCTCAATTACTTTATATCGGATAGCCATAGCAGTAAATTTTAATTTGTGGTTATAAAAAATCAGTAAAAGCAATAAATCAGAAAGAACCGATTTAGAAATGGCGTATGAAACTACAAAAAAAATTGTTCCCTGCCATAACCCCGGGAAACAAAAAAAACGGATATAAAAAATAACCATCCCATGAATTTTTGCAGCACTGTTTAAACAAAAATACCTGCTTTACTGTATTTTTTTAGTTAAGTTTGCCCAAGTCTCAATTACCCAAAAGATGAAAAAAAAGAATTAGTTCGCATATCGAATTCACAGCCATTACCATCAAATGCAGTTCGTTCAAAAACAAAAACGAATTGTTACTCCAAAAAGTGAATAATGTATGATTTTTTTATTTATATTTAGCACTAAGACCCAGAAAAATATATAAACCAGAACAGTTAACGCATATAAAGTGAAAGGCTATGAAAACAATTACCTTCAAATCATTTGCAAGTTTAGCAATGGGAATCCTGCTGTCGGCTCAATTATTTGCCACCAGTCTGGTTGCCGATTCATTTATTACCAGTGCCACATGGAATGTAGACACCGTATTTGTTTATTCCGATGTTAATGTTACCGACACCCTGATAATTGCCCCTGGCACCAAGGTGCTCTTTACCGGCTATTACAGCATAATGGTAAATATGGACGGAGTAATTGAAGCCGTTAGTACTCCGGGAAACCCCATTGTATTCAAACCCATAAACGGGAACGAAGCTACGGGTTGGGCTGGTATCGACTTTACAGCCCAAATGTACACCAAACCCAGTAAATTTTCGTACTGCGAGTTCCATTATGCCTTTGCAACAGGGCAAAACACCGATGGAGGAGCCATTAGTACGAATGAACACTACAACATAAGCATCGATAATTGTTTGTTTAAAAACACAATGGCCGATAATAATGGTGCGGCGCTTTATTTTTATATGTCGCAGGCAAAGGTAAGCAACTGTTTCTTTACCCAAAACGTTGCAAACGGCTATGGTTCAGCTATTGCTTCAGTGGGATCCGATGTAACGTTAACGCAAAGTGTTTTGGTAAACAACGGAGGAAACTACCTGCTGTATGCTGACGGAGCAGAAAAAAGCCTTTGGCTTACCAACAACACTCTGGCGTGTAACGAGGGAACGCCATTTCACTTTTCAAGCATTACTTTATACGCTTACAATAATATAATACATAACAACGATAATTTTTTCCAACCTATTTACAACTATCTGAACGAAGCTTATTTCGAGAATAACTTACTTTCGAATCATCATCCCCAGGTAGTTACAAACGAAGTCAGCTACCTGTTTTATAAAAACAACCTTGTCGGTGAGCCTTATTTCGATTACCCGGCAGAGGGCAGCGGCCCCCTTTACGATGGAACCCTATATAACTGGGCGCTGTTGGAAAACTCGCCCGCTATAAATGCTGGCTTAGCCGACACCGCAGGATTGAACCTTCCAGCCACCGATTTTGAAGGCAACAGCCGGATATTTGCGGAAACTTATTCACGTATTGACATGGGAGCTTTTGAATTTCAATTTAATGCCACCAGCCCTCAACTGGTATTCGATGCCGATTTCGACATGAACCTTGACCAAAACGGACTTACCGGCCCCGAAACCGGAACACCGGCTTTTACTCCCTCCTACACCACTTCACGCTTTCAAAACAAAGGCGCATTGGCTTTCGATGGTACACAGTCGCTTACATACAGTCATAGCAACGAAATGGTGAGCAACAACCAATTCACCCTTTCGGCCTGGATTAAACCCCAGGAATTGTTACCCGAAACAGAATATGTTTTATTCTCAGCAGCCAGTCTGGGCAACGAATGGAAACTGGCCTTGTACAATGGCAGCATTAAATTCAGCTATTGGACAGGGGGCGCCGAACAAGTGGTCCAAATGAGTTGGAATCCTTTCTTTACCGACACCTGGTCGCTGCTAACCGTAACCTATAATGGTTCCGATATCAAGTTTTTCAAAAACGCTACACTCATTTTCAGTCATTATACTACCGATTGGTTCGACAACTACGGTTCGGACTTAAGCGTGGGATCTTACAACGGAACAAGCAGCTTTTATAAAGGGGCTATGAGCGATGTGCGTATTTACGACGGTCCCATCGACTTTGTGGACCAGCTATACATGGAACCCGGACTAGCTGCCGAGCCAATAAAGACCTTCAACAAAATCACATTTAGTGTAAACCTGAGCAAGCAAATCAATCAGGCTTTATTTGACCCCGACACCGAAACGGTTCACCTGGCTGGCGACTTTAACGGTTGGGACGGAACGTACCACCAATTGTACGATGCCGACAAGAACGGCATCTACGAGTTAATGATGGATTATAACTTCCCGATTGGCGATACCTACAATTACAAATACCTAATCAACAATAGCTGGGAAGGATTGCTTGACCTGCCCGAACAACCCAACCGCATACTTATGGTAAGCGATAACACCACTCAGGTATACGATTGTTTCAACGACGAGTGTCTGGGCACCGACGTGGCCCTTATTAAATTGATAAGTCCCGTATCGGGATGTGGTTTAAGCGGAAGCCAGCCCATTCAACTGGTTTATAAAAACACCGGTGCTGACCCCATTAGCGGCAATATCGTAGTTTCATATTACGAACAGGTAAACGGCTGGTTGCACGATACCATCTATGGGGCAAACCTGAATCCGGGAGCTACCGCAACTTATCAAACCCTGGGTTATATTGATTTAAGTACTCCGGGCATGCACGAACTTTCAGTTGCGGTAACTTATGCTGGCGACGAATGGGCCTATAACGACAGCATCCAAACGCTTATCTATAACCAAAGTTATCAGAGTGCACCTTTTACCGACAACTTTGAAACCGACAATGTATGGATGGTTGAAGGAAGAAATGCCAGTTGGCAAAGAGGTTACCCAAGCAACCAGGCGGTTAACGAACCCGCCAGCGGTTCCTTTGTATGGGCCACCAATGTAACGGGCAACTGCAATCCCGACGAGGAATCGTACCTGGTAAGCCCCTGTATTTATGTATCGGCAGCACAGGCTGTTGCCGTACGCTTTAAATACAGTGCTGCCACCACCATGCAAAGTGGTGCCAAGTTACAATACTACAACAGCTACGATTCAGTTTGGGTAGATGCCTATAGCTACGAACTACCTGAGGAATTTAACCAGGGAACTATGGATTTGGGCGAAGGAAGCTATAACTACCATATGGGAACCAATTACGCATGGCGAACAGCAATCTATAAAATAGATGCACCTCCATCAGACCTTAAAATCAGGTTTAAGTTCGTAAATAAAGGTGGCCAAACCAGTGCTGGTTTTGCTATTGACGATGTGGAAGTGTTTGAATGGCCTTATCAAAACCTGGCCATTACAAGAACCGAACCGCAATCGTTTCCCTACCACACCTCGATATATCCGGCTATGTATATAAAGAACTACGGACTGGCTGCTTTTGATGGTAGTGTAACCTGGAAAATACAAAGCGATACCTGGAGTACGGGTGATACCCTGTCGACCATATTTCTCAACCCTTATGAAGAAATGTATGTTTCCAGCGATAATGAAGAATTCCTAAATTCGGTAGGTGTTTATAATCATACCTATTCCTTAGCGAATGCATACAGCACCCTGTTTAACGACACAGTTTACAAAACCATTAACCGCATAGGAACCGTAGGCAGCTATCCTTATACCGAAACCTTTGAAGGAATACTTGATACCCTGTGGTATGCTTATTCTAACAATCCCTGGAAAGGACAGCTCTGGGAACAGACCATGCCGGGAGGCAGCCATTTGAACACAACCTATCAGGGCAGTTATACCATGACTACCAGCCCCCAAAAAGCCATGTCGAGCTATGAGCAGGCTGCTTTATATAGTCCCAATTTTAATACGACAAGTCTGGCTAAACCCGTAGTTTCGTTTTATGTTAAACGACACCTTGTTGACAATGAAAGTTTTGTTGCTTTCGAATACGCCACCGATGGTGTTTCGTGGCAACCTTTGATGGGTGAGAATTCGGTGAATTGGCCCACTGTGCAATATCTAACGGGATATGGCGAAACAGCAGGCTGGGCCAAAGTGCAGGATAACGATTGGGTACTGGTCCAGGCAACCCTGCCGTCTTTAGCCGGGTTGGAGAACTTACAATTCCGGTTCCTTGCCAATTCCGGATTAAACATGAGCCATGATGAGGGGATAGCCATCGACAATTTTACGGTTAAAGAAAGCCCCGGTGTTGATTTAAGCATCAGTAAGGTATTGAGTCCCGTAGTGAAACCCAATATAGGCAGTGCCCCATTGAGTATTCAAATACAAAACTATGGTTTAAATGCAGTAACTGCGGCAAGCTACACCCTATCGTATTCCGTTAATGGGGCCGCCTTTGTAACCGACGCTGCCACACCGGCAGTTCCCGGAAGCGGGCTGGCCACACATACCTTTGCCCCTACTTTCGACTTTTCGGCAGCAGGTGTACACACACTGAGCGTTGCAGTAGCCTCGGTATCCGATGCCAATGGGTACAACGACACCCTGCACTATACCTTTATAAATCAGGGTTTGGTTAGCAGCCTTCCCTACTTCGATGATTTTGAAGGAGCAGCTACCTGGATTTCGGCTGAGCAAAACAATGTTTGGCTAAGCGATGCTCCCAATGGAAGCAAAATACCTGGCGCATTCAGTGGTAACAAGGCACTCTTCACCAATTTAGGTGATAAAACAACGCCGGTTTACGCTACACTTGAAAGTCCCTGGTTCGACTTTACCGGAATTACCCGTCCGGCCATTTCGTTTAAGTTATGGAAAAACCAAAGTTACGACCTCGATGCTGCCGCTACTTTCCAGGTGAGTATTGACTCGGGACGTACCTGGCAAACCTATGGCAATTCAGATTATCGTTGGTTTAACAGCTATCATCCCGTATTCAATGAATTTGGCAGGACTGATTGCTGGCTCGATAACAGTTATGAATGGGAAACCCAGGTTAGTCTTGTAGACTACGATCTCAATCTGGCAGAAAAAAACAATGTGAAATTCCGTCTTATATACAAGGCAAATCAAATTGATACCAGTATATCTGAAGGCTATGTATTCGATGATTTTACCGTTTACGACGGCACCTACGATATGGCCATCAACAAACTTATTAACCCGATAAATCGCCATACCGGCCCCAGTGAAACCTTAAGTTTTGAAGTGGAGAATCTGGGTTATGAAATGATCGAATTGTTTGATGTAAGCATATCCATTGATGGTGGTGCCTGGGTTACAGAAACCTTTACCTATGGACAACTCAGTAAGGCCGGTCCGGAATTTACCACGGCACAAACTTTTGACCTTTCATCCGCTGGCAATCGCGAAATTAAACTGGTTGTGCAGGTTCCGGGCGACGGCAATCCCTTTAACGACACTCTGGTATATACTTATTACAATCCTTTACTTGTTTCAACCTTCCCCTACTTCGACGATTTTGAAGGTGCCGACCAAATGATGGCAGGTGGTCAAAACAGTTCGTGGGAACGAGGAATACCAGCCGGTTCAGTAATAAACACTGCTTATTCAGGATCCAATGTCTGGCTTACCGGTTTATCTACCGGATATAATGCCAATGAAGCATCCTATATTGAAACTCCCGTATTTGATTTTACCGGTGTTCAGAATCCGGTATTGTCATTCTATTATTGGGCACAGACCGATTCACTGGCAAGCTTTACCCTTCAGGCATCGAACAGTGGAGGTATGTATTGGGACGACATTTGTGAAAACAACATACCCAATCTGGAACATTGCAATTATATTATAGAATATCCCAATGCACCCTATTTTGGAATTAACGGGCAATACGGTCAATGGCGTAAATACACCACATACCTTCCTTACGGAAACCAGGGACAGGTGCAGTTTCGTATTTACTTTGGCTCAGCTCCTGATGCCAATACCGGTTTTGATGGAGTAGCTATCGATAACTTTAGTATTTACGATGCCCAGGGCATTGACCTTGAAATACTAAGGATTGAACAGCACAACATGGTTGAGCTGACTCCTTTCTTCAGCGATTTCCATTTTGAAGTATTTAATTATGGAAATACCGATGCCTACCAAATTCAATTAAATTATACAGTAAACGGAGGAGATACATTAACTGAGAATCAGGAAGTATACCTTAGTGCACAGTATTCAAATACCATTTATCCAACTCAAAGTATAAATCTATCGGGTTATGGACCACATACGTTAAAAGCCTGGATTACTGCTACCGGAGATATTAACCCAGCTAACGATACAATTAATGCGGTACTGTTTAATGCCCCAGGCATACAGGTCGATTCGAGCCTTTTGTTTGCATTCGAAGGGCCTCAGCAGTGGTACACAAAAAACGAATGGAACACCCCATACAGCAGTTGGGAACGTGGAATTCCTGAAGCAGGTTCCTTAGCACAATCTGAAAATAACATCTGGAAAACCGGTTTGGGAACTCAGGGCGGATTTAGGGAAATCAGTTACCTGTATAGTCCGGGATTCAGTTTCAAGAACCTTACTTTCCCTGTTGTTGAATTCGATATATTCCGCGATTTAGGTCCCGAGCAGTTGGTACAACTTCAATACTTTAACATGAATGAAGGGTATTGGGCAAATTTGGGCAATGTGGGCGATCCCGTCAACTGGTATACTCCTTATGCACCCGGAAAAGAAGAATTGGCTTATGCAATAGAAAACTATAATAGTGCCAATACCGGTTGGACCAACTATACCGACACCGGCTGGATGAAAGCAAACCATATGGTTGACCAACTGGCTAATCAGGAACAGGTACAATTCCGATTTGCCTATGTATCACGCAATAATTGGGAAGGTAAGCAAGGTTTTGCATTCGATAATTTTAAAATATATAACTACCAACCGGGTAACGACGTCGGCATTTTAAGTGTTCTATCGCCAAGCAGCGGTGAAGTGAATGCCAACGACACCGTTCGTTTTGTGGTGAAAAACAATGGGCTAAACCCAATCGATTCACTTTATGTGAGTGTCCGCCTGTTTGAAACTGAAGTGATTTATCAGGCTTTGGGAGGCTTGAATATTGCTCCCAATGAAGAAAGGGAAATTACCCTGAGCCAGTACCTCAATCTTTCAACTGCTGGTGGCTATTTCTTTGAACTTAACATTTATTGCCCCAACGACGAATTGGTGCAAAACAACAACTGGTTCGAGGAACATTTGATGAAGCTAAATCGCGTTGTGGTTGACCAGGTATTGGGTTATCATGATAGTTTTGAAGGGGATACTCTGTGGCAAGTAACCGACGATTCAACCCAATGGGAACTTGGTATTCCCGCAGCTCCGGTTATTTCCTACGCATCAGACAGTTCCATGGCTTGGGTTACCAACCTAATGGGTTATGCTGGTTATCAAAGGTCTGAAATCATTAGTCCTATCATCGATTTCAGTAACATTCAACTACCTATGGTATCGTTCGATAAATGGTGCCAAACCAATCCCGGAAGTGGTGCTGTACTTTTGTACACTGCCGATATGGGAAAAACCTGGGTACAGGTTCGCAAAGGCGAAAATTGGTACAACGATGCGCAACTGATGCTTAATACCGATGAAATAACTACTTATGGGGGTTGGTCGGGAAAAGACTCCAGTTGGAGCCGTGCAATTACCTATCTGCCAGAGCTGGCATTCCATACAGGAGTAGTATTTCGCTTAGTATTTACTTCGGAATTTGAGTATGAAGATGTGGAAGGTTTTGCCCTGGATAATTTTGTGGCAGAAGAAGGTGCCGGAGACCAAAATGCGGCCATAACCGGTATTATTGCCGAACGAATTGTTTGTGCCAGCGATTTACATAGCGTAAATGTAAAGGTGGCCAACGTGGGCTTACTACCTATTAATAACTTTAATGTGGTGTTGAATGTGCCAAACTATGGAGCAGATACCCTGGCTGTAACCACTGAGATGGCTCCTTTGGATACAATATTACTTACATTCAATAACATAAGCTACCAAATTACCGAAGAATTTAATTTGTCTTATACCCTAACGGCCAACACAATTCTTGCCGGTGATGAAATGGCTATAAACGATACCCTGAGGGCTACAGTAAATGCTTTCAATCCTGATTATGTTGACATGCCGGGTTGGAGAAACTTTTCGGTGTGTGACGGATTCTTTGGAACGGGATTCTTTAGTATCGATCAGGATACAGAAGGCAATATCTGGTATGCTACTATGTATGGCGGCGTAATAAAACAAAACAAAGACAGCCTTCAGGTATTTGGCACAGCAGCATACCCCGGTGGTGATTACAGTTGGGCTTTGGCTGCTGGTCCCGATGGAAAAGTATGGTGGACAAACGCCATAAAGCCTGAAATAAATATGTACCAAAATGGCACAGTGACTAAATACACCCCTGTGCCTGATGTAGAATTTGATGAATACATTTATCCGGCAACCAACGGCGATGTTTGGTTTGCCGATTACGATGGCGGAGGATTGCTCAGATACAATGGCACAGAGTTTATTTATTATCCTGAAACCAAAGACCAAATGTATTCATCGATTGGTGAAATGCCCGATCAAACCATTGTTATTTCAACTTACGATGGGAAACTAATTACCTTTAATGGAACTAACTTTATGCCGGCCGAATATCAGGGAGAACCTATTATCGAGATTTTCTATGATAAAGCCAAGAACAAAACATGGTTTGGCGGCTATAACACACTTTTGATGTCGGATGGTGAAAACTGGACCGACCATTCTGCCATACTTGAACAGGATGCCATAAACGACATTGATGTTGACAAATACGGAAATATATGGGCAGTTTCCGATTTAAAAAAGGCTTATATGTTCAACGGTACCACCTGGCAGGTATTTACCGATGCCGATGGACTGGCTCCGGGGGCATCAGGGCTTTATGCCGTATGTGGTTTGGCCGATGGTAAAATTGCCATTGGTAGCTATGGTGGTGGGGTAACGATGTATGCCAACGGCCCGGTAGCTGACTTTAATTATATTTCCGAAGAATTAGCCGTTACCTTTATCAATCAATCGTTCGGAAGTGGACTAAGCTACCTCTACAATTTTGGTGATGGAAAAGCATCGACCCAGCCTAACCCGGTTCACCTTTACAGCAAACCAGGCACTTACGATGTTTGTTTGCGCATTACCGACAACCTGCAAAAAGAAAGTACCATTTGCAAGAAAATAACGGTTAGCGATAGTACTCAACTAAGCTGTTTTGCTCTTTTTGAATACACTGTGCTTAAAGATACCGTTTATTTTGTCAATCAATCGTCGAACAATAGTGCCGAGTATTACTGGGAATTTGGAGATAATTCATCATCGACTCTTAAGAATCCGGTTCATTACTATTCAAATGCTGGTTATTATGAGGTATTTTTAACGGTGAAAGATTCCAGCGGATTATGTTTCGATAACTTTAGCAAAATAATTTATATTGAAGGTGCCACAGAAACCTGTTTGGCTAATTTCTCATACGAGATAAACCAAAAAGAAGTAAGTTTTTTCAATAATTCACAAGGTGCAGTTACCAATTACTTGTGGAGTTTTGGCGATGGCACCTATTCATCAGACAGTTCGGTATCACATACTTTTGCCGAAAACGGTTTGTATGAAGTTTGTTTAACCGTTTACAATGCTGTGAACGATTGTATGCACGAGTTTTGCCAGACCATTACCATTCTCGATTCAACAAGCAATGTTTGTGTAGCCGATTTCAATTACACAGTTAATGAGGCTGAGGTTAGTTTCTTCGCTCAAACATCAAGTAACATTACCGATTACCTTTGGGATTTTGGTGATGGAACTTTCTCAAGCGACAAAAATCCGATACATACCTACAAAACCCCTAACTTCTACAAAGTAAAACTTACCGTTTACGATGCGGTTAGCGATTGCTTAAACAGCAAAATAAAAACGGTTATAGTAACAGTAGGTGGTCAGGATTTGTGTAATGCATCGTTCAGCAGCTTTACCAGCGGAGCAACGGTTAAATTTACCAATACCAGCAGTGGAAATGCCAATCAGTTGTTCTGGAGTTTTGGTGATGGTAATTACTCCACCGATTCTACACCTACACATACTTATTTGAAACCTAATTTCTACGAAGTTTGTCTTTCTGTATATAACGACGTGAGCGGTTGTTACGACGAAGTATGCAATATAATTGCTATTACCGATGTTGATGTAGTTATTTGTAAAGCCGATTTCGATTACTACACACAGAATACTAAGGTTAACTTCCAGGGAAACGTTACCGGTGGAGCAACCAATTATTTCTGGGATTTTGGTGACGGGTCTTATTCGTACGAAAAATCACCCAGCCATACCTACAGCAAATCAGGGTATTACAACGTATGGTTTAACAGCTATAACGATACCACACAATGTGTAGCAGAAAAATTTAAGTTTGTTATGGTTATCGATTCTATTGCTAATGCTTGTAAAGCCAATTTTGAATGGCATGCAACAGGTAGTAAAGTAAACTATATCAATCAATCGAAAGGTGATTATACCGACCTGTTCTGGGATTTAGGCGACGGTAATTATGCTACAGATTCTGCTTTTGCCCATACTTATGCAAAGAGCGGTTATTATGGAGTAGAACTCACTATGTTTAATGCATTAAACAA
Source organism: Bacteroidetes bacterium HGW-Bacteroidetes-4 (assembly GCA_002840905.1). Classification (GTDB taxonomy): domain Bacteria; phylum Bacteroidota; class Bacteroidia; order Bacteroidales; family SZUA-534; genus GWE2-40-63. Next base: position 120,812 of record PHDD01000001.1, on the reverse strand, counting down.
TTGCCTCGACACTTATTACGATTTGGTTATTGTAATCGACAGTTCAAAAAACCTTTGTCAGGCTGGCTTTACCAACTATGCCATCAACACAACAGTTACCTTTACCAATCAAAGTACAGGTGAAATTACCGACTACTTCTGGGATTTTGGCGATGGATTCTACAGTACCAATGCAAATACCACACATACCTTTGCCTCACCCGGATATTACGAAGTGATGCAAACCGTATTCAACACTACCGACAATTGCATGGACGACTTCAGTAAAATTGTTAAGGTTGTTGATACAACAAAGGTAATGTGTAAGGCAAATTTCAACTTTTATCCGAATGGAAACATCGTTTCATTTACATCGCAAGCAACTGGTGCCTTTAAACAAGTATTTTGGGACTTTGGTAACGGAAAAATCAGCAATGAAAAAAATCCCGTGCATACCTATTCAAAACCCGGATACTATAATGTTACATACACCGTGGTTGACACCAATTCGACTTGCTTCGACACCAAAAATAAAGTTGTTTATGTTGAAGGAACGGTAACTCCCACTTATGGTGAGGTAAGTGCTGCATTCAGCCATTATCCGGCCAGCGACAGCCTGACTGTTTTCTTTACCGATAACAGTAAAGGCAACGTAAGCAAATGGTACTGGGATTTTGGCGACAACACGCCGGCCTCAACCGTAAACAATCCCACACATAAATACACGGTAAACGATTATTACCGGGTTTGTCAAACCGTGAGTAATCCTGAAAAACAAAACACCAAATGCAAGTTTATTCCTGTGGGTGATGTAAGTACAAAAAATACGGCATTCTTTACCTATTATGCTGATACCATGTATGCAACAGCATATTTCCAAAATAAATCGTTGGGTGACATTGTTTCGTACTTATGGGACTTTGGCGATGGAATTACATCCACACAAAAAAATCCAGCTCACACTTATGCTGATACCGGATATTATGCGGTTTGTTTAAGTACAACTTCATCAACCGGCAGGGTGCGTACTTATTGTAAAGATGTGCGGATTGGAAATTCCATTGAGAACCCCTGTTTGTTCAGTTGTGTATGGCCGGGCGATGCCAATTCCGACTTAGAGGCAAACCATTACGATATGTTAACCATTGGTTTGAATTATGGCATGGAAGGTCCTTTCCGTATTGATGCTTCCAACGCATGGTATGGTCAGTTTGCTCAGAACTGGTCTACTTATCAGATTGATGGAACCAACAACAAACATGGAGACTGTAACGGAGATGGAGTTATTAACGAGTTAGATACCGTTGCCATTTCCCAAAACTTTGCCTACAGCCACTATTGGCAACCCGATGTAAAAGCAGCTGAATGGGAATTGACCTGCGTTTGGGATCCTGAAGATACCAAAGCAGCAGGCAGTAGAAGCCGGGCCAAGGCCATTTTATCTCCGCCACTAAAAAAAGCTGCCGGCGATATTTATGGAATTGGTTACGAAATTGAAGTCTTGAATGCTCAGGGAGTAATCTGGGATTCGGTTTATGTTTCGTTCGACGAAAGCTGGCTGGGCGAAGAAGGTACTGATATGATGACTTTCTACACCGTAAATAAAGAAAAGTCCATGATTTATGTTTCATCGGTACGTAAAGACCACCAAAATACATCTGGAGCGGGTTCAATTGCAACCGTTCATTTTGTTCTGGAAGAAGGTTATAGCGCACGTTCCATTTCGTTCAATGTAACAACTCTTGGAGGTATTGAAGCCGGTGGACTCGCTGTTAATGTTGGAGGTGGAATCATGCTCAACCTGGGCGACGATGTTTCCATTTGTGAAGGGGAAGATACAACCATTTCAGCTCCCGAAGGATTTGAAACCTACTCCTGGAGCAGTGGAGAAACAACCCCCTCAATAACAGTGAGTGCTCAGGGAACCTATACCCTAACGGTAACTGATTCTTTAGGAACTTCAGCAAGCGATGCAATTACTGTAAACATGATAGCTAAGCCGGTACCTGTTTTAGGTGATGACATAACTACAGATACTGAAGTAGTTCTAAATACAGGTGGCACTTTTGAAACCTATTTATGGAGCACCGAAGAAACCACTCCAACCATTACCGTTACTCAAAGTGGTGAATACTGGGTTGAAGTAAGCAATAGTTTTGGATGTACAGGAAGTGATACCATTTATGTAGCGTTTACCGGAATTAACGACTACATTAGTCAATTAGGAACATTGACTATTCATCCAAATCCCAGCCAGGGAAGTTTCTGGTTAATTACAGAAAACGAAATGTTTGGAGAATTGCGGTTTGAACTTATCGATATGCAAGGTAAAGTAATACTAAATAAAGAGTTGCCTGTAAAAGGAAAAGTAAGACACCTGGTTCATCCGGAATACTTACCACAGGGAATGTACTACCTAAAATCGTACTATAACGACGAAGTTAAAGTTATAAAAGTAGTAGTTCAGTAAGTTTCAATAATTAGAATAAAAAGCAGGAACTTCAGGGTTCCTGCTTTTTTTTATTTCCAATAAACAGAATTATAATGCATTCCGAAAACATTGCATTGTATAAACCGATTTGTTTCCACGCTCATCAACGGCTTCAATCTTTATCTCAAAGTTACCTTCGGCAGGTAAAAATTCATCAAAATCGTAAGTTAACCGGTTGTTTTTCGGATCCCAATCAAACAAAACCCACTTACCATCGATATAGCCATTGCATTGAGCCACACCACTGAAATCGTCGTTTAGGTAAAAACTTACCTGTTTTACATGGGTTAAATCGGCAGAATCATTTAAACTACCCAGGGGTTTAATTACAGGAGCAATGGTGTCCATAACCACAACGTAACTTCCAAATTCTCTAATATTTAGGAATACACGTCCTTCTTTTACAATTCCTCCACGAGCCTGATAATTTTTTTGGCCATCGTACTTTGCAACAAGCAGTTTATCACATAGGCGTTTATCAACCGGCACATGATTGATTGAAATAGCAGCGTACTTATGCAAAGGAACTTTTTCGTTATGAATATGGTAAACCGGTGAAAAATGATTCTCAGTTAAAACAGAATCCACACTATACTCCATCAATAAAGTATCATATAATGAATATTGGGGAATCAATAAATTCAATCCAAATGAATCCATTGCAAAAACGTGTTGCCATGGAACGGTAATTTTATTGTTTTCAGCCAGATAACCCTCTTTTTCATTTTTTACTCCTTTCAGGTAAAAGGTCAATTCCGATTGATTTCCGTAAGCATCTATACCAATCACGTCAACTTTTTTTACGTTTCCAGCTTCTAACTGGAGTAATCCCCGGTTTTTGCTTTCGGTATAAACCGATAATTTATTGTTGGGCTCCTTAAACAATCGATACAATTTACGCCGCAGGTTTAAATTCTCAGCATAATCCATTACAGTATTTATATAGCGGGTTTCGCTAAACGACACGCCATCGAACTTCATGCTAAAATACAGGCTGTCATCAAGATTAATTGTAAGCTGATACACACCGCAGCGATTGGGAGCCGCATTCAGATAATCGTCAACCTTTAATCCCAATCCAATAATACCTGAAACCTTTAGGGTGTCGCCCTGCCGCAGGGTATAACGGTTATTATTTTGGTTTAAACTGTAAAAGTGATTCTCCGATTTACCGTTTACACTGCTGTTACTCGTTTGCGGATAAACATAAAGATACGACATAATGGGCGGTATTTTATCCTCGATAGGGTAACCCAGGAACAATCCGTTTAAAGGGACCGAATTCCGGGTATCGCGAATTTCAAAATGCAGATGGGGTCCCGAACTGGAACCAGAATTTCCACTCAAACCAATAATATCGCCTTGTGCTACAGTCAACAATCCGGCTTCAGGATATAAATCCACTTCAAAACTTTCCCTTTCATATTGTATCGCTTTAACATATTTATCCATTTGAATGTTGAGTTCTTTTAAATGAGCATAAACTGAGGTGTAGCCATCGGGATGGGAAATATACACCGCTTTTCCATAACCACCTGATGCAATTTTTATCCGCGACACATAACCCTTTTGCACCGCATAAACTTTAAAACCTTCATTTCCCTGAGTTTTAAAATCGATTCCAGCATGAAAATGGTTATTTCGTAACTCAGCAAAATTACCCGATAAAACCAGGGGAATATCAATGGGCGGTATCCAACCTAAAGTATCGAGAACAAGTTGTGCTTTTAAAAAAGGATTGAAAATTAAAATAAAAGATAAAAATAATATACTCCTCATGGTTATTTGTTGTATTTGTTTTGCACCTGACGCAAATTAATAGAATATAAAATGAAAAGGAAAGAAAATAAACCAGAGAATTTCGAGATTACAAAACTATCGTCAACACCATAGAAAATAGCTTTATATTTGCTAAAAATATACAATAAACGTTTGAAAACCTAAGATATATTCCTACATTTGCAGCCCTAAAATAGTTTAAACTTTAAAATTAAAAAGTTATGTTAAACCATTATGAGACCGTTTTCATTGCTAATCCCGTTTTGTCTGCACCACAGATGAAGGAAGCGGTCGACAAATTTAAAGCAATTATTACCAATGGTGGTGGTGAATTGGTACACGAAGAAGATTGGGGTCTGCGCAAGCTGGCTTACCCAATTCAAAAAAAATCGACAGGATTTTACTACCTGGTAGAATTCAAGTGTGAAGGTCAATTAATTGACAAATTAGAGATTGAATTCCGTCGCGACGAGAGAGTGATGCGTTTTTTAACTACACGTTTAGATAAATTTGCAGTTGAATACGCTGAAAAGAAAAGAAGTTTAAAACAAGAAAAGAAAGTGGAGGCTTAAACTATGGCACAGAATCAATCAGAAATAAGATATCTGACTCCCCCGTCAGTTGAAATCAAAAAGAAAAAGTATTGCCGGTTCAAAAAAAACAAAATTAAATTTATTGATTATAAAGATCCGGAATTCTTAAAAAAATTTCTTAACGAACAGGGAAAAATTCTTCCACGCCGTATTACCGGTACCTCGTTAAAATATCAACGCAAAGTTTCGGTTGCCATTAAAAGAGCCCGTCATATTGCTTTGCTTCCATATGTAACTGACATGCTTAAATAATTAGGGAGGACGAAAAATGGAAATTATTTTAAAACAAGATATCGCCAGCTTAGGTTACAAAAACGAAGTAGTTAAAGTTAAAGACGGCTATGGTCGCAATTACCTTATCCCTCAGGGATTAGCCGTATTAGCTACTGAATCGGCTAAAAAAGTAATGGCCGAAAACCTGAAGCAACGTGCGCACAAAGAAGAAAAAATTAAGAAAGAAGCGCTTGAGTTAAAAGAAAAACTTACCGATGTTAAAATTACCATTGGAGCTAAAACCAGCTCTACAGGTAAGATATTTGGCTCGGTAAACAACATTCAATTGGCTGAAGCACTTCAGAAAGAAGGTCATCAGATTGAACGTAAAAATATACTTGTTAAAGGCGACAGCATTAAAGAAGTAGGTGAATACGTTGCAAAAATAAAATTACACAAAGAGGTGGAGTTTGACTTACCTTTTGTTGTAGTTTCTGAATAAGAAATTTCATGAGCATAAAAAAGGCGCTTTTTAAGCGCCTTTTTTATTTTATTTACATGCCCTCATGGCAATGGTTTCAATTTCTATTAAAGCTCCCAGTGGTAGGTTTGCCACTTCGTAAGCTGCTCTTGCCGGAGGCTTTGATGTGTAAAAAGTTGCGTATACTTCATTCATGGCTGCAAAATCGCCTATATCTTTCAAAAGCACTGTCGATTTTACCACGTCGTCGAGTGTGAACTTGGCTTCTTCGAGTATGGCTTTTATATTTTTTAATGCCTGCTCTGTTTGTGCTTTTATTCCTTCGGGCATTTTTCCTGTGGCTGAATCGATTGGTAATTGTCCTGAAATAAACAACTGCCCATTAAAATATACTGCCTGACTGTAAGGTCCGATAGCTTTTGGAGCTTTATCGGTTGAAATAATCTTTTTCATACATTCGTTTTTGTTTTGGTTTGTTTCTAAAAAAACCGACTGATTTTTAAGTACCCGCACTATTTATTTTTGATAAAGGCTGATGGTAAATTTGAAATTAAATTTTAGCAGAGAATTAATTACTCCATCATAAAAAACTCAAAAGGAACCGATACCAGCGATGCATAATCTTCACCAGATTCTTTCATATCTTCATCGTTACTACGGTAGTACCAATGAATTTTTGAACGTACTCCGTTTTCAGCTAGCTCCTCTATTCTAACCAATAAGCGCAGCAACACTTTTGCTGATGATGAATTGTAATAATCCAACTTAAAATTTACTAATGTTTCCTGATTGGGCTGTTTTTCATACTCTTCGAACCAATTAAAAATGGGTTCGAAAAACTCGCTTACATTCTCAGGTCTCGATTTTCCGGAAAACTCAAAAATACCGTTTGCTTTATCAAGCGTTACGGCCAGCGTAGTTTCAGTACCTTTAATAATAAGTGGACTCATTTGAAAATCGTATCTTATTCGTATCTCAAATATAAGAATTAAAATGAATGCAAAAAATGCAAATAAATTCTAAAGCATTTCAGCCGGACTATGCTTTTTAAAAAAAACCAGGAATTAAGGCTTTACCCCTATTTACTTTGACTTGCATCTTCAAAATACTTCCAAAGTATATCATCTGGAACAGGTGCTATAATTTTTACATTTTCTTTACTTACCGGATGCACAAATTCAATGGAGCGGGCATGTAAACTGATTCCTCCATCGGGATTGGAACGCGGAAAACCATATTTTAAATCGCCTTTTATAGGGCTCCCAATAGCAGCTAATTGCGCCCTGATTTGATGATGCCGTCCGGTTAGAAGATTTATTTGAAGCAAATAAAAATTATCACTTTGCGCTATCAATTCATACTCCAAAATGGCTTCTTTGGCTTCTTTAACCGGTTTTTTTACTACCGTTGATTTATTCTTTTGGGTATCGCGTAATAAAAAATGAACCAGCCGGCCGGTATCTGCTTCCGGGCGATTTTTTACAATAGCCCAGTAGGTTTTCTTAATCTGGGTCTTTTCCTGAAACATGGCGTTCAAGCGTGCAAGTGCTTTACTGGTTCTCGCAAATAAAACCACTCCGCTGGTTGGCCTGTCGAGCCTATGGGTGACTCCTACAAAAACATTTCCCGGTTTTTGGTACTTCGCTTTTAAATAGCTTTTTACTTGTTCACTCAGAGGTTCATCGCCGGTTTTATCGCCCTGCACAATATCCGACACGCTTTTATTTATAGCAATTATGTGATTATCCTCAAATAAAACTTTTGCTGCATCCATTAAAACAAATTTTTGAGGATATTAATACTGTTCTCGTTCATTTGGAAAATCGCGATTTTTCACATCATGGATATACGTTTTTACAGCTCCTTCGATTTCTGCAGCCAGATTGTGATAACGACGTAAAAAACGGGGCGAAAAATCCTGGTTTATGCCCAACATATCGTGCACCACCAAAACCTGTCCGTCGACACCGCCACCGGCACCAATTCCGATTATGGGTATCTTAACCATTTGGGCTACTTGTTCGGCCAGTTTTGCGGGAACTTTTTCGAGAACGATGGCAAAACAGCCCAAATCCTCAAGCAATACTGCATCTTTTTTTAACTGTTCGGCTTCTTCTTCTTCTTTTGCCCGAACAACATAGGTTCCAAATTTATGAATACTCTGTGGAGTTAATCCCAAATGTCCCATTACCGGAATACCCGCTGATAAAATCCGCTCAACCGACTCCTTAACCCCAACTCCACCTTCCAGTTTAACGGCATGTGCTCCGGTTTCTTTCATAATTCGAATGGCCGAGTAAAGTGCCTCTTTAGAGTTTCCCTGATACGTTCCAAAAGGCAAATCTACCACTACCAAAGCACGCTTAACACCGCGAACTACCGATGCGGCATGATATATCATATTATCGAGCGTTATGGGAAGCGTTGTTTCGTAACCGGCCATTACGTTCGAAGCCGAATCACCAACTAAAATCACATCAATTCCGGCTGAATCGACCAGCTTGGCTATGCTGAAATCGTAAGCAGTAAGCATGCTGATTTTTTCGCCTTTAAACTTCATCTCGCTCAGTATATGAGTGGTTATTACTTTTACTTCTTTATGTATCGACATAATGATTTCTTTTTATTGATTTTAAATAAGCAGTGGCTAAATTATAAAAATGTAGATTATTCCAACTGTTTAATTTTAATCCGCTGAAAAAACACTACAAGAATTAAAATGACCATAATAATGGATGCACTTATTAACAAATGCTTAAAGTTTTTCTTTTGCTGAAACAGTTCTTTTTTTAAACTAAGTTCTTTGTTCTGAGCTAAAAGATTCACGGCAATCGATCCATTATTTTTATTTTCTAAAAAAATAGAATCGCGCAAATGAACATAAGTCTGATAATAGTGCAGGGCTTTTTTTGAGTTGTTTTGCAAAAAGTGTAATTCGTAAAATAATTTGTAATTATCCATTTGGGTAAGAAACAAGCCCAGGCGCGTTGATAGCTCAAGGCTTTTCTTTAAGTAAAGTGTTGCTTCATCATAATTACCCAGTTCTTTGTGCACATTTGCCAGATTATTCAAAGCCTGTGCTAATTCAATTTCGTCGCCTTGAATTAAATTAATTTCATAAGCCTTTAAATAACAATCGAGGGCATTTTTCATTTCCTCTTTTTCGAAATATAATTGCCCCATAGCGTTCCATAGTTTAGCACTTCCGGCACGGTTTTCAATTTTCCGGTTTATTTCCAGAGCCTTTTCGTACCATTGAAGGGCAAGTTCGTATTGCTTACTTTTATAATACGTAATTCCTTTTAAGTAATTCAGATTTTCAAGAGCAGGCAAATTTTCTAGTGTTTGGTATATGTAACGGGCAAAATCAAAATTCTCGATGGCTTTTTCGTATTCATTCCAATGTAGGTAAATGGAACCAATGCTGGTAAAAAGCTCGGCTTCGCGCATGGGATATTGAATTTCCTGATAAATTTTTAGTGTCTGCTCAAAATACAACAAAGCTTTTTTGTAATCGTTGGTGGTAAACAAAACAATACCAATTTTTTGCATCAGATTGGCAATTTCTGATTTATTACCCAACCGCATGGTTACTTTTAACGACTTTTGGTAATAATTTAACGCCTGTTCATAATTTCCCAGACTATAATAATTGTTGCCCAAAAAGTTAAGCAATCGAGCCAAATCTTTATCATTATCCAAATCCTCGGCCCATTTTAAGGCGTCGCTTGCATAGCTAATGGCTTGCTGAACCGTTAGTTTACCAGACTGCTCCAGATTGTTGAGTAATTTGCCCACCTTTTCCTCTTTGGGTGCTTTGGCAACATCATTTAACCATTCATCGTCGGGACTATAGACTGCAAACAATTTCAGCGAAACAAAACAAATAATAAGTAACAGTAATTTTTTCATATTGATTTATTAAAAACTTCAAGACCTAAAAAGGAATTGTGGCAATAAACCAATTCAAAGTTACTAATTATCACTCGTTAAAAAGGAATCTGCAAAAGATTTTTTGAACAACTATTTATTCATCGAACTCAGTAAGAAAATTGATTTTTTAAATTCGGATACCCATAACCAGAACATCATCAATCTGGCGTTGATTACCTTTCCAGGTATCAAAAATAGTTTCGATCAGGCTACTTTGCTCTTGTACCGGATAAGTATGAATCTCAAAAAGGTTTTGTTTAAAATTTCGACTGTACATTTTACGTCCTTTATCTCCGCCAAACTGATCGTAATAACCGTCGGAGAATATATACAGCATATCGTCGGGCTCCAAATCAATGGTATGATTTTTAAATTGCTCTTCAACCAACAAATGAATACCAATGGGCATGCGGTCTCCCGCATATTCAATTAATTGTTGATTGCGGAAAATATAAAGCGGGTTGTTAGCACCTGCAAATTGCATTTTTCGCTTATCGAAATCAATAATACATAGCGCACAATCCATTCCGTCGGAGGTGCTTTCGCCGTATTCGTTATTCTGATGCAGTGCATTTTTAACACGCTCGCGTAACTGGTTTAAGATATCTGCCGCATCGGTAAAGCTGCCTTTGTCGACAATTTCATTAAGAAACGATGTTCCCAACATGCTCATAAAAGCACCGGGAACACCATGGCCAGTGCAATCAACAGCAGCTACCACAGCCTGATTGTTTACTTTACGAACCCAATAAAAATCACCACTTACAATATCACGCGGACGCAACATAATAAATGCGTTGGGTATTACTTTATTAACTAATTGTGAAGGAGGAAGCACAGCAGCCTGAATTTTACTGGCGTATTCAATGCTGTCGGTAATTTTTTGCTTCTGAACCGAAATCTGGTCGCGTTGTTTTTCGGCAATATCGCGTTGTTTCTCTATCTCATTTTTCTGTTCTCCAATGGCATCGCGCTGTGCCTGAATCTCTTCTTTTTGCTGCATTATCTCCTGATTCTTAATGGCAAGCAAATCATTTGCCAAACGCACCCGGCGGTTTTGCCTGATAAGTAGAATACTAAATATTGAAACTGTTAAGATAATAAGGAGGCCTGAAAATATCAGGTTCCGCTGCCGTCGGTTTTTTTCTTGCTGTTGAATTAATTGAACGTTGGCTTTTTGCAACAGGGCTTCTTTTTTTTCCGTTTCGTAACGGATTTGCATATCAGCAATTCTCTTAATGCTTTCGGTATTTAGCATCTTATCTTTAAGTTTGGAATGTTGCACAAATGCCTGATAGGCTTTTTGAAACTCTCCGTTCCCCGCAAAAGCTTTTGCCATCGAATTCAAAATATCGGTTTCCAAATCGCTGACCGATAATTTAACAGCTATGGCCTCGGCTTCTTTAAAAAATTCAATGGACTGTTTATAGTTTTGCCGGGCTAAATACATATTTCCCAGGTGTAACAATGAAGTAGCTTCTCCACTTTTATCACCAATACTTTTGCGCATATCCAAAGCCAACTTAAAATAGGATATGGCCGTATTGTCTTCACCAAATGTTTTGTGTAATGAACCCAGGCTATTTAATATATAAGCCACATTTTTTTGATCTCCAATTTCTTTATAAATGGCAAGCGCCTGTTGGTATTCCATAAGCGAGCTGTCGCGCTCACCCATACTACGATAAACCAATGCCAGGTTATTGTGTGAACGGGCAATGTATTTACGGTCGCCAACCAACTCACGTAAACCCAGTGATTGCCGGTATACATTGCGTGCCTCAATAAAATTACCCGATTGCCAATGAACACCTCCAATAAAATTTAAGGCATCCGATTCTAAAAACCTGTCGCCTGCTTCGCGGTAATATTTCAGGCTTTGTTGATAATACTCCAGTGCTTTTTCATAATTTCCCAAATCTTTATAAATCAACCCAATATTATTCATTGTTGCTGCAATTTGGGTTTTGTCATCAATTTTTTCCCTAATTTCGAGTGCAAGCAGGTAATTCTCAAGCGACTTTTTGTAGGCTTTGTTTTGCCAATGCACTCCACCTAAGTTATTGTAACAGGCAGCCAACTGACTGGCATCGTTAGCTTTCTCAAGTAAAATTCTCGATTGTTCAAGATATTCGAGAGCCTTTAAATAATTGTTTTTGTTTTTGTAAAGCGTAGCCAGATTGTTATAAGTTGAAGCTATGGCCAAGGTATCGTTCAGGGTTTGCCTTATCACCAGCGATTTTTTATAAAACGAATCGGCTGAATCGGGAATATTTTTCGATAAATAAACATTTCCGATATGATTGAGAGTAGATGCCAGTTCTGCTTTATCGTCCTGTTTAAGCCAACAGCCCAATGCTCTGTAGTAGTATTCCAACGCGGTTTCATAATCGCCCATGCTGCGGCTAACCAGCCCCAGATTATTTAAAATTCTGCCTTTATCATCCTGATCGCCCAGCTGTTCGTATATTTGCAAGGCTAAGGCATAAAAATGGATGGACTGCTCGAAATCGTTTTTGCGCCAAAAAATTGTACCCAAATAATTATATGAAGTTGCCTGGGCCGCTTGATCATTTAGTAATTCATAAATATCGAGCGCCCTGTAATGGTAGTCGACAGCCAAATCAAGGTTTCCGGCATCGCGGTATTTTGAACCAATCTGATTTAGAATTAATGCTTCCTGTTCCTTGTTTTTTACTTTTTTAAGATCTTTTTCAAGCTGTTCAATCTCTATTGCACTTGCCTGAAAGAAAAACAAAACTGAAAATAGCGTAATAATAATTTGGGTAAGAGGCCTCATGTAATTTACAATTAGTAATCAAATGGCTTTAAATTTACTAATTATTCCTCATTTACAAACGCATTTGCCAAGGTCAGAATATTTATTAAAAAAAATTCCGGAGATAAATGACTCATTATTTATTCTTTTTGAATCGCTTTTGGCTCAAACAAACCTGAAATTGATCCTTTTGCCATTTGCATCTCAATAGGTTCCCCTCTTTTAATTAAAGTAGGATCATTAATTATTTTACCTGCTTGTTTTACTAATGAAAAACCCCTTTCGAATTGATGCTGCGGATTGGCCCAATGATTTTTTTCTTCTAAAAATTGCAAGTGTTCCGTTTTGGAATTTAAATAATTATTTATCCATTTTTTTAAGCGGATTCCATGACGACTGCAGTTTTCGAGTTCGTGTACCAACACGTTATTTGCCAGGTGTTTAATATCAATGGAAAGATGTTTAACCGAAGCGTTTTTGTCGTGAATGAATTGATTTGCTGTATTTTTTATGCCCGCCTGAATCATAAACAGGTTTTGCTGACTCCCTGAAATTTGCTCACGCGAAGCATAACTCAACTTTTGCAACAAATTTGTCAATTGAATATTGAGCTTCTCCATCTGATCATTAAAATGGTTGGCCACAGTATCAAAATAATATTCCAGTTGCAGTTTAAACTCATCCATTTTTTGAATCAAAAATTCGGCTACCGCAGTTGGTGTTTTAAGCCTTGTATGAGCCACCAGATCACAAACCGAATCGTCGCGTTCATGTCCTATTCCGGTTAAAACCGGCAGCGGAAACTGAGTTAAATAATAAGAGAGATCATAGTTGTCGAAACAACTCAAATCGCTTTTTGAGCCACCACCCCGTAATAAAACTACCACATCGAAATCGGTAATTGTTTCATAAACCCGTTCAAAAGCTGCAATTATCGATTCGGGAGCATTGTTGCCCTGCATAATGGCAGGAAAAAGTGTGGTTTTAAAAGCAAAATGGTGTGTATTTGACTGCAATTGTTGCTGAAAATCGCCATAGCCGGCCGCGGTTTCCGACGATACCACAGCAATACGTTGCGGCACTTTTGGAAAAGACAGCTGTTTATTCATTTCAAAAACACCATCTTCTTGCAATTGCTGAATAATCCGGATACGTTTCATGGCCAAATCGCCAAGCGTATATTGCGGATCGATATCAGAAACATTCAGGCTAAAACCATACACTTCGTGGAATTCCACACTTACTTTTAACAAGACTTTTAATCCGGAACGCAAAGTTTCTCCTGTGGAAGTTTCAAAATACGGACGAATCATTCGGAAAGCAAAAGCCCATATGGTGGCTCGGGCTTTTGCAATTATTTTATCGGATAAAATATCTTTTTCAATGAGTTCCAGGTAGCAATGGCCGCTAAGATTTATATTCATCTCACTAATTTCGGCTACAACCCATATGGGCAAAGTGAATCGCTCTTCCAAGCTGTTCTTAACCGATAAAATCAAACTCGATAAACTCCGGGAATCATCCATACTACAACTTCACTAGGGTTTTGGTTTGTCTGCTGGCACCATTCAGCACGTTTAAAAAATAAACTCCCCGGGTTAACCGGGCAATTTGGTTAATCTGAATCCGGTGAAAATTACTGCCTGGTAAAGTAAATATTTCACTGTATACTTTTGCACCGGTAAAAGCATAAAGTTCAACAACAATATCAGTATTCCCAATGTTTTGAACATTTACATGAAACTCATTTTTGAATGGATTGGGAAAACTTATCAGCATTTCACTACCAACATCAGAAACCGTATTTTGCAGCAACCGATAATAAGCTTTTTCAAAATCAGGAATTCCGTATCCATAGCCCTCATTGGGTGTAAAATAATTACTGCTGCTATATTGAATGGCATCATAAACATCGCGATTGGTTTTATTGGGGAAAGCCGACCATAAACTGGCTGCCATTCCGGTAATCAATGGGCATGAAAATGAGGTTCCATTTGCTTCGGAAATATTACCGAATTTATTGAATAAACTTGTTTTTACCCCCTGAGCCACCACATCGGGTTTTACCCGCCCATCGGCCGATGGTCCGCGACTGCTAAAGGAAGCCAGATTATCCATAGCATCGATAGCTCCCACGCAAATCACATTTTTACCGTCGGAAGGAGCTGTAATGTAGTACCAGGGTTCATTTCCAGAGTTTCCTGCACTATTGATTACCAGCATACCGCGTTCAAAAGCCAAATCGGCTGCCCGTGAAACGCGTATGGTATAACCATCCAATTGGCTAATGGTATGATTCATTTCCGGATTGTCGAACTCACTGTAGCCGAGCGACGCGGTAATAATGTCGCAACCTGCACTATCGGCATACTCAGCAGCGGCAATCCAGTTTTCTTCTTCAAGGGGAAATTCACTGAAAACATTTTCGGTTCGCAAAAGCCAAAATGAAGCTTTTGGTCCCGAACCCAAATACTGGTTCGGAATATTCCCGGCCATAACCGAAAGCACCATCATACCATGCTCATGATCATCATATACCTGTTGATTTTTGTTAACAAAATCGTAAGTTCCCAAAATTTGCTGATTCAGCATCAAACTATCGAAACCTGAAATGGTATTTACATTGTAAAAACCACCATCGAGCACGGCAACCTGAATTCCCTGACCTTTAAATCCTTTTTGATGCAAAAAAGTAACCCTGCATCGGTCGAGTTGATGAAAAGCAGATCCCCAAAAATCAGCAGGTTCGTCTTCAACAATATGTCCGAATTTATTCGCTGATGTTAGTGATTTTTTACTATTCCCTTCGTAAATCAGGGTGACATTCTTTACAAAACTGCTTCGAAAAGCTTCTATTCTAAAATCAGGATTATTGGTTAGGTAAACTGCTGAATTTAACCATTTTGACACATTATGCAAACGGGCATTTAAGCTAAGTAAACTATCAACATAATATTGACTCACAGGTAAATCGACCTCTGTTATTTCAATATTGCTTTTTGCCCGACGTTGCAAAGCCCGTTCTGATAAAAAGACTTCGGGATGATCCGTTGAATAAGCCGATTGGTTTTTGTCGGTAAACTCAACCAAAAAACCATAATTCTCTTGCTGAGCCATTAACGAATTTAACAAAACT
The DNA here is from genome assembly GCA_002840905.1 of Bacteroidetes bacterium HGW-Bacteroidetes-4. Taxonomy (GTDB): domain Bacteria; phylum Bacteroidota; class Bacteroidia; order Bacteroidales; family SZUA-534; genus GWE2-40-63. Next base: position 105,428 of record PHDD01000001.1, on the reverse strand, counting down.
GAAAAAACAAGTACCAATAACCACTTATTCAATGCCATAATCAATTAATTTCTGATAATAAATCAATCCACTGGTAACTCTGTTTTCGATAGGAATAGCCGGATCAACCTCGGTTGAATAAATATCGATTTGTTTTTTATAAACCAAACCCAGATTTTTAACAAAAATCTCTTCAAAATCAATCTTGTCAATTAACGACTGTTGTTGTTTCTGTAATACAGTCAAGGCTGAATCAAAACTGAAGCTTTCCAAATTATAGGTTGCATCGACCGCAGTAATCTGATAATTAAATTTATTCAGGGTGTCGATACGGTTATAAGCATCGCCATTCCAAGACGTTCCGACTAAAGCAGGAAATTTAATTTTAACGTAGGTTATATTGTCTTCAATCTGTATAGCTTGTTTATCCCATATACCCAACTGCCATACAGAATTTGGTTCCCACGAGTTTGCCAGATTCTCGGTATAAAACCGCTCCAGGCGAATCATGCTGTCATTACTGGCATTTAAGAACCAATAGCTTTGTAATTCTTTAACAAAATAATGAAGTGTATCAAAAACTGCTGATGGAGCATCAATATAAATGGCATTCACCTCATAAATCTTCCACAATCCCGGTTTTAATGGAAAGTAGTTATAGTTTATAGACGATTCAGGCTGCTCAATGGCTGGTTTTTGACACGAGACCATAGTCAGAAAAAATAAAACACGGTATAGCCATTTTTTATTCATGGCTTAAAGATATAAATTTTGAAGAGGATTACCTCTAATTGCTGGAATTCAAAAAAAACTGAGAAATCAAAAAAATAGCCTCCGGTTTTGAATCCGAAGGCTTTCTATAGTTTAAACAATTAATAATGAACTTATTTTTGAGCCGAAGAACTTTTTAATAATTCAGCACTTTTCAGCAAACGAATCATTTCGCCCCGGTAACCCTCTTCATCCTTTCCTTTTGAACTTAAGGCCAATATTACGGCTGATTCAAAACTTGCTGTTCCTATAAATTCTGAATCGCGCAACAGCATTCCAAACTCAGCTACAGCTGCCGAAAACCTAAAATTATCGGATGTTTTGCTGGCATCAAGCGGCGTGTTTTTAACCACCTGTTCTACTAACTTACTTTGGTATCCATCGGGATCTTTGTACCGCAACTTTAAGGTAATTAAATCGTTGCTCCCGAGTGCTTCGTCCGACAATAATCGCTTTTGATACTTAAGTGGTAAATTGGATTTGTGTTTGTTTACCGGTACAATTTCATATAAAGCAGTAACCGTATGTCCCGCTCCCATTTCGCCGGCATCTTTTTTATCGTCCTTAAAATCTTCCTCGTTCAGCAATCGATTTTCGTAACCAATTAAACGATATTTAACTACCGTTGCCGGATTAAATTCCAATTGAAACTTAACATCTTTGGCAATGGTGAAAAGGGTTCCGCCAAACTCATTTACCAGCACTTTTTTAGCCTCCTGCAAATTATCGATGTATGCGTAATTTCCGTTGCCTTTATCAGCAATAATTTTCATTTTATCGTCTTTGTAATTACCCATACCAAAACCTAATACGGAGATACTTATGCCTTTTTCCCGTTCATATTCAATAAGGCGTTCCATTTCGGCATTACTGCTTGCGCCCACATTAAAATCGCCATCGGTTGCCAAAATAATCCGGTTATTACCGTTTTCCAAAAAGTTTTCTTCGGCTGTTTTGTAAGCCAGTTTTAATCCGGCACCACCTGCGGTAGAACCTCCGGCTTGCAAATTATTTAAGGCGTCCATTATTTTCTGTTTTTCAGAACCCGGAGTTGACGGAAGCACCAAACCAGAACTGCCGGCATAAACCACTATAGCTACGCGGTCGTTTGGTCGCAACTGCTCCAATAGCAATGCGAACGATGCTTTTAACAAGGGTAATTTATTGTATGAATTCATTGAACCGGAAACATCAATTAAAAAAACCAGATTTGAAGCCGGCAGATTTTCTACATCCATCTTTTTTCCTTGTAAACCTACATGCAATAAATAATTATCAGCATTCCATGGACAAACAGACAGTTCGGTATTGATGCTAAACGGTTTATCATCTATAGGCTGCGGATAATTGTAAGAAAAATAATTAATCATTTCTTCAATTCGAACCGCATCTTTCGGTGGTAAGGATCCAATGCTTATAAATCGCCGAACATTGCTATACGAGGCAGCATCTACATCGATGGAAAAGGTGGAAAGTGGATTTAGGCTTACATCCTTAAATCCATTTTCGTGAATGGTGCTGTAACCTTCGGTATTGTGCTCAGGATACCTATAAAGATTCGGCATGGGAGGCTGATTGGTTTGAATTGTTGATACTCCACGAATCATAATTTGCTTTTGTACCGGCCTGGATTGCTCCATGTCCATTTCCATAATCACTTCATCTTCAACAATAGTCAGTTTCTTTTCTTCATTCTTAAGCGGGTGAAGGGTTACATTAACAATAGTACGCCCCTGAACTGAAACTTCTTTAGCCGCAAATTTTTTGTGATTAAACACCAGAATCTGATGTGCTGGATCGATAGTAATCTGATAATCACCAAGCGCATTGGTATGGGTACTTGTTTGCGTTCCTTTAAGCATTACCAAAACGCCACTTAGTGGCAGGTTAGCCGTATCAGTAACTTTACCCTTTATTTGCTGGGCTTGCAGGGAACTTACAATAAAACCAAACAGGGTAACTGCAATAATTAAAACTTTTGTTCTCATGGCATCTAAATTTTAAATGAATATTTTGTTTCTTCGTTTGGTAATAGCATGCAGGCTTGCCTTGTTTTCCACAATAAAAAGTTAAATTATTTCATTATATTTTTTATCTAACTGAAATACTGATTCTTAAAAAAGTAATTTTTAATGTCGAAAAGCGCCTCCGATAGTGAACTGATTAAAAAGTATAAAAAATCACAAGACCCGGCTTTTGTAGGAACACTTTACGCCCCTTACATGCCTCTTGTTTATGGAGTTTGCCTGAAATACCTTAAAAACAGGGAGCTTGCGCAGGATGCAGTAATGGACCTGTTCGAAAAACTTACCGTGGAGTTGCTTAAACACGATACACCCTTTAACTTTAAAACCTGGCTTTTTGTAGTTACAAAAAACTATTGCCTGATGTATTTGCGGAAAGAAGGAAACAACAATAAAGCATTTAAAAATATGGCCCTCGAATTTATGGAACCCGAATCGTTTGTGCATCCTTTAGACGAGATGGAAAAACCCGATTTGGATGATCAGCTTAAAGACTGCATCGAAAAGCTGAAAGAGCAACAGCGACAGGCTATCGAGAATTTCTACTTCGGTAAAATGTGTTATAAGGAAATTGCTGATAAACTAAAAGTGGATGAAAAAAAAGTGAAAAGTGATATTCAGAATGGAAAAAGAAATTTAAAACTTTGCATGGAGGAAAAAAATGAATCCTGATTTTAATAACCGATTCAATGTATTGCTTGCTTATTTGAAAGATAAACTTTCAGCTAAGCAGCGACACGATATTGAGCTGGAGGCAAACCGCGATCCCTTTCTGCAGGAAGCGCTGGATGGTTTTTCACAACTTACACCTGAGGAATTGGAAAACGATGTTGCCCTTCTCCAATCGAAACTCCGCAAAGAAAAAGACAAAATCCGGACATTGGTTCCATTTATCCGTATTGCAGCCAGCATAGCTTTATTCCTTGTGCTGGGTTCTCTTACCTGGTACCTGATAAACAAGGACCTTAATAAAAAGGAATTGGCTTTTCAAACCCGGGAAAACGAAATGCTTTCAAAAGATAAAACCACCCTAAACGAACCGTTAAAACCATTTGAAAGCGCGGAACCCAAAGCTGAGGAAAAAGAGCTAATAAGCGCCAAAGACAAACCAAAAGAAAATATACAGGTAGTCAGTAAAAAAGCATCTCCCAAACCCATAAAACAAGAAACTGTTGAAACACTGATTGTATTAGATGATGAAACAGAGTTGGATGTTGCCGAAGAACAAAACCTTACAATTGCGGGTACTATAACCGAAAAAATCATGGATAAAAACTCGGAATCGCCCATTTTAGCCGAAACAGATGCAGGTGTTGTACCATCGGCTGAAGTTCTTGCTCTGGAACAGGCACCCCAAAGATCCACTGCTTCTGAAACCAGTAATTCAATAATGCCAGCCCAGGCACCAGAAAACAAAAAAATAGTAATTAGAGGCATAGGAAGCCAACGCACCAAAAAAATAATTACAAAGTTAACCTACAAAAATACTTACCTTACCAATGCAAAACCTGCAGACGGAACTGAAGCCTGGGAAAAGTATCTGGAAGAAGCCTTTGATGCAAAAAACAGCAGCAAGTTTTTCATTTTTCTAACCCTGATTGTTGACGAATACGGAACGATAAAAGAAGTAATTTGTCCAATGGAATTTGCTAATGTTTCATGCTCCGAATTGGACACCCTGATTACTTCAGGCCCCAAATGGTTAAATGCGGTAAATAAGGGAACACCAATAAGCGATACGGTAAGTTTGTACATTGATTATTATCGACCATAAAAAAAAGCGGCTCAAAAGTGGCCGCTTTTTTTTTATTTATTTTTACCATTTTTATAAACCGTTTTGCTTAAATAACGCTGCATATTTTTTATCGCTAACACTAAAATGCTTATGTAGCCATTTTTTAATAAACTGCATAAAATCGTCGAGGAATTTAATTTTATTGGCTGAATAGTCGCTTTGGAATTGGAGAATTTCTTTAACAAAAGCTTTGTGTTCCTGGGTATGATCTTTTGTATCACTAAAACCAAACTGCTCAAAATATTGTTCTTCGTTTCCAAAATGGTACGATGCAAAGTCAACAAAACTACGAATATTATCTTTCACTTCTTTTTTGTTTTTACCCTGTTTAAGCGATGCATGCATGGCATTAACCAAATCAATTAATTGCTTGTGCTGCTCATCCATTTCCTGAATGCCCAGTTCAAAATCAGCAAGCCAATCCAACAGATTATCACCAGTAGCCGGAATTATCAAAACTTCTTCAACCTGGTGTTCAACGGTTTTTTTGCTTTGACGATTCATTTCCAGCTCCTCAACTTTTAGCTGGGCTGCCTGCAACTGCTTTTGTAAATCTTGAATCCGGTCCTGGTATTCGCTCAAAAGCATGCTTTCTTTCTTAATCTTTATTTCCTGATCTTTTATCTTGCTTTCTTTCTGAATTTGCTCAGTTACATCGAATCCAATTTTCAAAATTTTATAAGTTTTACCATCCGACTGATTTTTTATGGGAGTATAGGTTTCATCAATCCATGCCTCACGTCCATTCATTTTTATTTTATTGGTCTGTCGAATGGTTTTTCCTTTTAATAAATCGCTCCAGAATTTATCGTACGATGCCTTCATTTCGTCGCTGAATTCATAACCTTGTGAATGCTTTTGCCCGATAATTTGCTCCGGACTTAAGCCCAGCATATCAGCAAATTTATTGTTACAGTTCACAATTACGCCATCCACATCGTATTCCACTGTAAAAGCAACCACCCCAACGGCATTAATTATTCCTGTTGTTTCGTATTCGCGGCGAGCAGCTTCTTCCTGGGTTGCCTGAAGTTCCTCAAGGTTCTGACGCATTTCTTCTTCTTGTGCGGCCAGTTCTTCAGCTTGTCCTTTCGATTGTTCAAGCAACTTGTTGGTTTTTTCGTTAACACGAACGGTTGCTATGGTCGATGCAATGCTTTCGCCCAGTTTTTCAACAAATTCAATGCGGTATTTCTCAATTTCGTGAAATGATGCCAATTCAATTACGCCAAAAATCTCGTCGTTTAAGATTAAAGGAACCAGCAGCAGCGCTGTTGGATTGGCTGTACCCATTCCTGAAGTGATCTGAATATAATCCTCAGGAATATCTGTCATATAAATGGTTTTCTTTTCAAAAGCACAACGGCCAACCAGTTCTTCGCCAACATTAACGCGCTTACGCAAGTATTTATCACGCCCGTAGGCAATAGCTGATTTCAATTCAAGCGCTAATTCTCCTTCGTTGTTATCGTCAATAATAAAGAGTGCTCCCTGGTTTACATCGAGGTAGTTTATCAGGTTACTCATAAAATTGAATGCCAATTCCTCAATATTATTTGAGCTGGTTCGCAGAATATCCCCAAATTTGGCTAAGCCCTGGGTTGCCCAATTCTGTTTTTCATCTTCAATTTTGCGTTTTTTCTCCTCTTCATCGGCATGCTTCAGGCTTTTACGCATCTCCAACAAGGCATTACCCAAAACATCTTTTTCGCTTAAGGGCTCAAATTCAGCATCCAGATTGCCCAGTCCAATGTTCTCTGCAAATATTGAGGTTTTCTCCAAACCTTGTTTCAACACATTAACTGAACGGGCCATCATTTCCAATTCGTCGCCTGTTTTTAAATCCAGATTGTGTAAATTTTCAATATCTCCTACCGATAGCTTTTCCAGAATGTCAGTAGTTTTTAGCAATGATGTGCTTATACTTCGCGATAGTAAGTATATAATGATTGATAGAATAAGTAAACCTAAAAAAGATACAAAAAGCGAAAACCACTGCATCCGGTTGGCCTCTTTTAAAATAACCTTTACAGGAACCGAAAACATTAACGACCAAGGGGTTTGCGATTCGCCAACTTTTATGGGAACAATCGTTAATAATTCTTTTTTCCCGTCTTTATTAACAGTTTGAAATACTCCCTGTTTTCCTTCCTTTATTAAGGTTACCAAATTAACCTGTTCCTGATATTCAGGATATATATCAGCCACACTTTCGCCAATTAAATCATTATTAGTGTGACCTGAGATAATACCATTATTTGAAGTTAAAATGGCCTGGGTTTGTTCAAAGGGTTTTATATCGGCAACTAATTTCTGAAACTTGTCCATTAATAAATCGGCTGCTACAATACCAGCAAATTGATTGTTTTTATAGATTGGAGATGAAAGGCTGGTCATAAATTTTTTCACTTCGGCTTCTTCCACAAAAGCATCCCAGTATGGTTCCCAGAGCATATCGCACGATAAGCGCTTTATGGTACCATACAATGCATTGTCCCCTTCAAGGCTCCGAATGGAAGTGCTGTAGGTAATTTCACCCATCTGACGAAAAACGGTTACAGCATAACGACCATAGTTTTTATCCCAGTTTGGATCGAAATGCTTTAACTCCCAGCTATCCCATAATTTGTAAAAATCGGGATTATTTTCGAACACTTTCATGTACATTTTCAGGAACAAATCTTTCCATTCGGCTTCTTCCATGTCTTCGTAAACAGCAAATGCCTGCGACAAAGCCCGCAAAACCTGTAAATTTTCCGACAGGTCTTTTTCAATTCTTAATGCGTTTTCGGAGGCTACCTTTAAAGTTAGTTTTTCTGCATCATCAATAGCGATTCCTCTGGTTTTTAAGCTAATATAACCTACCGAAAAAGCAAAAATAAGTACTGTGGTAAACAATACATACACCAACATTTTTCCGTTAATGCTCAATTTAATTTTCATGAAATGCTGTTTTACTGAATTTGAACGCTATTTTACGAAAAAAAACGGGCATTAAAAAGCAATATGTTTTAAAAGCAATTAATTGGATGCAAATAGTGAAAATTGAATTCACCGGTGTATGTGATTAAAAAAAAACCAAACAACGGTAAAGCGTTCTTTGGGTTTAAATAGCTGACTTACTAATTCAAATCAGGTTGCTTAAAAATTACCAAATACCGATTACTTATTGATAAAAAATGGAACACCATCCTTTATGTCAATTTGAATTTGATCGTCGGGTTTTACTTGTTCGGCAATAATGGCTTTTGAAAGTTCATTCAAAATACTCTTTTGCAATAACCGTTTTAATGGGCGCGCCCCAAAAGTTGGATTATAACCCTGTGTAGCCAACCAGTCGATAGCCGCTTTGGTAATCGAAATTTTCAGTCGGCTGTTGGCCAAACGATTCTGAATTTGCTTAAACTGCAGGTTCACAATTTGTTTTATATCATCTTTAAACAAAGGGGTAAACACAATTACTTCATCTATCCGGTTTAAAAACTCGGGTTTAATATTTTGTTTGAGCAAATCAAAAACCTTTAAACGCGTCGATTCCACTAATTCTTCCACATTGTTATCGTTCAATTTCTCAAACTCCGACTGAATAAGGTGCGAACCGGTATTTGAAGTCATAATAATTATGGTATTTTTAAAATTCACGGTGCGACCTTTATTGTCAGTTAAACGACCTTCGTCGAGTACCTGAAGCAAAATATTAAATACATCAGGATGCGCTTTTTCAATTTCGTCGAGCAACACTACCGAATAAGGCTTCCGGCGAACTGCTTCGGTTAGCTGGCCGCCTTCGTCGTAGCCGACATAACCGGGAGGAGCACCAATTAAACGTGATACCGAATGACGTTCCTGGTATTCGCTCATATCGATGCGGGTAATCTGGTTTTCGTCGTCGAATAAAAATTCGGCCAATGCTTTGGCTAACTCAGTTTTGCCAACGCCGGTTGTTCCTAAAAATATAAACGAACCAATGGGGCGATTGGCATCCTGCATTCCGGCACGGCTGCGCCTCACAGCATCTGAAATGGCACCAATAGCTTCATTCTGGCCCACTACTCTTTTATGCAATTCTTCTTCCAGATGCAAAAGCTTTTCTTTTTCCGATTGCAACATCCGTTTAACCGGGATTCGGGTCCATCGCGAAACTACTTCGGCAATATCTTCAGCGGTAACTTCCTCCTGAATTAAGGCTTCATTTGCCTGCATATCTTTTAATTCCTGCTTTAGTTTTTCTAAATTTTCCTCAACTTCCTTTATTTTTCCATAGCGTATTTCGGCAACTTTTCCATAATCTCCATTTCGTTCGGCTTTCTCGGCCTGCAATTTCAATTCTTCAATCAGTTTTTTATTTTGTTGCAAACTATTGATAACCATTTTTTCTGATTCCCATTTAGCCTTTTTTGATGCATACAGTTCATTCAACTCGGCCAATTCTTTTTTTATTAATTGTAACTTTTCAGAACTTCCTTCCCTTTTTATGGCTTCACGTTCAATTTCCAATTGTTTTATGGAACGCGCCAGTTCATCAATTTCTTCGGGAACAGAATTCATCTCGAGCCGTAGTTTCGATGCTGCTTCATCAATTAAATCGATGGCTTTATCGGGTAAAAACCTGTCGCTGATGTACCGCTCTGAAAGTTCCGCAGCAGCAATTAAGGCATCGTCCTGAATGCGTACTTTGTGATGTGTTTCGTAACGTTCTTTTAAGCCACGTAATATGGAAATGGTACTTATTATATCAGGTTCATCAACCATAACAATCTGGAATCGACGCTCCAGGGCTTTATCTTTTTCAAAATATTTTTGATATTCATTTAAAGTAGTAGCACCAATGGCCCGTAATTCGCCACGAGCCAAAGCCGGTTTTAAAATGTTTGCCGCATCCATGGCTCCTTCGCCTTTTCCGGCACCCACCAGGGTATGAATCTCGTCGATGAATAAAACGATTTCGCCCTGCGATTCAATCACTTCCTTTACCACTGCTTTTAAACGCTCTTCGAACTCACCTTTGTATTTTGCTCCGGCTACCAAAGCACCCATATCTAACGAAAAGATGCGCTTATTTTTCAGGTTTTCAGGAACATCACCGTCCAAAATTCGTCGGGCGATACCTTCGGCTATGGCCGTTTTTCCAACCCCAGGCTCTCCTATAATTATGGGATTGTTTTTTGTGCGGCGACTCAAAATTTGCATTATCCTACGAATTTCCTCGTCGCGTCCAATTACCGGATCGAGTTTTCCGTTAGCCGCCATTTCATTCAGGTTAATCGCATAACGACTTAACGAATCGTAGGCATTCTCAGCACTTACACTATCCACTTTTTTTCCTTTGGTAAGTTCAGTTATAGTTTTAATTAAGGAATCTTTTGAAAAACCCTGATCTTTCAGCATCAAAGCAATTTGATCTTTGTTCTGAATCAATCCTATCCAAAAATGCTCAACCGACACAAACTTATCGCCATTTTTATTCGCATATTGTTGTGCGTTATTAAAAGTTGCCGCCAAATCGTTCGACAAATATGGAGAACCTCCTTCAACCTTTGGATACGATGCTATTATACTATCAATCAGTTTTGTAAATTGATTTTCAACCAGTTGATGCTTTTGTAAAATGAATTGTGAAATATTAGGTTCAACCTCCAACATACTTTTTAGCAAATGACCATTGTCAATAGCCTGGTTTCCCTGCTGCAAAGCAAGCTGAGTAGCAAATTCCACTACTTCCTGTGCTTTTAAGGTATAATTATTTAAATTCATAGCTCTGTATTTTTTATTGCTCGATAAGCATCAATTGCATTGCCACTAACAATTAAGAGAAAATTTGACAGAAAAAAAACGGGAACAAAATGCCATTTAGTCAGCAATAAAGTTTGAAACTTTGAAAAACATCAAATCACAGCCTGTCCTAATAAGCTAAAAACCACACCAAAATCAACTGCAGAATTAAAAGAATTGTAAAAATAAATACTGTAAGTAGTTGATTTTTCGCAAAAAAAAATATATTTGCACTTACGAACGACTTTACAATGAGACAAAAATACATTCTTGATACTGAAAAACTCGTTTTTAGGCCAGAGGAAATTACCTTAAAAAAACGACTGAAAAACATAGCAAAATATCTGATAGCAGGAGCCTCATTAGGTTTTCTTGTATGGGGTATTGCTTTTTTTGATGCTATGGAATCGCCTGAAAAAATTGTTCTTGAAAAACAAAACCAACTTTTATTAAACAATATAACTTCAATAAATAACCAATTTGAGCAAATAGCGTTATTTATTGACGAAGTGCAACATCGTGACGACAATTTCTACCGGGTTATTTCGCAAACCAATCCCATTTCGCCCAGTATCCGTCAGGCAGGTTTTGGTGGTGTTGACAAATACAATCACTTACAAGCCTTCGAAAACAGTGAAGTTTTGATTGATGTTTTGAAGAAAGGGGATATTTTATTGAACCAACTCGAAGTACAACATCGCTCGTACGATACGGTAATTCATCTGGTAATAAACAAAGAAGACAGTCTTCTATCGTTACCAGCTATTGCACCTGTTGCCCCTTACGATTATTTCAGAATCTCTTCACCATTTGGTCGCAGGGTACACCCTATAACCAAAAAAGTACACCGTCACGACGGGGTTGACTTTGCCGCAAGAACCGGAAAAGCCATATATGCAACCGGAAATGGAATTGTCAGTTCGGTTAAATTATCGACCATTGGTTATGGAAACCGCATTGTAATAAACCACGGCTACGGTTATAAAACCTTGTATGCACATTGTAGTAAAATTTTTGTTAAGGATGGTGAATATGTAAAAAGAGGCCAATTAATAGGACTTGTAGGCAGCACCGGAACATCAACCGGTCCACACCTGCATTACGAAGTGATTCAAAACAACATCAAGAAAAACCCCGAAGCCTTTTATTACAACGATTTAAACAATCAGGAATACGATGAAATGGTTAAGGCACTTGCCGATACTAAATAGTTGCACTTTTTTTCCAGCTTCCCCATTTTAAATAAACCAGGCTCAATAAACCCAAGCCCAGGCCGTACAGAATTTCAACCATCCAAACAGTACTTATTTTTGCTCCCGGAGTTCCGGTAATCCAATAAATTACACCCAAATAAAAAGAGAGTACAATCATTTCGATAAACAAGGCCACTTTTGTTTTCCCTGTTCCTGAAACTGCCTGAAAAAGTATAAAGCCAAAAGCCAATGTAAAGGTTGCTACCATAACGGTATAAAAAACGGGAACCGTTTGAATAATAACTTCGTCGATGTTTGTGTATATACTGATGATTTTTTCCGGAATAAAAGCCAAAGCTCCAACAACAATTGAAATTCCTGCCATGGCAAGCCCCATCGATTTTAGTATTACGGTATTAATCCGTTTTAATTCGCCCCGCCCGATAGAATAACTTACCAAGGTATTGGTTGCCGATGCAAAACCAAAAATGGGAACCAGCAATACAATATATATACTGCGAATAATATTCGAAATAGCTAAAGGCAATTCACCCATGCGTTCAACAAACATGAAAAAAACAAACCAAACCGCAAACGAAATAAAATTCTGAAGCATAGTAGGGAACGAAATGGAAAAAACTGATTTTAACTGTTCCCATTTAATCGGAACCCAACTAAACAAACCAAAAACTTGTAACTTTCTACTTTTCCGGGTATACAAAATAAAAAACAACAAGGCCGTATATTCTGCAATTACCGATGCCAGTGCTGCACCCTGAATTCCCATATCTGGAAAAATTCCTATACCAAAAATAAGCAGGTAATCTAACACAATATTTACCACAGCCATAATTGCAGTGGTTATTCCTATTACATTGGTATTGGCCGTACCAATAAAAAAAGCTCGGAAAAGGGTATTCGTAAATGCGGCAAAGATTCCGTACATGCGGAATTCCAAAAAACGTATACTTTCGCCAGCTATCGCTTCCGACTGAAGGGTTTGATGCAAAGTGCCAAAAGCAAATAACTTAACAACAACAAAAATGATGACAGCAAAAAACATCAGAAAAACAAAAGCATGGTTGAGAATGGCGTTTATTTCGGGCACTTTATTTTGGCCGTAGCGGCGTGCCACCATAATCTGTACTCCCAAACCAAAGCCCCAACCCAACATTACCAGGGTAAGGTAAAACATTCCTCCAATAGCTGCTGCTCCCAGCTGAATCTCACCCAAACGTCCTACAAATGCGGTATCGACCACAGTTATTATATCCTGGGCCAGGCTACCTAAAATAATGGGAAAAGCAATGAGCCAGATATTTTTAAGCGAATACCAATTATTTTTTTGTGCTTGTTCCATGAATATATTTATAGCTGTTTTGGCCTGTTTATTTTTTATTGCCGGTTCAGATAAAAAATGCCGGTCAAATTATCCGGCATTTTTCTGGTAAAATGTAAGATTTATTTTAAATAATCATCGAAATAGTTTGTTACTTTTTGCATCAGATGGATGCGGTCAATACCACGAACATTATGTTCTGCTTCGGGATAAACAAAATAATCGACTGGAACCTGATTTTTGATGCATTCGCTCAGAAAAAGCTGGCTGTGCTGCCAAACTACGGTGGGATCAACACCCCCATGAATAATAAGCAGTTTTCCTTTCAGGTCTTTTGCCCGCGGAAGCAAAGAGGTAAACATATAACCTTCGGGGTTTTCGTCGGGCGAATCCATATACCGTTCGCCATACATTACTTCGTAATATTTCCAATCAATAACCGGACCTCCGGCAACTCCCACTTTAAATACATCGGGGTAATTCACCATCAGCGATGTAGTCATAAAACCACCATAGCTCCAGCCATGAACACCTATGCGGTTCATATCGACAAAACCCAGCGACTCCAGATGTTTTATTCCTTTCAACTGGTCTTTCATTTCGTTTACACCACACTGCCGGTGAATCACATTTTCAAATTCAAGTCCGCGATTGGCTGAACCCCGATTATCGAGAATAAAAAGAACGTATCCGTTCTGAGCCATATAATATTCCCATAAGCGGGCGCCACCAAGCCAACGATTATTAACCAGCTGCGCATGGGGACCGCCATATACGTATACTATGGCAGGATATTTACGGGTAGAATCAAAATCGGCCGGCTTAATTATGCGATAATATAAATCGGTAACTCCATCGGCGGCTTTTAACGAACCAATTTTCATTTCCGGCAGTTTATAAGCTACCAATGGATTGGCCGATTTTATAATGGTGCGAACCTTAGTTCCCTTTAACGATACAATATCAATCACCTTAGGTGTTTTTATATTTGACCAGGTGTCGATAAACAATTCGGCTCCGGCATTAAAAAGCACCGAATGGGTTCCCTGAACCTGAGTTAGCTTTATAGTTTTTCCGTTTTTTAAATCCGTTTTATACAAATGCCGCTCAATCGGACTTTCTTTGGTTGCCATATAATACAGGCTGTTTTTATCGAGGTAAACCACATCGGTAATTTCCCAGTCACCTTGGGTAACAGGTTTAATAAGCTGTCCATCGGCACTATACAAATAAGCATGATTGTAACCCTGATTTCGTGATTGGTAAATAAAACGATCTGGTTTGTTATCGATAAATAATAAAGGATGATAGGGTTCAACGTATTTTTCGTGTTTTTCTTCGAAAAGCGTTTTATCCAAAGATCCGTCAGCAACTGCATAGCGGTTTAACTTCATGTGATTCTGCCCCCGGTTCAAAACCTGAAGATAAATATACTGCTCGTCGGGAGTCCATGTTAAATTGGTCAGGTATTTTTCCGAAACGGTATCCAGGTTTTCAATAAACTGTGTCTGTTTTGTCGTAAAATCGTAAACACCCACACTTATGTGCTCGCTGGCCATTCCGGCCATGGGGTATTTTATAAAATTCACTTCAGCTTCCCGGGCAGTGATATCGACCAATGGATAATCTTTAACTTTCGATTCATCTTTTTGGTAATAAGCCAGCTTATTTCCATTTGGTGACCAGAAAATACCACCGTTAATTCCAAATTCGTTTCGGCTAACCGATTGTCCGCTAACTATATTTTTATTTACTGAAGCGGTAATGGCCAATGGGTTATTAGCAGCATCAATCACATAAAGATTATTATCGATGGTATAGGCTATCTGCTTCGATTCGTAATGAATTTCTTTATTCTCAGCAGCTTCGGGCAGGGTAATCTGTGTAAGAATCTGTTTTTCTTTTAATTGTACTACCAGCCAGGTATTTTTACTGTAGAAATGAAACTCGTTTTCGTTGTACCAGGTAAAACCAGGCAGATACGCCAAGGTATCCAATGCTTTAGTACGTAATATACCGTTCAGTTCCGATAACGTAAATACCACCACCGAATCGGCTTTTTTAGCCGATTGCTGATACACTTTGTAATAATCCTGAAAAGTAAATTGGTTTGAATTTCCGCGCCATTGAAGGTTATGAAATGATTCAGGAGCCAGATTACGCCATTGACCCACTATAGCATCACTCATGGTGAGCATTTTATCCTGTGCTAAACCAAGAAACGATAACTGTAAGAGTATCAATAATGATAGCAATTGTTTCATACTGTAAATTTTTTAACTATGGTTAAAATGAAACATCGTATCCGGGAGTAAACAAAACTTACCCGGCTTTAAATGCATCACGGTTTATTTTCATAAAAGTTATTTGCCTGTTTGTATTCTTCTTTATCTATACTTTAGAAATACCCTACGCGACGCCAAATATACAATACCCCTGTTGATATAAGCAAAACCTTTAGATGTTTTTTAAAATAATAATGGGCTTGTTGCATATGAGTTGTCATTTTTTTAAATGGAGTGTTTACCTGCCGTCCATTGCTTTGAGATTTCATTATTTTTTCATTACTTGCGGTATAATGTAACACCAATACAATCTGAATTATGAGTATCATACAAAAGTATTTGCTTTTTGTATTCTTTGTTAGCCTGCTGGCTTTTTCATGCAAATCAGATAAAAAGACTGACACTTCGAGCCTTGAAAAAGCATTAAACGTAGAATTAGACACAACCAGCAAAGTATTCCGCTTCGAAAATTCATTGTTCAGTATCCCCTCGCCTTACCAATTATCAATATTAATTAAAAGCATGGGTTCCGATTACAATTCCGAATTAATAAACCCTTCCGATAACTATAAACAATACACCAGTTTATTCGAGAAAGCCATAAACATGGGAATATATGGTGCCGATTTAGCTTACTTAAACATTTATCAACAATCACCAGCGGCCATTACCTATTTTTCAGTAATTAAATTATTGGCTCAGGATTTAGGCCTTTCGGCAGCTATCGACCCACAGATTTTTAAACGTATTGAAAGCAACATCGACAAGCAGGACAGTTTACTATTTATAATGTCGAATACTTATCGTGATGTGGATTTCTTTTTAAAGGAAAACCAGCGTCAACGCGAAGGAGCATTGGTACTTGCCGGCGGATGGATTGAAGCCATGTACTTTTTAACCACCCTTTCGCTGGAAACTAAAAATGCAGAACTGATTCAACGTGCGGGTGAAAACAAACAACCGCTCGAAAATTTAATTAAAATTCTTCAGCCTTATTATAACGAATCGGAAGACATGAAAAACCTGGTCGACGATTTAATTGATCTTTCATACGAATTTGATGCCGTGGAAACCAACTACCAATACAAGGAACCAACAACACTGCCTCAGCAAAAATTAACCAAAGTACATTCAGTTACTGAAACAGTTGTTTCTGATGAAGTTCTGACTACCATTAATGATAAAATTACCCACATCAGAAATTTACTCATTAAATAAGCAGAAACCGATGAAAACCTTACTTCGAATAGTATCTGTAGCCACCTTATTTACCCTGATGCTGGCATCACCGGTAAAAGCACAACTCGATTCCACCTTGCGGCTGTGCCAAAGCCATATGAATTTACCTTTTATCTCCGACGGGCAATCATATACTGCTTTTTTAAACGGAGATGAAATTGCTGAGTTTTACACCACCTTTTATGAAGAAAGCATTTACCGCATTGTAGCCTATAGCGGAACCAACGAGGGAAACCTAAAATTCTCGGTTTACGATCAGGAACGCAACTTACTTTTTACCAATACCGATTTTGAAAATATCTCCTACTGGGATTTTGAATTCGACCATACCATGGATTGTATTATTGAAGCTCAGTTGGATCCTAAAAACCAAAGTTCGGGAATTGCAGTACTGTTAATTGGGTTTCAACAATAAATACAGGCAATTGCTAAAACCTACTCATGAGTGAACGGATTCTAAAAGCTTTAATGCAACTCTTTGCCATTATTGCCGGCCCAAGAAGCAGTAATAGAAATGGCAGGAACATTGTGGAATCGTTTCTTAAACAGCAACTCAACGAAGAAATTGTTGAAGAATACCTAAAACTTTTTGATGGCTTTTACGCCCTTTACCAAAAAAAACAAAGTCAGGAAAACCGACGCGAAAAAAGCCTTTCGCTTAGCTCGGTTAAAGTACTGAAAATTTGTACCCAGATAAATCAGGAACTCGATCTGCGACAAAAAGTAGTTGTACTTATACGTTTGCTCGAATTTGTTAAATCTGACGTGGAAATCTCAGAACAGGAATTGGAATTTATTCTTACCGTAGCCGATATTTTCCATTATCCCGAAAACGAATTTACCCTGATAAAGGATTTTGTGCTGAATCCATTCGATTCGATGCCCGAAACGCCGAACATGCTGCTCATTGACGGACAAAAAACAACCACCATACCTGGCATCCGCCATTTGTATCAGGAATCGTTTCACGACAAAATCTGGGTAGTCCATTTTAAACCTTCCGATATGTACCTGGCCCGCTGTTTTGGCGAGCATGAAGTTTACATAAACGGGCAAATGATAATTAACGACAGGGTTTATATTTTAACGCAGGGCTCGGCTTTGCGCGATTCAAAAATGAAACCCATATATTATTCCGACATTATCAGTGCCTTTTACATTAACGAAAACGACAATAAAATTGAGTTTGCCGCCCAACAGGTTGAATATCACTTTAAAGGTGGTATAAAAGGGCTGAATAAAATTGATTTTGTTGAAGAATCGGGTAGCCTGATTGGTATTATGGGCGCCAGCGGGGCCGGAAAATCAACCCTGCTTAACGTGCTCAACGGAAGCAACCAGCCCTCGTCGGGTAAAGTTACCATTAATGGTGTTGACATTCATAAGGAAAAAGAAAAGGTTGAAGGTTTAATTGGCTTTGTGTCGCAGGACGACTTGCTGATTGAAGAACTGTCGGTGTATCAAAATCTTTTTTACAATGCCAAACTGTGCTTTGGCAACACCAGTAATTTTCAGCTTAACTTAAAAGTTTTCAGAATACTAAAAAGCCTGGGATTATATGAAATAAAAGACATGGTGGTGGGCAACCCGCTCAACAAAAAAATTAGCGGGGGCCAACGAAAAAGATTGAACATTGCCCTTGAATTAATTCGCGAACCAGCCATTTTATTCCTCGACGAGCCTACTTCAGGACTGTCATCGCGCGATTCAGAAAACATTATGGATTTGCTTAAAGAACTGGCTTTAAAGGGAAAGCTTATTTTTACAGTTATCCATCAGCCATCGAGCGATATTTTTAAGATGTTCGACAAATTATTTATCCTCGACAACGGAGGCTATTTAATTTACGATGGCAACCCGGTTGATTCCATCATTTACTTTAAGTCGAAAATTCATCACGCCAACTGGAACGACAGCGAGTGCAGGCTCTGCGGCAATGTAAATCCGGAACAGGTTTTTAACATTATCGATTCAAAAATAATTGACGAATACGGAAACCTTACCCACAACCGCCGAAAAACACCACAGGAATGGTTCCGGCATTTAACCGAGAATCGCGACTTACCGGCTTTAAGCTTACGTAAGGGGCAGCACCTTCCCGAAAATGCCTTTAAAATTCCCGGAAAAATTAAACAGTTCTTTGTTTTTATTACCCGCGACGTGCTTTCGAAAATTGCCAACCGGCAATACCTTATTATAAACCTTACCGAAGCACCCATTCTGGCGTTTTTGCTTTCGTTCATTATAAAATACTACACCAACGACAGTTCAGGTTATTCCCTGAGCGGAAACCCCAACCTGCCGGTTTACCTTTTTATATCGGTTATTGTAGCCATTTTTATTGGTTTATCGGTTAGTGCTGAAGAAATTATAAAAGACCGTAAAATTCTTAAACGTGAACGCTTTCTTAACTTAAGTCGTACCAGTTACCTCCTGTCTAAAATTGTAATTCTTATAGTACTTTCGGCTTTTCAGGCTTTGATTTTTGTGTTTATCGGTAACAGCATCATGGGCATTCAGGGCATGTATTTTAATTACTGGCTGGTATTGTTTAGCGCCTGGTTTTTTGCCTGCATGATGGGGCTTAATATTTCCGACACGTTCGATACCGTGGTTACCATTTACATTCTGATACCGTTTTTGGTTATTCCACAGCTCATTTTAAGCGGAGTAATCATTTCATTCGACAAACTGAACCCGGCCATATCGTCGCCCTCAAAAATACCCTGGTATGGCGAAATTATTACCGCCCGCTGGGCCTACGAAGCCCTGGCCGTTTATCAGTTTAACCATAACGATTATGAAACCATTTTTTACGACTACAATAAGGTAATGAGCGATGCCGATTACAAAAAGAATTACTGGGTAAAAACCTTGATGAACAAGGTATCGTATTGCCAGCGAAATTATACCAATCCGGTAATGCAGCTAAAAGTAAAAGAGGCCCTTACTGTTTTACGAAACGAAATTGAGAAAGAGTTGAATCAGAACAACCGGGTTCCTTTTATCCTGCTCAGTCAACTGTATTATGATAAAATTAACGAAACTGTTTTAAGAGAAACAGAAAACTATTTGGATCAACTAAATAATTATTATTTAAAACGCTTTAACCGGGCCAATAACCTGCGCGACGAATTAATCAATTCGTTCCAGGAAACCAAAGAAGAAAAAGAAGCCTTTTTAAAACTGAAAAGAGAAAACACCAACGAGAACCTGACCACATTTGTCCGCAATTCTAATTCATTGGAACGCATTATTGAATGGAATGGGCAACTGGTTCGAAAAATTGATCCTATTTATCTTAATCCGGAAAATGATTTTATAAAAGCTCATTTTTATGCGCCCAATAAAAAGCTGTTTGGCTATTATGTCGATACCTATTGGATAAACATTCTGGTAATGTGGGTTTATAACCTTTTATTGTACCTTAGCTTGCACTTCAGGCTACTCCGCCGGCTGATTGAATATTTTACCTATAAAAAACTGATATAAAAAAAGAAGGCTGCAAATAATACAGCCTTCTTTTTTTGAGAGAAACTATTTTTTACTCTTCAATTTCAACCATTTTAAAAGGAATCTTAATTATCGATTGATAATCTTCGCCGGCTTCCAGCATGTCTTCGTCATCCTCCTCGTAATACCAGTTAATAATTACCTCGTTTCCGCTTTTGTAGATGGCCTCAAGTTTTTTGAATACATCTAAAATACATTTAGAGCTACTGGTATTAAAATACTCGAGTTGAATATTCACTTCGGTAAGCGTGGCCGGATTCGACAAATATTGTTCGAGCCAATCGACTAAGGGTTTATAAAACTCAATCGAATTCTCAGGTATCGAACGTCCTTTTATCTCAACTTTTCCTTTTTCGCTATCAAAATGTACCGTAGGTGTTTTGGGTGTTCCTGTAATTGAAATTGGTTCCATAGGATTCTGATATTTAGTTATTCTACAATATTAACATTTATACTGAAAAAATAATAATTTTCGCTGTAATTATGAAATTCAAATTTTATTTTACTCCCCGATTTTCGCGCTATATCTACCATGCCTAAACCACCTCCGCCTTTTTCAGAAAATTCCTGATTATCGAGAATCTCTTTATACAAATTTTTCAGTTCTTCTTTATCCAGCTTATTTATGTGCGATAAATGATTGTCTAAAAAGGTTTTTTGTTTTTCATTAACAAAGTTACCAGTTATTACATGATAACCAACGCAATTCTTACTTAAAATACAAACAGCATATTTCCCTTTAAGTTCTTCGCTGCTATCGGGCGGCAATACCGATGAGTGATGATACAGGTTTTGCATGGCCTCGACCAATACATTAAAAATTTTCTTGCGCGCTTTTGAGGGTGCCTGTTCCAATTGTGCTTCTATAGTACCCAGTGAATCGGCTAAAAATGAATTTGACACTTCTCCATTGTAAAGAAACAAAACCTCATCCTTGCTATTTTGTTTAACCCAATCCTGGATGTTAAATGCCATAATTCTTTTTCATGTATCGGTTTAATCTGACAAATATAAAAAAAAATTGGAAAATCCTTGTTTTTTTGCTTTTCATTGATGAATATTAAACCATTCACTACTTTTACGTATTCATTGCACTTTTATATGATATATACCATTGGCGAAATAGTACTCGACATCATTATAAAGAATCTGGACGAAGCCCAGATAAAACCCGGCGGCTCCATGCTTAACACAGCCATTTCGCTCGGACGGCTTAAGGTTCCGGTTAATCACATTTCCGTGCTGTCGCGCGATAAAGCAGCTGAACTTTTAATTGACTTTTTGCATCGCAACGCTGTCGGAAGCCAATACATTTACCGCGAAGCAGGCATAAAAACAAACCTGGCTTTGGCTTTTCTCGATGCACAAAACAACGCCCAATACAGTTTTTACAAAGACAAAGCAAAACAAACGCCCCCCTTGCTATTTCCTAAAGTTAAGGTAAACGACATGATTCACTTCGGTTCGTTTTTCGGTTTAAACCCGCTTTGGCATCCGCAATTGGATGCTTTTTTAAGCAGGGTAAACTCCCTGAATGGCATTGTTATGTACGACCCCAACTTCAGGACACCCCATTTGCATCAGTTGCCCGAATTGTTTCCGCTAATTGAGAAAAATATAGCTCACGCAAGCATTGTTAAAGGATCGAACGATGATTTTAAAAACATTTATGGCATAACCAACGGACAAGCCACCTGGAACATGATAAAAAAGCTGGGCCCGACGATTCTTATTTATACCAAAGGCAATCAAGGGGTAGAACTGTTTACCGATGCTTTTCAGCTCAGCCTTGAAGCAAAAAAAATTAAGACCATCAGTACCGTGGGCGCCGGCGATACCTTTTCGGCAGGAATTCTGTTCCGTTTGTATCAACATTTAAGTCGGGAAAAGGAACTGATGCACCTGGACAAAACGGCCTGGGCCCAAATTCTGGAAACGGCTACACTGTTTGCCAGCGAAACCTGCCAGAGCTACGACAATTATTTATCGGCCAGCTTTGCCAACAACTTTTTGCATGTACAGTAAAGAAGAAAACCGCCTGCTGCGTCAGGAATTTTGGACCACCTTTGACAAATACACCCAATACTACGAAAAAAAAAACGGTGCTCCCATAAAATGGATGCTCTACAAAACAGGCATTAAAGGCCTGGAACTAAAATTCGATATGGCTGCTCAAACCATTAAGGTGTGCATCGAGCTAAACCACAAAAACGAAGAGCGTCGGTTTTCGATGCTGGTGTTTTTAGATACGTACCGAAGCATTATTAATCAGGGTTTCGACCCCGAACCCATCTGGAACGACGACTTACTTACCGACTCAAATAAAACGGTGGCGCAGGTTTATCTCGAAAAAAAGGGATTAAACTTTCATAATCGCGATCATTGGCCGGCAATTTTTGAGTTCATGGCCAGTAACATGCTCCGCTTACAAACCAACCTGCAGAATATACTTCCCCTGCTCCAGGAAGAATTTGGAAGGTAAGTAAGCCCGCAGTCGGC
This sequence comes from Bacteroidetes bacterium HGW-Bacteroidetes-4, assembly GCA_002840905.1. Lineage (GTDB taxonomy): Bacteria > Bacteroidota > Bacteroidia > Bacteroidales > SZUA-534 > GWE2-40-63. Next base: position 83,019 of record PHDD01000001.1, on the reverse strand, counting down.
AGTCGGCAGGCTACAGCCAATTCAATGAACAATGGGCAATGAAGAGTGAATAATTAATAGTGAATAACGAATAACCGCGGGTTTAATAACAATAGCCATGGGTTTTAACCCATGGAATAAAAAGCGGTGCAGGCAATTATTTAACCATGGAATACCAGAATAGCGTGCACCACGAAAAGCGGCAGGCCGCCACCAGTATTCAGCCAACAGGTAGCAGTTCACAACCAAGGAGTAATGAGCAATTAATAGTGAATAACCCCGGAGGGGTTAAAGGTCGGTAGAACAACAATAACCCCACGAACCAAAGCGTTGCAGGCAGTGGGTTGCCAGGGATTGCCAGGGTATCATGCACCGCCCTATACAGCTATTAATTAGAACCTATTATTAAGGACTGATTTCTATTATTCCTATGTTATTCCCGGTTGAACCCTTTCAGGGTTCGGAGTCAGGCCAATGCGTTAATCCAAACCGGGAAAAGGCTTTGCGTAAAATCGAATATGGAAAATCAATCGGTTTGTTTGCCATGGTAATGGGAATCTTTGCCCAATTACTTGGGTTTTTTTAGGCATTTGCAGCCATTGAAAGAGCGGGCGATATTTCGCCGGCTATGGTGTATGGAGGTCTTAAAACTTCGATGATTTCAACCCTTTATGGAATTTTAATCTACCTGTTATCAATAGCTCTGTGGTTTGTTGCTACTGGTATCATTGAAAGAAAACAGGAAAAACATTAAGTCTGCTTATTGCTTATGCAATTTAGAGTAAGCAATTATAAATTTGGACTCCAGCATTCCTTTAACAAGCAACGGTCGGCAAAACCTTCTACAGGTAGCGGCCTTTGTCCGGTGAAGAACTCACAACCCCCAAATAAGCGGTTAACCCCGAAGGGGTGTCATTGTAATAGCCCCGGGTGTGAACCCGGGGTTTGCGATACCACCGTAATATAGCGGTGCAAGCTGCAAAACAACCATAGAATACCTGGCTATCATGCACCGCAATTTTCAGGGGTCGATTAGAACCCCAATGCCTGTTTTGCAGGCACCCCTGCCTTAGTTGAGCAGACCAAAATTGGTTTTGAGAACAACAAAGCTTTAGTTGAGCAGACCAAAAGTAATTTTGAGAACACCAAAGCCTTAGTTGAGAACACCAAAAGTGGTTTTGAGAACAACAAAGCTTCAGTTGAGAACACCAAAAGTGGTTTTGAGAACAACAAAGCTTCAGTTGAGCAGACCAAAATTGGTTTTGAGAACACCAAAGCCTTAGTTGAGAAGACCCTTAGTGGGTTGAGAACACAAGAGCCTTAGTTGGGAAGACCCTTAGTGGTTTTGAGAACACAAGAGCCTTAGTTGGGAAGACCGATACCGAGAGTGTAAAAGAGAGTGTAAAATAAACTGTGTCAATGAATAATAATTATTAAATGGACATAGTATGAAAGAAGAAAAGTTTGATTGGGAGTGTAGGGAGTGTACGCTGAACTGTGTCAATAAATAATAATTATTACGCATAGAATGCGTTGTTTCAGTGTTTACTTTCCATAGTATTTTTCAATTCCACCAAAGCCTTTAATCAGTTTGTTCTCCCTGGTCTTATTCATGAAATGCCGGAGACGTTTCTTAAACTCCTCGGGTCTCTTCCGGGCACTTTCGATATATGCAATCCGGATTCGTTGATACGGCCCTGAAAATTTTTGATAATTCTCCCAAACCACCTTATCTGATTTTAACTCCTCAATAAGGTCTTTGGGAAAGATAAATTCCTGCTGAATTATTTTTAAGGCTTCATTCCTTATGGAATGGTGAACCATGTTGTTTTCAAAAAGCCATTTCAGGCGTTCAATATTTGCTTGTGAATAGGTCGAGTTTTTTCTTCGCCGGCAAAACCGTTGAACAGCAGCCTCATCGTTTAATGATTTCACCGTACTGTCAATCCATCCGAAACACAAGGCATCTTCAACAGCGTCGTTGTATAAGATGCGCTCCTTCCCTGTTTTTTTCAATGGATATTCCAACCAGATATCATCTTCGGTCTCAAAATTTGCTTCGAGCCATTTTCTCCAGTCTTTTCTATCTGTAAAATATATGGTTTTCATACTTTTCTCAATTGCTTGCTGTTACAAATAAGCCCACCCCAACTCTCCTTATCCTGCTCAACCAGAAGTGTAATAAGTAAGCGGGTACGTATATTTTATTATTAGCGTTGTTTGGGTTCATGGCAATTGCTTTCAGTAAACCAAAACTAAAAAAATAAGTGATGCAAAAGAACATATCGGGTAGTTTTTTGGTTTAAAGTACTTAGCCTTAGGTTTGGAGTAAGCAACCAAACCCTGGTGTTCTTGCAGTTTATGCCATCTTTTAAATCAGAAAAACAGCACCTTGTAAAGCGGGCTTATTGTTTAGCGCTTACGCCGGTAATGCAACTGCACCAAGCCGGTGTCGAAAGCTTTTGTATTTACCAGTTCAAGCGCCTGTTCGGGCCGGCCGTCGTTAAAAAGCCGGGTTCCCTGCCCCAACAATAACGGTGTCACTGAAATTATCAGCTCATCGACCAGGTTGTGCCTTAACAGTTCGTTAATTACTTTGGCTCCGCCGTCGCAGTAAATGTTTTTCCCTTTTTTGACTTTAAGCTGACGAACCAAAACAGACGGATTCCCGGTAAAGAATTGTGTTTTGCCTAAAGCAGGCCTTGCTGTCCGGGTAATTACATACACCTGGCGTTCCCCATTGTCGTAATGCGATGAACCAATTTCCCTGACTACCCAATCGTAGGTTTTCCTGATTAGCTACTATCTGATGTAACAATGTACCAAAAACCACTAAAACGATAATTTGTCGCTTTATCGTTAAAGCAAATCCGGGTACAGGCTGTTTGGGCCTGTGGGCATGTTTTTCAGTCTGCCAACAATAACTGATTATTTATAAAGATGCAGTAAGGCGGCTGAGCTTATCAATTATTGCATGGTTTTGTTGATTCCGGCAAATCAGCGTTACTCCAAAAAAAAAAGGAGTCAAACCTAAGTTTAACTCCTTTGCTGTCAATTTGTCGGGATGAAAGGATTTGAACCTTCGACCCCACGCCCCCCAGGCATATTCTTTTAACATATTCAAACTATTGATTTCCTTGATGTTTCTGGTATTCGTTAATTTCACTACATTTACAAAATATTACAAAATGATATAGTGTACATTAATTCACTCACGAAATACTCACGGAAATATGGCAACGCTTAAAGCGGTTCTTAAAGATAAGAAAAAAGACAATACATATAATGTGAAAATTCTTGTGGTTCACAACCAAAAAAACGCTTACATAAAAACAAAGTATTACTTAAAGAAAAACCAGCTTAGAAACAATAGGGTTGTGAATCATCCGAATGCCGATATTTATAACGACAAACTAAGTCAACTCATTAATAAGTACGAAAGAAGATTACTTGATATTTCTACAAAACTAGGAAACCTCTCCGTTTTAGACATTAAGGATTACCTTGAATCAGAACTAATACAGAATGAAATTGAGTTTTTTGATTATGTGGATGGGGTGATATCTGAACTTACCAAAAAATATGAGGCTGAACTTAAACGAAACGGTAAGGCATCAAACCGAACAGCCGATTGTTATACCTCATTAAAAAACGGTATTCAGGAATTCATTAAGCCACGTTCAGAATTACTGTTCCGGCATATCGATAAAAAGTTTCTGGAATCATACGAACAGTTTTTAAGAGACCGGGGAACCAACAGTGGAGTATGGAACCAAATGAAAGATTTAAGAGCCTTATTCAACCGGCTGATTAGTGATGAGCGTCAATTATTAAGCCCGGAGTATTATCCTTTCAAATATTATAATGTGAATGCGCTTAAAAAAGATTCAGAACCCCGGGTAATTGACTTGGATGATTTAAGGAGCCTTTTTACCATTTGCCCACTTAATAATGATGAAGCTTTTGCCCTGGACGTTTTTAAGCTTGATTTCTTTCTTATTGGTATAAATGCCGTTGACCTTTATCATCTTGAAAACAATGGTGGGTATATTGCCAATGGCCGGGTGTTTTTCGACCGTTCAAAAACAGAGGTTGGACACTCTATAAAAATTGAACCGGAAGCTTTAGAGCTTATTAATAAGTTAAGGGGCAAAACAAAATACTTCAGTTTCCAGGAACGGTATTCAACAGTAAATAACTTTACCAAATATATGGCTAAGTTTTTAAGACGAATTGCAGATGATTTGAAAATACCTGAATTCACATTAGGTTATGCCCGATACACCTGGGCAACTGTTGCCTTTAATGAATGTGAGGTTCCGGAAAGTATTATTGATTTTGCCCTAGGACATAAGTTAAGTAAAACCCTGGCCGGGGCTCACTATATTAAAAAGAAAAGAGGTTTGATGGATGATGCAAATAGAAAGGTTATTGACATGGTAATCTATTTGCCGTGACACTTTTTATACTTAAGGCCACTTCCACAAGGACATGGATCATTTCTACCCACTCTAGAATTATTCAAAGCTCTTGTTACCGGTTTTCCTTCATTTTTGATTCTTGTGATATTTATATTATTCTCTTCTTTCACAAAATCAATTCTTGTAATTGAAGGTATTCTAAATGTAAAAACAGATTTACCATCTTTGTTTGTTAATGCAAAATCACCAAGGCTTATAATATCCATTCCTATTAAAACTTCAAATGGACCATTTAATTCGTCACATTCTGTTGCTTTAACATTATCTATCTTTACACCATTAGGCAAAATAATAGAAATATGATAAACATTTCGTATCTCCTCTCTATTAACACCCTTAACCATTTGTTGTCCCATTGGGATTAGATTAAGCTCTGATGCAATTTTCTTTGTAATTACTGACCCAGATGCACCGGTATCCCAAATAGCTTTCGTTTTAAATGGTTTAAACTGGGGAAGGTTTCCTAAAGGAAGGTTTAGAATTGAAATATCAGTAAAAATAACACCAGTTCTACCATTGTAATTTATGGTAAAATTATGTATTTTTATTTTTGACTCTTTTTGATTCAGGTTGCTAAAAATGGGCATGATTAAGCAAATATTACTCTTGAATGAAAGGTTTGTGTGTAATTTTCATCACCAGGCAAACACTCTTGTACCAAAAAAGTACCAGGCTCGTATTTACCCAACGACTCGTCAATTGCATCGAATTCGTTTTCATAGACACCAACAACACTTTTGTCTTTAATTACCAAAAACTTTCCCTGATACAATTTCACCAACTCCTTCTGATTCTCAAGGTAATATTTGAATTCTTCTTTTAACATGTGGTTCTAGGTTTTGTATTTGCATCTAAATATACGATCTTTTTTAATTAAAGTTGTTTTATTTCATATTTTTATATCAATTCCTCCCCATTCCTTTTTCAAACGCTTTTTTCAATGGTTGAATATTCTGGCCTATGTAGTGTAGTTCAGCGGTAACTGAATATGAGGCGCCAACAGGTGTACTTATTATAGATTGCTCTTTGGGTATATGCCTAATGTTGGTTGGATGGGATTCCCCCGGGGGGATGTAATACCGGAAGTGAATCCCATCAACCATAATTATAGTAGGTAATTTATCTATAATTTCTTTTATTCTTTCAATACTGAAGAACGGGCAAAGTGATACGCCACTATGCTCAGCACGGTTTTTTAATACCGCAAACAGCTGTTCCTTGTCAACTTTCCAGATAGTTTGGCTTTCAAACGCTCCAAGGTTGTACCAGTACCGGCCATTACGTTCAAAATTACCAGTACCTCTAAGCATTCTACCCGGAACACTGGTTAACCGGTGACACCCCCACTCTTCAATATCAATATCAGGCCAACAATAAATTGAATTACCAAATTCAATTTTTCTTTTTGCACACTCCCCTATGTTTCTCCATGCATTAAATAAAAAATCGAAAGCTTTAACCTCTTTATTATTATACCATGCTTTAAGGCCCTTCCATTTTTGAACTAAAACAAGCAAAGGAACAAGTTTCTGGTATGCCTCCAACAGTTCATATTCCGGTATCTCTAAAACAGCCACATCACCATTTAAGGTTCCGCCAAGACCCCGGACTATTTCAACAGCCTTTTCGAAATACTTTGAAGAGTTTCTGGAGAATGTAAGCCTGAACATTTTATTGTAATTGAGCTATTAATTTTTCACGGTTCTTCTTAAATTCAGTAATGTAATCATTAGATTTTTTTGATGTGTATTCAATGTACATAACCATCAATACACCTTCATAAACTTGAATTGCAACAACCATTTCATTATTACGGTACATAACAATATCATCTGCCACGCCAAAAGGGTTGTACCTTTCTTTAAAAAATGTAGAAAAGTCAGTACTGTTAACAGTTAATATGTTGTCTGAAAGAATGTAAGAAGCAGATGTCAGTTTTTGGCTTTCGAAAATATACATTAAATAATCAACATATATACTGCTACCTTCATATAAAAGTCCATCGGTAATTTCGTTCAATAAATTACTAGGTTCGTTTTCTTTTACATAGGTCATTGAGGACCCAAAGTCCACAATAGGTTCCTTAAAATAATCAAAATACGGTTTTATGGTTACCTTGGAAAATGCTTCTTTATCGGTGGTTTTAGCCTTTATATCTGTTTCACCAATATGCTGGCCGCTTACACTCCCCTCTTGGTTTACTTTTGCAATATATTCATCGCTTGAAAACCAAAGAATTTCACTATTTTCAGGTGTTACGGTGTAGCTTAATTTATACGATTCATCGTAATGAATTGTAATTGAACTTGAATTAAGATCCAAGCTTGATTTAGCTTCATCCTTGGTGCAGGATATTAACATGGCAAAAATGCCTAGTAGGATAATTGAATTTTTCATAGTACTAATGGTTTTGGTTTATAAATTTATTTGCTCATTCCATATAATAATTAGTTAAAAAATTACACTTTCAATACCATCTTACAAACCTCATTCAATTCTTCATTTGTAATGTTAGCCTTTCCTATTAAATCACTCTCCGACCTTTTGATTTGCTTTTCCAGGTCTTCAACCTTAGAGTAAAAGCTAGAATAATAATTTGCTACAGTGGCTAAATACTCAATTGTAGCTTCTTTATAGTTATTACTGTTTGCAATGATTTTTGCAATAGCTTTATTTTTCAAATAAGAATTTGAATTTTGCTTTAGTCTTATTTTTCTGACATCAACAGATAACCGGATGAAAAAAATAATAAGTACAATAGAAATAATTCCTGCAATTAGTAATCCATCATCGTTCATTGTGTATTCATTTTATATTGTTCAAATAAACTGGGCCTGGTATAAAAGTACTCTTTCCCGCTAAACTCAGCTTCAAAATAATCATCAAACATATCTTCCGGTATTCTGGTTTCATCAAGACCAATGGTACTAATCTTTACAAAACCTTCCCAAATTTTAAATACAGGATAAAACAGGGCCTTTCCGATTAGGGTAAGCATGAAGCCTATTAATATACAACTAACCAAAAACGAAACAACATTTAACATAACAATAAACTATATACAAATGCGTTAATGCAAACAATGGGAAAAGCTTCTAAATACAGGGTTCGGTGCCTACTGCATTGTTGCGGTATGCCCCCCTATTGTAAATAACTTTTAACCGGTTTGTTTATTTATAAGGCCTAGTTTTTCTCTAAGTAAATCATTTTCATTCCTTAACAATTCAATAATAGTGTCTTTATCTTCAAGTTGCCTTTTCAATGTATTAATTAATGCAATTTTATCATCCTTTGATTCGTAAACAACGCTTTGTTCTCTAAGCTCATGCAATAAAGGGGTGAAATCAGGATAAGTTTTATTTGATTCTTTTTTTAAAATATCAATAAAATCGGGTTTTCTATATTTTAGCAATATATCACCAAAATGTTTATATAGTAGATTGAATTTATCTTCGCTTAATGGTCTTTTGCCGCTTTCAATTGCAGAAATATAGGGTTGTGCAACTCCAAGAATTTCACAAATAGTAGATTGCTTAATTTTATTATCCTTCCTAAATTTCTTTAAATCAATCATTTGAAAAATATTTTAAAAAATATATTCATTTTTATAATCTTTTCTTGTTTATATATAATCTTTTTGTTTATATTTGTAACACAGATTTAATAATAAACATCATGCAAGAATTATTAGAAACAATTAAGCAAGACTTTAAAGACCATTCAGAAAAATTGGGCGGGCTTTCAAGCAACGACAAATTGACCATTTTTAATTACCACACCTTGCACTTACAGGTATTAAACCCTACTCCACAAGATGAGGAAACCCTATGGCAATTGCGACAACGCCTATTGTTAAAATAACTCTTGATACAAACTTAAGCAATGTTAACAATATAAACAATACTATAAAATGAGTAAAAAAAGCTTTGCCCTGGCATACGGAAACTTGCCCGGCAACATACAGAGTAATGTAAGAGACGAAATTATGAGCCAGTGTGGGTGGGCAACGCCTCAGTATTTTTCAATGAAGAAAAACCACACCCGCGCCCTTACCGATGAAGAGTCGGAGAAAGTTGAAGCTGTGTTTGAAAAGTATGGTTTCAACGCCTGGACCGGTGAACCCATTAAAGTAGCCTAACCATGAGTGCTGTACTTTCTGATACCGAATTGCAAATTATCAAACTCCGTTTAATGGGATTTACACGCAAAGAAATTGCGGACAAAACACACCGGAGTGAGCTAACCATCAAAACTCATTATCAGAATATAATGAATAAGCTTAATGCTAATGATGAGTTACAGATTTACATCCGTGTTCTGGAAGATTATGCCGGTATCAACATTAAGAAAATTATCATCGGGGCTATTGCAGTTATAGTGGTTATCGGTCTTCAGTTTCTTTTTATTGATGAATCGTTCTGGCAAAATGTAAAGGCTTTTATTTCAACGTATATAAATTTCTAATATGGTTCTTACTGTAACTGACATACAATTAGAAAAAATACTCCGAAAAGCTTATTTGCTTGGAGAGCAAAATGGAGAGGAAAAAACGCTCATTCACCAAGGCAAATTACCGGAATATGTACGAAAAACCGAAGCCGAAACAAGAATAGGCAAACCAACCTACCAACGTGCTGTTGATGCCGGGTACCTAAATGAGAGAAAACTGGACCCGACAAAAAAGAACAGCCCCATAGTGGTTAGCCGTAAGGACTTGAATTATGTAGAGAAAATAATGAGTAACCCTAATTTTTAATACTATGGAAGCAGTATTTGTAGCAAACCCAACCCGGTACAGAGAATTTAACTGGTTGCTGGGTACAAACGAAACCATTAAGCCAAGAATTGAACACAAGTTCAGGAGGCTTGAGAAAGCCAGTGAGTTCAGTTGCCCAAAATGTAACTCAACTAACATTCACCGGTATTACATTGACGAACAGTGTAATGAAATAGCGCCAAACAATAACCCACTTTCGAAACAGGGGAAATGCCTTGACTGTGGCTGCGATGATGAACTTTCAATCTTTATCATATGAACGCTACAGCACACTCCGAAATTTTCGAAGACATAATCAGCAGCGATTTACTATTCAATGTTGATTTACGCAGGAACCGAATTACAGTTGAATTTAAAGGTAAGCATGTAATTCACCAGCCCAAAGAGCCTATTACAACAGGCGAATATTACGAATACAAAAAACGGACAATCAAACAATTGACCGGAGAAGATTATAACTAAACATTTTAAAGGAGAGAGAAAATGGACCGAAAGAATTTTTTTAACAAAGAACTTCCAACGCTCAAGCCTGTTGAAATTATCGAACACCCAGTTACCGAAAAAAGGTTTGTCGATATTTTTACCCAGATTCATGGTAGCGATGGACTGATTGCCTATGAAAGGGAAAAGTTTTATTTCTCAAAGATTCTCACTGAGAATCCGGAACTGGCACAATGCACACCCTTATCGTTGTTCAGCGTATTTTTAGATGTTGCAACCAAAGGTTTAACGCTTGACAACGGTAGTAAAGCCCTATGTTACATTACGTTTAGGAATGCTAAAATTAAAACCAAAAACGAAAAAAACGAAACCGTTGACAAATGGGAAAAAAGGGCCTTACTTGATATTTCGGGCTACGGTGAACTTGTACTACGCGAACGTGCCGGACAAGTTCGGTATGCCGACAATCCGGAGGTAATTTATGAAGGTGAAGAGTATGTTCAGGAAAACACACCCGATGGAGCCCGTATATACCACAAGATAACTCACCCGCGCCCTACCACTAAGATAATACTGATTTACGTGAGAATTGTACGGCCTGATGGTTCGGTAACATTTGGAACCCTTGACCAAGAGGGTATTGAGCGCCTTAAAAACTATTCAGCTGAAAACAATGGTAAGTGGGTTAAAGATGCCACCAACAACGACAAGCTGGTAAAGGTAAAGGGTGAAGCAAACCGGCTTTATGATGATATCGGTTTTTTAAAAGCCAAATGTTTAAAACACGCTTTCCTTTCGTTTCCAAAACTTAAGCTAAATAATTTTTCAGCTCTTGAGGCTGTTGAATCACCCGAAGATTTAGGATTACCTGCTGACGTGGTTAAAGAAACCAGCGTACCTAAAGATGAACCTAAAGCTGAACCTAAAGCCGAAAAGGCTAATACCGATGATTTTCCTGATAATAATCAGGGAGTTACTGTAAACGATGATGATATGTTATTTTAAAATCTACTGCCATGAGTAATGAAATTCAAAAATACGAAAACTTCAATTCAATAGCCACACAGGCTCCAGAAGTATTGCAACGTAACATAGGTTACATTGAACGTGCTGTTACAGCCGGTGAATCGCTGCTTGCAAAGGTCCAAAACAGTGGAATGAGCAAAGAAATGGATTCTGAGATAAACAGCCACCTTGTTAAACTAAAAGCTGTAAAAAAGGATGTAGAGGAAAAGCGCAAGCCTATCACAAGCATATTACAGGCAATAAGCAAATCGTTCACCGAAGCTGAACAGTTACTTGACCCCAAACGCCCTGAAACAACTTATTTCAGGCTTCAAAAATACCGCGATGATTATGCCCGACAATTAGCTGAAGAGGCTGCCAAAGTTGAGCGTGAAAAGCAATTGAAAATTAACCAGGATAAAGAACGTGCCGAGCTTAAGGCCAACGTTATTGAGCACGTGAACATTAAGTTTGCCGCTTATAGCACTGAGGTAAAAACTGAATTGCGTTCAATTTTTAACCAGATAACCTTAAAAGATTGGGCTGAAACTGTAAAGTTTATCAATGAATTTGATGCTGAAATTACCATTGAGGTTTACCGGACCTTTGTAATGCCATACTCTCCGCTTTATATAAGCAAAGAAGAGTCAGACAGCATTCGTAAAGAAACCATGTTACCCATGCGTGACGGGCTTAACGCAAAACTTAAAAAAGAACTGGCCGATTTAAAGCTTGAGATATCGAACGAATACCAGGCTAAAAAGAATGAACTGGAAGCTATTGAAAAAGCCAGTGCATCTGAGAAAAAGCGCCTTGAGGCTGAGGCCAAAAAACGCGAAGCGGAAAAAGCGGCTGAAATTGCCCGCAAACAAAAAGAGGATGAAGAGGCCGCCCGTGCAGCATCACAGCAACAAAAAACTGAAGCCAATATGGCCAACCTGTTTGATAACGCTGAGTCTGTTGATAAACCCAAACGCACCGGCTATTTTATACTGCTAACCCACCCCATGGGATGGTTGCCAATAATGAACCTATGGTTTGAACAACAGGGAAAAAACATGAGCATTGACGATGCTGCAAAGGTAACCCTAGACCGCATGAAACGCTTTTGTGAAAGCCATGCCCACAAAACTGAAGAGTTCATAAAAAGTCCTTATCTGAAATATGAGGAAGAGTATAAACAAAAAGCAGTTACAGCCTAATGGAACTAATTGTAAAAGACAACCCTCAGGTAATCCTTCCTGATGATTACTACAAGCATTCGGCTATGAGTAATTCAGATTTAGGATTACTTGAGGCAAAAACCCAGGATTTTGACCCCACCGAAGCATATGCTTTTGGTAACCTAGTTGACCACCTGATAACCGAACCTGAAAAGGTTGACGTTTACCGGAACTCATGCAACGGCCATATTTTTACAAACGAGCAAATGCAGCAAGCCATTAAAATGAAAGCTGCATTTATGCTAGACCCGCTTGCAAAACTAATGGTTGACAATGCCGATTGCCAACAGATTATGCATAAGTGGGTGCACCATAAAATTGGCAACATTGAGTTCACGCTTGATGCCCGGTGTAAGTGGGATTTATGGATGTCTAAATTTGGTTGGGGTGGTGACATTAAAACCACAACAGCCGAAACACAGGAACAATTTGAAGCCGCTTGCAGGCACTTCAAATACCCGCGTCAACGGTTTTTTTATATGACACTTGCTGGTAGTGAAAAAGATGTACTTATAGGTATCAGCAAAAAGAATTATAAGGTTTTCAAAATCACCATTCGCAAGGGTGATGCTTTTTGGAACGAGGGCCGTGAGAATTATGAAAAGCTAGTGGTTGAATATTGGAAATTGTACGGAAATGAATGAATTAAGAACCAGCGTTGACGGGTTAAAAGAAGAGGCTGTTGAAATGCAGGAGTTTATTGAATCACCCTTTATGGATGATGTAAATAGTTGGATGTTGAGAGGTAATCAGCTTTGCGAATATATGGCCCGTAGCGGCAAATGTTTAGCCGATGCTAAATCACATTTGGCCGATAAAAAAAAGGCTTACATAACCGAAGATTTAATAAAGATTCTGAGTGGTTTTGGCGTATCGGCTACAGCACAAAAAGAGCTTATTAATAATGCTTGCGGTGACCTTGAAAGCCTTGTTACCTGGTTTGATAGGATTAACCGGACATGCACCCATCAAGTGGAATATATACGCTCCCTGATTAGTAAAGAGAAAGCAGAAATGCAGTTAAACAATATGAGAACGCATTAAAAAAGGAGAAATTAAAATGAAATTGTCAGATTTAGCTTCACTTCCTAATCTAAAAATAGAAGTATCAATTGATGACTTAAAAGAGTTCGCTCATGAGATAATTAAAGAATTCATAAAGATCAATCAAGATGATAAAGACTATTTAATGAGTCTCGAAGAACTTCAAAGGTTTCTACCCGAAAATCCGGCAAGACAAACAGTTTATCAATGGATTAGCAATCGGATGATTCCTTATGAGAAGCATGGTTCCCGCCTCTATTTTCGCAAATCAAAAATTAAAGAATGGCTCCATAACGGCAGACAAATGAACCACCTAAACAAAGAGTTATGATAGATATTACAAAACAAATTTATGAAGCTATAGATAAGCACGTGAAGGAATCACATAGATTGATGACAAAGCTTGAAAAATCAATTTTATCAGATAAATTAAATATTCTGTTTAATGAATATGTGAATTTCGATAAAATTACCTTTGATTCTTTACCAAGTGCAGTAAGTCAGGTTATAGCTAATCAAAGAGCTATTATCGATCTTATTTCAAAAAAAGAAGATAAAGTAGAAAAAGAAGGTTACTTAACAGTTAACGAACTTACAAAGTACCTGCCGGAAAAACCCAGCAAACACACTGTTTATTCTTGGGTCTTTTATCGTAAAATACCATTTCAAAAGAATGGCCGTAAATCACTCTTATTTAAAAAATCTGAAATCGACGAGTGGCTCCATAGTGGTAGACAAATGAATCATTTAAAAAATGACTAATGATTGACAAAAACACCATACAACTCTCCCATCCCGATGGGTACCAGCCTTTCCCTTATCAATGGACTGGCATTAATAAAGGCATGAACATGAAGCGCTTTATTAATGGTGATGATATGGGTTGTGGAAAAACCGTTCAATCAATAGCAACAGCTGTTGCCTTAAACGCTACCCCAAGTTTGGTTATTTGCCCGGCCAGTTTAAAAATTAACTGGAAAGAAGAAATTGAAGCCTGGACCGATAAAAAGGCGCTCATTCTGAACAATAAGCACGTTCACATTTGGCCAGCTTATTCTGATGCTAATATAATGGCCGGTATGTTTGCCGGTAAGTTTGACTTTTTTATTGTGAATTATGAGAGCCTTAAAAAGTTCTTTGTTTGGGAATACCTGAAAAAGAAACCACGCTTATCTGATATCGTTTTCAACCCTTACATAAGGCAATTCAAATCGGTAATAGTTGACGAGGCTCATAAAGTAAAAGACCCTGATAGCCAACAGTCGAAATTGGTAAAAGGCTTGTGCACCAGCAAAGAGGTTATAATGTTACTTACCGGAACACCGGTGGTAAATAATGCCAGCGACCTGGTTGCCCCTCTTTCAATTCTTGACCGGTTAAAAGAGTTTGGTGGGGTAAATGGGTTCTTGAACAAGTTTGGGGCAAACGACAACCTTGATGAATTACAAGCTGAATTGTCGCGGTTCTATTTCAGGCGCGATAAAAAAGAAGTGTTACCCGAATTACCTGACAAATTCAGGAGTTTCATTCGAATTGATATCGATACTAAACCGGAGTACAATAAGGCGGTTGATGATTTGGAAGAGTATTTCCGCGAATATACCAGCAAAACAGAATTTGAAATAGCTAAGAGCATGCGCGGTAAGGCCATGGTTTTGATTCAAACCCTTAAGCGTGTAGCTGCTGTTGGTAAAATAAAAGCCATACGTGAAATAGTTGATAACATTATTGACTCAGGGCAAAAAATTATCCTGTTCATGGAGCTTAAAGAGTTGATATCAGAATTCAAAAGAATTTACCCCAATGCAGTAACCATTACCGGTGACGACAATTACCAAATGCGCGATGCATCGGTTAAGAAATTTCAGAATGACCCTGATTGTAAGCTTATTCTATGCTCCACAAAAGCAGCAGGTGTGGGCTTGAATCTAACAGCAGCTGACAACGTGGGCTTTGTTGAATATTCATGGACCTATATGGCCATGGTTCAGGCTGAAGATAGAGCCTACCGTAACGGACGAAAAGACAATGTGAATTGCCTTTGGTTTGAGGGAGCCGGAACCATAGACCAATATGTTAGACAAATAATATTTGGCAAAAAAGACATTGCCGAAAAAGCTACCGGGGCTGTTGATTACACTATTGATAAAGCTCAGGATGAAGTATTGCACGAACTAATTAAAAACATTCATAAGCTAAAGTTATGATACCATACCAAGCACAACCTTCAGTAAATGGCAAACCTGCTATACGGGTTAATGCCAAAGAACTCACCAAAAATGAAAAGGCTTTTTACTTTGATTTGGATGGTGACAAACGGTGGGTACCAAAATCATTATGCTCTTTTAATAAAGAGGCTGGTACTGTTGATATTCAGGAGTGGTTTTACAAAATGCTTTTCCCCAATGGCTAGGTACCGAACATCAACCGGTGAACTGGTAAGCAAGGCTTACATTGACCGCATGGTAAGAATTACCAAAGCTTTAGTATTAAGTGAGCAGCGCGAAGAGTATGGTTACAACTTCTGTGAGGAATGTAGCAAAAGCTCTGGTGTACGGTTAGATTGTGCCCACGTTGAGAGCGTTGACAGTTGCCAAAAAAACGGGTATGCTGACAAAGCTTGGGATAAGGAAAATATAAAGATTAAATGCCGCAAATGCCATCAGGAACAAGATGGATTGGATATAAGAAGTAGTTTTTCTCAAGCAGGTGCAGCTGTAGGGTAATAGGTTTATAGGGTTTTAAGAGGGCTGCACCCCTCTTTTTAAAAACAAATTATTATGTCTGGAATTAGGAAAGAAACAATTGAAAAGTATGTTGAATTCATGATTGTATTCTCAAAAACAAGCCATGATTCTAACTTCAAATTAACTGACTTACTAAAGCGATATAAATTACCAGGAACTGTAATATCAATTATGTGCGACCTTGGATATATTGAACGTATCAATAGAGGATTATATAAAATAAACTATAAGTCTGTTGAGCCGATTATGGCAAGAAAGATATTAGAATCATTTGGTAAACCTAAAAATAATATAACTGAAAGTGAGCTTGAAGCAAGAAAAAATCTTGAGTTAAAATACAAAGGAGCTCAATTCGATGACATATACAATGAATATCACCAACTATATAAAGAGAATTTAAAATTGCAAAATAAGATGGATTTATATAGAAAAGGAATTAACGAAATCATTGATTTAATATACCCAAATGGAATTGAAATTTCAGGGCCAGATGAAAATGGTGGATATGTGTATTTATCCAAAATGGATCCTTTAAATGAAGACTTAATTCAAAGAATTGTTAAAAAACTATCAATCATTATTAACCATTCAACATGGTGTGAGGACCACTTAAAGAAAGTATATAAAGCATTTAAAGTTGAGTTTAATCCCCCAAATATAGATTTATTAAATAATGCATATGCTGAAATGGCAAATACAGCTAATAAGTATTTATTTCTTCCTGATGAAACCGTTTTTTATGTAAAGGACATGGTGTTTGATGGTACCGTATTATTTAGAGTAAGATGGAAAGAAGCCTCTGTAATTAAAGAAACAATAGATGATTTAAGATACTAAAATTGTTAAAAATGGAAAAGCAATCCTGCAAAAACTGTAAAAATATGCTTCAATTAATGAAGCATCCACAGAATATAAAAATTGGCAATGGGAACATAACCGAACATATGGGATTTGTTTGCACTGTAAATATTGATGGTAGCAATATAGGTAAGGGCTACTTTTTTGAGAATAGTAATGGTTTATGTGAACTTTTTCAACAAAAATAGATGAAACCAAGAATATTAAAATACTTAAAAGCAGTGGCTCCACAGCCTTGGTTTCATCAGAGCCCCAAGCCGTTTCCGATAAGTGAACTTATAGAGCTATGCCAGCTGCAAAGTATTTGGGAAAGCAAAAACACCTTAAAAGGTTGTGCCAGATGCGATAAGGAGCGCCCCTACACTTAGAATTTTACTTCATATTTTTTTGAAACTTAAAAACAAAACCAATGATATTACTCACAATTTTATACACCTTCTTTTTATCGAAACTGTTTGAAACTTGCATTCAGTTTACAACAGACCGGAACCCTGCTTATAAGATAAGTAGCATAAGGAGTGGTGTTGTTCGAAACGATAAAGAGAAACCCGACAATTAACTACCCTGGCACGCTAAAATAAAACCACGTGTTACTTGTGCCGGTAGCACACTCATAATTTTAAAACAATAACCCTTTATCGAGTAATCAAAGCCCACTGTATGGGTGGGCTTTATTTCCAAAACATAATAATATGGATAAAGAACTATTCAAAGAATATTCTCAGCACGAACGGATTGAGATGTTCGAATCAAATGCCGACGGAGTTGAAGAGCGGGTTTATTTTGAAGAGCTAACCGAACAGGAGCTTATTGAAAGAAAATCGCGCTTTGCCCAACGCAGTATTGAAGCGGCCCGAATAGAGGACCGTAAGAAAGAAGCCATGGAAGATTTTAAGGCTGAATTAGAACCCGTTAAGAAAGAGAAGTTAACACTACTTACGGAAATTAAAACCGGCCATCAGGAGAAATTTGGCCGTGTATTTAAAATGGTTGACAGAAGTGAGGGTATGGTTGGTTTCTATTCTGAGGCTGGAACCCTTATTGAGCAACGCCCGGCAACCAGAGAAGAGCGTAGCCAGTTAACCATTGCATCTGGTAGAAGAGCAGTAAACCAATAAAACAAAAGCTATGCAGATTGAAAAATTAAACATCGACAAATTACCCGAAAGTGGAATTATTAAAATTTTCACGGGTAAGGGCCTTGACGAAAAGGAGCCCAAAAAGCTTGACAACATTGAAGGCGCAATAGGAACGCCCTTTGAGTTTTTGAGCAAAAGAAAAGACCTGGAATCGGTTAACCTGAACGAAAGCCACGTGGAATTTAACCTTGAAAAATTCAATATTATTCTTATTCTGAATGAGAGTTCGCACTATTCAAACCGTGTTGTTGGCCGAATGATTGAAACCAAAACGCTTAACGATTTACAAATTAACACCGGTAAACGCTGGGATTGTTTTGAACTGGCTGATTTTTTCAGGTTAAACCGGAGTATTTTTCTTAACGCTACCGACGGCCCCAAGCTTGTAACCCTGCTCAACAACTTTAAGGCTAAAGTTGACAAGGAGCTTGAACAAAATAAAGACAACCGGGCAAACTACAACCTACAACGCAGGCAGGTTGTAGAATCAAACCTGCCCGAATCGTTTAAACTTAGGTTACAGCTTTTCAAGGGCCAGGAACCAGTTGATATTAATGTTGAAGTTGATATTGACCCGGCCAGCCTTGAGTGTGTTTTAATTTCTCCCGAATTGGCCGACATCCTACAAACAAGTGTTCGGGATATAATAAACGAACAACTTGATAAAATTAAAGAGTTGTGCCCCGAATTACCAATTATTGAATTGTAAAAATCATGGCCGATTTAGTAATAACAAACGCAACCATAAGCTGTGCCTATGTTGAGATTGAGAACTCAAAAGAAGCTAAGGTTATCAAAGAGCAGATTGCAAAAATACTCCACTGCCCGGTAAGTAAAGTCTTGTTCACAATTTCTGATAAAGACGCGGTTAAGAAATAGGTTTCATGCTTCCATTAAAAAGCATGGCGTTCTTTTCTTCTGTGGGTATAGTCTCCGGGTGAATGGCCCGGAGCTACGGAGGTGTGGCGCAATTGGCATACGCTAATCAGAAGCACTTGCAAGAACGTTCGAATGCGATACTGTTTATATGCTTCATGCAGGTTCGAATCCTGCCACCTCCACAAAGTCAAGCGAGATGTGTGCAACGACTATTAAACAGACAATTGCCCCTTTATGGGAGACCGGGGGAGGACGCTCCCCCATCTTTTAAAAACACTTAATCTTTATCAAAAAATGACTGTGATACAAAAAATAAAAGAAAAAGCAACCAAAGAGGACTTTGATAAGATTGAAGTTCTGATGCGCTTGAATAAGCTAAAGGTGAGCCAGCTGAAACAGTTGCTTACCATAGCTGAGGACATGATTCAACTTAACAAACAAAAACATGCAGAATTATAGCGATTTTATTAAGTCTAAAATAAAGATTGCCCCAAAGCACGGGTTTAGCCTTGATATAGATACTATAAACCCAAAGCTTAAACCATTTAATAAGATAATGGTAAAATGGTTGGTTGAAGGTGGGCGTAGGGCTTGTTTTGCATCGTTTGGCCTTCATAAAACAGTTACTCAATTAGAGGCCGTAAGGTGTACCCTTGAAAAAACAGGTGGCAAAGGTTTAATTGTATTACCGCTTAACGTAAAGCAGGAGTTTATTGAAGATTCAAAAAATATTCTTGGCTGGGAAACTCCCCCTAAGTTTATTCGAAGAATCGAAGAGGCTTCCGGTGATGGTATTTACTTAACCAATTATGAAACCATCAGAGATGGTAAAATGGACCCGGCACACTTTTCAGTAACCTCACTAGATGAGGCATCGATACTCAGGGGCCTTGGTGGAACAAAAACTTTCCGCGAATTTATGCGCTTGTTTACCGGTGATGGTGGCCCAATGGGTTGCCGACGTGGTGATGATGCTGTTAAATATCGGTTTGTTGCAACGGCTACACCATCTCCCAATGATTATATTGAGCTTTTGGCCTATGCTGATTTTTTGGGAGTAATGGACGTTTCTCAGGCAAAAACCCGATTCTTTAAACGTGACAGTACCAAAGCCGATAAGTTAACGCTCCACGCTCATAAAGAAGAGGAGTTTTGGTTATGGGTAAGCAGCTGGGCGTTGTTTGTTAATAAACCATCAGACATTACCGGTAACCCGGCTGATGATGAAGGCTACAATTTACCAGAATTGGATTTGCGCTGGCATGAGATTCCATCGGACCACACCAAAGCGGGTGCTGATAGTGACGGCCAAATTAAAATGTTTAAAGATTTGTCGCTTGGGGTTATTGGAGCTTCAAAAGAAAAGCGCGATAGCCTTCAGGATCGAATTCGAATGATGAATAAGATTCGTGAAGAGGACCCAAATGCTCACCGCATCATCTGGCATGATTTAGAAGATGAGCGCAAGGCCATTGAAAAAGCTATCCCTGATATTACCTCAATTTTCGGTTCTCAGAACTACGAAAAGCGCGAACAGGCTATTCTTGATTTTAGCTATGGCCGGTTTCGTGAGCTGGCAGCCAAACCAGTTATTGCAGGTTCAGGCTGTAACTTTCAACGGTTCTGTTCCTGGGCTATTTATCTGGGAATTGGCTTCAAATTCAACGATTTTATTCAAAGTATTCACCGTATTCAACGGTTTTTGCAGCAAAACACGGTACGAATTGACCTAATTTATACCGAAGCTGAGCGTGGAATTAGAAAAAACCTTGAAACAAAGTGGAAAAACCACAACAAATTGGTAAAAAATATGACAGAAATAATAAAAAAGTACGGACTTTCTCATGCTGAAATGGCTCAGCATTTAACCCGCAAAATTGGAGTTGAGCGTGTTGAGATTGAAGGTAAGTTATTCTTAGCTATTAATAACGACAATGTAGACGAGCTGACCAACCACAACCGCATAAAAGACAACTCCGTTGGATTGGTACTTACATCTATTCCGTTCAGTACCCAATATGAGTACTCACCTAACTATGCCGATTACGGACATTCTGAAAGTAATGAGGAGTTTTTCAGGCAAATGGATTATATGACTCCCAACCTGTTTAAAAAACTAATGCCTGGCCGGTTGGCTGTGGTTCATGTAAAAGACCGTATAATTCCCATGGGATTATCAGGAATGGGTGTTCAGGAAGTTTACCCGTTCCACATGGATACTATACTACACTTTAAAAAACATGGCTTTGCTTACATGGGAATGAAAACCATTGTTACCGATGTTGTACGTGAGAACAATCAAACTTACCGCTTGGGTTGGACTGAACAGTGTAAAGATGGTTCTAAAATGGGTGTGGGTATGCCAGAGTACTTGCTTTATTTCCGCAAACCACAAACTGAACTTATTAATGCCTATGCCGATGTTCCTGTTGTAAAACAAAAAAAGGAATGGGATAAAAAGGCTAAGCAATGGATAAACCCAAATGGATACTCACGTGCCCGTTGGCAGATGGATGCTCACGGTTTTACCCGGAGTTCTGGCAACCGTTGCTTACGGCCTGAAGAGCTAGCCGCGTTGGAACCAAAAGATATATTCCAGGAGTACAAACGATTTTCATTGGAAGAGATTTATGACTTTGAATTTAATGTTAAGATAGCCGAAACGCTTGAACTACATGGTAAGCTTCCATCTGGGTTCATGTTATTACAGCCCCAAAGCTGGAGTGACGAGGTTTGGACTGATGTTACCCGAATGCTTACCCTTAATGGTAGCCAGTGGAGCAAAGGAAAAGAAATGCACCTATGCCCCATGCAGTTTGATATAGCCGACCGGGTTATTGAACAGTTAAGCAACCCGGGTGAAATAGTACTGGATCCATTTGCCGGATTGTTTACCACCCCTTACCGGGCTATTTTAAAAGGCCGAATTGGCTACGGAATAGAGCTTTCTTCATCATATTTTTTAGACGGGGTACAATATTGTCGTGGAGCTGAACAAAACGTGAATATGCCCAGCCTATTTGATTTTATTGAACTTGAAGAAAAGGAGGCTGTATAAATGAAAATATTTTACATAGACCTTTTTTCGGGAGCTGGTGGAACCACTACCGGTATACACCTTACCAACAACGATAATATAAAAGTAGTTGCCTGTGTTAACCACGATGCTAAGGCTATTGAAAGCCACAAGGCAAATCATCCGGATTGTTTGCACTTTGTCGAAGATGTTAGGGATTTAAAGGTGGTTGATGCCCTTTATAACCTGGTTCGTAAATTAAGAAAAGACTATCCCGGATGTATTATAAATATTTGGGCCAGCCTGGAATGTACAAACTACAGTAAGGCAAAGGGTGGATTGCCACGCGATGCCGACAGTCGAACTTTAGCCTATGCATTGTATAACTATGCTGAAAAATTAAGCCCTGACAATTTCTTTATTGAAAATGTTCGAGAATTTATGAGCTGGGGGCCATTGGATAAAAACGGAAAACCAGTAAGCAAATTAAATGGACGCGACTATATCCGGTGGATTAAGCAAATGTGTTCATACGGTTATTATTACGATTGGAAACTACTTAACAGTGCTGACTTTGGGGCATACACTTCTAGAGAAAGGTATTTCGGACAATTTGCCAAAAACAATATGCCAATAACCTGGCCTGAACCTACCCATGCTAAAAAAATAATAAATGGTGGTTTATTTAATAACCACTTGAAACCATGGAAAGCAGTTAAAGAAGTACTGGACCTACAAGATGAAGGGGAAAGCATATTCAACCGTAAAAAGCCTTTGGTAGATGCCACGCTTAAAAGAATCTATGCCGGGCTAATTAAGTTTGTTGCTGGTGGTGAACAAGAATTTCTATTAAAATACAATTCAATGAACCGCAATGGAAAATACCAGGCTCCGGATATTAATGAACCGTGCCCGGTTGTATCTACTCAAGGCAGGTTGGCCATTACCTCAGTTGAACGCTTTACTATGGCTTACAATTCAGGTAATGATAAGCATAGGGTTAAATCTGAAAACGAGCCCATAGGAACATTAACTACTCAGAATAGCCATGCAGTAGTAAAAGCTTCTTTTCTTAATAAAAACTATTCAGGTTGCCCCAAAAGCAAAGTTGCAAGCATCGATAAACCGGCTGGTACCATCACCACAATTGACCACCATTCATTGGTTAATGTTCGCATGCTTACCAGCTATTATGGCAATAGTTCAGGAGCCCAGAGCGTTGATGAACCATGCCCAACAATAACCACCAAGGATAGGTTTTCGGCTGTGTTTATTGACCAACAGTATGGAACCGGAAAACCCGCATCAGTTTCACTTCCAGCCGGAACTTTAACCGCTGTTCCAAAACTTAATATTGTTCAGGCCAAATGGTTAATGGATACCAATTTCAGAAACGTAGGAAGCTCACTTGATGAACCTGGCCGTGTGATAACCGCCTCCAGGAAACACCATTATCTGATGAACCCACAATATAACGATAAAGGTAGAAGTTTAGACAGGCCCTGCTTTACTCTTATTGCACGAATGGATAAAATGCCACCCTACCTGGTAAATGTAGATTCAGGGCAAATGGTCATAGTAATTAATGAAATGGATTCAGATATCATGAAAAAGATAAAAGAATTCATGGCCTTGTATGGCATTATTGATATTAAGATGCGGATGCTAAAGGTTCCTGAATTACTAAAGATTCAAGGGTTCCCGGCCAATTACATACTTAAAGGTACCAAGGCCGACCAAAAAAAATTTATTGGAAACGCTGTGGTACCGGTAATTGCCAAAGCCATTGCCAAAGCAAATGCCAATGCGCTCATTCAAAAATTACATAAAGCAATATAACCAGTACAACGCACACAACCATTTATTTTATGAACATAGCGATACATATTTTAAGTAGGGAATTGGCTCTGGATAAAAGGGCCTTACAAAAATCAAAAGAGAGTTTTGATTCAGGAAACTACACCCTTGAGCAGCATCAAATGCACATGAGCAACCTGGAACCACGTATTGAAATCCTTGAAAAAGCAATTAACAGACTAAAAGAATAACACTATGAAAGCTATTGAATTTCCGCAAGTAAACGTTCGGATAGCTGAGAACCAGCCCGAATATGAAACATTACCAGCATTGGTAAGTTCAGAACCGGAAGGCAGAATTACTACCTGTTTCCAACTTAGTGATGAAGAGTTAAAAGAAATTGCCTTAACTGGCAAACTTTGGCATTTGCAACTGGCTTTTCATCAACCTATGCAGCCAATTGCTTTAAGTACTCAAATACCATTTGAAAAACCATACAGTGGATTGCGGGTTTTTGAGTTACAACATCCTGATGGTGAAAAAGAATGGATTGCAGCACACACAATAATTGAAGCGCTACAAACTTACTGCTCCACAACTGATGCCAGTTTGTTTGAACTGGATGATTATGATTTGGTTGAAGTTCCACAAACCAGATGGGATGAATTGAATATCGTTAATCCCGATTGTGAAAATGACGAGCTTGAAAAAACCACCCTTCGCGAAATTGTACAAGGAATGACAAATCCCGATATAATTGGCGGAACTTTTTACGATTAGCCATGAAAGCATTATTTGGAATATTACTAATAGCCTATGCTATTTGGGTATTAAAAGAACCTAATAAAAAGGAGGAAAACCATGAGTAAAATTGAATGGACAAACGAAACATGGAACCCGATTATTGGGTGTTCAAAAGTTTCACCCGGTTGCGAAAACTGCTATGCTGAAACCATGGCAAAAAGACTGGCTACAATAAACACTACCGATTATTACCGGAGTGTGGTGTGTGAGCGTGCTCATGTTGATCCTTCAGGTTGGAATGGTAGAACATCATTCATTGAGCACCAATTAAACAAACCCTTAAAGCGTAAAAAGCCAACCATGTACTTTGTTTGCTCAATGGGTGATTTGTTTCATGAATCCGTTCCGTTTGAGTGGATTGATAAAATTATGGAGGTTATTGCCAGGAGCCCTGAACATACCTTTCAGATATTAACTAAAAGACCCGGGCGAATGCTTGAGTATTTTTCAGATGAAAGAGATTTTGCTAGTGATTGGTCATTTGGTGATAAGTACTTAGAGGAAGCAATCCGTTTTAAATTAGGTTTGCCATTGCCAAATGTTTGGCTTGGTGTAACAGCCGAAAACCAGGAGCAGGCGATTAAAAGGGTTCCCATTTTATTACAGATACCAGCCGCTGTAAGGTTTGTTTCAGTTGAACCCATGCTTGGTCCTGTTGACTTAACTCATATGGATTCTACTTCTGAAAGCGACCCCGGTTATAACGCTTTGTATTGTGGGCCAGATGATGAAGGTGATTTACAAACTATAATTGATTGGGTGATCTGCGGTGGTGAATCTGGACACAATGCAAGGCCAATGCATCCGAATTGGGTTCGTGATTTACAAAAGCAATGTAAAGATGCTAATGCTCCATTCTTTTTCAAACAATGGGGAGAATGGGGTACTCGTTGGTTTGATTTTACAACCAAAAAGCCTGTTTTTAAAATGTTTGATTCATTCCTTCGCTGGACACAAAAAGATTGGGTTCACAAAGGCGATGTGTGTCTTAGTTTAGACGGTAAAATATGTAAAACGGGTGGAGATTTAAAAGAAGCAAAATACCCGGTTGCTATTATGCAAAAGGTTGGCAAACACAACACCGGTTCTATGTTGGATGATAAGCATTATAAAGAGTTTCCGAAAGGAGGTGACAAATGATACTCCCATTTAGCACAAAGTTCCCTGATGGAAAACCCACTTATTTTATTGAAAAGATTTGGGCATCAATTCCAGAGCTTAAAACACCTTATAAGTTCAATTATGAAGAATTATTTGTAAACAAGTTTAATGTTCTTTGGGATGGTTGGGGTGAATCATTTAAACCCAAAAAGCATACCATACGGGCCGATATACACAACCGATGGAAACCAGGTAATAAAATACACATGGTTGTGTTTAATCGCAGTAAAAATCAGTTCCAATTTGCCCCGGTATTGGAGTGTAAAAGTGTCCAGAAAATTGAGATTATTTATTCAAACCCTAATTCAGATTACCCATTTGTAAAAATAGATGGAGCAAGATATAATGTTTGGGAAAAATCAGGGCTTAAAATGATTTCAGAAATTGCTATTAACGATGGGTTTAAATCTGACATAGATTTTTTTCAATGGTTTAATAAAGATTTCCAAGGGAAAATAATTCATTGGACTGATTTGAGATATTAAAACGGCTATGTAAAACAGGGTTAAAATTAGGGAGTTTGTGCCGTCTCCCACTTTATTAGTTGCCAGTTTTGCAACCCTATAAAGTTAAGTTCTAGTTAATGTTTGGAGGTTTTTAGTTGCCTAAAATGCAACCAGGTAAGCAACCACAAATTCAATTAAAACCTTCATTTAAACTATTGAAGTAAATAAATTTGAGACATGAGCGGATATATCAAACTAAACCGGAAATTTTTTGAACACTCATTTTGGAATGATGAAAGAACCCTTAGTCTGGCCGAAGCGTGGCTTGATTTAATTGCAAGCGCACGATTTGAGGTAGCACCTGAAAAGGTTGTTGTGAAAATGAATATTATCACAATTAACCGCGGGGAGTTGAGAGCATCACAAAGATATTTAGCCAAAAGATGGAAGTGGTCATTAGGTAAGGTGAACCGTTTTATTTTGATGCTGGAACGTGAACGCATGGTGGAACGCAGAATGGAACACTCAGAAACAATTATAATGCTTTGCAATTATGATAGTTATAACCAATTAACTAGCAACACAATGAACACTAATGAGAACACCAATGAGAACGCTGACGGAACACTGACGGAACACAGGCAGATACAAACTAAAGAATATAAAGAAGGAGAAGAACTTAAAGAAAAGGGAGGGAAAAAACCCACCACCAAAAAGAAACAACCTGAAACTTTAAATTTTCCTTTTGATTCTATTGAATTTGCCGAAACGTGGGATAAGCTTATTGGTATGCCAAAATGGAAAAAGAAACTTCCATTATCGCTCCAAATGGCTCTTGATAGCCTGGGTAAATACGATGAAGAGTTTGCTATACTCCAAATGAAACTGGCAATACAAGGAAACTGGCAGGGTGTAACATTCTCCGATACTGAACAAAAGTTTGAACAATGGAAAAAAACAAAGTATGGAACAGCTAAGAAAAATTCTACCAAAGGCCAGGCAACAGATGATGCAGCCGCTAGCATATTTGCCCGAATCGAAGAAACGCAGAGTTGAATCGATTGTAATAAGCTTCAACGGCTCAAAGGAATTCATCAAACAGAACAATTATGATGCCTGTTGTGAAATGTACATTGATACTGATTTGCCCGCTCCGAAAATGGATATCAGGTTATCGAACCCGGCTGATATACTGATGCTGAAATTGATTGAAACCCGGTCACCCCGTTTAAACGAAATTGGCCTGGCTTTTAATAAAGATACACCGGTTCTGATGTTATCAGCATGGCTTATTAATTTTTGTAAATACCTGGGAATTGATATCACTGGACAGCAGGCTGAGAAAACATCGAAAAACATTATTCGTGAGGTTCCAATGTTCAATTTGGCTGAGGTTGTGACGGTTCTTAACCGATTGGAACGGGGAATTTACGGTAAGTTTTACGGAAGCTTTGACGGCATTACAGTAGTTCAGGCTTTTATTCAATATCGCAGGGAGCGTGGAAAGGTAATTAGCACAATGACCAGTGATCATCTGAAAGAATTGGAAATATCATAACGTTAAAAATTGATTCTTATGTATATATCAAAGAAAGATAGAGACTTAGTTAAAAATATGTTCGCTGGAAAATGTGCATATACAGGCACAAATTTACTACCAGACTGGCAGGTTGACCATGTTAAAGCGTTAAGGCGTAATTGGTGGTTAAATAATTCAGCATTGTTTGAGGAAAATCACAATTTGAAAAACATGCTTCCTGCACAAAGGATAGTGAATCATTATAAGCATTCAATGGATTTGGAGCAATTCCGTGAATTTATGAAAAACTTTCATTTAAGAATTACAAAATTACCTATGAATCCAAAGGTGCAAAAATCGATTAAAACAAAAGCGTATATGTTGGAAATTGCAAGACTTTTCGATATTACACCAAACAAACCATTTTCCGGCATATTTTATTTTGAAACAATTAAATATGATTATATGAAGAAATTAACTTTAAAACAAATGTTTCAAATTGCTCATGCTTTCGGAATAGATTTATTCAAAGCTGCAATGTCTCACAAACTAAAAGATAAAACACTACCTAAAGAGTTTTATCGAAATAGGTTTCAGAAAGAATATGATGAGGTGTTTGAAGAATTGGTAAGTATTGGTTATGCCGAAAAAAGAAAGTGGCAAGATTTACCATTTTACCATGTTACTGATGAAGGTGAAAAACAATTCAGAAAACAGTTTTCTGAAATAGTAAACTATAAGCCCGAAAAAGAAAGGGATTTATCTTACTTAAAACATCGAATAAACTTTTATTGCTCTTATCGTTATTATCGTTTTTGTGATGACAATTCAGAACATATAATTAGTGCTTATTTGAATTACTGGGTTAAAAAATACTATGTATCTCACACAACCGAAGATACTATAACCATGTTCAAAAATGAATTGGCTTCTTATTATAAGCGTGGACTTTTAGCATAACTAATATATAAACAAAAATTAAACATAAAATAATGAAACAAAGATATTGTGAAGTGAACGAATGTGAAGTTCACTCAAAGATTAAAACAATAATTAGGAATGGTGGGGTAATTCATCATGTAGTTGTTGCCTGTGGTACTTACATGATTATTTATTCATAATTACCTCTACACAGTAAATAATTTACAAAATGGAAAAAGCATTATTAATTCTTGATTCAGCTGTTAAAACACTGGAATCAGAAATAAGGATTTGGACAAAGCAGGGAGACTTTGATGTTGTTGAGAAATGCAAATTAGAACTGCAGCATGTTAAAAAGGCAATGGATGTTCTTAGCAATCAAAAAAAAATGAGTTGGTCCGATGTGAGAGAACGTTATTTGGAATTTCACAAGATTGATGAGTTTACAGAAAACATGGCAATTGATGTTGACTTTGGATATTGGTTGGTAAATGAGTGTAAAACTGATGATGTTAATAAAGCAATAATCGATTATGAAAAGAAAGCATGCATGTCTTGTGAAAAAGAAGTAGACTTTTCATCAGGAATATTTACATGCCACGAGTGTTCAGAATAATTTAAAATGAATGTGAATAATTAAGTTAATAAAATCACAAATACAGTAGTTTCCTAAAACCCTCTTTTTGTAGGTTTGTCAAAACTAAAGCGACATGCCTCAAATAAACTTCGAAATATTGGGCCGTAAACTGGTTAATAAATACCCAACCATAGCAAAAGAGCTTATTGAATATCCAAAGATTTACGACCTTAAACTACTCCCCCAAATAAAAGAAACAATACTCACCCATCCCAGGTTATCAAATAAAACAGCTACCGAAAAAAAGGAATACTTTGTTGCCGTTGCTCTTATACTATATGACCCTGACCATTTAGCAGGATATAAAAAAATAAGAACAGGTTTACGTAGAGAAATTTCAACTCTTTTCAACTGTTCCCCTACTTTAATTAGTAACCTTTCAAAGAAGGTCACTATATTACTCTCAATCTACAAGTTTTTTAAAGCCGATGTAAACTACTTTGCTGATATGATTAGTAAAGAGTTTGCAAATGTCAACGAATAAGCAAGGATTATCTCCTAAGATTAAAAGATTCTGTCAACAATACGTTATTGATTTAAGCGGAAAACAGGCTGCTATACGTGCAGGTTATAGCGAAAAAACAGCTGAAAGTCAAGCCTCACGCTTGTTAAGAAATGTTAAGGTAAAAAACTACATCAAGAAACTTCAAGCAGAACTTGAAGAGAAAACAAAAATTACTGCTGAAAAAGTCATCAAAGAGTTTGCAAAGATTGCTTTTCACAATCCTAAAAACCTATTCGATGAAACAGGTAATATTATTCCTGTTAATGAACTTCCTGATGATGTAGCCGCTGCTCTCACTGAAATAAGAACAGAGCATTTTAAACCTAATCCAGATGATGCAGGGTTTTTAGTTAAAACAACATATAAAACAGCATCTAAAACTGCAGCTCTTGAAAACCTTGGTAAACACCTTGGAATATTTGAGCGTGATAATAAACAAAAGGCTGATAGTCCAGCTGCCTTGTTCCTTGAACTTATGAAACAAGCCACATCTAAATGATAACCAACGAACATATATCAGGCTTTAAATTGTGGCAGGAAGATTGGAATAAATTTGCTGTTGATGTTCTTAAGGTGAATCTTGACAAGGAGCAAAGGAAAATAATTGAATCTGTTCAAAACAATCCAAGAACCTCAGTTTGTTCGGGTACCGCCCGGGGAAAAGATTTTGTATCAGCTGTTGCTTGTATTTGCTTCCTATACCTCACCCCAAAGTTTAACATGGCCGGTGAATTAATTGAAAACACTAAAGTAGCCATGACAGCCCCCACCGACCGACAAGTCGGGAATATTATGTATCCTGAAATTACCAGGTTGTTTAAACGGGCTGGAACCTTACCGGGTAAGCTTGTTTCCTACGACATAAGAACAGAATATGAAGAGTGGTTCCTTACTGGCTTCAAAGCATCAAAAGATAACCTGGAAGCATGGACCGGCTTTCATGCCGTAAACACAATGTTTGCCATTACAGAAGCTTCCGGTATCGATGAACAGATATTTGCCGGAATAGAGGGTAACCTCCAGGGTAACTCAAGGCTATTGCTTGCATTTAACCCAAATACAACCATAGGCTATGCAGCCCGAAGCCAAAAACAAAAACGGTTTTCAAAGTTTAGGCTTGATTCGCTTAGCTCACCCAATGTACTGGAAAAGAAAATCATCATCCCCGGCCAGGTAGATTATGAGTGGGTAAAAGATAAGGTTGAGCACTGGTGTACACCAATTACCGAAAACGAATCAAACAGTACCGAAGGTGATTTTGAATTTGACAAAAAATGGTATCGGCCAAACGATTTATTTCGTGTAAAGGTCCGCGGCTTATTTCCTAAAGTATCAGAAGATAGTCTAATCCCAATGGAATGGATTGAACGGGCAAACCAGAACTGGCAAAAATGGCAGGAACAAGGCTGGACCGTAAAAGACCCGCTTAGGCTTGGTGTTGATGTTGCCGGTATGGGGCGCGACAATTCGGTTATTTGCCCCCGGAGAGGAAACTTCATATCAAGACTTGAGAGCTACAGTGGATCCGGTAAGGCCGAACA
The DNA here is from genome assembly GCA_002840905.1 of Bacteroidetes bacterium HGW-Bacteroidetes-4. Taxonomy (GTDB): domain Bacteria; phylum Bacteroidota; class Bacteroidia; order Bacteroidales; family SZUA-534; genus GWE2-40-63. The sequence continues at coordinate 52,099 of PHDD01000001.1, read as the reverse complement.
CATGAAGGTTGCCGGAATAACAGTGAACCACTTAAAAAATAACACCGGTGCTTATGCCCTGATTGATACAATAGGTGAAGGTGCTGGGGTATATTCCCGCTTACAGGAGCTGGGGTATGTTAATGCTCTTAGTTGTAAATTCTCAGAAAGTGGCGAAGGATTAAAAGATGTTAGTGATGTATACGATTTTGCCAACATGCGGGCTTACCTTTTTTGGGCGGTTCGTGATTGGTTAAACCCTGATATTAATCCTAATGCTTGTTTGCCTCCTGATGAAGAGCTTTTGGAAGAGGCAACTGAAATAAAATGGAAGTTCCAGAGCAACGGGAAAATAATCATTGAACCAAAAGAAGATATCAAAGCCCGGTTAAAGCGTTCAACTGATAAGTTTGATGCTTTAGCAAATACTTTTTACCCTCACCTGCATAATTCACCAGGTCAGGGAATGGATATAAACAATTTAGCAGGAATCATTTAATTATACAATCATGACCATCGAAGAAATATTAAAACTAGAATTTGCTGAGGCTAAAAAACAACTTACAAGCAGAACGGCCAGAACTGTTGAATATTCTGATTGTATAGCTCAGTACATGGTAGGTAAACATTCTGTATTTGACGAAGCATCAAGGCCTAAAAAGGAAATTCAAAAACCTACCGGCAAAAAAGACAGCCAGGGTAATGTTATCAATGAAACATCGTATGAAGAGGTAAACCGTATTGGCATACCAAATCAAAAGCTCATTGTAAAGCGTAGGGTTGGGTTCCTGCTTGGTAATCCTATTAAGCTTGACATGACATCAGGTGATGAAGAGAACCAGCAACATGAGATGGTATTTTCTACTGTTAAAAAGATATGGACCGATAACAAGCTCAATTATCGCAACAAGGAACTGGCCCGGCTTATGTTTTCAGAGTGTGAGGTTGCAGAATTATGGTACCCCGTAGAGGTTGAGCAAAGTTTCTGGAAAAAGATTTGGAAAGTTATTACCGGTGCTAAAGGAAAATACACCTACAAAATGAGAATCATTGCCCAAAGCAAAGGGGATACTCTTTTCCCGCTTTTAGACAACACGGGTGATTTGATTGCTTTTAGCCGGGAATATACCTTAGATAACAACGGCAAAAAAGAAATCTATTTTGAGACTTATACCAAAAACATTATCATGAAGTGGGTTACTATCGATGGTAATACAGTACCGGTTGAAAAATACCCTTCCGCAAACCCGCTTGGTAAAATCCCTGTTATATTTTATCAGCAAGAGTATCCTGAATGGTACGATGTTCAAAGCGAAATTGATCGCTTAGAAACCCTACTCTCAAACTTCGGAGACACAAACGATTACTTTGGCTCACCCATGATGGTAGCAAAAGGCAAAGTTTTGGGATTCGCAAGCAAAGGTGAGCGTGGAAAAGCTTTCCAGTTAGAGGAAGGTGGTAGTTTAGATATGCTTAGTTGGGATAGTGCTCCGGAAGCTGTTGCTCTTGAGATTAAAACCTTAAAGAATGAGATTCTATCCAACACCCAAACACCTGATATTTCTTTTGATAACCTTAAGAGCATCGGTAATGTATCGGGAATAGCTCTTAAACTCATGTTTATCGATGCACACATGGCCGTAAGTGATAAAGAAGAGGTGTTTGGAATAAACATACAACGCAGGCTGAATTTACTCAGGGCCATGGTTGGAAATGTTATTGACGTTTCGCTTAAGCAAGCCTGTGATGAGATTGATATTTCACCTGTATTCACGCCCTACTTACCTAAGAACGTACAGGAAGAGTCTACAACGGTTAATGATTCATACGCTAGTGGCACAATCTCACGTGAAACAGCGGTACACAAACACCCGCTTGTATCTAACCCAGTTAAAGAATTGGAACAGATAAAACTTGAACAATCTGAATCAATCGCACAACCTTATGAATAATCCAAAATACAATATTGGTGATTGGGTATATCACATTACTCCGGATAGTCCGAAAGGGTATATTCTTGATATCACCTATCACTTTTTAGGCAACCACTTTGAATACTTGGTTTCTTTTGCTCCTGAATCAGCAAGCATGTGGTATTATGAACATGAATTACAAAAATCAAAAACCTTTTAGTTATGACAGAAAAAAAACAAGCAGAAACAACTGCTACAGAGATTACCGTTAAAATTGGTGATAAAATGTTTTACCACCACAACAGCGGTGATGCCATTGCATCAAGCAACAATGCAACTCAGTGTGTTGCTTTTGTTACCGGAATTAATAAGAAAAGCGTGAACGTTCAGGTTTTGCCAGACTCCCCCAAAGGACCTCTTTACCGAACAGACGTTCCTATTGGTGAACAGCCAAAAGGAAAAGCTTATTTACTTCCTAATTACTAATCATTAAAGGCCGCTCAGGCGGCTTTTTTTATCTATGCCATACGACAAACAACATATAGCAAATATTAATCAGTATGCAAGGCAGCTTGATGTTGCTTTTGAATCGGTTACCAGGCAAATATCACAGATTATTAAGAACCCGAATTTGTCAAAGTTCAGCGGTGCAAACTTTTCGTTTGATAATCATAAGTACCTATCAAAAGAGGCCAAAGTAATATTCCAGCAAATAAATGATGATATCGAGCAAATCATCAGGCTTGGCATTGCCAAAGAATGGGATCTGGCTAACGTTAAAAACGATGTTTTAGTAAACAATTTTCTTTCGAATAAGCTGATTAAAAAACTACCCCAGGTTAACCAGCGAAACGTAAAAGCATTAGAGGCGTTTACTAACCGTGAGGTAAACGGTAAGTTTGGGCTTTCAGAAAGGGTTTGGAACCTTACCAATAACTTTAAAAACGAAATTGAGATTCACATTGGCCTGGGATTAACCGCGGGTGAATCAGCTGATGTTATGTCGCGTAGGGTTCGCCAATACCTTAATAACCCAAAAGCTTTATTTAGGAGGGTGAGAAATGAGGAAGGCAACCTGGTATTGTCAAGCAATGCAAGAGACTACCATCCGGGCCAGGGGAAATACCGGAGCGCGTATAAAAATGCCCGTAGAATGACAGTTACTGAAACAAACATGGCTTACCGACTGGCCGATCATGAGCGTTGGCAAAAAATGGAATTCATTGTTGGGTATAAGGTTCAGTTATCAGGTTCCCATAAGGTTGTTGACATTTGCGACCCTATGGCAGGTGACTACCCTAAAGAGTTTATTTTTTCAGGCTGGCACCCGCATTGCCTTTGTAAGGCTACTCCAATAATGTTATCCGATAAAGAATTTTCATCGTACCAGGATTCTGTTTTAGCTGGTGATGAATTTGACTCAACCAAGAGCCAAAACTATGTTAGCGACATGCACTCTGGTTATAAAAACTGGATAAAAGACAACCAGGAGGTTGTAAAGGGTTGGAAAAGCAAACCCTTCTTTGTTCAGGACAACTACAAAAATGCAAATATTGCCAATGGCTTGAAGTTTAATACTACCCCATTAAAGATTGATCCTTCAGCTGTAAATATTAACAGTTCTAATTTTCTGAAAGAGTTAGCACCCGATAAGCTGTTAACCGATTACCATATTCGTAAGTTAATGAACTATTATTCGGTTGACTTTCCCGATGATTTTAACGGTGGATTGAACACATTCAGCATTACATCCCGTAGAGATGGTTTTATGCTTAATTCAAGAAATTACCGAAATAATAAATATGCAAAGGAGCTTGGGAACTCAATTTATGTATCGAACAATGAATTTACCTTACAAGATGGAACAAAATTTAACCCGGCCTTTGAACTTAAGAATGCACTGCAGGCTATTAGGCAAAAATCAACGCTCACCTTTAATCAGGAATATGCTCTTGAAAGCTTATGGCATGAGATACGACACGCTGGAGCTGTTGGATGGGATAATGTAAGGTTAAAAACAAAATCAAAAACCTATGCTATGGAAGTTGTTAACCAGTTTTGCGCAAGGCATTCATACGATGAATTTATAGAGCGCTTGGGCGGTAAAGCATTTCACAAAAGCTCAATTAAACTGGATGGGTATGGATATAAGCACTTGGTAAGCAACTTTTATTCAATTCTTGAGAAATACAAAATAGATTCACAATTGACTTATGACTATTTTAAAAATGTGATTCAAACAAAACCGTATGAAAGCATTCAAGACTTACTTATAGGATATTTAGAATCAAAAGGTGTTAAGAAAGCGGAATTGTTAGTAAAAAATTTACAGTATAAAGATTTTAACCTTCTCATGGATGAGTAAGGGTTCTGTATAAATCAACTTTAACCTGGGCTGGTAGCTTATCAGCATAAAACTCAGCTTTGACTTTATTACCTCTAATGTAAAATAATGAAGCCAGCATATAGTTTTGGTCCTGTTCCGAAAATCTTTTGTTTGTTTCAGAAATTCCAAGCTCTTCCATTTCGCTTTTAGTAATCTTATAATCCCAGACTGTTTCCATCATAACAATTTTATTATTAATTTAATAGTAGATGCATTTTCAATTCCAAATTTATCAATCAATTCAGCATTTGTCATATTTCTGCAATCTAATGCTTTCAAATTAAAGTATAACCCGGCTACTGTTGTGATATTATTTTTGGTAATTTCACTAACTTTTAAAAGAAGCTTGTTTAGTTTTTCACCCGCATTATTAGATGAAATTCCAAGCTTATTCAAAGTCATCTCAAATTCTTTATTTGCGGATTCCATGATATTTATTTAGTTTATAAAATAGAAATTAGTAGCATACGCAAATCCGGCTTCAAATTCATCAACAGAACAATTGTCTAATATTTCATTTGCAAGTTTGTTTTGCTCATCTATGCTTAAACGATTGAAATTCTCTTTATTAAAAGCCAGATTACAATCCAATGGTTCATAAGTACAATCATCATCGGATATGTAGATACCTTTTATTCCAATTGGTTTTTTCATAACACACACAGTTATCATATTCCATCTTTTCACTATATAATATTTTGAAAAAGTTGTATATAATTTTCGAGAGATATTGTAATTCCACGCAAGTTCAAAAATGTGGCATTTAAAACCAAATTAATTATCAAATTAATGACCTTTCAAAAATGGTCATTATACATTAGGCCAAACACTTTATTTGAAAAACCACTAAAGATACATTGCAGCTGACTTAGTTTATAACTAAAAACAATGCGCAATGTATGAAAAAATTTTAGCACACCTGAAAACCAAACTTCCTGGGGTTCAGAGTAAATTCATTGAAGGGGTTGCCAACACTTACAGCAAAACCATTACCGACGAAAGCCAGATTGAAACAACGTTATCCGACGGGGTTATTGAAGGCTTGAAATTCACCGCTTCTTTTGCACAAACAGAGGGCGACCGTAGAGCTACCGAAGCTACAAACACAGCAGTAAAAAACTTCCGTGATAAGTACAAACTTGATGAAAACGGGAAACCAATTTCAGGAGGTGGTAAAGAACCGGAACCAAACGACATTCAAGCCATTGTGGCCAATGCCGTTAAAGCTGCTGTTGAACCTTTGCAATCCAAATTGGAAGGTTTCGAAAAAAAGGAATCATCTCAACAGCTTTATTCTAAACTTGAGGCTAAAGCAAAAGACAAGAAGATTCCAATTCAATTCATTAAAGGTAGAACTCTTGAAAAAGAAGAGGACCTGGAATCGGTGCTTGCCGAGGCCGAAAATGACTATAACGCTGTTAAGCAAGACATGATTAACGGTGGGGTAGTTACCGAAATTCCGGGAGGTGGTTCACCGGACTCTAACTCAGTTGATGCTGCAATTGAAAACTGGGCTAAAGAAAATGAACCTGTAAAAAAATAATTACTTAAATGGGACTATTAATTACAAAAAAAACAGTTAGCGGTGGAGCACCCATTTTTCCAACAGTTATTGAAGTTGCCCAGGGTGGCTTTAAGTTGGATAATAGTGTTCTGACAGCCGGTGTGGAGGTTCCCGCTGGTTCCGTGATGGGTTTTAATGAAGAAACCCGTGTTGCAAATGTCCTGAAAGTTGCTGAAGTGTATGAGAATGCCGACAATGTTGCTACAGTTTATAAAATAAAGAAAGGACACCTTTTTGTAGGTGGTGAGAAGATTGCTGTTGCCGTTGGTGGAAAATCATACGCTGCTACTTTGGACACGTCGAATGCCGATTACGACACCTTTACCGTTGGTACTACTCTTGGAGTGGCTATCACCGCTGGTGAAGTGTTGTTTGAAAGCCCCGCTGTTGGGGCTACTGCTGGTGCTCTTATGTACACTCCGAAAGGACTGTTGTACGAATCTGTAACCGCTGGTGATAACGAATCATGCTCAGTACTGTTACGCGGTACCGTGTTTGAAAAACGTATCCCGCTGGTTCCAACTGCTGTTAAGTCGGCTGTACCAAATATTATTTTTTCTCAATCTTATTAATAGGAGGTTATCATGGCTGACAAAATTAAATCAGTATTTGGAGCTTACAGTGAGAAGCTACAAGTAGTAGTAGATAAATCAAAGGAAAAGTTTGCACCAACCTGGTTTGGCAAATACTTTGATTGGGGTGTGACAACTATCGGATTAACCTACCAGACCGCTGTAGGCCGTAGCCGAATTGAAGCAGCTGCATCGGTTGTTGACCGCGAAAGTGGAGCACCCTTGCGTTCACGCGCTGAACTTGAGAAATATTCAGGCGAAGTGCCAGCTATTAAGCAACTCTTCAAAATGAAGGAAAGTGATTATCGCAATTATTTGACCATCCAGAACATGGCAAATGTTTCGGATGCAATGAAACAAAAGCAAATCCTTGACCTGATGTGGGGAGACGTGAAAAAAGCCGGTGAGGCACCGCTTAAGCGAATTGACATGATGGTACTGCAAGCTTTATCAACGGGTAAAGTAACTATTAATGCCACTACCAACCCTGATGGTGTTGTGTATGATGACATTGATTTGCTAATGCCTGCTGCCAACAAGCTTACGGTTACTGAAAAATGGTCTATCGTAGCATCAAGTAAACCTATTACCGACATTAAACTTGCTGTGAAAGCAGCAAAACAAAGGGGTATTGTGTTTGAAAAAATGCTCATGACCTTTGACGGATGGTGGAAGTTTCAGGCATCTGCTGAGGTAACCGCACAATTAGCCGGTTACTTTAGAATGGGTGATAACCAAAAGCGGGTAGGTACCTTGGATGAAGTGAACCAAATGCTTTTGGCCAACAAATTCCCATACATTGAACTTGTGAATGAGAGTATTGGTATTGAAAAAAGTGGTGTAATAACCGCTGTTGATCCTTGGAACAGTACTTCGGTAACCTTTGTGCCTTCGGGTAAATTAGGTATCATTCACAATGCCTATGCTATTGAGCAATTGAAACCTGTTCAGCAGGTACAGTATGCAACCAACAATCACGTGTTGATTAGTAAATGGTCTCAAAATAATCCTTGGGCCGAATTTACAGGTTGTGAACTGAACGCATTCCCCGGACTGGAAACAATTGATTCAATATTCATTATGGATATTGAAACCAAAACTGCGTAGGCTATGACCTTTTTAGAAGCATTAAAAAATTCAGTTGGCTATCCTGTTAGAGATAGCCAACTGGAATTGGTGCTCATTAACAATGGTGTTAATAGTACTGATGAATACAGTGCCTCAAAATTTGCAACACTGGAGATGTGTACCGCTGATGCTCTAAAACTGGTTATAACAATGCCCAATGTTACTGAAGGGGATTTATCGATATCACTAGCCGATAAAAAAACAATCAAAGATTTGGTTATCAGTACTTACAATAAATACGGAAAAGCCAATCCTTTTGGAACTAGTTCAGTTAGAGGTATAAGTCCATGGTAAACTTTAGACCACATACTATTTCAATAACATGGGATGGGAAACCATACCAGGATGCGGACAACAATTGGCAAACACCGGAAGGTGGAAGCTTTGAAGGTGATTGTAGGCTGGTTCCATCGGGTAATGGTTCCGGGGTAGTTAAAACTTTTACATCGGCTGATGGAAAAAAGGTTGAAGCAACATACAAAGTTTATTTGGATGTAATGTCAACCGAAATTCCTAAAGGTGCAAAAGCAGTGGTAACTATTCCGGGTAAAACTATCGATTCTGAAGTGTTAGAGCATTTTAACTATCAATCATACTCTATATTGTGGCTATAAAAGCAAAAATAACTTTCGATAAATCTGACAATTTAAGAAGAATTGAACAGGCTATTATTGCAACATTGGCCCGTAGAGGTGAACAGTTTGTTACTGATGCCCGAAATAACAATTCGTTTGATGGTGCTTTTGAAAAAGGTGATTATACTGACAGAACAGCTAATCTCCGTAATTCTATTGGATACTTTATTCTTAAAGACAATGATGTAATTCACAGTAGTTTCCCGGGTGGACAAACCCAGGAAGCAAAAGCTGCTTTAAATGAAGTACCAAAAAGACCCGGATACCGGTTAATTGGAATGGCCGGTATGAATTACGCTGCTTATGTAGAAAGTAGAGGCTACAATGTAATTACAAGCCAAAGCTATGAGATTGTTGAGCTTTTAGCCAAAGACCTTAAAGAGCTAGCCAAAAAAACAGGTAAAAAAATGAGTTTGCAATGATGACATCAAACCAAATAGTATCATTTGTTGCCCGGTATTATAAAGAAAACGGTGGCTTGCTTGCAAATGTTTACAAGCATTCACGGCCAACGGTTGATGCCGGTAGCGAATATGTTGTTGTTAACTCATTAGATATACCAAACAAACTACTTCAGGAACTTATTGTAAATGTCAATCTGCATGTGAACGATATCAATTCGACTGTTCCTAATACAGCCCGGCTTGAAGAGTTAGAATCCAATGCCTACAATGTACTGGACAAAGTTCATTCAGGTGAAATTGACTTGTATATACAAACCTCAAAAACATTTCGCGAGAACTCGCTAAATGAGCATTATGTGAATATCAGATTGTTAGTAAAAATTCTTAAAAACAGTTAATCATGGCAAAGACAAGTATAGACATTGATGACCTGAAACTCGGTGAAATCGAGTCTGATGGTGGAATGTCATTATCGCTTACCAGCGTTGGCGATATGGAAGAAAAAACCGTTAAATTTAACGGTTCTGAAGCTGCTACCACACCTTTTAAAAATCACAAAGGTGAAACCCTGGAAGAGTCGGCTAAGGAGGGTGATATTACCATTGAATTTAAGGTGACTGACTTTACTCCCACCTTTGTAGCATCATTTACCGATGGTACATCTGGTGCAGGTACCGGTACAGTTACCTTTAAGGCTCCTGATGGTGTACCTGCTAAGGAAATGAGCGTTCAGTTCACTACCCAGCGGGGCATAACCTGGAACCTGCCACGTGTATCATTATCGGCCTACCCAATGGTTGACGATGGTGGATTACACGGGTATATGGTAAAAGGCCGTGTGCTTAAGCCTACCAAAACGGGTGTTGCAAAATACGATTACGAATACGCTTCTGTATAATTTGATTGGGGGTAATCTCTCCGCCCCCTTTCTTTTTATTAACTAACTATGACAGGTTCAGAAGCAAAAAAAATTGCTGATACTACACTAGATATCGGTAAACGTATATGGATAAAAGTGTTTGGAATTAAGTTCCCATTTTATCTTAAACCACTGCGTGTGGATACAATGATTGCACTTTCACCCTATGCATCATTTGTGAAAAGAGTTACCAAAGAATCGGTATCGATTCACATAAATGAGAACGCAGTTCCAATCTCAAAATACATTGCTATTTCATTGCTTAATAAGCCTTGGAAAATAATGCTTTTTACAAAAATACTGGCACGGTCAGTTAGGGCAATGATACCCTCCGAACAACTTGTGTTGTTGCAAAATGCTGAATCAAGGTACGAAACCAACAGTTTTTTTTTGTGTGTGGCATTAGTACAAAGAGCAAGCATAATACTAAACGGAGAGGAAAACTCCAGGGAGGAAAAACCATCTGGGGACGAATCGCAATCGGACAAAAAGAGCTCCACAAAAGCCGGGAAGAAATCCTGACAATGAGCTATCAAAACTTTGTAATGGAGATGGTTGATATACCATACTTTGAATACGAAGAAAGTGAAAGCGATGAGGTTGTAAAGCTGAAAGCCAACAGTGCTGAAGAGGAAATAAAAGAAATGAAAAAAATATTTCATTAATGGAAACCGGGGGTAATTTATATTTCGAATCAGGGATTGATGCCAAAAGGCTTTATGCTGAGTTTAATAAGATAGAAAGCCACTTAACCAAGCTCACCAACCATGCTGAGGCTCAGGGTTCAAAAATGGATTCTGTATTTAGAAAAGCAGCAACCGCTATTGGTGGATATTTTACCCTTCAGGCATTTGGCCAGGCAACAAAAGGATTATACCAGTTTTCAACAGATATTAACACAGCATTAACTGAGGTTGCCACAATTTCAGATGAGGTTTTTGGAAAGTATGATTACTATAAAGAGCAGATTCTTGAAGTTTCGACATTAGGTTCCCAGTCGGGTAAGGCCTTATCTGAGGCTATGTACGATATTGTTTCAGCCGGTTACGATGGTGAGGCTGGTTTGGAAGTGCTTAGAAAATCGGCTCAAGCCAGTACTGCTGGATTTGTTGAAACAGCAGTGGCAGCTGATGGACTTACAACCGTATTAAACGCCTGGGGAAAAGAAGCCAGTGAAGCCGAAGCGGTTTCAGATGTTTTCTTTAAAACAGTAGAAAAAGGTAAAACAACCTTCCCGGAACTGGCCAGTAAAATGGCCATAGTTGCCCCGTTGGCCTCTTCCATGGGTGTTTCTTTTGAAGAGGTTTCAGCTGCTGTAGCATCGATAACCAAACAGGGTACCCCAACAGCCCAGGCAATGACCCAGATTCGTAGTTCATTGATTAATATGAACAAGGTGCTTGGGGATGGATGGTCAGACACCATGAGCTACCAGGAGGGTTTGCAGAAGATTTCTGAAATGGCCGGGGGCTCACAAAATGAACTTAGGAAACTTATTCCCGATATTGAAGGTATAAGTGCTGTTCTTGCCCTTACCGGTGATAAAGCTAAAGTTGCTGCAAGTGATCTGGATGCTATGAATAATGCTTTTGGTGCCACATCAGCAGCAGCCGCAAAAGTAGAACAGAGTACTGCCGACATTGTAAGCCGACTACGAAATAATATACTTAAACAATTATCACCACTTGGAGATAGTGTTATTGAAACCGTTGGCAATATTGGTTCTGAACTTAACGAAGCTTTTGAAACCGGTAGAATTGATGAGTTTTTTGATAACCTGGGAAAAACACTGAAAGTTGGAGCAGCTTTGATGCTGGTTTTTAATGCCAGCACAATTGCCACTACCCTATCGCTAGCATCTCAAGAGGTTGTTTTAAAAATTCTTATAGCCCGTGAGGAGTTGTTAAACCGCTGGACAAAGATAACAGCCGCTACTCAATTAGCCTGGAATTCATCATCAGCAGCCGGGGTTGGTGTACTAGGGAAGCTTACCGCTGCTACACGTGCTTTATTTGCTACCATGGCAATGAACCCGCTTACGGCTGTTGTTGCTGTTTTGGGGTTAGCAATGGCCGCTTATTTTAAGTTCAACAAAAGTGTTGAAGAAACAACGGTGAGTGTAGATGAACTGGCAAATTCAACAGAGAAATATAATCAATCGTTGGCTGAAGAGTTGGCTAAATCGAACGAACTGTTTGACCGGCTTAGAAAGACTAATGAAGGTTCTGAAACCCGCAACACATTAATTAAAGAAATTAATAGCTTGTATGGTAGCTATTTGCCAAACTTGTTAACTGAAAAATCTACGCTTGAAGATATTGAAATAGCCCAATTAGCTGTAAACGATGCAATAAGGGAGCATATTGCGTTAAAAGCATCGCAGGAAGAGCGTACCAAAGTATTGGAGGATCAAATAAAAAGGGAACAAGGAGCCTTTAAAGAGCTTTCCCAAATAATGAACGCCAATGTTTCAGAGGTATCATCAGCTTTTAACGATTTCTTATCAACATCGGTAGATAAGTTTGGATTGTTAGGTGACTTTTCCAGTTTCTTTGCATTGGATCCAAATGTTTCACAAGAGGCTATTAATCTGATAAACGAAATTGCCAATGCACGGAGGCGGGATGCCGAAACATTGAAACGGATTGATGATTTATATTCAGGCTATATCAGGAAAAAAACTAAACCGGAAGGAACTGGAGGTTCAGGAACCGCAACAGGGTTTGATGCTGAAGGATTAAAAAAAGAACTGGATGATGCCCGGAAAGCATTTGACGAATATGAAAAACTTCAATCGAAAGCCGTAAAAGCTGATTTTGCAGCAAACAACCAATATGTAAAAGGCAATAACTCTTTTGCCGATTATTTAATGAAACGATACGCTGATGCAAAAGAAATACAGGAAAAAGCCCTTATTGAAATTGCAGCCAGTGAAAGTGATATTGTTCTTTCTCCCATCCGTCAATCGAACTTAACCAAGATACAGCCTAAAGGCGCAAGCCCGGTAACTGATGACCGTGGGTTAATTCAACAATATGCTGACCAAATATCGGCCATCGATAAGCAGATTAACAAAGCTAAAGATGCTGAACGCATAAAGGACCTGGTAAAAGAGAAAGCTGCTCTTGAGGCGAAACGTAACGCCCTTTTAACATATAAAGATGATTCAGACAGCATTTACAAAAAGCTTTTTGCCGATATATCGGGCAAACGGAACAAAGAACTTCGGGAGCAGTTAGCCGCTATTGATATTCAGATAGCCAAAGAGAAACAAGGCAGCCTTCAACAAATTGAATTAGCAAAAAAGCGGGGTGAGATTGAAAAAGAGCTCCGGGAAAATACCATCCAATCGATTAACGATATGGGTGATTTATTTGGCTCAATAGCTGGTTTGCTAGATAATGTTGATTCTGATTTATCAAAAGTATTTGAAACGGCATCGAAAGTTGCCAGTGGGGTTGCCAATATTGCATCAGGTATCATAACCGGAAACTATATACAGGCTGTGGCATCTGGTATTAGTTTAATATCGGAGCTTATTGGTGAATTATTTAATAGCGGTAAAACAGCAGCCGAATACAGGCTTGAGGCTGAAAAGATATTGCGACAAATTGAGTTGCTGCAAATGTCGCAACTACAACTTCAACAGGAAGCCCGTAACAATAAAGATTTATTTGGTATTGGTAACCCATATCAACAGGCTATTGATGGGGCTGAACGCTATAAAATAGCCACCAGTAACTTAGCTAATTTAGTCGATGACCTAAATCAGGAAACAGTTGTAACAAGTCAAAAATGGGTTTCAGGCTTTTTAGGTTTTGGACATTGGAAGGATATTGAGAGCACACTTAAAGAGGCCTATGGTTGGATTTATGACCCGGAAACTTTTGCACTTAACCCTGAAATTATTGCAAACTACGATAAGCTTGACGAAAGCGGTAAGAACATAGTTGACAATTGGGAAGAATATACTGCTGAGGTGAAAGAAGCCCAGGAAGACATTAGGTCAAACCTAAAAGAAATTGTTGGTGATATGGGTGATGATATTACCAACATGTTGCTAAACGCTTTTAGAAATGGTGATATTTACGATGCTATTGATGATTTAGGCAATTATATAGATAACATGATTGCCAAATTAATGGTAGATGCTCTTTTTGCTGCAACACTGGGTCCATTATTCACCAAGCTTGGCGAAGATATGTACAATAGCTTTTATGGTGATAATCCTGATTATAATATCACCGATGAATTAAAGGAGTTTAATGGCATATTGCCAACCGTTTTAGGAGCCGTTGAAACGGGCTTAAAAGACATTCAAAAACTTTATCCAAGTGCAGATATTTTCACAACAGGTGAAAGTGGAAGTTCCAACACTTCTACAACTGGTGCTGTAAAAAACATTCAGGAAGATACCGCTCAGATTTTAGCCGGAAGGTTAATCAATATTGACACGAAAGTTATTGAAAGCGTAGATTATGCAAGTAGGAACCTGGATATTGGGACTAAAAGTTTAGCTGTGTTGAATGCAATTAAACAAGACACAGCAAGGCTTGAAAATATTGAAAAGTACACAAAAGAAACCCGCGATGCGGTGCAATCATTATAATTATGGAACCAACATTTTATATCGATAATGTTAACATTGATACTCAATATGGAATTAAGGTATTGAACTATGATTCCCTTATTGCAGGTCAAAAACAGCGTGTAAATACGTATGAATGGCCCGATAAAAGCGGTGTTGATGTTGATTTCAATAACATTAAATATGAAGCCGGTGAATATACACTAAAATGCATTATGGTTGCAGCAACTGAAGATGATATCGATTCATCAATGGAAGCTTTAACATATGCCACAAAAACAAAAGGTTTGTTTGTGTTATCTATGCGCGACACTGTATTTAGAAAAGCGTTTTTATGCTACAGAAACGATGATATTAGCGGTAAACTCTATTCATCAAAAAATAAGTGCATTTATGAATTTGATTTAAAATTAAAAGGATCCAATCCAAACGCCTTGATAGATTATGTTGATACAGGTGTAAGCACAAATTATATATACTCAAACACAAAAGGACCCGGATGGTTGCATTGGGGAGATGGTGTTAAAGAGTTTTTAGAACATAGTGGAGATTACTCACACACTTATTTGGTAGCCGGAAAATATGATGTTATTATGGACATTGATAAAGATGCTCCTAACATTGCCCCTCCTTATGTTGTACCTGATTTTGACACTGATAAGAGTATTTATGATGTAAACGCGTATGTTACCAAACCATTTACGCTAGAATTACATATGGGTGAAGGTACCACCTCACAGGATATGTACTACCATATAATTTTCAACGGAGTTCGCGAAATAATATACATACCATCTGGTACCAACATGGCTACTTTGACAATTACCAGAGAGTTTTTAGATGTGAGTGCCTTATCCTATCTTAAAGTTGAAACCTATCTAAATTCAGAATATGGTACCAAGGTCAGATTCTTTATGTTTAAAGGGTCGTTTAAACTTATAAATGCTGGTGTTACCCGGTTCAACTTTGTAAACGATAGCGGTACCGCTTACTCTTATTTTCCAAACGAATTTCATTTAGGGAATAATGATATACCAGAGAGTGATATTAATACACTTTTAGAAGCCTTTAATTCGGTAGTTCATTATAGAACCGCAGATCCATTGGTTCTTGATATATCGGGCGGAACAAACGCGGTTCCATCATCAGTAACAGCTATTGACACTAAAAACACAATGATTTTAAATTTACAAACCTATTCTGACAATGGTTAACTGGGTGCAAATATTTAGAACCGGATTGAGTACCGTATATGTAAAACCAGGTACCGATTCTGTATTGTATCAAAAATACATGTCAGATGATGTTATTAAATTGAATTTTACGCAATCTGAATACATTGAATTGAATGTGGGTGATTTTATAGTATTCTCAGGTGTAAAATACACCATCAATAAACAACCCAGATTTGAAAAACTTGGAGTAAATAAATTCAAATACGAATGCAAATTCGAAGGTCCGATTCATGAGCTAGATAAAGTGGCTTTAATGTTTGACAATTTACCAGTTAAAATTTATACCGGAACTGCTGCTGATTTCTTGTCCTTGTTTGTGCTCAATATGAATCGTGACCATGTTGGCTATGAAGTTGGAAATGCAGATTCAACCGAAGCTAAAACAATCACGTTCGATAACGACACTGTATTTTCAGCTATTAATACAGTGGCCGATGAATTTGGAGTTTCATTCTCTATTGTCAATAAGACACTACATTTTCAGGAAACCGGAGCCACATTAAGCGATTCGTTTAAAGTTGGGGTTTACCAAGGGTTGTATAATTTATTCCGCAAGAATATTGACAATAGTAATATTATTACCCGCTTGTGGGCTTATGGTTCTGACAGGAACCTTCCAGTTGGTTACCGGGATTACATTGGAAAACTTGCATTTGCCAACACAGCACTAAGTAATGAAAGCCGTGTTGAAAACAATGTTAACAAATACGGCCTTTGTGAGCGCACAAAAGATGATTTTGACATTTACCCAACACGCACGGGAACTGTTACCGGTGTTGATTCAGGAAATGTAAGATTATTCATTGATACAGGAATTGATTTCAATCTGAATGACTATTTATTACCAGGATTAACACCTAAAATAAATTTTAAAAGTGGTAACCTGATAGGCCGTACATTCGAATGTAGTTACAATAATACTACTAAAACATTCACATTAGATTATTTAACAGATTCCGGGATTACTTTTCCAAACGAAACGGTTAAACCCGAAGTTGGTGATACCTATACCATATATGATATTTACCTGCCACAAAGCTATATTGATGATGCTGAGACTCGTTTGAAAACCGCTGCTGAAGCTTACCTTTCAGAATACAGTGTACCCCGGGTGACTTATGAACTATCAATTGACCCAATGTATGTAAGAGAAAAAGAAATAAGCATGAATGTAGGTGATTACGTCATTGTGATTGATACGAATCTGGGAATATCAGGTTTAATAAGGGTAAATGAATTAGAACGCAGCTATTACAATCTGAATAAGTTCAATAAGATTGAAGTGGGTACGCTTCAAAAGTCGGGCAAATTGCAAGAGTTGTCAAAAAATTTGAATAACACAAAAGCAACAACCTACATCAACACAATAAATATTGCACAAAAAGCAGACACAACAGCGGTTAATACGCTTATTGAAAACAACAAAGTAGTATGGAAGTAAATTTTTATAAAAGAACACAAGCTGAATTTGATGCTTTACCTCCAGAAGAGAAAGAAGACCAGGCTCTTTATTTTATCTCTGATACAGGGGTTATTAAACAGTACGATTTAGCAACCGATTCTTTTATTCCATACGGAGGCCAACCCACTGACCAATTTTTGGATGGAGGGGGTGTAGATGAGATTTACCAGATTGATGATGTAATTGATGAAGGGGAAATAGTATAATGGCAGCAAAAATTCAAATAAAAAGGGGGACAGCAGCAGCTTGGACAGCTCTGAATCCTGTATTAGCAGACGGACAACAAGGTCTTGAAACAGACACCAACAAGCTAAAGATTGGTGATGGTGTAACCGCATGGAACAGTTTACCCTATTTTGGCGGTGAAAGTGGTCCCAGTGTCGCCAGTTTAATCCACGGGGCAACCGACAAAGAGACCCCCGTTGATGCTGATGAACTGGCTTTGGTTGACAGTGAGGATAATAACTCTCTCAAGAAGCTTACTCTTGGCAATTTAAAAGCCACCTTTTTAGCCTGGCTAAAAACGGTATTTACCAGCCGTAAAACTATTGAAGTAAGTGTAGCCACCGGACAATTACAGTTTGATTTTGACAGCCTCCGCGAAGTTTGGGCAACCAAAACCGGGGGTGGTGCCATTGTGGTGAATGAGAATGTGACTATCAGCTATGTGAATGCAGCCAATTTTAAGAGCTTGTGGTTTCCGGTTGAAGTGACCGGAGGAGCAAGGACTTTTACTTTTGCTACTGGTCACAAAAGTGGGGATTCCCGTTGGGACACTTTATTACTTACTCTAGATGTTGGGTTTTATCAGATTTCTATTATGAATAATGGAAACTACAAGAGTGTGACATGTTCAAATGAGGAGGTGTAGAATGTCATTACTAGCCAACAACGGGTTACAATTTGGAAGCAGGGTTATGACATTCATTACCAATAAAGACGGTATTTTTAATCCTACAATAAACACATCTGATTCATCAGTTCCTATATGGAGGGTCGAGGGATACGGAGTTCAAGCCGCAAACACACCAAGTTTTGATTTAACTGGTAACACTCAGGATTTAAAGGTTACTGTATCCCTTTCGAATTTTTCGAAAGTTTCTAGTATCGTATTTTCAAGTCAAAATATAAAAGGGACACTTGATATGTCATTACTTGAGAGTTGCACTAATTTTCAATTGCATTCAAATAGTGAATTAATTCAAGTTATAAATCCGACACATGATAAAAATGTCAATTATTATAGTATTCAGGAATGTAACATCACTGGAACTTTAGATATATCAACCTTCCAAAATATAGGAGGTTCTATAACATTTAATAATAATCCAAATCTCACACAGATAATAAATCCAGTGAGTTCATCATATATCCTAACTAATTATAACGGATATTTATGTGATTTAACAGGTACACTGGATATGACAGGGTTTACACTCGGAGGCTACTTTAGAGTATATTCTAACCCTAATTTAACGGGTATTTCACATGCACCAACATCCGAAGATATATTAGCGTATCAAGCACACGCTTGCAATCTCACGGGAACACTGGATTTATCTGGGTTAACAGGTTTTGGGGGTGGGTTTCTTATTTACCAAAACCCAAATCTTACCCAAATCATTAATCCAGTCAGCTCTAATAATATTAGTACGTATTATGCTTCAGACTGTAATTTAACAGGAATGTTGGATTTATCCGGTTTAACAGGTTTAGGAGGTCTTTTTAGAGTTAATGGAAATCCAAATCTTACACAAATCATTAATCCAGTTAGTTCAAACACCTTTACATATTACTATGCTTCAAGCTGTAATCTCACGGGAACTTTGGATTTATCCGGGTTAACGGGGTTAGGTGGTGACCTAAGAGTTCACATAAACCCAAATCTTACCCAAATCATTAATCCAGTCAGCTCTAAAACTTTTACTTATTACTACGCTAATCAGTGCAATCTCACGGGAACACTGGATTTATCTGGGTTAACAGGTTTTGGGGGTACTTTGGCAGTGTACATCAACCCAAATTTAACATCTATTACACTCCCAATAATTTCAAATAAAATAAACGTGTTTTATGCCTTCTCAACAGGTATCGGTATTATTGACTGGTCTAAACTAACCGGGTCAAACGATGGTATTAATATACGCGTTGATTCATGTGCATTCACAGCCGTAGAAAGTGACCAAAATACCTACGACATTGAGGCAATGGGTTGGGCAAATGGTACGCTGAATGTTGGCGGCACAAATGCAGCTTTGACAGATGGAGCCATAACTGGTTATGATGGTATAACTGCTAAAAATGATTTAATAACAGCCGGTTGGACGGTGACTTATAACTAATATTATGGCAGCAACAATCGAACAAACTACAATCAATGTGAACCGGATAATTGGGGACAATTATTGGTTTTTTGCGCATGATGGTGAACGTTTAATTCAGGAACCTACTTTCGTTGACCTTGGAACAACTGAGAGCGTACATCAACTATTTGTGGCAGAAACGGAGCAGGAATGCCTTTCAGAAGTGACAAGGCTTGGGCTTATATAAAAGTTTAACATTTAATTCAATTATTATGAAAAAGCTAGTTTTAATTTTACTGTTATTCCTTGGGTTTGGAATATCAGCCTTTGCTTCTCAAGGTGAGGCATCGGAAGTCGTAACCCAAAGTTTTGCAACAATTGGCGGTTTGGCCGCTTTAGTTGCCTCAATTGTTCAGGCTGTTAAAAAAGCTGTAAAGCTTAAAGCCTATTGGTACCAGATTTTCAGTTTTATTGTAGCCATTTTCCTATCGTTTGTGGGATGGTATTTTAAGCTGGGATTATTTGATTCTATCCAATACTGGTATTATGCCTTGCTAATTGGTATATCAATAGGATTATTCAGCAACGGATTTTATGACCTGGCAAAAATTATCCTTCAGTTATTTGGGGTATCGGTTCCCATATCCATTAAAGACAACTCTAATTATTTTGAAAACAACACAACTAAGAGCGTGGGAGATTTCAGGATGGTTTATGATAATGGAAAGGTTTTGATTCACCCCTTTGGACGAAGCGGTAAAACCGTTGATGTAAAAATAAAATAATAACCGGCCATTGGCCTTAACTCTACCACAATGACGAAAGCACTATACATACTGATGATTTCAGTAGCATTCACGCCAATAACAGGACTTGTTGAGAAATACCTTTTCAACGATTGGGAATTTCTTATTTACCTGTTTATTATGATAGCATTTGACTCTTTACTTGGTTTCCTTAAAAACTGGAAACGTAAAACTTTATCATCAAAAGCCTGGGGTCAGGTTATATTCAAACTTATTTCATACATGAGCCTGCTAATTGTAGCCCACATATTTGTGAGCTTTAGGATTGGAGGCGTAAAAGTTGAGCTGTTTGATTGGTTTGAAAAATTAGTGCTTACGTCATTGATGGTTAAGGAAGGAATAAGCATTATTGAGAATGTGGGTAGCATAAACGAAACCTGGGTTCCCAAGTGGTTGCTGAATAAGTTAAAGGAATTTGACGAAACTGGAAAATTTAAAAACAAATGATAATTCTTGACAATGGACACGGGAAAAATACTCCTGGTAAACGTTCTCCGGTATGGCCCGATGGTTCACAACTATTCGAATATGAATTTAACCGGGCGGTGGTTAAGCTTATTCACGAACGTTTAAATGAATTGGGTATTAAATCAATTATTCTGGTTCCTGAACTGGATGATATTTCACTGGCCGATCGTGTTGATAGGGCTAATACTATTTACCATACCGATAAAGAATCGTTTTTGATTTCAATACACGCCAATGCTGGTGGTGGGCATGGCTGGGAATGCTTTACAAGTTTGGGACAAACTGAGAGTGATATTATTGCCAATTATATTTTTGCATCAGCTTATAAATTGTTCAAAAATACAAGGTTCAGGCGCGACTATTCGGACGGTGACCCAGATAAAGAAGCCCAGTTTTATATACTGAGAAAAACCAAATGTCCGGCTGTTCTTACCGAAAACTTTTTTATGGATACTGAAAGCGATTGTAGGTATATTATGTCAGAAGCCGGACGAAAACAAATTGCACAGGCTCATGTGGATGGTATTTTAAGATATTTAAAGAGTAAAAATGAGACTACTTGAAATAACACCGGTTTTTGTTGAAACCATTCCCCAAAAACTGGAAGATGGTAAGCTTTATATTTCAAAAGAATTTGGAATTGTAGCACATTCATGTGCCTGTGGTTGTGGGGGCCGTTGCATAATGGATTTAAAACCATATTGGAAAGACGGGTGGACGTTAACTGAACATGGAAATAATGTGGTTTCTCTTAGTCCATCGGTGGGTAATTGGTCCGGTGAGAATCCTTATCATGCTCACTATTTTATCAAGAATAATAAAATTGATTGGCTATGAAAGCTGTTTGCTGCGATAAACTTAAGAAGCTTTATGTTGATAGCCGTAATGATATCGATATTAAGACTGATGATTTTATTGTAGCAATTGGAAAAACTAAAAGCAACAGTGTTTATCATGTTGTTGAATCGAAGAAAAAGGAAAGAGTAAATGGTTTCAGGTACTATGTAAAAGTATTGGCTTCTGATTTAATTACATGCATGAAAAGGGATAGTTATCAGGCTTTAATCCCAATACAATGGTATAGTAGGAATTAATTAAAAATGACATGAAACACCTTTGGTACATATTAATACTTCTTGCATGCTCAATTGCCAGTTTCTTCTATGGTAAAAACATCCAGAAAAAAGAGATTGCCAACATTATTGACAGCGACACGGCCAGTGTATCCATAGACCTTCCAGAACCGGTTGAAGAAAAGGAACCCGAAATTGTATTTCGAGATACCGGAAGCCATACTATAAAAATTGAGTATAAAGACACCACAATATTTGTTCTGGTTCCGGTTCCTGTAGATACAGCTGCCAAGGTTGCAGATTACCTTTTACAACGAAACTACCACATTGATACTACTATTAACGAGGTTAACGCGGTAATTGATGCCAGCATATATGCCAACAAAATGGCCAATATTCATTTTCAATTTGTCAATTTGCGAACATGTGATCCTGAAGTGTTCCAATTCAGAGCCGGGGCTTTTGCCGGTGTAAATGACCTCTCACCTACTTTTATTATCGATTATAAAAAATACTCTTATTCAGTATCATATGACCTTATTGGAATTGAAAAGGGTTTCCGTTTTGGTTTTTTTCGAAATTTTTGATACATCCTATTGCCACATTTTTAAACTTGCAGAAAATGGAGAGAATTATGGAAAAACTTGAATTAAAGCATTTAGCACCTTATTTGCCTTATAACATTGAATGTTCAATTTATAGTGAAATGTATCCATCACCAAAATTAGTGGGTATAAACGGTTTATTTGTTTATTTAAATTATCACGGCACATATCTTTCATTTGAACTAGAAAAGATTAGGCCAATACTTCATCCACTTTCAGATTTAACCAAAGATGAATCATTTGAATTATTTTGCAAAGAACAAATTACATGTGCTAATCTAAAAATAATTGAAGTTCCAACTGAATTTATTGATGATAAACTAATTGTAATAAATGTGCTTGGTGGAGATAATGTAGCTTTATCATATGACAATGAAATATTATCAGAATGTCCTTTATTATTTTACGAATGGATGATTGAACATCATTACGATGTTTATAATCTAATTGGTAATGAATTAGCAATTGACATAAATTCACTGTAACTATGGCAGCAATAGAATTCAAGCTTGAGATTGATACGTTCCATCTGAATAGACAAATCAAATCAATTAAGAAAAAGTTATTTTGGTTGAGATTTAAATGGTTTATTTTTAACAAAGTGTATAGAAATAACAGAATTAAATTATTGATTAAAAAATATGGAAGCAAAACAAACACTGGAACTATTCCTTAGACATGCCATAAAGGGACATGCCCGAAAAGCTAAAAAATATGTACAAATTACTCAACTGCACACATCGCAACTTGTAGATAGTAATATTGAAAGAATTAACCTTACACTAAAAGGAGCCGGAAAAATTACACTGGTTGAGCGTGAATCGGTTAAAACTGACCTTATACCGTCAAAATGTCTTATTGATTTTAAATTAGTGACAGAAAAGAAAGGTGAGTTTACTATTCGGCTAATTAAAGAATCTGGAATAAGGAAACCCGATGAAAATGGAACCTGGGGTGTAAATGTTACGTCCTTTAAAATTTATACCGTTTAGCTAACACCTGGTTAAGATACAATCAGCCTCAAGAGGATTGGCAAAGCTGGTACACTTTGCAAGAGGCATTAAGCGGCAAAATAAGCCGCTTTTTTTGTTTTACTCACGGAATACTCACGATTTTAAAAAACAAAAGGCTTGAGAAAATTCTCAAACCCTTGTCTTTCCTAGTCGGGATGAAAGGATTTGAACCTTCGACCCCACGCCCCCCAGACGTGTACTCTAAACCAAGCTGAGCTACATCCCGAATTGGACTGCAAATTTATAAAACCTATTTTATAATGCAACATAAAATTTAATTTCCCTACAATTTTAATTGCCTTATACATAAAGTACCTTGTGTCTGAGGAAATTGTCACTTAAAAAACAAAAGAAATCATTTGTACCAACCAATACTGACAAAGACCTAATTTATGGCAACTATAGACTTATAAAAATAAACTATAAGCTTGTATTCAATAAGAAATACTTGGGGATGCATGCCAGTTTCAGTGCCCAATTTTTCATCTAAATACCTGGCCTGATTCGTTTTGAAAAGGTTGTACTTTTATGCCACTGCCTTGCATTCCATCAAAAGAACAAACAACATATCTACTAAACTGCATATTTTGGAATGCTTTTTGAGAAGTAGCTCCCCGATTAAAAAAAAGGAGCTGAAATATTGCTTACCTTTGCTAAAATATTAAAACAATAATCTGATAAAAAATATACTATGGATTTTTTCAAAAAAATGGAAACTCCCCAGGCAACCACTGAAAAAAAAGTGTCGGGTGAAGCAGAACATGTAAAATGTTTGATTATAGGTTCGGGACCTGCCGGATATACAGCCGCTATTTACGCTGCACGCGCTAACATGAAACCGGTAATGATACAGGGCATGCAGGCCGGAGGTCAACTTACCACCACAACCGAAGTGGAAAACTTCCCCGGGTATCCCGATGGAACCGATGGAACCGCCTTAATGGAAGATTTGAAAAAACAAGCCGAACGTTTTGGTACCGAAGTGCGTTGGGGCATGGTTACCCAAGTCGATTTTTCGGGTAAGGTACACGAAGTGGTTGTTGATGGCGAAAAGGTTATTAAAGCCGATACCGTAATTATTGCCACCGGTGCAACAGCCAAATACCTGGGACTGGAGTCGGAAGAAAAATACAAAGGCGGTGGGGTTTCGGCCTGTGCAACCTGCGACGGATTCTTTTACCGGGGTAAAGATGTTGCCGTAGTGGGTGGTGGTGATACCGCTGCCGAAGAAGCCACTTACCTGGCCGGATTGTGTAACAAGGTTTACCTGATTGTCCGTAAAGACTTCCTGCGCGCCTCAAAAGCCATGCAGGACCGGGTATTCAATACCAAAAATATCGAAGTGTTGTTTGAGCACAACACCAAAGAAATTTATGGCGATGGGGTGGTACAAGGTGTTAAGCTGATTAAAAAAATGGGCACCTCCGAAGAACAGGAAGTAGATATTAAAGTAGATGGTTTCTTTTTGGCTATTGGCCACACCCCCAACTCCGATGTGTTTAAACCCTATCTGAACACCGACGAAACGGGTTACATTATTACCCAGCCGGGAACCACAAAAACCAATGTACCCGGGGTATTTGCCTGCGGCGATGTTCAGGACCACGTATACCGTCAGGCCATTACAGCAGCCGGAACCGGTTGTATGGCAGCCCTCGATGCCGAACGTTATTTTGCCGAAACGCACTAAAAAGTAGCAACAAGTTATACCGGGCCATTCAGTTTTTCTGAATGGCCTTTTTTTATCTCCTTTACATACCGGAGTACTGTTGGTGAATCGTTATTCTTTTTGTATTTTTAGCCGTGCAATTCCCCCATGCAATTAACTCTAAACTCATTTTTATGACACTATCGTTCGATTGTTATTGTGAAACCCAATGGGGCGAAACATTATATGTAATTGGAGGCGTATCGCAATTAGGAAACTGGAATCCCGATAAGGCTTTGGCCATGAATTGCATCGCACCAAATAAATGGAAACTGGTTTTAAACATAAGTGCAAAATCGAAGCCCGCATTCGAATACAAATACCTCATTAAATCGGGACAACACGCATACCAGATTTGGGAGCCCGGTAAAAACCGGACAATAAAAACCCGCGGATTAAAATACAAACACTATCACATTCAGGAACAATGGGCAAGCTTGTCGCCTGAAATGACTGCCTGGGAATCGTCGGCATTTACCGGAGTTATTTTTAAACCCGATGAAGCCACCCAAAAACAATTGGTATTGCCCATAAAAACCACACGTGTTTTAGAGTTTAGTGTCACCGCACCACAGGTTCACAAAAATCAATGGCTGGGAATTTCCGGAAGTTGCGATGCCTTGGGTAATTGGGACATTCAAAAAGCAATTCCTTTAAATAACGGTGCCTTTCCCGATTGGAAACTGGCGCTCGATATGACAAAATTACCCAACACCTTCGACTACAAATACCTGATTTTTGATAAGGAAGACCCCCAAAATGTTATTTGGGAAGAAGGATTCAACAGGAGCATTACCTTACCCAACCTGGTTGACGATTATTCGGTTTACAAAGCCAGGGACAACCAATTCCGCTATGCCAACCGACAGATAAAAGGAGCCGGAGTAAGTTTGCCTGTTTTCTCAATTCGTACCAGCCAAAGTTTTGGGGTTGGCGATTTTAGCGATCTCAAAAAAGTTATCGACTGGGCACAGAAGACCAAACTGCACATGATACAGATTCTTCCGGTTAACGATACCCAATCGACTCATACTTTTTTAGATTCATACCCCTATAAGGCCATCTCAGTTTTTGCCCTGCATCCGCTTTACCTGAACATTTTTAAAATGGGTAAGCTCAAAGAGACCAAACTGTTCGAAGAATTTAAAAAATTTCAAAAAAACTTAAACGAAAAAGAATCGGTTGAATACGAAAATATTGTAAAACTCAAACTCAAATACAGCCGTTTGCTTTTTGCCGAAAAAAAGAACAGTTTCCTTAAAAACAAAGACTACAAAGCATTTTTCACAGCCAATAAAAACTGGTTGGTTCCATATGCCGTATTTTCGTATTTGCGCGATAAGTTTGGAACCGGCGATTTTACAACCTGGGGCTCCTACAGCACTTACAATCTGGCTCAGGTAAAACATTTGTTAAACGAAAGCTCGCCTGAATTCGACCAAATTGCCCTGTGGTATTTTGTTCAATATCACCTGCACAAACAGCTAAAAGATGCGAGCACTTACGGACGTGAAAGGGGCATTGTGCTTAAAGGCGATATTCCCATTGGTATAAGCCGCTACAGTGTTGATGCCTGGTACGAACCGCGTTTGTATCATTTCGACGGGCAAGCCGGAGCACCCCCCGACGATTTTAGTGCCGATGGACAGAACTGGGGGTTCCCCACCTACAATTGGCACGAAATGGCCAAAGACAATTACCAGTGGTGGCGCAACCGCCTTACCAAAATGGCCGAATATTTCGATGCCTACCGCATCGATCACATTCTGGGTTTTTTCCGCATCTGGGAAATCCCTTACGATGCCATCCAGGGAATTCTTGGACATTTCAGACCGGCACTACCATTTAGTCATCAGGAATTGCAAAACCAGGGTATTTGGTTTGACTACAACCGCATGTGCAAACCTTACATAAGGGGCCATTTTTTGTACCAGCTTTTTCATGTTTATACCGAAGAAGTTATTCAGGATTATTTGATTGAAACCTCGTTCAGTGTTTTTGAATTGAAACCTGAATTTGGTACCCAAAGAGCCATTTACGAGCACTTTGTAAAAAAGGGAGGCCCCGAAGATTTGCCCGAGAAAGAAGCCACCCTGATGTGGGGCCTAATCCGTTTGGCCGCCGAAGTATTGCTGCTACCCGACGGCGATAATTACGAGCAGTTTCATCCGCGTATTTCATTGCATTCCACGTTCTCGTACCAGGAACTCGATAACGAAACCAAAGAGCGTTTTAACGCAATTTACATCCACTATTTTTATCACCGGCATGAACAGTTTTGGAAAAAACAAGCCCTTGAAAAACTTCCTGCCCTGGTAAACGCTACCAACATGCTCATTTGTGGTGAAGATTTAGGAATGATTCCCGCATCGGTACCCGAAGTAATGAATCAATTTGGAATTCTTAGCTTAGAAATACAACGCATGCCCAAAGATCCAAAGAAAAACTTTGCCCATCCGGCCGATGCACCTTATTTATCGGTTTGTACCACATCGACCCACGATATGGCTACAATTAGAGGATGGTGGGAAGAGAACCGTGAGAAAACCCAGCTTTTTTACAACCAGCAACTGGGTAAATGGGGCGAAATGCCCTACTTTGCCGAACCCTGGGTTTGTAAGGAAATCCTGATTCAACACCTGTATTCGCCTGCCATGTGGACGGTTTTCCCAATTCAGGATTTACTGGCAATGGATGAAAAACTACGCATAGATAATCCAAATCAGGAACGCATCAACGAACCGGCAAATCCACGGCATTACTGGAAGTACCGAATGCACCTGACTATGGAAGAACTCTTAAAAGCCAAAACCTTTAATAAGCAACTGGCACAACTGATTCAGGAATCGGGTAGAAAAATAAACAACTAATAGTTGCGTTCCCATTTTATATGTAGTTTTGTTCGTTTATTTTTGAAGAAATAGTTAAAATATATGAGAAAAATTGTTCTTTTACTTTGTGCACTTTTTATCACCTTTTCCCTAATGTCACAAAATGTAGGGCAACAAGGCGACACCCTGCTTAATTATGTAGACATTAACGGGATGAAGCAAGGCAATTGGAAACAATTCCACGAAAATGGAAATCCCCGTTACGAAGCTTATTTTATCGATGATAAACCCATCGGGAAACTTACCCGCTGGGACAAAACAGGGAGCCTGATTGCTATACTCAATTACAATAACACCGGTGAAAAAGCCACGGCTAAGTTTTATCACAGCAATGGAAAAATAGCCGCTACCGGAAATTATATCGGAAAAAGCAAAGACAGTATTTGGTCGTATTACGATGAGAAAAACATACTTTATTTGCAGGAATCGTATGTTGATGGCGAAAAGCACGGAATATTCAAGCAGTTTACTTCAGAAGGTATTTTAATTGAGCAAATTACATGGAAACAGGGCATAAAAAACGGAAGCTGGAAAAAATTCTATGTAGAAGGACCGCTCATGTGGGAAGCCAACTATGTTAATGGAAAACTTGAGGGAGCTGCTAAATCGTATTACAAGAATGGG
This sequence comes from Bacteroidetes bacterium HGW-Bacteroidetes-4, assembly GCA_002840905.1. Classification (GTDB taxonomy): domain Bacteria; phylum Bacteroidota; class Bacteroidia; order Bacteroidales; family SZUA-534; genus GWE2-40-63. The sequence continues at coordinate 23,823 of PHDD01000001.1, read as the reverse complement.
AACCTGCAAAAAGAGGGGAAGTTTGTCAACGATTTAATGGAAGGAGCCTGGCTGCGCTATAAAGAAAATGGCTCATTTGAAAAAGTATTACAATACAAAAACGGCGTTTGCCCCGAAGTAGAGCGGGAAAATGAAGAAATGTATAAAGAACTGCTCAAAAACAAAGATCAGATTGAAGGACCTAATAATGCCAACGATTTGGAATGGCTCCGCAACACAACCAATCAAAGATAAAAACAAATTAAAATTATACCAGCTAAAAAAGTCCAGCGCAACTGTATGCGCCGGACTTTTTTTTATGAAACAGACATTACCCGTTTAATCCATTTTAACTTATCAAACGTATAGGGCGGGTATTTGAATAAGGGCTCAAAACTGTAGCCTTTTTTCAAGATGCTTTTTTGATGCGAGAAACAATCGAATCCGAATTTCCGGTGGTAAGCACCCATGCCCGAGTTTCCAACACCACCAAATGGCAAATAACTGTTAGCCAAATGCATTACGGTATCGTTTATGCAGCCGCCACCAAACGAAATATTGGCCATAACATAATCGATATGACTTTCCGATTTTGAAAAAATATACAAGGCCAACGGTTTGTCCAGCGCCCTGACTTTTTTCACCGCATCTTCCAAAGCGGTAAACTCAATTACCGGTAGAAGGGGACCAAATATTTCATCCTGCATAATTGCATCATCAAAACTTACCTGATGCAGTAAAGTAGGTTCAATAAAAAGTTCTTTTTTATTGCATGTTCCACCGTAATATACCTTTTCTTTATCGATTAGGCCTGTCAAACGGTCAAAATTACGCTCATTAATTATGCGAATGTAACTCTGGCTATCGAAAGGATTATCTCCAAAAAACTGCTGAATGTAAGCTTTCATCTTTTCAAGCAACTTTTGTTTTACATCGGCATGTACCATTACATAATCGGGAGCCACACAGGTTTGCCCTGCATTTAAAAACTTGCCCCAGACCAAACGGCGAGCGGTAACATCGAGATTGGCATCGGGAAAAACAAAGGCCGGACTCTTTCCTCCCAACTCCAAAGTAACCGGAGTAAGCTGTTTGGCTGCTGCCTGATAAACTATACCTCCCACTTTGGTGCTTCCGGTAAAGAATATTTTATCAAATTTCTCTTTAAGCAGTTCCGTTGTTTCTTCCACACCACCCTCGTGCACATATAAAACCTGCGGACTAAAAGCATTGTTAAAAACATAGGCCATGGCTTTTGAAGTATGGGCTGCCAGTTCGCTGGGTTTAATAATAACTGTATTTCCGGCGGCTAAAGCCGAAACAGCAGGTACCAGCGAAAGTTGGTACGGATAATTCCAGGCTCCAATCACAAGCACGGTTCCGTATGGTTCCGGATAAATATAACTCCGACCCGGTTGATTAAGTACATTGGTTTTTACCCGCTTGGGAGCTGCCCACTTTTTCATGTTTTTCAAAGCCTGTTCCAACTCATGATAAATCATGGCAAACTCAGTTACATAGGTATCAAAAGCCCCTTTATGAAAATCGGCCTTAATAGCCTCCAGAAACAAAGATTCATTCTTCTGTAAGGTTTCTCTGAATTTAATCAGCAATTCTTTGCGATAAGCCAGGTTCTGGGTTGCCCCGGCATTAAAATGAGCACGTTGATTTAATACAAGTTCCCTCATAAGGCTGCGTTTAGGTTTTAATTTTAGCAATTCAATTTATACAAAAAAAAATAACCACAGCATCTTTTTAACAAAAGACTTTTAGGTGGCAATATTATTTGTAAATTAGTTTCTTAAAATTCGCAACATGAAAAAGCTAATCAACCTGCTAAAACTTGCCTTTCTTAAAAGTAAAAGTTTTATCACTTACAATATCTGGAAAATAAACCTGAAAGAGCTTTCCTGGTATAAAATGGCACCAATTAAGCTGATGCGCACTTTTATACTGGCCTATCGCGGATTTAACGAAGATAAGGTAAATCTTAGGGCCTCTGCTTTAACCTATTTTTCGATACTCTCGGTAGTTCCAATAATAGCTATGGCTTTTGGAATAGCCAAAGGTTTTGGATTTGACGACAAAATGCGGGAACTTTTACAAGAAAGCTTAAAAGGACAGGAAGACATTGCTATCTGGCTCATCGATTTTGCCACCAATATGCTAAACAGTGTTAAGGGCGGATGGATTTTTGGAATTGGTCTGGTATTTCTGTTCTGGACCATTATGCAGGTACTCAGCAATATTGAAAATGCGTTTAACGGCATATGGCAGGTTAAGCACTCGCGGGTATTTTTCCGAAAATTCAGCGATTATTTTTCCATAATGCTGATTGCTCCTATTCTGATTCTGGTTTCGAGCAGCTCGCAGGTATTTATTATTGAAACCGTCGACCGGATTTCAAACGAAATTGCTTTTATTGGGTATGTGGGCCCTATTATTCATTTCTTTGTAAAATTTGTACCATACATTTTGGTTTGGATGTTATTCACATTTATTTACATGGTGATGCCCAATACCAAGGTGAATTTTGGTTCGGCACTAATTGCCGGAATTATTGCCGGAACAGTTTTTCAGGTATTGCAATGGGGATACATTCATTTTCAGATTGGTGTTTCGCGATACAATACTATTTATGGTAGTTTTGCCGCTTTGCCTTTATTTTTAGTCTGGCTCAATTACAGTTGGCTAATTGTACTTTTTGGTGCTGAAATTTCTTTCTCGGCACAAAACCACCATCAGTACGAATATGAACGTGACATAAAAAATATGAACCTGCGTACCAAACGATTAACAGCACTTTATATTTTAAACCATATTATACACAATTTTGAGGCAGGTAATGCCCCGTTTACTGCCCAGGCCATTTCGCAAAACCTGAAGCTGCCGGTAAAATTTGTGCGACAATTGATTTACGAATTGATTGAATGTGAAGTGTTGGCTGAAACGCCCAGCAAAGATTTTAAAGAACCGGCATTTTTACCTGCTAAGAGCACCCAAACCATAACTCTACATTTTGTAATTGAAAAATTAAATAATTTTGGATGGGATTACTCATTTATAAACAACAACGACAAATTGCTGACCGCTATTGAATCACGTTTGTCGGCTTTTGAAAAACTGATAGAACATTCCGATTCAAACGAGTTGTTGGTGAACCTGGGAACAAACCAAGAAGCAAAACACGTAATGGCATAACTGTTTTTTATTAAACTTATAAAATCAGGTGTTGCTTTAAAAGTTTCAGGGCGTTTTGTAAACGCAATTCAGCGTTACCGGAAACCAGCGCATGGGGAAAACCAAAACCTTTTAATTCGTACTGATAGGTTTCCAGCAGTTTTTCGCGCATTGCACCACCATTTTCACGCACGGGATCGGCTATCCAGGGCAAATCGGTATTACAAACCAGATGAAACACTTTGGGCTGTTGCTGTATGGCTTCAATTAACCAGTCAGGACATTTTTTATACACCACATCGAACCAAACTTTGGTTATAATTAACCCGGTATCGAAAACAGCAAAGGCCGATTCCGGCATAAGTTCATTGGTAAAACGGGCAATCTGTAAACGGGCAATTCGTTCCACATCGGCATACTGATAAGGCCGCCCCAGATTGGCAATATAATCGCGCGACAATTCAGGAATCCATCTACAATTCAAGTTTTGCGCCAGTTGTGCAGCCAATTCGGTTTTACCCGTCGATTCCGGACCGGTAATTACGATATAAGGATACCTGAATTTTCTTTTGTCCATTGTTTTTTCCACTCTTTATAACCCAATACAGCCAGTATGGTGTAAATTAAAAATAAAACGATGCTGGAATACAATCCCCTGTAAAAGTAAAGGGCTACCGAAATAAAATCGACTACCACCCAGATTATCCAATGCTCTAATATTTTTCGCGCCAACATATAAGTGGCAGTAAAACTGAAAGCCGTTGTAAAGGCATCAATCCAGGGAACGGGAGAATCGGTAAAACGCATCAGTAACTTAGCTATTAATAGCCATAAAAGTAAAGTTAGCATCAGCAACAACATACCTTGTCTTAACTTGAGTTTTGTCACCGGCAACTCCTTTTTTTCTGACGAAGCGCTGTCTATTCTTGCCCAGTGAATCCAACCATATACGCCCATTAAAATATAATAAAGCTGTAAAAACATATCGGCATAAATTTTTGCCACAAAAAAAACATACAGGTACAAAACCGATGAGATAATACCAAAAGGCCAGCATCCGAGGTGTTGTTTTACTGAAAGAATAATGTAGATTAACCCTGTAACTACAGCTAAGTTTTCAATCCAATGGTTGTAAAACCAAGTAAATATAGGTTCCATAGATAAAACAAAAATGCCAAAAATAGCTTATTTCTCTATTTCCGGCATTTTTTTTTTGATTAATAAAGATTAATTGACCGCATTCAATTTCGAATAATAACTATTATCGTCAAGCATAACCTTTACCGCTTCGTTATAAATAGGATCGATCACATTTACAACTTCATAAAACTCGCTTGTACCCCATAAATCGCGGGCTATTAAGGCTTTTAGGTTGGCTTTTAAACTTGCGAAACTCTTATTATAACCTTCTTCGTCGAACGAAAGTTTTTCGTTATCAGCAAAAGCTATAAAGTCTTTCAAAAAAGCTTCGTCGATGTCAAAATTTTCGATAAAATATTCAAAATCACCATGCTTTTTATGGTTTTTATAATTTCGTTCCAACTCAGCTCGGTTTTTATCCATATAATTCAATATGTATCGATTGATAATTCCTTTGCGGATTAGGTCGCGGTAATAATCGGAATAGCCTGTAGTGTCGATGGGCACAAAAATATCGGGCATAATGCCACCACCGCCGTAAACAACCCTTTTCTTCTCAAGTGTGGCATATTTTAATGATTCAGGAAATTGTATAGAATCGGCATTCGATAACTCACCATGATTGTATCGGTTAATCAAATCGTGATGGTAATTGTCGGTTCCCTTTTCGTACGATTTTTGAATAAGTCGCCCTGTTGGGGTATAATAGCGGGCAATCGTCAATCGCATCATGGAACCGTCGGGCAAGGGCAGCGGACGCTGAACCAGTCCTTTACCAAACGAACGACGACCGACCAAAACACCGCGATCCCAGTCCTGCACAGCTCCGGCAACTATCTCACTGGCCGACGCCGAACCTTCATCAATCATAACGACTACTTTCCCGGTTTCAAAACTTCCGATTTTTGTAGCTTTGGTTTCGCTGCGTTCGCTTTTTAAACCTTCGGTATAAACAATTAACTGACCGTTTTTCAGAAACTCGTCAGCCAACTCCTCAGCCATATTCAGATAACCACCGCCATTATCGGTCAAATCGAGAATTAAATGCTCAGCCCCTTCTTTTCGCAGTTTGGCCACGGCTTCGCGATACTCCTGCATGGTAGTAGCCGCAAAACGGTTCAGTTTAATATAACCTACTTTATCTTTTTTGCTCACCATATAGGCTGCATCGAGACTGTAAATGGGAATTTTGTCGCGGATAATTTCAAAATCGAGCAAATCCTTTTCGCCACGACGCTTGATGGCAACTACCACTTTAGTTCCTTTTTTACCACGCAGCCTATCAAACACCATTTCGTTGGTAATTTTTACACCGGCTACATTTTCGCCATCGATGCTAACAATGCGATCGCCGGCCAGAATTCCAACTTTTTCAGACGGCCCGCCTGAAATGGGAGAAACCACCATCAGGGTATCGTACAAAATATTAAACTGGATTCCAATTCCTTCAAAACTCCCCTGTAAAGGCTCGTTCATTCGCTGAACTTCTTCCTTTGAGATATAAACCGAATGTGGATCGAGTTCCTTGAGCATTTCAACCACAGCTGATTCAACCAATTTCTCCTTATTAACCGAATCAACATAAAAGGCCTCAATGTAACCGAGCACTTTCGAGAATTTATACACTTCGTCGTTAAAAAGCTGGCTGTAGGAATTTATATGGAATGTAAATAACAAAAGCAGCGTAGATACAATAATTTTTCTGTTCATCATGTTTACCATTTGTTTTTGGGATTAATTTTGAGACATTCAAAAGTAATGCCGTAAATAAAAGTTGTTGACCGGATTCCAAAGTTACAATAAAAATCGATTTTTAAAATTTATACACAGCGTTTGGAGTATATGACTCCATTACATTTATGATTTGTATTCGAAACCAAAAACCTTGATTTTGTATTAACAGTTTAGGTTGCTTTCTGTTTGAATTTATTATTTTGCGCAAAATTTAAAAAATTAGCATGGAAAGGATTTGTGTATTTTGCAGCTCGAATTTAGGGAATAAGAACGAATATATTGATGTAGCTCAGGAATTGGGTCGCATGCTGGCTGAACGAAAAATAACGCTGGTGTATGGCGGTGCAAATGTTGGTTTAATGCGGGCTGTTGCCGAATCGACACTTGAACACGGAGGAAAAGCCATTGGAGTTATTACTCATTTTTTAGCACAAAAACATTTAACCCAACCCGGATTGAGTGAATTGATTCTGGTTGATACCATGCAGGAACGCAAAGCTAAAATGGCAGAACTGGCCGATGCTTTTATTACTTTACCCGGCGGATTTGGAACACTTGAAGAACTTTTTGAAGTGTTAACCGCCGGACAACTCGGATTGCACCAAAAACCTATGGTTCTTATAAATACCAATGGATTCTACGAACATTTAAAATTACACCTTAATCAAATGGTTCAGGCGGAAATGTTACTGGAACCTCATGCAGGAATTGCACAATTTGTTGATAGTCCAAAGGAAGCTTTAATTGCCCTGGAAAACTACCAGGCTCCGGTTATTGAAAAATGGATTGAAAATATAAGGCTTGCCAACGGACATTTTAATAAACCTTAAAAAAAGCTTAGTCTGTTTTACAAACCAACCCCTGAATAATAAAAACAGTTGGTCAATCTGCTTTTTCCTCATCCAATTGAGCCAGTATGCTGTATTTTGCCTGACGGGTTTTCCAGCGTTCGCGGGCGTATTTTTGCATGTCGGTAATGGTGTCTTTTTCATCGATAATTTCGAGGCCCAGCAGGGTTTCAATCACATCTTCCATGGTTACAACACCATCCATTCCACCGTATTCATCAACAATAATGGCAATGTGTTCCTTTTTCTCGAGAAGTTTTTCCCAAAGACTAAACAACACAATGGAATTTGGTACCACCACAATTTCCCTTTTTATCTCTTTCAGATGCATATCGTGCATATCTTCGGCTAATTTTTCAAAAACCGTTTGCCTAAAAACATATCCGGTAATATTTTCATCGTTATGCGCATAAACCGGAATCCGGGAATACTTCAGGTAATCTTTATTTTTCAAAAAATCTTTTAACAGCAAATTCTCATCGGCAACCGCTACCACAACCCTTGGGGTCATAATTTCGGTAACTTTTACATTTTTTAAACGAAGCAGATTTTGAATAATGCGGTGTTCTTTTTCTGTAAAAACACCTTCGGTGGCACCAATACTGGCTAAAGCCGAAATTTCTTCCCTGCTGGTTGATTGCTCACCAGCGCTTTGAGAAAAAGCTTTGGTAACAAAGGCCGACATAATTACCAATGGATAGGTAAACGTAATCATTCCCCTGATAATGTAGGTGGTAATTTTGGTTAAGCTCCTCCAATAGCGGGCACCAATGGTTTTGGGAATAATTTCAGTAATAACCAGTATTAAAATGGTAAGCATAATGGAAACCAGTCCGAAATAAGCCTCACCAAAAACCTTAATAGCCTGTGCTCCTACACCCGCAGCACCAATGGTATGAGCAATGGTATTGAGCGATAAAATTGCCGACAAAGGCTTGTCGATATTGTTCTTTAACTGTATAAAATATTTAGCCCAACTACTGCCTTTTTCCTGCTCAACCATTAAATAGGGTTGTGGTGTTGATAACAAAACCGATTCCATAATGGAACAAAGAAAGGAAACGATTAAAGCAAGTAGCAAATAGAAAATTAAGAGTACCATTATGCGTTTAAAGTGTTAAAATTAACAAGGTACAAGATTAGTATTTTTTAGTCAAACAATCACCTAAGTTTTTCGAGAACGTCTGAAAATTCTCCAAATTATTCATTTTAAAGCAAAAAAAGCTGTCGTGAAAAACCCGTTGCCTGTTTTTCTTCATTTTATATGAAGTTGATCAGCACAAACAGGATTTTCAGACAGCTAAAGAATATTTTTTTTACAACTCGTGAATTACCAGTCCCGAACGCAACTTGGGTTCGAACCAGGTGGTTTTCGGAGGCATTATATTTCCTGAATCGGCAATATCAATTAATTGTTTCATACTTACCGGATAAAGGGCAAAAGCCACTTTCATTTCTCCACTGTCGACCCGCTTAACCAACTCACCGAGTCCACGTATTCCCCCTACAAACTCAACACGTGTAGTGGTTCTCAGGTCTTTAACTCCAAGTAAATTATCGAGCACATGTTTCGATAAAATGTTAACATCAAGTACTTCGAGCGGATCGTTGTCGTTGTAAGTACCTGCTTTCGCCGATAATTTAAACCATTTTCCTGAAAGGTACATGCTGAACTCATGCAGTTTTTCCGGATGGTAAATAGCAGTGCCTTTATCTTCCACATTGAAAACCTGTTTTAGTTTTTCCAAAAATTCAGTTACAGATAAGCCATTTAAATCTTTTACCACGCGGTTGTAATCGATTATTTTTAGCTGATTATCGGGAAAATGTACTGCCATAAAAAAGTTGTAGGCTTCACTACCGTTGTGGTTTGGGTTCTGGGCTTTCTTTTCCAGTCCAATACGGGCTGCAGCGGCCGTGCGGTGGTGTCCGTCGGCAACATAAGTAAACGGAACTTTGGTAGCAAACAAGGTTTCCAGCTTCCTGTTGGTATCCGCATCGTTAACCGGCCATAAATGGTGACCAAAACCATCTTCAGCAACAAAATCGTATTCAGCCTCCTCGTTTTTAACTATGTTTTCAACAATGGCATCAATCTCAGGAACTGCTTTGTACGAAAAAAATACCGGTTCAATATTGGCATTTAAGTAGCGGGTAAGCACCATGCGATCTTCCTCTTTATCGGGACGCGTTAATTCGTGTTTTTTAATGACTCCCTGATGGTAATCGTTGCAGGCAGCAGCCCCAACAATGCCATATTGCGTGCGACCATCCATGGTTTGCGCGTAAATGTAGTATTTGGCTTCAGTTTCCTGTTTTAACCAGCCTTTTTGTTTAAATAACTGAAAATTACTGACTGCCTTTTTGTACACCGTTTCAGAATGCACATCAATCCCCGGTTCACAATCAATTTCAGCTTTAGTAATATGAAGTAGCGATTCGGGTTTACCTTCGGCCATTTGAGCCGCTTCGTCGGAGTTCATAACATCGTACGGAAGACAAGCCAACGTGCTTGCAATTTCTTTTGGGGGACGAATCCCTTTAAATGGTTTTATTATTGCCATGATACTTAGATTTAGTGAATAGTTTTAGCTTTATTTAGCTCGATGCGAAGATAGGTGTTAAGCTAAAATTCCTTAAATAAGTTCAACTGTTATTTAACAACTTGCTTAAAACAAAAAACCCCGGGAAGCAATAACCCGGGGTTAAATACCAGTAAAAAGCCTTTAGTTTATTTGTTCACCCTAAAGGTTTCGTCGCCATTTTCAAAAAAGGCTATAATTTGTTTAACAGCAGTAATTCCTGCGTTTACATTGGCCTCTTCGGTTTGAGCTCCCATTTTTTTAGGAGTAAAAAAGAACCGGCCGCTGTATTTTTCAGCAAAAACGTGGGCGCAATCGGGCGCAATATCCGACAGGTAACTAAAGTCGGAACGAGAATCCATCATTTTTAGCAAACCATCTTCATCAATAACCTCTTTGCGGGCCGTGTTAACCAAGACAGCACCCATTGGCATTTTATTAAGCAAATCGTAATTGATTGATTTTTTGGTTTTTTCGTTGGCCGGAATATGCAACGACACGTATTGACAGGTTTGGTACAACTCTTCGATAGAAGCAACAGGAATTACTCCGTCGGCTTTAATGGCTGATTCATCAACAAAAGGATCGAATGCATAAACAGTCATTCCAAATCCTTTGGCAATCATAGCTACGTATTTACCCACATTTCCGTAGGCATGAATTCCCAGGTTTTTGTTTCGCAATTCGGTTCCCGATTTACCATCGAAACCATTGCGTGCCTGATAAACCATCATTCCAAAAACCAGTTCAGCCACGGCATTGGAGTTTTGACCCGGTGTATTCATTGCCACAACTCCATTGGCTTTAGCGGCTTCCAAATCAATGTTATCGTATCCGGCACCGGCTCTTACTATAATTTTCAAGTTTTTTGCAGCTTCAATTACTTCTTTGGTCGCTTTGTCGCTGCGAATAACCATAGCATCGCATTCTGCAACTGCATTAACCAAATCGGCTTGTGTTGCATATTTTTCAAATAATTCCACCGTGTAATCCTTTTCCTGGGCAGTAGCTTTCATCTGTGCTACAGCTTCGGCAGCAAAAGGTTTGTCGGTTGCTATTAAAATTGTTTTCATGATAAATTATTTTCGGATTACTATTACTTCGTTATAAATAGTTACCGGTTAAACTTCTTTTTCAAAATCCTGCATACATTTTACCAGGGCTTTAACATCATCAATGGTACAAGCATTGTAAGTTGATGCCCGGAATCCGCCAACTGAACGGTGCCCTTTTAACCCAACAATATTGCGAACTTTAGCAAAATCGAGGAATTTTTCCTGTAAATCTTCTTTGCCTTCGGCCCAAATGAAAGGAATATTCATGCGTGAACGAGAACCTTCTTCAACCGTTGGGCGGAATAGCGGATTGCGTTCAATTTCAGCATAAAGCATCTCAGCACGTTCTTTAGCCAGTTTTTCCATGGCTTTAACTCCTCCCATTGCTTTAACCCACTTAAGGGTTTCTTTTACAGCAAAAATATTTACACAAGGCGGGGTATTGTACATCGATTCGCCTTCAACATGTGTAGAATAACGCAACATGGTAGGAACAACCCGGTCGGCAATTTTTTCAATCATGTCGTTGCGGATAATTACAAAAGTTACTCCGGCAGGTCCCATATTTTTTTGTGCACCGCCATAAATCATGGCATATTTCGAAACATCAACCGGACGGCTCAAAATATCGGACGACATATCGGCAATTAAAGGAACGGGAGCATTCAAATCTTCAAAAATTTCGGTTCCTCTGATGGTATTGTTCGAAGTAATATGCAAATAATCTACATCAGAAGGAATTTTAAACCCTTTAGGATAATAGGTGTAATTCTTATCCTGAGATGAAGCTATTACCTCAACATTACCAAAAAGTTTTGCCTCGTCTATGGCCTTTTTCGACCAGGTTCCGGTATTTACATAGGCAGCTTTTGTTTTAAGGAAGTTCATTGGAATCATGGCAAATTGAGTACTTGCCCCACCTCCCATAAACAATACATGGTAATTGTCGGGAATACTTAATACTTCGCGAAAAAGGGACACAGCCTCGTCCATAACCGCCTGAAAATCTTTACTGCGGTGTGAAACTTCTAAAATGGATTGTCCAGAATTATTTAATTCCAATACTGCTTTAGCAGTGTTTTCCAAACAAGGATCAGCTAATTTACAGGGTCCTGCATTGAAAATGTGCTTTCTCATAATCAGTTGTATTTTAGTCTATTAAATTAATATAAGATCAATAATATTTTATTGCTAAATTATAATATTTTTAAGGCATTACGTAAAAAACAAGCGCTATAAACAGGATATTTAACCTATTATATAACACCCCCCACCTCTACTATCGCTATGCACATTTTTCCTAAACCAGAATGGCAGGTAATTGGAACGCACTTTATTAAATAAAAAACTAAAATGAAGCTTTAAATTAATTTAGTTAATTACAAGTAGGTTTTATATTAAAAGCAAATGTAGGATATTAATTGCTATATAATAATGATATTGGTCATTAAATATTCAAATTGAAACACAAAATCTGTTTTTTCTAAAATATTCCATTTAAACATTCACGTAGTTCGCTTAGTAAAACCAGCGATTAATGGTATATTAATTTCGGGTTTGAAACCCCAAACAATCTTAGTTGAAATAACCGTAAATTATTTTTCGACCAAAAGCCTGAGCGAGCGAAAACTATCGAACCATGCGAATGTTTTTCCAATGGTTGGAGCTGCAGCAGAGTAATGATCGGCACCGGCTATTATTTCATATTCCACATTTAAAGCACCAGCATCAATAAAATCGTTATAAATACTATCAGAAAGCATTTGAGGTATATAAACATCGTTAGCGCCGTGGATAAAAAGAATGTGGGCACCAGTATTCCAGGCCAACACCCTGTTTTTTTCAAACGAAGCTGTTATTTCTTGAAATCCGGGATTGCTTTTGTAGTTAAACATTTCTGCAGTGAATAAATCATGAGGATTTGTGGTAAGTGCAGCATCAATTTCATTTCCGGTTTTAATCCCGTCGTAAAGAACGGGAATACGTGTAGCATAGGGTTCTTTAAAATACTTGTCCATATTTCCATAAATGGTTCCGTCTTCAATAAACGAAAGCATCACGTAAGGAAGAAAAAACGGTTTTAAATAGGTTTCGCTATTTAACACATAGTCGAGAACCAACTCCGGATTGTAAGGGCCTGCTCCGCAAGCGGTGGCTATTATATTCCATGGGAGTGCATTGTTTTGTTCAAGATGCTCAAGCAGTGCCAAAGTTAACCAACCACCCTGAGAATAACCGGTTAAAAAAAGACTGTCGTTTACACTAACGTTGCCAAAACTTCCGGATGGAAGGTTGCGAACGGCTTCAAGCATAGCATCAACAGCTTGTACATTACTCTGTTTAACCAAATAGGGATGAAAAAAATCGTCGGCAGCACCAAAACCAATTAAGTCGGGAATTAGCAAAATATAACCTGCTCCAGCCAGACCGGCAATGGTCAGGTTTTGCGGGGTATTAATACTTAAACTTGGCGCCTCGGTTTTTGTAACCAGTGTACCGTGCTGGAAACATAAAACCGGGAAACTGGCGGTTGTTGTTTGTGGTACGCCAATAATTCCCGAAGCGGTAATTTGTTGCGCACGGTAAACCATTGGATATTCAAAACGATAAATATCGACCGGATATTTTATCAGCGAAGCAGTTTCAGCTTGTCCGGCCATAGTTAAGAAGCTTTGAACGACATCGGCCGAAATGGAATAAATCCACTCCAACTGCTTATCGGGTTCTTTCATGGATTCATCTTTTGAGCAGGATAACAACAAAGATGCTACCACAAAAACCAGAAGAATATAACGTACCGTGTGAACCAGATTAATTACCATGATACTTAATTTTAAATTAATGCAACTGCTTTGTGATTACTCAATATATGGTGAAAATAGAAAAAAGCCGGCTATTATTCAACACAACCGGCTTTTAAAATACATTTAAAATGCAAGGAAAAATCCTGCAACCCACTATTGTTCAAAGAAAGGGGCTTTTGTAACTACTGCTTTTAAGTTTTTATTCCGAATCTGAATATAAATTTCAGTTCCTTCTTTCCAAAATCCTTTATTCAGGTAAGCCATACCGATTGATTTTCCGGTGAGTGGCGACATGGTACCCGAAGTAACTTCACCAATGGTGTTTCCTTGAGCATCAACCACCGGGTAATGTTGACGTGGAATTCCCCTGTCAATCATCACAAAACCTTTTAAACGGGGCTCAACACCTTCAGTTTTCTGGCGTTCCCATAATTCGCGATCGATAAAATCATTCCCCTCCACAAACTTGGTAATCCAGCCTAATCCTGCCTGAATGGCCGATGTTTGGTCGTTAATGTCGTTGCCATACAAGCAAAATCCCGATTCCAGTCGCAAGGTATCGCGGGCGCCTAAACCTATTGGTTTAATACCAAATTCCTCACCGGCTTCGAAAACGGCTTGCCAAAGTTTTTCGCCATCTTCATTTTTCACATAAACCTCACAACCTCCTGAACCTGTATATCCTGTGGTAGAAAAAATAGCATCTTTAATTCCTGCAAATTCACATTGTTTAAAAGTGTAGTATTCCATATCTTCGACCGAAGTGCTGGTAAGTTTTTGCATGGCTTTTAAAGCCAAAGGTCCCTGAATGGCCAATTGGCATAAATCGTCAGAAGCATTGTAAAGTTCTTTTCCGATTACCATTCCCATTTTCTCAGCATGGGTTCGGCACCAGTTCCAGTCTTTTTCAATATTGGCAGCATTTACCACCAGCAAATAGGTTTCTTTATCAAAACAATAAACCACCAAATCGTCAACAATTCCGCCTTTTCCGTTGGGGAAACAACTATATTGAACCTTTCCGGGGAATAAGTCGGCCACATTATTTGAAGTGAGTTTTTGCACAAAATCAAAAGCTTTGGGGCCTTTTGCCCAAAACTCACCCATGTGCGATACATCAAAAACACCTAATTTTTGACGAACCGTAAGGTGTTCATCTTTTATGCCTGAATACTCGATGGGCATATTATATCCGGCAAATTCAGCCATTCGGGCTCCCAATGCCTCGTGGAATCCTGTAAATGCAGTTCTTTTCATGAAACTATCTGTTTATATAAGGTAATTGAATTTTATGCGACAAATGTAATCATTTAATGAGCGATTATTTGAAACAAAAGGCTATTTGAAAACAGGTTTAGCCAACAATAATTTACTATTTTAATTGCAGTTTACTTATTTTAATAGTATCAAAATATCAATAGGTAGTTTTTGGTTTAAAACTTGTATGCCCTTACTTTAAAGGTAGTTTTTGTTTTGGCCCTGTACATTTTGTGGGTATCAAAAATCCAGTCCCAGCCCTGGTATTTTTCAGCATCGAGCAATTTACTATAAACCAATTGTTTTTCAGAAACAACTCCAGTGGTTAGTTCTTCTGATACCTCAGTCCAGTCGCTTATCAGACAACTTTTGCCCTTGGGCAGGCTGTTAATGTGATTGTCCTGAACTATTTGTCTGATTTGTTCTTCCTGCTCCTGTGAAAATGAAAAACGCGAACGTAAAAATTCAATCAACAGGTTGTCGAGTTGATTTAACAGATTAACTGAAATTACCCAATCATATCCGGTAAACTGAGCGTATGGTTCAAGAGTTGCAAGAGCACTCATAAATTCTTTGCTATTTTTACAGCGGGTTGCTTCATGAATTAATCCAAAGCTTAAGTCTTTTTTTACAAACACCAGCTTTTTGTTTGCTTTATACTTATGCACCACTTGTTTAGGATGCACTGCGTCAAAAAGATGCAGTTCCTGAGAATGATTCAATAATTCCACAACGGGAACATCTAACAGCCAACCGCTTCCCAAAACCGCAACCTTGGAAAATACTTTTCCTTTGAGACAATTTAAAATAAATCTTTGGGTTTGCTTCAAATGTTCGTCCCATTGTTTTGATTCGCGTAAATACCGCCGCATAATACCTTGTTGATCGTTGCGGTATTTTTGCTTAATGCTATAATTGTAAAACCAGCTTTTCACAAAATATTTTTGTAACAAATTGTTCTTGTATTTTATTGGTTATTTGGCTCATCGGCAAAAATTGCAGTCAGCAGGCTCGTTTATAAAATTTCTGAATGGAAAACGAATTAAACTTTCCATTTTAATGCACTAAATTCACTAGTTTGTAGGCTTTTTAGCTTAAAAACATTCGAAACGCCTTCAGCAAATGACCAACAGTACCAATAATTTGATATATTAAGACCAAACATACCAAAAATTTTAATACTTTAGTTGACCAAAACCGGACAAACATTGGTAAAAAAGGCAATCATACTGGGAATCTTTCTTCATTTAGCTGCATACGCTGTGTTTGCACAGTTAAATGCCAGCGAACGCCGTACCTTAAAAACGGCCAATAGTTATTTCGATAATGAGCAATTTGCCGAAGCCCTGCCCCTATTTCTTAAAATTGATTCTCTGGTAAATGATTATCAGGTTACCTACCGTATTGGTGCCTGTTACCTGAATACAAAATATGAAAAGCTAAAAGCGCTTCCCTATCTTGAATACTTAATTAAAAACATGTCGCTCGAGGTTCCGCTTATTGTTTACAACGATTTGGGAACACTATATCATTACAGTTACCGTTTTGATGAAGCAATTGAGCAATTCCGTAAGTATCTTGAAGAAAGCAAAAAAGATTCGTACGCCCGTGTGACTGATCAGGAATATGCCAGACGCATGATTACTGTTTGTGAAAATGCCATTGAAATAACCACCAAACCTTTTAATGCAGAAATAGATATATTAAGTTCCAGCATCAATACGATGGAATCGGAATTTTGCCCTATGATTACAGCCGACGAACAAACCCTGGTTTACATGCGAACCATTGGTTTAGGCACAGCCATGAATCAGGAAACACACATCATGATTTCTCATAAAAACGAAGTGGGTGATTGGCAAAGCCCCAAAAAACTTACCGTTGATGTAGCCGATAAATATTTGGATCAATCCATTTTGCTTGCCGGTTTAAGTCCCGACGGACAAACTTTATTCTTAAATATTGGCATTGGTGCTAACCAGGATATTTACGAAGCTACAATTTCGAACGATATTATTACCGATTTAAAAAAGCTGAATAAAACCATAAACACCACGTATTACGAAGGACGCGTTAGCATGACCAGTGACGGCACTGAACTTTACTTTGTAAGCGACCGGCCAGGCGGTTTCGGCGGAACCGATATATACAAAGCCACCCGTAACAGACGAGGTGACTGGGACGAAGCCGTAAATTTAGGTGCTACCATTAACACTGCTTATAACGAGAATTCACCCTTTTTACATCCCGACAACGTAAGTCTGTTTTTTAGTTCCGAAGGTCATAAAACCATAGGTGGAAACGATATTTTTAAAAGCCGTTTAACCAATAGGGAATGGACCATTCCGGAAAATATGGGATTCCTGAACTCCCCCAAAGACGATTTGTATTTTGTGATGAATGCAAACGGACAAGTGGGCTATTTCTCTACCTCAAAAAATAATGTATTCGACAAACACAATATTTTTAAAGTAAACTTAAAAGACCCCATTCCTCTTACCCTGCTAAAAGGAACTATTTTAAGCGGTATTCCGCCTAAACCTATGGGTGCCGACATTAAAGTGTACGACAAAGAAACCGGCCAACAAGTGAAATATGTTTACAATCCCGATCCGGAAACCGGCAAATACCTAATGATTTTTCCTCCGGCTAAAAACTACAATATCGTGATTAGCTCAAACGATTTTTTACCTCAGCTTATTAATGTTTACATTCCCTACCAGACGTATTTTTATGAACTCTATCAGGAAATAATACTCCAACCCATTACGCTTGAAGATAAAATGGTTGGTGAGCAAATTACCGTAAATAATACCTTTTACGATTTGTACAAAACCTCAGAAGCCGATTCCATTTTAATTTCTGAAAATCTACCCAAACAACCCCGGTATTACGATCACCTGTTGGAACTCATTGAAAACATCATCCAAACTACCGACACCCTCCGCATCAATTACCGGAATGTGCAAATAAACAAAGAAAAAGAAAATGAAGGAATTAACTCGCTGTTAAACCTGATTGAGGAAGCCATAGAAACCACCAATCCGGTAACACTCAGTATTCTGGATGCCAATGCACGCCAAAAGGACCACATAAAAAACACCCACTTTTACACCGATGGCGATAAAAGTCAATCGACACAAATGCAGGTTATCGGAGCTGACACCTTTTATACTGCAGCTCCTATTATCAGTCAATCGAGTAAATCGGAGCCAGAACAACGTAAAGCCCTTAGTTCAACCCCGATTGAAAAAGAAGAAATCAATTTCAAAATATCTGAGCATAAAGATCGCAGGTACGTCCATCGACATACCATATATTTTAAACTAAACGAGGCAAAATTTGATCCCAAATACGAGCAGGAGTTATTGGAAATATGTAAATTGTTGATCGATAACCAGACTTTAGGAGCGGAAATTTATGGCTTTACCGATGCATTGGGTGGCGAAAAACATAATTTGTCACTGAGCCGGAAAAGGGCGCAAAATGTATTGCGTTTTTTTATGGATAATTCTGTGGCGTTCCAAAAACTAATTGTAAAAGGACTGGGCGAAGTTAATGAGCAAGCCGCGACATCGGGTAACGATAAATGGAGAAAAGTTGAAATAAATGTTTTTGAATTAAACGTTGAGTAAATGATTAAAACAAAAACCTGTTGCCGTTTTATATTACTAACATTTAGCTTACTACTGTCGGCTCAGGTTTTGTTTGCCCAATATTCAGAATACGAAATAAAAGCGGCCTACATCTTCAATTTTGCCAAATTTATTGATTGGCCTGATGAGTCGCTGCAATCAGATACTCTGGTACTGGCAATTTATAAATACGACCCCTTCGGAATAATTATCGACAAGACTATGCAGGGACGAAAAGCCCAGGGTAAAAACTGGAAAATAGTGCGGATTAATACTATTGAAGATATTGCTCAATGCCATGTTCTTTTTATTTCGAACTTAGGTACTTTCGAGACAATGAAATTACTTGAAAAAACAAAAAACAAACCGGTATTAACTATCGGCGACGAAATAATAGGCTTTTGTGAAATGGGCGGAGTCATTAATTTTACGCCACAGTTTTCGGCGCATCAATTCGAAATTAACAACGAAGTAGCTCTTAGCCGTCGCATAAGCATTAGCCCCAAATTACTGACTTTAGCCAAAATAATAGCCAATTCCGAAGATGAATTTTAGGGATTTATCGATACGTTTTAAAATCATCAGCTTAATTGCAGTCACCAGCCTGGTCTCGTTGCTCTTAAGCGGATTGATATTTTATGCCTACGACAAATCGCAATATGAACTCTCAGCGCTGCACGAACTGGAAATTCTGGCTGACATTATCGGAAACAATAATACAGCAAACATTAAATACAACTCTCCCTCAGGAGCATTGGAAATACTGAAAACCCTGGAGGTAAATAAAAATATTAAGATTGCCCGAATTTTTGATGCCAACCAAACTCTTTTTGCCGAATACCTGAGTCAACCTAACTTTCAGGGACAGCATCTCAATTTTGTTTGCAAAAAAGACACCTTTGCCTTTATCGATAACTCATTGCTCATTTCCCGACAAATAATTCTCGACAACGAACATATTGGGTCCATTTATCTGCAATCGGGTCTCGACGACTACAGCCTGCGGATTAAAAACTTTCTGAACGTTTTCATTATCATTTCTTTAACCTCATTTATTATTGCTTTGCTCATTTCAATCAGGTTGCAACAGTTTATTTCATTCCCCATCATAAGCCTTACCCGAACCATGCAAAAAATTTCAATCAATAAAAACTACAACATACATATTAAAGAAAAAGGGAAAGATGAAATTGGCGAACTGATAAATGGTTTTAATACCATGATTAGTCAAATTGACAAGCAAAACATAGCGCTTAAACTGGCAAAAGAACAAGCCGAAACCTCAGCAAAAATTAAGGAACAGTTTTTGGCCAACATGAGCCACGAAATACGCACCCCGATGAACGGGATTATAGGTATGGCCAAATTACTGACCAATACCCCGCTCGCAAAAGAGCAAATCAAATACCTTGAGAATATATCTACTTCGGCCGATAATCTTTTGGTGATTATTAACGACATTCTCGACTTTTCAAAGATGGAAGCCGGGAAACTGGAGTTTGAACAAATTGAGTTCAACCTTCATGAATTGTTGAACAAACTAAAATCGGTTTATTACGAATCGGCCAAAGAAAAAGGATTGTATTTCAAGCTACACATTGGCGACAGGGTTCCGCAGTATATTATTGGCGACCCCACCCGCTTAAACCAGGTTTTGGTAAATCTCCTGGGAAACGCGGTAAAATTTACCGAACAAGGCGGAATTGCTTTACTGGTTAAAGTTGTAGAACAAAACCGTAAAGAAAGCTCGCTGCATTTTGTAGTTAACGACACAGGTATTGGAATTTCGCCCGACAAAATTGATGTTATTTTCAGTAGCTTTTCGCAGGCCAGCAGCGACATGACCCGTAAATACGGAGGAACCGGACTGGGCCTCACCATCACCAAACAATTGGTTGAACTGCAAGGCGGAAACCTCAATGTAGAAAGTAAGGCAGGCGAAGGCAGTTCCTTCCATTTTAAACTCGCATTTATCCATGGCAAGGGAAAAATTAAACAAAAAACCGAAATGTTTCAGGATGAAATGCTGGATAATACCAAAAACATCAGGATACTATTGGCCGAGGATAATGAGATTAACCAACTTTATGTTAAAACCATCCTGGAATCTAAATTCGAGGTCGAGATTGCTCCCAATGGGCTAAAGGTTCTCGAACTGCTTGAAAAAGATATGTTTCACCTGATTCTTATGGACTTGCACATGCCCGAAATGGATGGATATGAAACCACCGAGATCATCCGAAACTTATCGGATAAAAAATTAAAAAACATTCCCATTGTTGCTTTGACTGCAGCCGCAATCAAAGGTGAAAAAGAAAAGTGCCTTGCTACCGGAATGGACGACTACTTATCAAAACCTTTCGATCCAATTGACTTATTTCATATTATTGCCCAAAACCTTAAAATAAAGGTTCCCGAAACTCACCATACTGACAAACCATACCAGGAAATTCCTACCAAAGAATCTTCGGCAGCTTACACCTACGTTAATCTTGATTACCTGAATAGTATCGGGCAGGGCGATAACAAATTTAAAAACGATTTAATTGATATCTTCCGCGAACAAATTCCCAAACTGGCCGAACAGCTTAAAAAAGCCCTGAAAGATAAAGAATACATTGAGTTAAGCGCTATTGCACACAAAGCCAAATCGTCGGTGGCCATGCTGGGTATTGTTACCTTAAAATCTCAAATGGAGACGCTTGAAAATAAAGCGCGTGAAGCTGAGGAACCCGAAACCTATGCGCAACTGGTCAACGATTTTTGCACCATTTCGGAACAGGTATTAAAGGAAATTAAAGACTTAAAATTTTGACACTATGTTTACCATCGACAATCAACCAAACCATTATGTAGTAGGTTTTGCCGAACGCGGCCATAAACTTACTGCTTTAAATGCCAATGAGTTTAAAGATCAGCTCTATCAACTGATTGATAACGACAACAAAAAAATTGTCATCGACCTAAATCATGTTTCGTTTATCGACAGCTCGGGCTTTGGTGCTATTATAGCCGTTTACAATCATGCCCGAAACAGTCAGGTCGATGTGATTCTTTGTCGCGTAGCCACTTCAGTAATGGGCTTGATAAAAATTACCAAACTCGATCAGGTATTCGAAATATACGAAACCCTGACCGAAGCTATCAAATAAACTACTTTAACGCGAGCATCAATAACAGTCTAACCTCTTTCATGTTAAATAGAAAAACCCGGATTACCCGGGTTTTTGCTAAAATTAACTTATCGTTTCATATTACCATATTACGGCTCTTTCTGCTTCGGGCAGATACATAAAATCACCCTCGGCAATAGCAAAAGCTTTATGAAACTCCGGAACGTTGCGCAAGGGGCCTTTTACCCGATATTCGCCCAACGAATGCACGTCTTCCTGGGTACGTCGTAGAGCTTCTTCCAAACGGATGTTTTGCGCCCAAACCTGAGCATACGCCAAAAAGAAACGTTGGTCGGGAGTAAATCCTTCGATGGTTTTGTCCTGGTTTTTCCATTGCCCGGTTTTGGTAAAGGCAGTATAAGCAATATTTATTCCGCCCAGGTCGGCAATATTCTCGCCCAGGGTATATTTTCCATTGGCATAAACCGAATCGGTAATTTTATACTGATTAAACTGATTAACCAACACCTCGGCCCGCTCCATAAAACGTTCTGAATCCGCATCGGTCCACCAGGTATTCAGGTTTCCGTTTTTATCGTACAGTCGGCCCTTATCATCGAAACCATGAGTCATTTCGTGCCCAATTACCACGCCTATGGCTCCGTAATTCACGGCATCGTCACCATCAAGAAAGAAGAATGGCGGTTGCAGTATTCCTGCCGGGAATACTATCTCGTTCATGGTTGGGCTGTAATAAGCATTCACCATCTGAGGAGGCATGTGCCACTCCGCCTTATCAACCGGTTTGTTAATTTTTGAAACCATATCGGCAACACCAAATTTACGAGCACGCAGCATGTTTAACACATAAGCATCAACGGCAACTTCAAGTTGGGAATAGTCCATCCATTTATCGGGATAACCAATTTTTACATTAATGGCCTCGAGTTTTTCCATGGCATTGGCTTTGGTTTCATCACTCATCCATCCCAATTGACCAATGCGTTCGCCCAGAGCAATTTTCAGGTTGGCCACCAATGCCAGCATGCGCTCTTTCGCTTCGGGCGGAAAATAGCGCTCTACATAGATTTGTCCTACGGCTTCGCTCAATGAGCTGTTGGTAGCATCCATCACTCGTTTCCAGCGGGGTTTTATTTCAGGAGTTCCTGAAAGCACTTTGCCGTAAAAACTGAATTGCTCGTTTACAATCTCCTCATTTAAAAACGATGCGGTACTTCGGTATAAATTCCAGCGAAAATAATTTTTCCAGGTAACCAAAGGAGCCGTTTTAAGTTGCCTGTTAAATTCCTGAATAAAATCAGGTTGCATAACAATTACCTCACCCGGGTTTCCAATACCCAGCGCTTCAAAATACTGAAGCCAGTTATAATCAGGAGCCAACTCATTCAGTTCATTCAAACTTTTCTTGTGATAGGTTTTATGCGGATCGCGCAGCGAAAGACGGTCCATAGAGGCCTGAGCCAATACTTTTTCAAATTCATAAACCACCTTAGCATTTATTTCAGCCTGTTCCCGGGTATCTCCCATCAGCACAAAACTGTTTATCAAATGCTGTTGGTATTTTTCGCGGATGTTGCGGAAACGTTCGGCATCGCTCAGGTAATAATCGCGGTCGGGCATGCCCAAACCACTCTGATACAGATGACTTATCACCATCTCGCTGTTTTTGGAATCGGCACCGCCATACAAACCAAATACCGACGACACATAATGCTTGTGAAAGGTTTCGATTTGCTTTTGAATGCCTGCTTTTGAGTCGATGGCTTCAATCTGCTGATACCAGTCTTTAAGCACCGAGATTCCCATGGACTCAATGGCAGCCGTGTCCATTCCGGTTTTATAGAAAGTGGCAATTTTGTCATTCACACTGCCTTTTTCGAACGAACTCACACTGAGCTCATCCACCAGTTCGCGCAGTTGTTTTTCGTTCTCGTCCATCAGCAAATCAAAACTACCATGACGGCTTTTATCGTCGGGAATCGGATTGTTAGCCATCCATCCACCGTTGGCATATTGGTTAAAATCATCGCCCGGACTTACACTTAAATCCAGGTTTTTTACATCAATTGCTTTGTTCTTCATTGTTTGTTTATTGGTACAAGCCTGCATTCCAAGCAATAGTCCTGCCAATATTCCGTAAGTCATTAGTTTTTTCATACGTTTTATTAATTCATGAATTTGCGATTACGCTAACAAGTCGGTAAAAATAACAAATGGTTACAGTAAGCCGGATACTGAATATTAAAAAAATGGTATTATTGGGGTGAATGGTTACAGAGAGCAGACTATTAGAACATTGATAATTGACCGCCAATACACAAGAACTTATTTCCGGAAAACAATGACTATATAAATCAGGTTGTCGGCTGGCTGTTCATTATTCATTACAAATTTTTAATTATATGACTATCGGGAATCATTAATATTAATTTTGTAATTTTCACTTACACAGGCTACTAAAAGGCGGTCGAACAT
>PHDD01000007.1 GCA_002840905.1 Bacteroidetes bacterium HGW-Bacteroidetes-4 | reverse complement strand
ACAAGAGCCGTATGATGGGAGACTATCACGTACGGTTCTGTGAGAGGCTTAGGGTGCAATTCCCTTTGCCTACTCGACCATCAAACGTTTAGCGTTCATTGTGATGCAACCCAAATCATACATACTGCATCATAAAGAGAAAATGAATATGAAAAACTTAAACATGATATGTTTTTCAATTTTTATTATCCTTTACTCCTGCAATAAAAAGGCTGATGAAAATTGTAATCCAGAAACAATAAATACCAAGTATACTTTAGGGAAGGAAATTGATGTTAATTATAGCACTGAATTTCAAAGAAATGAATACAGTATCAGGGATGGAGGAAATATTTTATTTGAATATGTTCATGTCGGAGCTGAATGTGAAGATAGATATGATGACGAGTGGGGAGAAAATCTAACATTCATAATAAATAAGGATACTACAGACTTTGAAATAAAGGATGGAGATATTGTAGATTTAAAATGCTTCTATCAAGAATATGGAGCTTGGGTAAGACATAATCAATATCAAATTAAAAATGGTATAATCAAAGGAAAGAAAATATCAGATAATAAATGGGAAATAATTGTTTCCGTACTTACTACTCCATTATTTACAGATGAACAATCTAAAAAGATTGAATTTACTGGAACATTTCACAAATAAAACTGCATACAATCGACTAGACTGCCGATAGACTTTCAGTCTATCGGAAAGCCCGTTACACCACCGTAAGTAAGGGTCTCGTATAAAGCGGTTCTTTAAATTATAGGAAAAAGCGAGTTTTTGTATGGATGTTTTGAAAATGATTGGTAATGCTCAACTAAAGGAACGAAACCCCGTTGCTTTACTCTTTGAACGGTAATGGTAGTATCCAGAATAGGACTTTGGGCAACTGTTGAGCCACCCATTTTGGTAAGGCTCCATGCATAGGCGGTACCTTTGTCAACACACAATTGAATGAGACTACGTTTCTTTTTTTCGGGTTTTTTCCAATCGTGCCAAATATAATACCGAAGCCGGTTACGTAACCAACTTCCAGTTCCACGAGTTGGCATATTTGAAGTAATTTATCCAACCTGGTTTGATTTCATTGATTTTACCATTGCGTTCACTCAGACTCATAGGGTTGTGGGAGAAGTAACCTTGTGGCAGGGACACCCTGTAGAACAAGTTCAATCGATGAAAGAACTTCTTGAACGACTTAAAGAACAGGGTACAAATTCGCTAAACGATTAAATTTTTCATGTATTACCTTTAATGCACCCTAAGCTTTAAAACCGGATGGAAATTTTTGACAGAACGCAGCTGTTTTCATCATCATAAAAAGTATACCGGAATCATTCCGGCCTGACATCCAGAGTATTAAATCTTATTAAAGACAACGGTGTTTTGGTTTGCCGGTATAAAACGCCAGGCGAAAAATATAGCTTGTATTAGGTCTATTTTCCATCAAAAAAGTGACTTTTGTACTTTATTGTTTAATTTTACCAAAGTGTTTTATATCTTCGGTAACAACAACAACAGATATATTACCAGTTAATCCGTTTTATTCGGGGTTTCGCTCTTGTGAACATTGTTATAAACCGGCTGTTAAAGTACATAGTATGTTATTTGTTTATTATTAATACCCAAAGTACATGAAAAGCATTTTTTTTAGCGCATTATTGTTGGTGCTTACCATTGGGGGGTTAACAGAGCTTCGGGCACAGGTTGAAAATATGGTGGTCAACCCCGGCTTCGAAACCTACGAAACTTGTCCGCAAGACTACACCTTTATGGACAAAAGTCACCGCCTGATACCGGGCTGGACCTATCCCTCGTTTACCACACCCGATTATTTTAACCGTTGCAGCAGTGGTGAAGTTAAAGTCCCCGACAATTTTGCGGGTTATTCCGAACCCAAAGATGGCAACGGCTACATGGGAGCCATTCTGAGTGGTTCCGACCGCGATTTCAGGGAATACATTCAGGGCAGCTTAAAAACACCCATGGAAGCAGGACAAAAGTATTGCGTTTCGTTTTGGTACAAGCTGGCTTCGGGGTCAAAATTTGCTGTCGATAAGCTGGCTGTAAATTTTGTGAAAGAAGAAGTAGCCAACGACAACAAAACTTACCTGCCTTTTAAGGCCCAACTCAACAATCCCGAAGGTTTGTTTCTGGACAATACCGAAGAGTGGAGGCAGTTTTGTATGGTTTATACTGCCGAAGGCGCCGAGCGCTTTTTTGTGGTAGGTAATTTTAATAACTACAACAACACCAATTATGTAGTTACCGGTAAAGACACCAAAAATAAAAAAGGAAAAGCCTATGCATACTACTATTTCGATTTGTTCGAGATACGTCCTTTAATCGATTGCAATGTATGTGCCTGCGTTCCCAAAGGAATGGAGACCGTGGTGATTGATTCGTTTTATACCGGAGGTCTCGATCCCATAACCGGCCAACTGCACCAGATAAAAAACGACGGAATTATCAGCCTGGGTATTTCGGGAGGTTCGCCTCCATACACCATCAATTGGAGCAACGGGGTAGAGAATGTTCAGAAACTAACGAATTTACCAGCGGGACGCTATACTTACGAAGTGAGCGACCAAAACAATTGCCGTTCGAAAGGCACCATTGTTTTTAATCAGCCCAAAGCACCCGAAGATCCCTTTACCGAAGGATTAAAAAATATTGAAGTAGGAGCAGCTTTGGTTCTTAATAATATTTTTTTCGAGACCGGAAAAAGTATTTTGTTACCCGAATCGTACCTGGAGCTCGATAAAGTGGTTGAATTCCTGATGCTGGGAACAGTAAGTCAGATTGAAATAAGCGGGCACACCGACAGCGAAGGCTCCGATGCAACCAACGAGAAATTAAGTCAAAGCAGGGCCCAGGCCGTAGTCGATTACCTTGTAGGCAAAGGGGTTTCAAACGAAAAACTGCAAGCAGTGGGTTATGGCGAAAGCAAACCTATTGATACCAATCAAACTGCCGATGGACGATCGAAAAACCGTCGGGTAGAATTTCTGGTTCTTAAGAAATAAACAAACAAACTATGAAGCAAATAGCTCTCTTAAGCATAAGTGTGGTATTGTTTAGTACCCTTTGGGCTCAAAACCCCGTCCGAATCATGTCGAACAATGTATTTAAAGGTATGGATGCCAGCGCCCAACAAGACATCGACGATCAGTTTGATAAAGCCCGCGAGGGATTTCTTAAACTCTTATCGAAAGAACCAGAAAACCCCATGGCCCTGTTTGGCTTATCGGTGGTTTATGGTTACGACAATTATACGCGCCGCGATTATTTTCAGGCCTGGCATTATTTTCAACAAGCCGAAAAACTGGCAGCAAATTTTGATGCTGATGCTATTGCCTTGCTCAATGAATATTTTTTTAAGCAAGACAAACGACGACGAAACCGCCCGTTGAACAAAAACATGGAGTGGGAACGTGATTTGGTCGAAGAACGACTGATAAAATTTGTTCGCGAAGAAAACCAGTTGGATCATGCTTTGCGCTTTATAAAAGAATTTCCCGATTCGCGTTACTTAGAGAATGTGGTTCACATACGCAATTACATTGAGTTCCGTAAAGCTGAAAACATTGGAACTGTGGAAGCCTTTAACCAGTTTGTGGCAACGTACCCCGATGCCGCCCAGGTTAAACTGGCCAGGGAATTAAGAAATCAGGTGGCTTACAAACAAGCTTTGGCAAAGCAAAGCCTTTCGGCCTTAAAAGCTTTTGTTCATGAGTATTCCGATGCCATTCAGGTTGAAGATGTGAAAAAACGAATGGGCGTAATGGCTTACGAAGAAGCTGCCAGGCTGCGCACCCTCGAAGCCATTGAACAATTTATGCGCGATTATCCCAATTCATCAAAAATGCCCGATGCCAAGATACTTCAACGCCAGTTGTTGTTTGAGTGGGCTCGCAGGGTAAATACCATCGATGCTTACAACCAGTTTGTGGCTTTGTACCCCGAAGGCGAAATGTATATCGATATTTTTAACCTGAAAGCCAAGGTTATGGGCGAAAGCCTGTTGATGGATTTTCCGATGGAAAACTACAAGTTCATTAAAGGATTCGATAACGCTAAACAAAGCGATTACGGTGGCGATTTGGCTTTACGAAGCAACGGCGAAATACTGCTTATAGCCAATACCATACAAGCAGATAAAACAAACTATGATTCGTGGCTTTTGGGACTCAATGCAGATGGCACCATGAAATGGAATAAAATTCTGGGAAATGTATACGACGATCAGGTAAACCGGGTACAGATTTCAGCATCGAATGAGATTTATGTTGCGGGCATTACCAATGCCATTAAAGACAGCATCAGGGGAAAAGGCTGGATTTTTAAACTGGATGCAAACGGAAAAAACAGTTATAACCGTACCCTGGAATGTTCTGAAGTAATGGACATGGCTGTTTATCCCGATGGTAAAGTATTGGTAGGGGGTTATACTTACCATCCCGAAGATTCAAGTATAAGCCCCTATTTGTCGAAAATAAATGAAAACGGACGGAAGCTATGGGATAGGAGTTATACTCAGGGTGGAATTATTGGTGGTGTAGTTTTGCATCCCGATAATACGGCTTTTGTAGCCGGCGGAAGCTGGGTTTTTGCTATCGATGAACAAGGATACCTGCAATGGGAAGTATTGCTTACCGAAGGGGAGAAAGCCAGCGCAGTGAATCTGGATGCAACAGGAAAGGTTGTTTTTGCGGGAACCAATCGAAACGGTGGTTTTGCCATGGCTTACGACAGTCAGGGAAATAAGGTTTGGAATACCTCGTTTGCCCTCGATAGTATGGCCAATCTAAACAAAATAACTCCTTTAGCCGATTTAAGCGTAATTTGTTCGGCCACTACTGCCGATAATTCAATAATCATGACCAAAATCGATCAAACGGGTAAAGTAGGTCAGACCAAAAAGTTTAATTTACCCCAGGGTTTACGTTTAAATGGCATTGAGCCAGCCGGAGGAAATTTTGTAATGGTAAGTGCTACCCGTTTAGGCAGTAATCAGGATATTCTGGTTTTTAAACTCAGCCTGTAAGCAATAGAATTATGATATGTACTCATTCTTAATACTACATACCGAATGAATTGGATACTTTTAGTAATTGCCGGTCTTTTTGAAACCGGCTTTGCTTTTTGCCTGGGTAAAGCAAAAGAAACATCGGGTACCCAGGCAATGTATTGGTATTTGGGTTTTGTAGTGAGTTTAAGCCTGAGTATGGTTTTACTGATAAAAGCTACCCAGCAACTGCCCATAGGAACAGCTTATGCTGTATGGACAGGAATTGGGGCTGTTGGTACCGTATTGGTGGGAATTTATGTTTTTAATGAACCCGCTGAATTCTGGAGGCTTTTCTTTATTTTCACTTTGATTGCATCGTTAGTTGGATTGAAAATAGTTAGTTCTTAATACGAATAGACACAACTAATAATTGGTTGAAATGTTATCGCTATACAGTTATTTAAGCGCTTAAAATTTACCACTCATGAAAATACCCTTTTTTATAGTAGCATTTTTGATTCTTTTGGGTCAGGGGTCAGCATTTAGCGCAGAGGAAAAAACGCATTTGAAAACCATTAAAGTAGGAGTTTACAACAACCCGCCGAAAGTGTTTTTGAATAAAAAGAATAAACCCAGTGGCATTTTTATCGATTTGGTTGATGCCATTGCCCGGAATGAGGGCCTGGAGGTAGAGTATGTGAGCGGCTCCTGGTCTCAATTGGTTGATTTACTAAAACGGGGCGCTTTGGATGTGATGCCCGATGTTGCTTTTTCTGAAGAACGCGATTCCTTATTTTTGTTCAGCATGCCCGTAATTAGCTCCTGGCTTCAGGTTTTTACAACACACCAAACTTCGATTCAGGTAATACAGGATTTAAACCATAAGAAGGTGGGCGTTCTAAAGGGGTCAATTCAGGAAAACTATTTGAACCAGACTTTTTTAAATTTAGATAAACTTGATTTTGAACTGATAACTTTTAACGATTACGCCAGTTCTGCTGCTGCCTTAAAAGAAAACAAAATTGATGCTCTGGTAGCCAACCGGTTTTTTTATTTTTCCGATTTGTGCGATGCTGCAATATTACCCACAGGGCTTATTCTTCGGTTAAATGAATTGCATTTTGCCTTTGCAAAAAATACCGATGCCCAACTAATAAAAATGTTCAATAAAAACATTTCGAATTTAAAAAATACGCCTGAATCGGTATATTATAAGTCGGTAAAAAAGTGGTTTTCAAAAAAAACAAGGCAGCTAATTCCCGCTTTTGTTTATTGGATTATAGCCGGAATTGTGGCCTTACTATTACTGGTTTCGGTTTTTGCCATTATTTTAAAGATGGGAATTACTTATAAAACCAGGGAAATTAAACAAAAGAATAAAGCGCTGATAAGGGCTAAAGAAGCTGCAGAATCGAGCGATAAGTTGAAAACCATTTTCCTCCAGAACATGTCGCACGAAATCAGAACCCCCATGAGTGCTATACTGGGTTTTATAAACCTGCTCGAAAAAAATGATTTGGAATCTGAAAAAAGAATTCAGTACCTCGATGTGGTTAAAAAAAGCGGTAAGCGCCTGTTAAGTACCTTAAACGATATGATGGAGATTTCAAAAATTGAAACCGGGCATAAAACAATTAATCCGGAACCGGTAAATGTAGTAGATACGTTACAGTATTTGCACGAACTATTCATCAAACAAGTAAGCGATAAAAATATTGGTTTTGAATTAGCTGAACACATTGATATCAACCAGGCAATGATTGTGACTGATAAACATATGCTGGAAGGAATATTAACAAACCTGATAAGTAATGCCTTAAAATTTACCGAAACAGGTTCCATTTCAATGGGTAATTACCTCGATAATACATCATTGGTTTTTTACGTGAAAGATACCGGTATTGGTATTGCAAAAGAACGGCACGAAGCAATTTTTGATCGCTTTGTACAGGCCGATTTAAACATGACACGCTCACACGAAGGTTCGGGGCTGGGTTTATCCATTGTTAAAGCATATGTTACCATGCTTGGTGGAAATATTTGGATTGACTCAACGCCCGGATTGGGAAGTACAATCTTTTTCTCAATTCCTTATAAACCTATACCGAATACATCAAATAATATGGAAGTTGCAAAATCACAGGAACTTAAATCGGTTAAAAAAAATACCATTTTAATTGTTGAAGACGATCCTTACAACAGTTTGTTTGTTAAAACCATCCTTGAAGATCCAAATATTGACTTTTTAAATGCCGTTAATGGTATGGAAGCAGTTCAGATGGTGCAGGAACATCCTGAAATAAGCCTTGTTCTAATGGATATTAAAATGCCTTTATTAAACGGGATTGATGCTACCCGAAAAATCCGTGAATTTAATACCCGAATTCCCATTATTGCGCAAACAGCTTATGCCTTATCGGGTGATGATGAAAAAGCATTGGAAGCAGGTTGTAACGACTATATTCCAAAACCTATAAATAAGGATGTTCTCATTAAATTAATTAATAAGTACCTGTAAAACAAGGCGTTTTTTTGTACAAAATTAATGTACATTTAAAAAACGAAAAAGGAACCTAAATAAGGGATGAAAATCAAACTGAATCAGGATATTCTGGCTATACTTAACAACCTGTCGGAACAATTTGATGAAGCCGTGGCAACAAAGGTTAATCAGATAATCGCAGCGCATTTTCAAAAATCAGCAAGCATTTTAGCACTAATCGATGCCAAAAATCCTGTCTCAAAAAAGAATCCCATTGAGTTTGGTAAGCATGTTATGACTTTTCATAAGAAAAACGAAGAAATCCTTGCCGGATTTTTTGAGAATCCAAAGTCAAGCGTTTTTACCCATGAGCTTGTTCAGGAATTAAACCGCATCCGAATTCATTGCCTGAACAATAATCAACAAAAGTTTTCCGAAACTTATGATCGCAACTACTTATTGAACTGGAAAAATGGTGGTTTATCTGAACGTTTTTTCTCTGGTATAGAACGTTCCTGGCTCCGGTTCAGACAGATTAATAACAGCTTTACTAATATTTTACGCCACATAGCAAAGCAAAAAACCAAAGCATTGGTCTTACCCCAAAGAGAGGTGTTGTTGGAGTTTTTGGTCGATTACCAGTTTTTTCCAATGTATTTAGAGCATTTGTCTGAAAAAATCAACCACTTACGAAGCGATTTGGCCATCGGTACCTTAAAAGTTTTTCGGTACGAGAAACAAATCATTCAAAACAAATATCAGGCATTAGAAAACAATAAGCCAACTTTTGAAAGCGAAAAGGATTTGATTATTAAAATTGCTCATCAAAACAAATTCTTCGAACAGAATCAGTCCCTGCTATTATCGGCTATTGAAAAGGAGGGAACCTGGTTAGCAAAAACAAAAAAGAATACCGGAAGAAATCAAAACAGGATAAATACAGCCAACAATAAAATTGAAAAAGCCGCTGAACTTTGGCAGTACACCTTTTATACCCTCTACGAAGACTGGCGTTTCCGCGAAAACCTATACCAATATGTAGGTAAGGTAAACCAGGCAAAGCTGAATGCTGAAAACCTGATGCGGAAAAAGATTGAAAACACGCTGGTTACTGAGGTAAACGGTTTAATAGCTTACATTGAAGATCTGATTGAAAAACTACCAAAGCCCGAAGAAACCAGCCGGGAAGCTATTCGTAGCTTTTTAAAAACACAGCTTTACCAACTAAAGAAATCGGTAGTTAACAAGGAAGATGATCAAGAAATATCAATGAATTCGGTTGAAGATATTCCCAATGTAATTCAAAAATTTGAATACGAAGTAGAGATTCATCTTGAATCCTTACCAGAAAAAGTGGTTGTGGTAAATTCGCCCGATTACCTGAAAGGAATTAAGCCAAATGATTTGAATTACTTTTCGCCCGTTGAATATATTGAATTTGAATTGTTACCTGCCTTTTACAACACCAATAAAAGCATCAAAAGTCAATTGTTACTGCACCTAAAGTATGTTTCAGCACAATTCAAGGATTACGACCAGGTAATCGATTTTTATCTCGACACATCAATTTCACTTACTGAAAACGAAACGGTTAGCGAGGAACAGATTCTTGGTGTTTTTAGCGAAGGTTTGCATCGTTTGTTAAAAATAAATGAAAATATAAAAAATTACCTTTCAAAATTTCTCGACGAAAGTCTTGTTGAAATTACCGAAAATTCCAACTTATTTTTACAAAAATTGGAATCGCTCGACGATAACGACAATATCTTCAGTATTTATGTCCGGCTTTTACGTTCCAAAGCATTGTCGGCATCAGAACGTAAAGGGAAGCTTTTGCTTGGCAAACTTAAAGAAGGCTTTGATAGGGCAGGTAATTTTTATTTTACACAAAAAGAGCGCTTTAATAAAGCTTATTTAACCCTGAAACATCGGTTGCATATTGTTAAGCCACCGGCTTTGGTATCGTCCGAAATTTCGAACTACCTTATCGAAATTGAACGTAACATTCAGGCGCTTCCGGTTATTTACCAACATTTGTTTCAGATTGCCCCAATCAGGGAATTTAACCTGTTTTTGTCGCGCACTATTGAAATGGATCTGTTGTCGCATGCTTACCACGATTTTTTAAAAGGGAACTATTCGGCTACCTTATTGATTGGCGAAAACGGCAGCGGAAAATCGTCGTTAATGTATTATTTTTCAGAAACTTTTAAAACCAATTACCAGATAACTTATTGTCCGGTTACCGATTTTTTTGTTTCCAGCGATGATTTCTTTCCTTTAATCGATCAGATTTTTCCCCATTGTGAAAGCTCAAATCCGGCTGAATTGGAGGCGTATATTCAATCATTTTCTGAACCCCGAATTATTATATTGGACGGAATTGAACGTCTTTTTTCGCGAAAAGTAAATGGTTTTGAATGCCTGCAGCAACTCTTGTCGTTAATACTAAACTCAGGCACCAAACTCCTGTGGATTTGTACCGTTTCGCAAACAGCAGCCAATTACCTGCATAAAACCATTAATTTGTTCGATTATTTCGATCACAAAATTAAAATGCGGTCCTTAGAAAAGGATGTTATAAAGAACATTGTACTCAAACGCAACTGGCTTAGCGGCTATCAGGTGGTTTACACCGAAACCAAACCCGACAAAAAAAATAGTGGTAAACTAAATAGCGACGCGTACAATCTGGTTCGGCAAAAACAACTTGAAGAAGCTTTTTTTACGGCATTACACAAATTTGCCGACAGTAACATCAGTCTTTCGCTGTTCTTTTGGCTCGAATCCATTGATTACATCGAAGACGAAACCATCTTTATCAAAGAATTATCTATACCCGATTTTAGTTTCCTTGAAAACCTATCGTTAATTAAAGCCTACGCTTTATTAAATGTAGTTTTACATGGTAAAATATCGGCTGAGCAGTTTGCTGAAATCAATCATTTAACTTATGACGAGAGCAAGCGGGTTCTTTCCATAATGAAAGAAGATTCAATTTTAATTTACCAACAAGGTTGGTATTCGTTAAATGGTTTTTTATACCGTCACGTGTTAAGATTTTTAAAAAACAGGAACTTAATTCATTAGCCTGATGATAAATAAATTGTTTTATACCATTTTTTTGATGCTGTTGGTTTTGCTTTCGTTTAAAGCAAGCGGGCAACTCACCGAAGTTTTTAAACCCGATACGGTGCAGCAAAGCAACAATCTGGTGGCCGAGGTGAGTAGTAAAACACAAACGTTTTCCGATTATTTTTCATTATCGAATATTGTTATCAGCCTGATATTAATTCTCTTAACTTATCTTTCATTGCGCATAATTTCGGGCTTGTTAACCATTTGGGCCGAACGAAATACCAAACACCGTATCACAATTAAAGGATTTATTCCCATTGTACGAATTGTTGTTTGGACCGGAACCATTTTATTTATTCTGGTTGCGGTATTTCAGCCACCCATGGCATCGTTGCTGGCAGTTGGTGCTTCGGTAGGCGTAGCCGTTGGTTTTGCCGCCCAGGATTTATTAAAGAATATTTTCGGTGGAATTATTATTCTTACCGACAAACCCTTTCAGATTGGTGATAAGATAGAAATTGGATCCCACTATGGCGAAGTAACAGGTATTGGGCTTCGCTCAACACGCATAACCACACCCGATGACAGCCTGGTTACCGTTCCCAATTCCGACATGATGAATCAATCGGTTTCCAACGCAAATTCGGGCGAAGAAAACTGCCAGGTGGTAACCGAATTATACCTGCCTTTGACTGTAGATATTCAAAAAGTTAAAGCTACAGCACTTGAGGCAGCCATGGTTTCAAAATTTGTTTACCTCAATAAGCCGGTTGTTGTTTTATTTTTTCAGGAAAAGTTGGAAAATAAAATTATGCTTAGAGTTAAAATAAAAGCCTACGTTAACGACATTAGACACGAATTTTCGTTTATCAGTGAACTTACTGAAGTTTTAACACGCGAGTTTAAAGATTACTATACCGAGGACAAATAAAGTGAATGGACAATGATAGCAAAAACACCAACCCACATTTTGTCCGACGATAAAAACTGGCTCAAACTGATGAGAACAGGAGCCTGGGCAGCACTGGTTATAGTTATTTTAATTCCAGTGCAAATCGTTGTATTTATTTTATATCCACCTCCTGATTCGGTAGCAGGTTTTTTTGGCTTATTTAATCAAAACGAGCTTTTGGGTTTATTAAGTCTCGACCTTTTGTATATACTGAACAATACCATTTTAATGCTTCTGTATTTTGGTTTATTTGCCGCGCTCAGACGAACCCATTTTGCCGGGGTTTTAATTGCCTTGGTTTTTGGTCTTATTGGAATTTGCACCTATTATTCTTCGACTATTGCTTTTGAGATGCAAATACTAAGCAAACAGTATAATCTGGCTGAAACGCTTGAACTAAAACAACAGTTTTTGGCAGCCGGACAAGCATTACTTGTGGTTTATAAAGGAAGTGCCTTCAATGTGTATTATATACTGAATGCTGTTGCATTACTGATGATTTCACGAATCATGTTGCTCAATTCCACTTTTAGTAAAGCAACCGCAATTTGGGGATTCATATCCGGTTTTTTTATACTTATTCCATCCACGGCGGGTAAGTTGGGACTGGTTTTTTCCTTAGTGTCGCTTATTCCCTGGATTGTTTTTTCCCTTTTGGTCGGCAAACAATTATTTTATCTGAGTAACTCTTCATTAAAATCTACTGAAACTAACTTATAACAAAATTATTATGGTACTTAAAACCCTTATTTTTCAATTGATGCTAATATTACCTGTAATTAAAAATATAGCACAAAACACTAATTCCGACGAATGGAATGGTCACCAATGCGCTGTTGTTTTAACCTATGACGATGGCTTGAATGTTCATTTAGACAAGGTAATTCCTTTGTTGGATTCCGTGGATTTTAAAGCAACGTTTTATGTTCCGGGCAATGCTTCGGCACTCGACAACCGCCTGGTGGAATGGGCCATTGCCAGCAAAACAGGACACGAATTGGGAAATCATACCTTGAATCATCCCTGTGCCGGAAAATCGATGGGACGTCCTTGGGTAAATCCCGATTACGATTTAGATGATTATTCTGCGAACAAAATTATTGATGAAATAAAACTGGCTAATACCTTACTTAAAGCTATTGATGGTAAATCACAGCGAACTTTTGCCTATACCTGTGGCGATACCCAAATAGGAGGTGATAGTTTTATTCCCGAAATAAAAAACAGTTTTGTTGCCGCACGAAGCGTTGGTCCTAGTTTTGAACCGCTGTCAACAATCGATTTGTACCAGATTGGTGCTTTTATGGTTAATGGTGAATCGGGAAGTGAATTAATTAGTATGGTTCAGCAGGCTTTAGATAATAAGGTGCTGCTGGTTTTTCTTTTTCATGGAGTAGGAGGTGAACATACTATTAACGTTTCACTCGAAGCACACCGGCAGTTAATACAGTTTTTGAAAGATAAACAATCTGAAATTTGGGTTGCACCCCTAGTAGAAATAGCCCATTATGTTAATAATAATCAAAAATAAATTTAAATGTAAATTGGTGCTTTTAAAAATGTTTAATTTCAGCGTTATTAATTGTAATAAACTGGTATTATTTTACATTTGGAATAATCTTAAATTTAAATGGATAGGTTAAATAAGTGCTGCTTTTGTTTCACTTTTCATTTGATTTCTGATAAAAAAAACCTCGGAAAAAAATGAATTTTTACTGAGGTTTTTCAATTTCCGTTAGTTATTGATATTCCTGCTTTATTTTAAAAAGTACGCTTTATCTACAAATAACTGCTGGCTCAAGGTTGAATCGGTAAATGCGTTGCCTTGATTTTGGGATGAAATATAAATTTCTTCGCCAAGTGAGTTTAAACCAGCTTTTACTTCAATGCTTGTATTATTTTCAGTTTCAATGGTCAAACGGGAATTTATGGCTAAACTGCTGGTATCCTGTGGTTTTTTAGCAAATTTTTGTCCCGACAAACGACCAAGACTTTTTAAATAGGAGTGAACGGTGGCTGAGTCAGCCAGCTGTTGTTGGATGTACCATTTACCATCAGTTTTTTGTAAAGCATACGATTCCCCATTGCTTAAATTATATGATAAACGTAACCATTGTTCCGGATTCCCGCTAATTAAGTTTCGTTTACGAAACGAGTCGTTGCCCCGGTTTACCATCATGCTTAAGAAACCATCGACCGCGTAAACAAAATCTTCGTTGTATGGTCGAACATACGAAGTAACTATCATGTTTTGTTGTTGATAGGGATTCGCAGACTGACCTTGTGAATAAGTAAACTTACCCACCAGTAAATCGGTCAGTTTTTTCTTATCCGATTTAAGCACCACGCGGGTAGCCAAACTATCCGTAAGTTCAAAACCGGCCCAGCTTTGTTTTTGGGTACCTGCTATTCGTTTCGGTTTTAATTGATACAACTGACTTAAAAGTTCATCAATTAATTGCCCATCAGCCTGAACCTGATTGTTTTCAATGGATAACATCCATTGGTGATTTACTTTATTCAGCGTAACTGATTCATTCAGTTTTCCCGAAAAAATTTCAATTCGATTTACTTTAGCGGTATCGGTTTCCACCACATAGGCTTTGAAAGAGCGTTGACCCTGTTTTTTTTCTTTTAAAGTGAGCCAACCCAGTAACATTACCAAAACGAGTAAGATAATGCTTATTTGCCGTATTTTCTTTTGTTTAAACATATGCTTCCTCCATTCTTTTGTAACGTAAAGAGCGTTGTTGTTGTCCCCTGATAATTCCAATTATAATAATCAGTAAAATGGGTAAAGAAAAATTCAGAATTTTCAGAAATTGTTTCCGGCTGTCTTCCATTTCGTTGATAGGACGCGATGTGACGCCTTTGGTTCTTAGTTCAATCAATCCGGTATCGTCGCTTAAATAGTCGATTGAATTTACCATTAAATTAATATTATCGGGATTTTGCTGGCGGGCCTGTTGTCCCATTCCGTTAATGGCAAAATCGCCATCGGCAATTACTACCATTTTGGCATCAGGGTTACCATTAATAGTTCCTTCAAGCATACCGGCAACCGGCAATTCGGCCAGTGGAAAATCGTTTTGAATCCAGTTTTTTTCTATATCAAAAAACAGGGGAGAAGCTAAGGTTCCAGACTTTTCCGAGGTTAATAACAATGGTGTAAACCTGAGCAACGAATCACCTGAAAATGAAAGGGTACTAACAAATTGTGTCAGCACTTGTTCCAGTCCTTTGGTAATGGCATGATCGGCAAAATTTGAAATAATGGGAATATAAGGAAACTGCACCTGCGATTGAAAGGTAAAGAATCCCTGTTGCTGTTGCACGCCAACAGAAGCGCATTTGGCATCAATTACAAAATTATTATCGATCGATAGTTTCTTTTTGGCCAGCCAGTTTTCGATTCCGGTATTTACCGTAAATCCGCGGCGTTCCTGCAAATCCCCATCAACCCGGTTAATTGCCAGGTAAAGTTTTCCTCCTTTTGCTATGAAATCATCAATCAATGCCAGTTCTGATTCCGGTATGGAATCGCTGGGCTTAATGATAGCAAGTGTTAATACTTCATCGAGCGAATTGGGTTGTGTAGCCAGATTTATTGGCCGGGTTTGGTACAATACCGATAACTCGGTCAGGGCCTGCTGCATAGCCCTTAGTTCCGGTTCACCGTGGCCCTGTAAAAACCCAATGGTGGGTTTGTTTACAACGCTAAGTTTTTTTATTCCTGTCGATAAGGCATATTCCATGGCCGTACCCGGTTGCATAAACGGAATCACTTCGCTTTGTTCGCCTTTCTGAATTAGTGCTCCCAAAAACGCTTTTTGCTGTTTCACCTGATCTTTTTCCCGAACATTAATCAAAACAGGCTGAATGCCTTTGCTGGTAGCTTCTTGTTCCGTTGCTTCATCTTTATTTGGACTGATGAATTCGTACATCACATTGTTTTTCGAGATATTTCGGTATTCGGTCAATAATTCTTTAAAATCGCGCTGGGTTTTAGCAATATCGGGTGGAAGATCCTCGGAAAAATAAGCCGTAACTGTTATGGGCTCATCCAAGCTGTTTAAAATGTCTTTGGTTGCTCTGCTCAGGGTATAACGATTATCTTCGGTAAGGTCGAACCGGAGAAAAAGCTTGTCCGACACGATATTCACCAGTATTAAAATCGCCAATATTAGCATAATATGTAGTGAATTGCTTTTTGCTTTCATAACTTTTTACTTTTTGTTCATTTACGATGTTTTCGATTGGAGCGATTTTTCAGCTAAAAATACTCCGGCATAGGTCAGTGTAATAAAGTAAACCAAGTCTTTGGTGTCGATAACACCACGTGTAATACTTTCAAAATGGGTATTCATGCTTAAATAATAAAAAACCTGACCCAAAATTCCACTAAAGCCATTGGCTATTAAACCAAAGAGTATATGAAAGAAAACGCCGATAATCAGGGCAATTAAAGCGCTTACAATCTGATTGTTGGTTAGAGAGCTGGCAAATAAACCGATGCCAATATATGCACTGCTCATAAGCAGCAAGCCAAAATAGCCACTGATAATTGCCCCATGATCAACATTTCCAATGTTTGCAATGGTAATGTAGTACGGAAGGGTAAGCAATAAGGCAATGCCAACCAAAAGTAAAATTGCCAGGTATTTACCCCAAACCACCTGTTGGTGGCTGATGGGTTTGGTAAGTAAAAGCTCAATGGTTCCCGATCGGGTTTCTTCAGCAATGGAACGCATGGTTAAAAGGGGCACTGCAATAAACAACGTTAAATAGGCTACCTGAAAAAATACCTGCATCGATGCCTGTTGTATAAAAAACACGTCGTTTCCGTAAATCCAGGTAAAAAAACCGCTGAATCCCAGAAAAAGAGCCAATAAAATATAGGCCATCAGGGAATCAAAATGCGATTTTAATTCTTGTTTGGCTATAATCCATATCGATTTCATACTATTCGTTTTAAAATTTAGTTTGTTTTATTTGGGTTAACCGCTTGTTATTTTCGGGTTAGTTCCCTGAACACATCTTCCAGTTTGGTTTCAATTGGCGTAATCTGCGTGAGAACCCAGTTATTGTCAACACATAGTTTAAAAATATCGCGTTTGCTCGATTGTCCGGCTTTACTTTGCACATCGAGTAGGGTACTATCTGGTTTTTTATCAACCAAAGCTACTGATGGCAGGTCTTGCAGTTTTTGAATTACTTCGTTAATATCAGCATTTTCTATTTCAACCTTTACCAGTTCGTTTCCTTTTTCGGCCTGACGCAATTCAAGGGCGGTACCATTTGCAACAATTTTTCCTTTATTGATAATTAATATGCGATCGCAAGTGGCTTCCACCTCGGCCAGAATGTGAGAACTTAGTATTACTGTTTTTGAGCGGCCAATTTTTTTTATCAGTTCCCTGATTTCAACAATCTGATTTGGATCTAATCCGGTAGTCGGTTCGTCCAGAATTAAAACTTCCGGATCGTGGATCAGCGCCTGTGCCAGTCCAACCCGCTGCCGGTAACCTTTCGACAATTCGTTGATTCTTTTGTGTTTTTCACCTTCCAGCCCACAAATCTGAACCATCTCAAGAATCCGTTCTTTAATCTTTTCTTTCCTTATGCCTTGCAATTCGGCCACGTAGACTAAATAATCCAGAACCGGCATTTCCTGATAAAGTGGATTATGCTCAGGCAGGTAACCAATTCGTTTCTTTAATTGTTCCTTATCTGTCCAAATTGAGAAATTCCCAACCGTAATATCTCCATCGCTGGGCGACAGGTAACCCGTAATGGCTTTCATGGTAGTGGTTTTTCCAGCTCCGTTGGGCCCCAAAAAACCAAGAATTTCGCCTGTTTTTACCTCGAACGAAATGTTATCGACCGCCCGTTGCGGACCATATCGTTTACTGAGGTTTTTAACTACAATATCCATAACTCGCAAAAGTTTATTAAACAGTTAATTATTGTTTCTATTGTTTTTATAATTGATAATTGTAACGTTTTGCAGGATGCAAATATAAGAAGCAAAGCCTTGTTGGTAAAGGTGCTGAGTGTTAAAGTTGTGTTAAAGTAATAGCATGATTACTGATGCTTTGGAATAAGCAAATGGAATTGCCTACATAAAATGGGGCAAAAATATATAAGCACCAATTATAAAAAAAAGGCGTTGTTGTATGGCAGAAGCTGATTTTTATCGGGATAAGTATTTTCCCACCAGTCCCAGAAATTTCTTTGTTTTAATTGGTTTGGCAATAAAGTCGTTACAACCGGCATCGAGTGCTTTTACCACGTCGTCGTACATAGCATAGGCTGTTTGCGCAATAATAGGGACTTTACTATTGAACTTCCTGATTTCGCTGGTAGCTTCGTAGCCATTTATTCCGGGTAGTTGAATATCCATGAGTACCAAATCGAAATTGGCATTGGTTTTTAACAATTCTATAGCCTGGTGACCGGTTTCTGCCCGCGATAAATCCAACTCATATTTTTTAAGAATTTCAACCAATAATTGGTAGTTTTCCTGTGTATCTTCTACAATCAATACTTTTTTTCCTTTCCAGTCGGAATGCTGATTATCAATTTTGGATTGAAGCAGCGATTTTTCAATTAAAGCCGGGTGGGTAAAACAGAAAGTAGAACCGGTTCCGGGTGATGACAGGCACCAGATAACGCCATTCATTGATTCAACATACTTTTGTGCAATACTCAGCCCTAAACCGGCATGATTTTCTTTCTTCTGACTTACAAAAGGTTTAAATATATTTTCGGTTTGTTCTGGTTCAATGCCCATTCCGGTGTCTTTAACAATAAACACTATCTCGTTCTCATTGTAAATGTCGTAACCGATTTCAATTTTCCCCGTTTCGGTAGCTTCCAAAGCATTCTCTAGCAACAGCAATAAGGTACTTTTTAACATCTGCTCATCCGAAAATACGGTGATTTCGTGTACAGGAAGGATTAAATTGGCCTGCAAATTATGCTGTTCAATGGTTCGACTGTGTTCATTAAAAAAGTTTTGTAATAGCTTATTTACTACAATGGTTTTAGGCTCCTGATGTTCCTGCACATGTCCGTATTCAGCCCAATCGGCAATTTTTAATATGGGTTTCAGGCAATTGCTGTTTTCTGAAACCTTTTGATTATTCTCACACAAAATATTGCACCATTCACGCAGTTTTTGTGCAATCATCTGGTTTTCCTGAATCAAATTTAATTTTTCCTCGGTTAGGTTACGCTCAACCTGTTTTATTTGGGTAATATCGCGTGCAATGTTCAATACCGAAACTACTGTTCCCTCGTTTGATAATTCAGGAACCATGTGTGCCTGAAAAACTTTGGTTTCGGTAGCTATCGGAATTCTGAATTCAAATTTCAGGATACGTCCGGTGCGGAATACTTCCAAATGCATTTCTTCTAAAAACGAAATAAGTTCCGGATCCAAATCGAGTTCCAGGTTGTTGCTTCCGATAATCTGTACAACAGGAATCCCAGTTAAACGCTCGAGGGTTTGGTTAGTATAAGTGTAGGTTAAATCTTTGCTGTACCGGGTTATAATGTCGGGTGAGTTTTCGGCCAGCATTCGGAATTCTGATTGACTTTTACGCAGGGCCTGTTCAATTTTTTTTCTCGATGTAATATCACTGGTTATTATGTAGGTACTTTTTTTACCATCGGAACGCCGTGTAATGGAATAATTGCTTTTAAGGCATTTGTCGTTTTGTTGCCGTGTTGAAATCCAGTATTCAATGCTGTGTGTGCCATGGGGCAGGTGCTTTATTTTCTCCTTAAAGGTAGTTAACCTATCTTTTTCGTCGGCATGAGCCAGCGAGAATTCATCCATGTCGCGAAGGTCATCTTTTGAATATCCGGTTATCTGGCACATACTGGAATTAATAAACACTTTTTTATCTTCATCAATAATTATAATTCCTTCAGCCACATTTTCAGCCATTTGCAAAAAACGGTATTCACTTTGCCTGAGAGCCTCAACTACTTTTTGTTGGTTGC
Organism: Bacteroidetes bacterium HGW-Bacteroidetes-4; assembly: GCA_002840905.1. Taxonomy (GTDB): domain Bacteria; phylum Bacteroidota; class Bacteroidia; order Bacteroidales; family SZUA-534; genus GWE2-40-63. The sequence goes on along the minus strand of PHDD01000007.1, from coordinate 131,102 downwards.
CAATATTGCGTTGAAAGGCCAAAACCTGATAGTTCACATCGTTTGAAAAACAAAAAATAGTCACTTCCGATGAAATGGTTATGTCGTTTTTGGGTTTTATTTTGGCCAAAAAGATAGCGCTTTCGGCAGTTGAAAGGGAATTGCAAAAATTGGCAAACTGTTCAGTGGAATCAAACAAACCAATATCCATAGGATTTAGGTTTTCAACTTCCGATTGATTGTATTTGATAAGTTCAAGTCCGCTTTTATTAATTTTTGTTATTACCGGGGTGCCTGAAGGTTTTTTTGATTCAATTAAAAAAGCAGGTTGCTTAATGGCATTAAATAAGAATTCAAAATTCAATAAACCCGTTACCTGTTGACTTTTATATAATGCCAATTCCTTTTCCAGTGCAATTATTTTTTTTTCCAAAGCATTATCCGATGTGCTCATAAATTTTCTTAGTTAAATAACAGTACTTTAGGATCGTTGTTTTGCAGGCAATAACCACGAAACATTCCGGTAGTATTGAATTGCATGCTGATATTTCCTTTTTTGTCGATACCAATAATTCCTCCTTCGCCACCCACTTGTTTTAGTTCGTTAATTACATTTTTTGATGCAAGTTCCAGTGGTAAATTTAAATATTTCATGCGGGCAGCAATGTCGTAGGCAACCATAAAACGGATAAAAAATTCACCATGGCCGGTGGCCGAAATAGCGCAGGTTGCATTATCGGCATAGGTTCCGGCACCAATTATGGGCGAATCACCAACCCGTCCATAGCGTTTGTTGGTCATTCCTCCGGTAGATGTTCCAGCGGCTAAATTTCCGTAAGAGTCGAGAACCACACAACCCACTGTACCCATTTTTTTATCACCGGCTCTTAAACTTTGTTGTAGTCGGTTCCATTGTTTTTCAGTATAAAAATATCCGGGTTCAACCAGTTCAATGTTTTTTTCTTTGGCAAAGGCTTCGGCACCTTTACCGGTTAAAAATACATGGTTTGAACTTACCATAACCTGATAAGCTGCAGTGATTGGATTTTTTATGGTTTTAACTCCAGCAACAGCACCGGCATTTTTTGTATTGCCATCCATAATGGATGCATCCAATTCGTTGGTTCCATCATGTGTAAAAACCGCTCCTTTTCCCGCATTAAACAAGGGAGAATCTTCCATAACCTTAATTACCTGTATAACTACCTGCAGGGCTGAATCACCTTTATTTAAACTACTAATTCCTAGCGCTAACGCTTCGTAAAGTTTTGCTTTATATTGAGCCTGTTGATCGCTGGGAATATCTTCGGGTATAAAATTACCCGCACCCCCATGTATTACCAAACCATATTTTAACGTTTTAACTGTATCTGTAAGCTGAATAGGGTTTTCATGAGTATAAAATGAACTGTTGCCCTTTATATAACGCGCAATAGGAACCAGAAGTAAGGGGACAAGCAGAAAACCCAAAATAAAAAAATAGGGTTTTACATGTTTAAATTGAAAACGGTTTGTCATAGTAGCTATCCTTTGTTACAAAAATAACAAAGTTCTTTTCCAATGAGTGTATTTATTCATATTTTGGAACTTTAAAGTAGTTTTTATTGAAAATGGCATGTTTCCTTACGTTTAAATAATTCTACATTTTGCTATAGCTTTCAAAGATTTATTATATAAAACATTTCTTCCTTTTTATTGTTATTGAACTTAAATGCTATGATTCAACAGAATAAACAATAAATAATTTTTTGTATTGCGCAAATGATTTATTTAACTTAATTTGGATTGTATATGCAAAAAACCAAATTTCTGATTACATTATTTGGTCTAATATTACTTGGTTTAAGCGGATTTGTATCGTGCACTTTTGAGAATGAAGAAAACTACTTTAACCAGGTTTGCGACACAACAAATTTAGTTTATAATGATTTAACCTACATTTTTACCAATGTGTGTGCAAGTTGTCATGTTTCACCCGACAATACTCCAAGAACAGGAATAACCATGGGGAATTTTGAGCAGGTAAAAGCCTCGGTTCTTACTGGTAAGGTTTTACCGGCCATAAAACATGAGGGTAATTATAAAATGCCAGCAGGTCAAGCCAAATTATCTGATTGCGATATTGAAAAAATTGAAGCCTGGATTAATGCCGGTATGCCTGAAAACTAAAAATGCATGAAAAAGATCTTTTTTCTTGGAATGCTATGTTGTTTCTCGTTAATGAGCTACACTCAGGATTTAATGCAGTTGTTAGACGCTCAAAAGCAGCAGGAAAGCGAAAAAATACCCGTTGAAGGAACTTTTAAAACGGTTCGCTTAATTAATGGATATACCACAGAAATTGCGGGTAAAACCGATTTGGTATTTTCAATTTCGCACCGTTTTGGCGAAATTACATCAGGTATTTACGAGTTTTATGGTATTGATGAATCGACCATTCGTTTTGGTTTTGAATACGGCATAACAAACCGTGTTTCGCTTGGGCTTGGTCGGAGTAATTTTGATAAACTCTACGACGGATTTGTAAAACTTAAATTAATGCAACAGGCTACAGGCGGTTCACCGGTAACTGTAATGCTGATGGAAGGAATGGCTATAAAAACTATTGAGTGGGTGAATCCTGATTTGGATTACCCCCTGAGTGCCCGTTTTTACTATTCGCATGAGTTGTTTATTTCACGAAAATTCAATCAGCAGTTTTCTGCACAAATTGTTCCTGCTATGATACACCGGAATATGGTTAAAAACGCGAATGAGCAAAATGTGGTTCCGGCTCTTGGTTTAGGAGCCAATTATACAGTAAATAAGTGGCTATCGCTAAGTGCTGAGTATTTTTATTTGTTGCCGGGAAATACAGCTGAAAATTTTACCAATAGCTTAGCTTTAGGAGTTGAAATGGAAACGGGTGGAGGTCATGTCTTTCAGGTGCATTTATCCAATTCGCATGGAATGACCGAAAAAGCATTTATTACCGAAACTACCAATAAATGGACCGATGGTGATATTCAGCTGGGATTTAACATCATTCGGGTTTTTCATCTTAAAAAAAAGAATAAGCGATAAAACGATATTTTTAAAATTACTTCTACTAATTGGTGCAAATTAAAAGACAATGAAAAAAACATTCTTTTTAATAGGTTTATTGTTAATTCAATGGTCTGTTCAGGCACAAAATGTGTTTCTGGTTAAGAAAAGCCTGGTAAAATTTACCAGCGATGCATCGCTCGAAATGATTGAAGCACAAAGCACAAAACTGGAGGGTGTAATTAAAACCGACGATCGTTCGTTTGTTTTTCGCTCGCCCATGAATACTTTCGATGGCTTTAATAGTGCATTGCAAAAAACGCATTTTAACACCAATTACCTGGAGACAGCTAAGAATCCTTATACCGTTTTCGAAGGAAAAATTATTGAGGAAGTTGATTTCAGCAAACCCGGGAAATATATGGTTCGGGGAAAAGGTGTTTTTACTTGTCATGGAGTTGAACAAGAGCGGATTATAAAATGTAATTTGGTAATTTCTGAGAAATCCATTCAAATTACTTCCGATTTTACAGTACTGCTCGACGACCACAATATTAAAATTCCCAGTGTGGTTAATCAAAAAATTGCTGAAGAAATTATTATCTCACTCAATTTGGAACTTGCTACAAATAAATAATTATGCGTGTTTTAAAAAGCATTGTTTACATCGTATTATTGGTTCCTGTATTGGTTCTGGCTCAGTTTCCCCGAATCGATTCATACAAAATGCTTAAAAACCGCAAAGATATCGAGGTTAACACCTTATTTCAGTGCAACCAGGGTTTTTTATGGATTGGAACCAATGAGGGATTAATTAGGTTCGATGGGGTTGATTTTAAACTTTATACCATTGCCGACAGCCTAACTGACAATGTGGTAGTTAGCATCAATCAAGATCACGATGGAATACTATGGATTGGTCATCAAAACGGTGCCATTACCTTGTATAATCAGCAAAATTTTTGGCCATTCAATCCTGAGGAAGGATTATCGGCCAAACCAATTTCGTCTGTTTTTATCGACAAACAGGGAACTGTTTGGTTTTCAACCTTTGGCGAAGGGGTATATTTTTACAGCGGGGAAAACCGTAAACGATTATATAACCTAAATACCGATGAAGGTTTGCTCGATAACAATGTTTACACAATTACTCAGGACAGTAGCGGTTTGTATTATTTCGGAACCGATTTTGGAATAAGTGTTTATAATGCTGAACAGAAGGTTTTTACTAATGAAATTACCATGACAGATGGTTTACCTGATAACATTGTTAAAAAGCTCGATGTGAGAGGAACTAAGTTATGGATTGGTATGGACGAAGGCGGTGTATGCTATCTGGATTTGAATTCGCAGCAATTTAAGCAAATTAACAAGTGGGAATTCGGATCGTTAAACAGTTTTATTTATTTGAACAACAGTGAAATATGGGCCAGTACAAAACGAAATGGAATTGTTAAGTGCGTTTACGATGCAAGCGGAAAAAGCTGGTATTCTGTTTATAATAAAGATATTGGCTTAGCTGATAATCGCACCAATGCAATTTATCTTGACCGTGAAGGGAACATTTGGTTTGGTACCCGTAAAGGACTTTCCATACGCAGGAACAATAATATTGAGTTTCTCGATAAAAAAGCTAATCTTGATATCAGCAATGTATTCAGTATTACTTTCGATAAATCCGGAAAAATATGGGTTGCAAGTCAAGAGGGACTTAATGTGCTTCAACGCAACGAAATGGGAAAAATAATTCAAACCCAATTATTTCAGAATTCACCATTCGAACAGGCAACTTTTATTTCGCTTTATACCGATGTCTATGGTTATATTTGGGCAGGAACCTATGGTTATGGAGTTTTTAAAATTAATGCAAATGATTTTAGTTTTCAGCAGTTTAACTCGTTAAACGGACTGGCCAACGATAATGTAATTGCAATTACCGGCGATACCAATAGCCTCTGGATTTCGACACTGGGTGGTGGATTGTCAAATTATTGTTTTGCTTTAAAAGAACCTTGTTTTAAAACTTACAATATTAATGATGGTTTGACATCAAACTATGTCTATTCGGTTTTTATTGACTCCAAATCGAAAGCATGGGTGGCAACCGATGGAGGTGGTGTATATACCATTCAAGGTGATTCCGTAATACCTTTTAAAAATCACTTACTCGATTCCATCGGTAAAATTGTTTATTCCACTATAGAAGATGGAAAACAGCAAATGTGGTTTTCAATTGCCGATCAGGGACTTGTTTGTATCAATAACGATACTACAATCCAATTACGCGAAACTGAAGGACTTAAATCGAATGTAGTACAAAGTCTGGGCGTTAATACTCAGGGCAATTTAATTGTGGCAACCCATATGGGAATTCAACTGTTTTATATTGAGAATAAAATGTTTGAATCTTATGGCGAAGCGGAAGGAGTAGCTTTTTTAGAACCAAATCTGAATGCACAATATATTGATACTGACGGAAATTCATGGATTGGTACAGCCCATGGAATTGTAAAGATAAATGCAACAGATAAAACACAGTTTATTGAGCCCATAATAGCAATAACCGATAAAAAATTATTTTTTAATTCATTTAAAGGCACTAAAAATCGGTTTAAATACAACCAGAATCATTTAACATTTGAATACAATGCGTTTTGGTACAAAACATCCGAAGAATTGGCATATCGTTATCAATTAATTGGTTACGATTTTGGTTGGGGGCCGGAAACCAACTCCAGAATGCAAACTTATTCCAATCTGCCTCCGGGTTCTTATACTTTTAAAGTTGAAGTAAAGCACCCCAACGGAACCTGGATAGGCTCGAATCGGGCACAATTTGCTTTTAGCATAAGTCCGCCATTTTGGAAAACAGGCTGGTTTATTTTGAGTACAATTATTCTGGTGGTTTTAGGTATTTATGTTTTTATAAAGTTAAGAACTTATAAGTTGATAAAAGACAAGGAGTTATTGGAAGAAGAAGTTGTAAAACGAACAGCCGAAATACAGAAGCAAAAAGAAGAAATTGTAGCGCAACGCGACGAGATTGAAGCTCAGCGCAATCATGTAATTGAGCAACGCGATAAAATTGAAATTCAGAATCGTGATATTACTGCAAGTATTCATTATGCCAGTCGCATTCAGCAAGCTGTTTTACCACCAATTGAAAACTTTAATGAATTACTGGGCGATTCGTTTGTATTTTTTAAACCCAGAGATATCGTCAGTGGCGATTTTTATTACCTGAACGCTAAGAATAATTATGTTATAGTAGCAGCTGCCGATTGTACCGGACACGGCGTTCCTGGAGCATTTATGAGTATTTTGGGTATTGCGCTGTTAAACCAGATAATAGGTAATATAAACGGTGAATTTTCAGCTGCTGATATTTTAAACCAATTACGTGATGAGGTGAAGAAAGCACTTCGACAGACCGGTAAAGAAGGAGAGGCTAAAGATGGGATGGATATTTCGTTGTGTGTATTTAAACGCGACACAGCTGTATTTCAATACGCCGGAGCTTTTAATCCGTTGTTATTGATTCGCAATAAGCAGATAATGCTTTACAAAGCCGATAAAATGCCCATTGGTGTTTTTATAAAAGAGGAAAATATGTTTACAAATCATTGGGTTGATATGCTGCCCGGTGATATGTTGTATTTATTTTCAGATGGATTTCAGGATCAGTTTGGTGGTCCAAACAGAAGAAAATTCCTGGCCAAACGTTTGAAAGAACTTTTAATGGAGAATTCTGAATTACCGGTAAATGAACAGCAACTAATACTGAAACATACCTTTGAACGCTGGAAAGGAGAAACATCACAGATTGATGATGTACTGGTTATGGGGATTCGTATTTAATTAAACTTTGTGCAATTCTTTAGTTTTATTTGAGCGTTTAATAATAACTGATAATATATATTATGTTAAATAGAATATTTTAATAAAAAGGCCGGAAACCCGACCCTTTTAAATTTATTTATTCTTTAGCGGGTAAAGCTTTAATTTTTTCATCCATCTCTTTAAATTTATTCATGTACTCTTCTTTATCGTTACGGAGTTTAAAATAAATTTCTTTTAAAGTCAGTATTGTTGTTTCCTCAGTTGGTTGAATCTCGTGAGCTTTTTCCAAATAAGGCAAAGCTTTTTCAAGTTCTTTAAATGAGGTTTTTACAGCTTCGTCGTATTTTTTTTGTTGATTTGGTGGAATCTCGTTGGCTAATTTTAACATATCGGCACCTTTATTAAAAAACAAGGCCCCAAGATTATAATAAGCATCAAAGTAATCGTTTTTAAGTTCAACAGCCTTTTCATAAGAAGCTTTTGCATTTTCAAAATCTTTTAGTTTGTCGTACAAAGCGCCTTGAGCAAAGTAAAAGGTTTGATTGGTTGGATCTTTTTCAATAGCCAATGACAAATATTCCAAGGCCAAATCCGATAAATCAGCATTCAGGTAGTAGTTAATTAACTCTACCATCAAAACCGTATTGTCATCAGGATATGCTTCAATACCATCTTTTAGATACTGAACATACGCTGCGGTATCACCTTGCTCCTTTTTAATATTGGCCATGAATCCATAAATTTTTGAACCTTCATATTTGAGTTCAGCAACTCTTGAATAAAATTTTATGGCTTCGTCGTACAATTTACCTCTGTCGGCCGCTATTCCTGCATTAAAAATTACGATGGTATCTATAGCTGTTTCATCTACCATAGTTTTAACATCCAATGCACTTTTAAAAGCTTGAAACGCTTTGACAAAATCTTCGGTATTTTGTGATTCAACCCCTGCGTTAAAAAAATCAACACCTCGATTTATCTGCATATCGCTAATAGTTAAATAACTAAGTGCAATTTCTCCTTTATATTTACCTTTGGTATCGAGCGATTGCGCTTTTTGGAACGATTCAATGGCAATTTTTAAAGGATTTTCAGCAAGCGATTTGAATTTTTCATCTTCACTTTTGGCAATTGCCTGGTAAACCTGACCACGAACTTTCCATGTTTTGGGATTATCTTTGGTTTTTTCGTGTTCAATAGCCATATCAATGGCTTCTTTGGCTTTATCTAATTCATTGTATTGTGGTTTCGATAAAGTTATAGCCTTTTGGACCTTTGAATTCTGTGCTGAAACCAAAAACACAGACATTATAAATACTACTGACAGTGCTAGTTTTTTCATTTTATAAGCTTTTTTTGTTTGCGTCAAATATAATGTTATTTGTTAATTCTATCAATTATATAAATACTAATCTTGAATTTCAGCTTCTATTGCACCTTCCTCACTATTATCTTCTTTCTCACCCGCAGCTACAAACTCAATGGCGGCAATCTGATCGCCTTTTTTCAGATTTATTAAACGTACTCCCTGAGTTGCACGTCCCATAACCCTTAGTTCCGATACTGCCATACGAATGGTCAAGCCGTTTTTGGTTATTATCATTAAATCATTCTCGTCGGTAACCCCTTTGAGTGCAATTAATGCACCGGTTTTTTCGGTAATATTCATGGTTTTAACCCCTTTACCACCTCGTTTGGTTATTCGATAATCATCTAATTTAGAACGTTTTCCGTATCCGTTTTCTGAAACTACTAATACATCTTCTTTGGTTTCTTCAACGCAAATCATACCAATAACAGAGTCTCCGGGGCTTAGTTTAACACCTCGAACTCCTGAAGCTGTTCTTCCAATTGCTCTTATATCCTTTTCGTTAAAACGGATAGCTTTACCTGTGCGCACGGCAAGTAATATTTCATGATTACCTCCGGTAAGTCTTGCTTCTAGTAAATGATCGTCTTCACGTATGGTTATAGCATTTACTCCGTTTTGTCGTGGACGGCTGTATGCCTCAAGACTGGTCTTTTTAATGATGCCATTTTTTGTTGCCAGAATAATATATTGATTTTTAATGTATTCAGGGTCTGTCAGGGTTTTTACATTAATATATGCTTTTACATTATCTTCAGCATTAATTTGTAATAGGTTCTGAATGGCCCTTCCTTTCGAAGTTTTATTGCCTTCAGGTATTTCATAAACCTTGAGCCAGAAACAACGTCCCATTTCGGTAAAGAATAGCATGGTACTGTGCATATTGGCTATATACAAGTGTTCCACAAAATCTTCATCGCGGGTAGTACTTCCTTTTGATCCAACGCCACCTCTCGACTGGGTTTTAAACTCCGAAAGCGGGGTTCTCTTTATATATCCCAGGTGTGAAATGGTAATTACTACTTCTTCATCGGCATAAAAATCTTCTGGATTAAACTCTTCCGCATCGGGAACAATTTCTGTACGACGAGCGTCTCCGTACTTTTCTTTTATCTCAATTAACTCATTTTTTATAATACTCATTCTGAGTTCAAGATTCGAAAGCACTTCATTATAATATTCAATTAGTTTCTTTATTTCATCGTATTCAGTGCGAAGCTTATCCTGTTCAAGTCCGGTTAACTGACGCAAGCGCATATCTACAATGGCACGTGCTTGTAAATCAGTGAGTTTAAATCGTTCTATTAAATTTTCACGTGCTTCGTCGGGGCTTTTTGATGCGCGAATGATTTTGATTACTTCATCAATATTATCGCTAGCAATAATTAGCCCTTCAAGAATATGAGCACGTTCTTCGGATTTACGCAATTCGTATTTTGTACGGCGTACCACAACGTCGTGGCGGTGAGCAATAAACTTCTCAAGTAATTGCTTTAAATTAAGCATTTGAGGTCTACCTTCAACCAGCGCAATGTTATTAACACTAAACGAAGTCTGTAATTGGGTATATTTATATAGTTTATTTAGAACCACATGCGGAATGGCCTCTCTTTTAAGATCGTAAACAATACGCATTCCATTTCGATCCGACTCATCGTTAACATTGCTGATACCTTCAATCTTTTTATCATTAACTAAATCAGCCGTTTTCATAATCATTTCAGCCTTATTTACCAAATAAGGAATTTCGGTGATTACAATTCTGGTTTTGCCATTATCCGAAGTTTCAATTTCAGCTTTTCCACGAACAACAATCCTTCCCCTGCCTGTTTCAAACGCTTCTTTTACGCCCTGGTAGCCGTAAATGATTCCACCTGTCGGAAAGTCAGGAGCTTTGACATATTGCAATAGTTCTTCGGTAGTTATGTCACTATTATCGATGCAGGCACATAAGGCATCCACCACTTCACTTAAATTATGGGGGGGCATATTTGTAGCCATACCAACAGCAATTCCCGATGCTCCGTTAACTAAAAGGTTGGGTATTTTTGTTGGAAGAACCGTTGGTTCTTCAATGGTATCATCAAAATTAAGTTGAAGATCGACCGTTTCTTTGTCCAAATCAGCTAAAGTTTCTTCAGCAATTTTCTTTAATCGGGCTTCGGTATAACGCATGGCAGCGGGGCTGTCTCCATCAACAGAACCAAAGTTACCCTGTCCGTCAACCAAAGGATATCTTAACGACCATTCCTGAGCCATACGAACCATAGCAAAATAAACGGATGAGTCGCCATGGGGATGGTACTTACCTAATACTTCACCAACAATCCTTGCTGATTTTTTATAAGGCCTATTTGAAAGAATTCCGAGTTCCGACATTCCGAATAAAACCCTGCGGTGTACTGGCTTAAGTCCATCGCGTACATCGGGCAACGCTCTGGCTACTATTACCGACATGGAATAGTCGATATAAGCCGATTTCATTTCCTCTTCAATGTTTATCTTAATAATTTTCTCTCCGTCAGCCATTTATAATTAATTTAAATTATCAAATCGTGTTTTTTTTAAGCCCCTAAAGGTAATAATTTTAACGAGTTATGCATTGCCTTGCATGCTTAGATTTTATGGAAATTATCAACAGAATATTGTTTATAATTGTATTACATTTCTTATTTAATAACTATTTTTGGTACGTTAATTGAAAAACAGCACAATTAATCAATTTTAAAGCACATGGATTCAAAATTTTCAAAACAAATGAAAGACATAATGGCCTACAGTAAAGAAGAGGCCATCCGGTTGAATAACTCGCATATTGGAACAGAGCATATTTTTTTAGGTATTCTCCGCGAAGGCGAAGGACTGGCTATTGAAGCGCTGGTTGGGCTTGGCCTTGATTTACTCGAAATTAAAAAGGCCATAGAAACAAAAATCCGTCTTAAAGGCGAATCAGTAATAAAAGATATTGAAAATATTCCACTGCTTAAAACAGCAGAAAATGCATTAAAAGTGGTTTATCTTGAGGCCCGTGCCTTAAGCGACAAAACCATAAACACCGGGCACCTGCTTTTGGCTATTTTGCGCGACGAAACCAGCCTGGCTACTATGACTTTACACGAATATGAAGTAACTTACGAAAACGTTAAACTGATGATTCAAAAAGAACAACCCCGAGGAATGGCAGATCATAATTTTAATGAAGACGATGACGATGATTTTGGCGGACGTCCTGAAGGTCCCGGAAATCCTCAATCGAGCTTACCTAAATCGACTTCTGATACTCCTGTTCTTGATAATTTTGGAATTGACCTTACCAAAGCAGCCGAAGAAAACCGCTTAGACCCCATTGTTGGTCGTGAAAACGAAATTGAACGTTTGGCACAGATTTTAAGCCGACGCAAAAAAAACAATCCGGTACTTATTGGTGAACCCGGTGTTGGAAAATCGGCTATTGCTGAGGGAATGGCTATTCGTATTATTCAAAAGAAAGTTTCACGCATTCTTTTTGGCAAGCGAATAATTGCTCTTGATTTAGCGTCAATTGTAGCTGGTACCAAATATCGCGGACAATTTGAAGAGCGTATGAAAGCCATTTTGAATGAACTTCAAAAAAACGATAACGTTATTTTATTTATCGACGAAATTCACACCATTGTTGGTGCCGGAGGAGCAACCGGTTCGCTTGATGCAGCAAATATGTTAAAACCTGCTTTAGCCCGTGGCGAAATTCAATGCATTGGTGCCACTACCCTGGACGAATACCGTCAATTTATCGAAAAAGACGGTGCTTTGGAACGCCGTTTCCAAAAAGTAATGGTCGACCCAACCAGTGCTGAAGAAACTGTAGAAATTCTGAATAATATTAAAAGCAGGTACGAAGAACATCATAATGTAAATTACACACCCGATGCAATTGAGGCTTGTGTGAAACTGACCAATCGTTATATTTCAGACAGGCACCTTCCCGATAAAGCCATTGATGCACTTGATGAATCAGGCTCGCGGGTTCATATTTCAAATATTAAAGTGCCTCAGCGTATTGAAGATTTGGAAAAAGAAATTGAAGTTATCCGTGAAAAGAAAATTGGGGCCGTTAAAAGTCAGAATTTTGAAATGGCCGCCAGTTTCCGCGATACCGAAAAAAAAGTACTGGAACAATTAGAGAATGAAAAAAATAAGTGGGAAGAAGATCTGATTAAACACCGCGAAACCGTTGATGCAGAAAATGTGGCGGAAGTTGTTGCCATGATGACCGGAGTTCCCGTGCAGCGTATTGCTCAGGCCGAAGGATCGCGTTTGCTAAAAATGGCCGACGAACTTAAAGGCAGCGTAATTGGACAGGACGAGGCAATTAATAAAATTGTTAAATCGATTCAACGAAACCGTGCCGGGCTTAAAGATCCTAATAAACCCATTGGCACTTTTGTATTTCTTGGCCCTACAGGTGTTGGTAAAACACAGTTGGCCAAAGTATTGGCTCATTATTTATTCGATTCAAAAGACAACCTGATTCGAATAGACATGAGTGAATACATGGAAAAATTCTCGGTTTCGCGATTGGTTGGAGCGCCTCCCGGATATATTGGCTACGAAGAAGGTGGACAGTTGACGGAGAAAGTACGCCGTAAACCCTATTCGGTTGTATTGCTCGACGAAATTGAAAAAGCCCACCCCGACGTGTTCCATATTTTGTTACAGGTGCTCGACGAAGGTCGATTAACCGACAGTTTGGGACGACGGATTGACTTTAGAAATACCATCGTGATTATGACTTCGAACATTGGTACCAAGCAACTTAAAGATTTTGGTACCGGTGTCGGGTTTAACACATCGGCTAAAAAAGAATCGTCGAATGATTTTGCCAAAGGTGTTATTAAAAAAGCTTTGAAAAATGCTTTTGCACCTGAGTTTTTAAATCGTATTGATGATGTGATAATGTTTAATCAATTAACTCAGGAAGACATTCATAAAATTATTGATATTGAACTTAAAGGATTGTATCAGCGGGTTGAACAACTGGGTTACAAACTTAAAATTACACCCAAAGCTAAAGATTATATTGCTGATAAAGGCTACGATGTTCAATACGGAGCACGCCCATTAAAAAGAGCCATTCAAAAATACCTTGAAGACGAGATGGCCGAAGTAATTTTAAAAGCGGAAATGATTGAAGGCGATGTGATTTCAATTTTGTACGACCGAAAAACTGAAAATGTAAAAATTAAAATAGAGTCGAGCAAAAAAACCGCTGAAGTACGTCAAAGCGAAGATGATAAAGAAGAATAGATAAAATATATAATCTTACAACAAAAAGCCGGAAGCAGTAGTTCCGGCTTTTTTGTTATATTTCGTTTTTTCAGATGCTAAATATTATGCAAAAATCTACAGGAATTGAGTTACTTCAAATGGGTGAACTCATTCACTTAATACCAATTGCTGATGTTTGTTTTGGCACGGGATACTTTAAGCTTTATCAATTTACCAGGTTTCTGTCTGAGGGTAGTTTGGGTTTAATTTATCGGGTTGATGAAAAGGTTGTTGGATATTGTTTAGCTACGGTGTTTGAAAAGACTGGCGATTGTAAAGAAGCCTATGTATCTGAAATTAAAGAAATCACTTATCCTTTGGGACTTATTAAAAATATTGCTGTACTTCCCGAATATCAAAACAATGGAATTGGGAATCGGTTGTTAGATGCTGTAATTCATAAGTTAAACTTTAAATTTGGCTGTAAAATCCTGCATTATCCGGCATGGACCGAGAGCAAAAATTATGAATTCACAAAAAAGCTTCGCAGGCTTGGTTTTACTGTTCAGGGAGTTTTTCCGGATTATTGGGCAAAAGATAGTTTAGAAAAAAATTACCATTGTCAACGATGTGGCACTCCGCCTTGCTCCTGCTCACTTACTCTTTTTGTAAAAAACTAATTTTAAGGAGCTGTTGATAAATCAATTCCACGTTCCTGAATATCAATAGTAAGGGTTTGATTGTTTATGGCATAAGAGAATGTCCCAAAAATTAGAAACGGGTTCGATTCATCAACTTTTGCTGTTCGAATTAATTTGTAGGAAACAATATATTGTGGCTTTTCTGGCATATTCATCCACAAATATTTCACAATATTCTGTCGTTTGTTGTAAACAAAAATGGCGTTTTGACTTTTTACATTAACCGCTTCATAACCCGGTGGAATATTCTCCTGTATTTTACCGTACATATTCAGGTCGCCTTTATTAATCAGCAAATTTACATAAATCTCACCTTGTTCATCGTAGGGAACCTGACGTAAACAACTTACGCCCTGGGTTTCGAGTTCTTCGTATTTAAAACGGGTTTTTTCAAGATTTTGCTGAATGGCTTCTTCGGTTAAATTACCAGGTTTTACCGTAAGGACCTGCGGATACAGTTCTGTTTTATACGCATGACCTTCTTTTAGCCAGTTCGATTCTCCTTTTATTACAAAATAACCTTCCATTCCTACTGCTGCAGTTAAATTGACTGATATTTCAACTTCCTGATTCTGGGGAAAATTTAGCCAAAAAAATGTGGCTTTATTGGTTTCAAATTTGAAATCGGCATTTTCCGTTTTTCTTGAAGTAGCCATAAAACCATTGGGAAAAACCAACTGGAAGCGTGCTGCTCCCGACATAAAATTTTTTGGAATATTTACTACAAGCAGAAATTCATTGCCGGCATGTACTTCTTTAGGAAAATTCAGTATTATTTCATCCTGAGCTCTAATAAATTGGCTCCCAATAATTAACAATAACAAAAGAATTAACTGCTTCATGGATATAATTCTAAACCTGGATTGCAAATGTAACCAATAAAAGTTTTAGTTCAACAAGCTTCAAAAAATATACATCGAGAATACTTCCTATTCGGTCCATTCGCTCAATTGGAGCCAGCGCATCTCTTTTTCATTCAATTCTTCAATTAAAGCGGCATGACGTTCCGATGCTTTAATTAATGTATCGCCTTGCAAAGAACCATCGGAAAAACCAGCTTCAATATTTGCTTTTTCCTGTTCCAGTTGAGCTATTTGAATGGTTAGTTGCTCAAACTCTTGTAGCTCTTTATAACTTAGTTTTGTTTTCTCTTTTTGTACCTTGGCTTTGTCTGGTTTTGGGGCCGCAATTTTATCTTGCTTTTTCAATTCCTGTTCTTTGCCGGTAAGCCATTCGCGGTATTGCGAATAATTTCCGGGGAAATCTTTTATTAAGCCTTCTCCTTCGAACACAAACAAATGATCAACTATTTTATCCATAAAATAGCGATCGTGCGATACCAACAACACACAACCCGAAAAACTTTTCAGGTAATCTTCAAGCACATTAAGGGTCATTATGTCCAAATCGTTGGTAGGCTCATCCAAAATCAAAAAATTTGGATTTTTCATCAATACAGTCATCAGGTACAAACGTCGTTTTTCACCTCCGCTTAATTTATAAACATAAGCATAGTGCATTGAAGGGGGAAAAAGAAAATAATTCAGAAACTGCGTTGGCGTCATTTGTTTTCCATCGGCCACCTGAATGTCCTCAGCCAGTTCCTGAATTACGTCAATAACGCGTTTATTCTCGTCGAACTGAATTCCCTGTTGGCTATAATAACCAAAAACCACCGTGCTTCCCACTTCAATTTGTCCTGAATCGAGTTCCAGTTTTTGAGTAATTAAATTCAACAGCGACGTTTTTCCAACCCCGTTCATTCCTACAATACCTACTTTCTCGGAGCGGATAAACTTGTATGAAAAATCGGTGATAATTTTTGTGTCACCAAATTTTTTATTAATCTGCTCCAGGTCAACTATTTTTTTTCCAAGCCGGGCACTCGAAACTTCAATTTTTACTTCCTCGTTTCCAATACGTTGTTGGGCTTTCTCCTGAGTTTCGTAAAACGAATCGATGCGGTATTTTGCTTTGGTTGTACGCGCTGACGGTGAGCGGTTTATCCAATCGAGCTCCTTTTTAAACAACGAACGGGCTTTTTCTATTTCCGAAGTTTGATTTTGAATTCGTTCGTCGCGTTTTTCTAAAAAATAGGAATAGTTCCCTTTATACCGGTAAATTTGATTGTTATCGAGTTCAAGAATTACATTACAAACCCGGTCGAGAAAATAGCGGTCGTGGGTTACCAATATAAGCGTACTATTCGATGATTTCAGGTAATTCTCGAGCCATTCAATCATTTCAAGATCGAGGTGATTGGTAGGTTCATCCATTATCAACACGTCGGGTTCTGTAATTAAAACACAGGCTAAGGCCAACCGTTTTTGCTGCCCACCCGATAATTCCTTTACTTTTTGGTTGAGTTGGGTAATTTTTAGCTGAGCCAGAATCTGTTTAATTTTTACTTCATAATCCCAGGCTTTTAAAGTATCCATGGTATGCATGGCAGCGGAAAGTGCATCGGAGTTATCATCGGCACAAGCCGATTCATAATTTTTGATGGCTGTTAAAACTTCGTCGGATGATAGATAAATCTGGTCCATTACCGTTAATTCGGGATTTAGCGATGGTTCCTGTTCTAAAAAACCAATGGAAATATCGTTTCTAAAGATTATTTGTCCGCTATCGGCCGAATCTTTTCCCCCAATTATTTTTAATAAAGATGTTTTTCCGGCTCCATTGCGTGCAATTAAAGCCACCCGTTGGTCTTTATCGACCGTAAAACTTATATTTTTAAACAATTCTAAATCGCCAAACGATTTAGTTAGATTATCTACCTGTAAATAATTCATTGAAGTACTACTTTAGCGGCCAAAAGTAATAAGAAAGATGGATTATCAGGAATATTGAGCCGATAAACCTTAGATTTAATAATGCATTGTGCCAAAAAACAAAAAAGCTGATAAAATTAGAATTTGACTTAGCAGTACAGTTAAGCAACTGAAAAAAAACCAACTAAAATAACAGATTAAAAAATGAAATGAGAAGAGTAAAGTTTAATACGGAATATTATTCATTGAAATGAATTAATTCATTAATACGATCGATCAATAAGTTTAGCTTGAGGGGCTTTTCAAAAAAATCGGTAACGCCTAGTTCTTTTGCCCGTGCTTCTTCTTCGTGCTGATTGCGGGCTGTAACCAAAATAACCGGAATCTTTTTTAATTTTTCATTCTTTGCCATGGTTTCCAAAACATCATAACCCGACATGCCAGGCATCATAATATCTAAAAGAACCAAATCAATTTCCTTTTTTTTTAGTACGGTTAAAGCTTCCTCGCCTGATAATGCAGTAAATATTTTAAAATTTAAGCGCTTAAGTGCACTTTCGAGCAATAAGTTATTAGTGGAAGAATCATCTACAAGTAAAACATTTGGAGTATTGCTTTTCATGAGATTATAATTTTTTTTGTTTTTGTTGTTATTTAGTTATATCGTCTCACCAAAATACAACAATAAAAATAACAAAACAAATGAAAAAAAACAGCGTGTTTTGATTTTATGAAAGCAGTTATTTTTATGAGATGGGTCAAATTTGTGTATATTTAGAAAAAATTACTTTTTATGAACACCAATGTACAAAAGGCATTTGCTCCATGGTTCGATAATTTAAACCAGGAGCAATTGGATAAAATAGCTGAAAATCAGGTTAGTCTGAATTACAATAAGGGTGAAATTCTAAGTAAACAAGGAGGATTTGCCTCGCACATTATTTACCTTACCGAAGGGCTGGTAAAAATATACAAAGAGCATAATGACAAAAATCTGATACTTAAAATTGTTAAACCGGGAGAATTTATTGGACTGTCGTCGCTATACAGCAAAGGAATTTTTGATTATAGCGCAGCCAGCATCGATAATTCAAAGGTTTTTAGTATTAATGCAGAAATGATGCAATTCCTTATTAGTAACAATTCGGATTTTGCTCAAAAAATTATTGCCCACTTAAATGCCAATACGACTCAATATTTTGAGCGCATTATCAGTTTAACCCAAAAGCAATTGCACGGGCGTATTGCCGATGCTATCCTTCATTTATCGCGGGTTATTTATAAATCCGATAAGTTTAATATGTTGCTTACCCGAAGAGATTTGGCCGAATTCTGTGGTATGTCGACCGAAAGTGCCATTCGTATCCTCAAAGAATTTCACAACGACAAAATTGTGAATATTGAAGGTAAAAATCTTGAAGTTATCAGTTATCAATTACTTGAGCGACTGAGTGAAGTGGGTTAAAATTATTGGTTTTGCTCTGCGGCTTCTTTTTCCTTTAAATGTTTATCATAAGCTTGTTTAACTACATTGAATTGTAGTTTTATATATCCATCGTTTGGAAACAAGCGTAAAGCAAATTCCAATTGATTGTGAGCACTTTCAATTTGGTCCTGGTTCACAAGAAATTCTGAATATTTCAAAATGGCATCAATCACCAGACTTTTAACCAAAGGATCGGCTTTAAAATCATTAGCGGCAAGTTTTTCGTTCAATTTTTTTATGGCCTCGTCAATAGTTCGCTCTCCCTGGGATACATTGTTCGACATAACTTCATTCATTCCAATAAAATAAGTAAAGCTTAAGTCCTCTTCCCTGTTTAATTTTGTAAAAAGTTTTGCTGCTGCAACTGTTTTTCGATAATCTGCTTTATCGAATTCTTCTTTAATTTCTTTTTTTTGAATTTCTTTTAAACGGTTTATAAAATCAATATTGTCGGTGTACATTACTCCTTCTTTGTCTTTTTTAATAAAACGTCCGGCATAATTAACCGCTTGCTTAAATCCATCTTTATAATCTTCGCGAATATCGCTGTCTTCAGAAATTGATAGCTGATAAAAACATAAGGACATATATAAAAAAGGTTCCGCGTCTTTTGAACTTTCGGCCTTAAAAGTATAATCGTCGGCTTTAAACAAGCAACTTTCGTATTTACCCTGACTGTAAAGTTTTGCCAGTTTCTCGTAAGTTCCTCCAACTACCTGAAATTGAGCCATACTACTAAGTGAAAAAAACATGATAAGAATGAATGCTATGTTTCTCATTGTTGAATAAGTTTGTAAAACACCAGATTATTTGTCATAAATTTACACATCACAAATATAAAACTACCCATTATTGATTAGAATTTAATAATAAAACAGCCAACTTTTGACTAAATAACAATTTTTAAGAGTTAAAAGTTAGGTAGCATTCTTTTATATTTTGTTCGGGTTGATAATTATATACAATTTTTCGAAAATATGAAGCGTCTTTTTCTGGCATTAGAACTTCCTCAATATTTTAAAGAGAAATTAATTGCTGATAGAAGTTTATTCCTTATAAATGGTCCGGTTCGCTGGGTTTCAATTGAAAATCTTCATGTTACCTTATTTTTTATTGGGGATTTCAACGAATTGATGCTTGATAAACTTAAAGAAGAATTGAATCTTGTTTTAAATAACCAACAAGTTTTTGAATTGGAATTAGATAAATTGGTATTGATGCCAAAAAAACGGCCTTATATGATTTGGGCTCAGTTTAAACCGAATCAGGAATTTAATGAAATGTACAAAAAAGTTGCTTTATATTTTTCTCAGAAGCCTAATCACGAAATAATAATTCATACTACACTTGCTCGCTTTAAAGGCTATACTGATATAGTTTTATCTCAACCTTTACCAACAGAAATAAGCGTACAAATTAAACAGGTTGTGCTTTACGAATCCAAACTAAAACCCTCAGGAGTTGAATATTTTCTCCTGAAAAAATACAAGCTAAGCAATTGAAAATATTTTATTTCATTTTAAAGCAACATGTTTTGTCGCTTTATGTAAGAACCTTTAATTTCTTGAAATTCATTGTTTTCGAAAACAATATTTCCGTTTTTTATTACCATTCGAGCTTTACCAGTGAATTCCAACCCTTCATATATACTGGAATCGCATTGTTGCCATTGGTTTTGGAGTGTAGCTGTAAATTTTTCGTTGGGATTCCAAATCACAACATCGGCATCAAATCCTGATTTCAACTCACCTTTATGCTTCAAGCCAAATATTTTTGCTACCTGTACTGAAGTTAAGGCAACCCACTGTTCCAATGACAGAATTCCTTTTAAAACGCCATACGTAAATAAACTGTTCAGGCGGTATTCTACGCCTCCTGTCCCATTGGGTATTTTGGTAAAATCGTCTTTTCCCAGGTTTTTTTGTCCATTAAGATTGAACGGACAATGATCGGTTCCAATACTTGTTATAATTCCCGAACTCAAGGCATTCCATAGATTTTTTTTATCCGATTCGTCTTTAAGAGCCGGACTAAAAACAAATGGGGCTGCTTGTTCAAAAGGTCCTTTAAGATTTTCGTGTGTAAACACCAGGTATTGCGGACAGGTTTCGGCATAAACAGCCAAACCTTTTTTTTGTGCTTCAGCAATATACCTTACTGATTCTGCCGCGCTAATATGCACAAAATAAATGCTTGCCCCGGTTTCAGCGGCAATATTAATGGCTGTTTTTACCGCTTGGGATTCAACGCTTGCCGGTCGCGATAAAACATGATAATAAGGTTCTTTTTGTCCATTTGCTAAAAAACGTTTTTGTAAAACATCAATGGCATCACCGTCTTCGGCATGAATGGTAACCAGCGCTTTAAGTTTTGCCGCTTGTTCCATTATTTTTCGTAAGGTTTCTGATTCAATACCGATGGTTTGCTTATAGGCCATATAAACTTTAAATGAATTTATTCCAGCTTCATTAACAGCAAATTCCATTTGTTTGGCCATAGTTTTATCCCAGTATATTGGACTAATATGAAATGCATAATCACACATACAAATGCTCGCTTCTGCCATTCGTTCCAAAAAAGCTTCCTGAAAAGTTTGATTGACTTTAGGGGTAATAAAATCGATAATGGTTGTTGTTCCTCCAGCCAATGCTGCTTTAGAGCCGGTATAAAAATCATCGGCAGAATAGCCGGCCTGGGTTGCTAAATGAAAATGTACATGAGGATCGATTCCTCCGGGAATTACATAATCGTTTTTAGCATCAATAACCTTTGTTCCCTGAGGATAAAATTGCAAATCAGGTTTTCGCTGAAGTATTTTTCCATCGCCAATTAGTAAGTCGGCAAGTTCTCTTTTGTGGGCATCGATAAGCAAACCATTTTTAATAAGCAAATACTTCATATGTTCAGGAATTTATTAACTCTTTTTATAATCAGGGAGTCGAAAGGTAGCCAAATTAGCCCGAAATTGTTTAACTTTCAAACCGAAATATCAGATAAGTAACCAAATTATTAAAAGATGCATTTCAACAGAACCAAGATTGTTGCTACGGTTGGGCCAGCCTCTTCTTCTCGCCACATGTTAAATCAGTTAATCGATGCCGGCGTAAATGTTTTTCGTTTGAATTTTTCGCATGGAACTCATGCTGATCACAAGCAGGTAATTGAAAATATACTCGATTTGAATCAGGAAAAAAATACCAATGTTGCCCTGCTCGTCGATTTGCAGGGGCCCAAACTACGGGTTGGTGATATTGAAAACAATGGAGTGCAACTTGTTGAAGGTGAAGAAATTGATTTTGTTAACGATGAATGCCTGGGAACAGCAAAAAAAGTGTACATGAGTTACAAACTATTTCCTATGGATGTAAAACCAGGCGATGTAATTTTAATTGACGATGGAAAGCTAAAATTGGAAGCTGTTTTTACCAATAAAGTGAATCTGGTTAGAGCCCGGGTAATTCATGGAGGTATTTTATCTTCGAAAAAAGGTGTCAACCTTCCCAATACTCACATCTCCTTGCCCAGCCTTACAAAAAAAGATATTGAAGATGCCAATTTTGCATTGGATCAGGGAGTAGATTGGATTGCGCTGTCGTTTGTGCGTTCGGTTACCGATATTGCTGATCTTAAGGATATAATCCGAAAAAAGAAAAAACACACCAAAGTTATTGCAAAAATTGAAAAACCCGAAGCACTTACAGAAATTGATAATATTATTGACGTTACCGATGGTGTTATGGTAGCCCGCGGCGATTTGGGTGTTGAAATGCCTTTTCACGAAGTTCCACTGATGCAAAAAATGCTGGTCGAAAAGTGCATTAAATTTGCCAAACCGGTAATCATTGCTACTCAAATGATGGAAAGCATGATACAAAACTTTAGTCCCACACGTGCTGAAGCAAACGATGTAGCAAATGCTGTAATTGACGGAGCCAGTGCTTTAATGCTAAGTGGGGAAACCAGTGTGGGACAATATCCGGTTGAAGTAATTCAGAGCATGCGTCAGATTATAACTTATACTGAACAAAAAGGCTATAAATATTATCGAGAGCATTCACCTTCGGTAATGAACCATTCTTTTATTCCCGATTCTATTTGCAGTAGTGCCTGCACTATGGCGCAACAAACCCGAGCCAAATCGATAATAGTTCTTACTTATTCGGGTTATACAGCTTTCCGTATAGCCAGCCATCGGCCTGATGCCAATATTTTTGCTTTTACTCCTGAAATAGGTTTACTACGACAAATGTCTTTACTTTGGGGAACCCGACCTTACTTAAGCAACGAGTTTTTATTTACAAACGATGCCGTTGAATTTACACTTAAGTATTTAAAAGAAAATAATTTAATTGATGAAAACGAATTGATCGTTCATGTGGGAAGTATACCCTTAAATAAGCGTGGACAAACCAACATGGTCAAGCTTTCTTATTTTTAATGCCCGTTTATTATTAAGTAAAAGTTATTTATATATTCTTGGTATTTTTTGTTCCAGCAGCATCAAATCGGCTAAAACCAGTGCTGTCATAGCTTCAAGAATGGGTGGTACACGTAAGGCCACACAGGCATCATGACGCCCCTGGATTTTTAATTCTTCAACCTGGTTTGTTTCAAAATTCATGGTTTGTTGCGATTTGCCGATACTCGAAGTGGGTTTAATGGCTACCCTGAATATTAATTCATTTCCGTTAGTAATACCTCCGTTTATTCCCCCGGCATGATTGGTTTTGGTTGTTCCATCTGCATCAATTATGGCGTCGTTGTGTTCTGAACCTGGCATTAGGGCAGCCCGAAAACCGCTGCCAAATTCAATTCCCTTGGTTGCAGGTATTGCAAATACCGCATGGCTGATTAAAGACTCTACTGAATCCCAAAAAGGTTCTCCCAGTCCGGCCGGTAAGCCTTGTACACGACATTCCACAATTCCTCCAATAGAATCCTGATTAGCTAAGGCATTTTTAATGGCTTCATCAATATTTTTTGAGCCTCCGGCTTCAACTAAAGTTGCATTAATAGTTTGTGCCCTAAGTAATTTTTTGGCTAATACGCCCGCTGCCACAAGGCCAACCGTTAATCGGGCACTAAAATGGCCTCCGCCGCGATAGTCGTTATTGCCGCCAAATTTTACTTTACCGGTAAAATCAGCATGACCTGGTCTGGGCGAAGCTACCAGGTTTTCATAATCACCCGAGCGGGTATTCATATTTCGAAAAAAAATAGTTAAAGGAGCGCCGGTGGTTTTGCCATTAAATACACCACTCATTAATTCAGGTAAATCGGCTTCTTTACGCGGCGTAGTTCCAATTGCCCCGGGCCTTCGTCTTGCCAAATCAACTTCAAAATCGGATTCACTTAAGGGAACACCCGCCGGACAGCCGTCAATAATTATTCCGGCTCCCATTCCATGCGATTCACCAAACAATTGTATTTTAAATATTCTTCCGAATGAGTTCATTTTTTTAAGTTTTTGCGATAGATTTTTTCAATTTGGTCTAATCTTAAATTATGACATTACCTTGACACCCAGGGTATCCAAATCGTTATAAAAATCGGGATACGTCTTGTTTACACACAATGCGTCATCAATGGTAATGGGTCCCTTAGCATTTAAAGCAGCCAGAGATAAAGCCATAGCCATGCGATGATCGTTGTGAGCATTAACTTTTCCTGATTTAACAGTTCCACCGGTGATTAACATTATATCATCTTGTATATCAATATTTATTCCAAGTTTATTAAACTCTTGCTTTAATACTTCGCCTCGATTACTTTCTTTATGAACTAAGCGATGAACTCCGTATATTTTGCTGATTCCTTTGCAGTTTGAAGCCAATGCGGTTAAAACAGGAAAAAGATCGGGGCAATGCAAAGCGTCAAATTCAAAAGCATGTAATTCAGCAGGTTTTGAAACAGTAATTTGTTCATTTGCCATATCAATATGGGCTCCTGCCTGCTGCAAAGCTTTTAATACCGCAACATCGGCCTGTAACGAAGCCGATTGAAGTTCTTTTACTGTAATTTTACCGGCTATGGCTCCAGCAACCAATAATCCGGCCGCTCCACTCCAATCGCCTTCAATTTTATAAGTACCTCCTTTGTACGATTGATTTCCGGAAATAATAAACTCCTGATAATCTTTATTTTCTACTCTGCCTCCAAAAGCTTCAATAGCTTGCAATGTCATTGAAACATAAGGGATGCTCATTAAATTTTCAACTTTTAACACACTGTTTCCTTTGGCTTTGGGTAGCGCAATCAACAAACCAGAAAGGAATTGAGAACTCAGACTACCGTCTAAAACAGCTTTACCCGCAGAAATTGGGCCTTGAATTTGGATTGGTGGAAAACCCTGATTCGATTCAACTTTAACGCCAAATTGTTGAAGTGTATGCGTCATAAAACCGGCCGGACGTTTTAAAAGTGAACCTTCAGCAATTAATTCCACCGGATGTGAGAACAGTGCAGCAACAGGAGCAAACAACCTGATAGCCAAACCCGATTCTCCACAAAATAATTTTTGCGGTAAAGCCTCCGGATTGGGAATGATGGAAATAAAGCTCCCGTTGTCGTAAATACGACATCCAAAACTAGCTGCAATATTCAATCCGGCTAAGGCATCATCGCATCGCGACGGATTTTCAATAAGGGTTTCATCATCGGCTAATATTGAAAGGGCTATTGCCCGTTGCATATAGCTTTTTGAAGCAGGAGCCTTTACCTCTCCATGAATTGCAGAAGGATGAATTACTTTAACCATTAAATTAAGTAATATATATATAAAACAGATTATAAGCTATTTAAAATATTTCTCATTTGTTCTTCACTCAACTGCCCCGGGGCGGTTTTTGAATTATCGTCCATACTTACAAAGGTAAAAGGAGCTCCCAACTCAAGTGCGGCAATCCGGGTTATTTTTCCAAGTGGCCCCATTCCTATGGCAATTATCGGAATTCCCTGATTATACAAACAAAGTAAGCGAGCATTATCTGCTTTATCGTTTACCTGAGTGGCTATTTTTACCAGGTCGGCTTGTTTTTTACGT
This sequence comes from Bacteroidetes bacterium HGW-Bacteroidetes-4, assembly GCA_002840905.1. GTDB lineage: Bacteria > Bacteroidota > Bacteroidia > Bacteroidales > SZUA-534 > GWE2-40-63. The sequence goes on along the minus strand of PHDD01000007.1, from coordinate 105,640 downwards.
GCTTCGTTTACCACTTTGCATAGCAGGAAAGAATCGGGTGTGTAATTATAGTTATGATACGAAACAATAACTTTACATCCCTTTTCTTTTGCAAAAGCCAAAAGGCTGCTGCAATATTCAAAATCAGATTCAATTTCAAGATCAATCCATTGTGCTCCGCCCTCAATAGCGGACATTAACAGCTCTTTACGTTCCTGTTTGCTAATTCCAACCGGCCTGCAGGTAGCTATCAGATTTTTATGGTAGCTAAACAATTCTTTAACTTCGGGGATGGTTAAGTTCGATTTTTCGATGCGAATTTCAGCCAAAGTGGCTCCATCGATGGCCTTTTTTATATTTTCGAGCCCTTGTAATGCTACAGAACGACAAAGCATAATGGTATTTTTAAAATATTATAAATTTGCGATTAAATTAGCATTTTTTGCAATACTTCCAATTCAATGGGTTCTATTCGGGCCTGGCCAATTTCATCAATAAGTATAAAATGAACCAGCTTTCCTTCCCGCTTTTTATCCATGGTCAATGCTTGCAATACCTTTTCCTGATTATCAGGAATATCAACAGGCAGTTTCAGATTCTTTAATAATTGTATAATTTGCTGAAAATCACCGGAGCTTAAAAATCCTTTTTCCATCGACAATCTGGCAGCTACCACCAAACCAATACTTACTGCATTACCGTGCGACAATTGAAATACTTTTTCAATGGCATGTCCATAGGTATGTCCCAGATTCAACTTTCGACGCTCACCTTGTTCTTTCTCGTCATTATTAACAATTGAAGCCTTAATAGAAACAGAGTTAAATACGAGTTTTTCAATGGTATCGAAATCCAGACTCAATGCTTTTTCGAAATGCTGGCTTAACCAATGAAACATATTTTTATCAGCAATCAGCGTATGTTTTACAATCTCGGCAAAACCATTGATTAGTTCATCGTGCTTGAGGGTTTTTAGCATTTGTGGATCGCATATAACAAATTTGGGCTGATTGAAAGTTCCGATTATGTTTTTATAACCGCTGAAATTCACCCCATTTTTTCCTCCAACACTGGCATCAACCTGCGATAATAGTGTGGTTGAAATAAAACCAAACTCAATTCCCCGCATGTAAATGGATGCAACAAACCCGCCAATATCACAAACAATACCACCTCCAACTACCAATAAAAAGGTACTGCGGTCGGCTTCAAATTCGGTTAACTGGTTAATAACAGCTTCAACAGTTGACAGGGTTTTTACTTTCTCGGTTTGTCCAATAACAATGGTTTGATAGTCATTAAAATAGGAACCATAAAGCGCATGAATCTTATCGTCAGTAAGAACAATAATTGGTTGTTTTTTGGGTAAATACTGCGTAAAATTCTGAAAGCTTTCGCCAATCAGCAGTTCTGAATTGGAGAGTTCTCCGTTAATGATAAGTTTTTTCATGCTCTATTTTAGGTTTTATAAAGCTTTTTAATTTGATTATTTTTTACCGTTTTAAGATTCCTATTCTAATCGTTCATTATTCGGGTTTGTTTATTGATGGATTCCTGATGTATTGCTTTAAACAAACCAATCAGGAAATCATCGCTTAAATCGCGATTCTTGCCTTTTTCAAGCACCTTATTTAGAATCTCTTGCCAACGATCGGGTTGTAAAATGGTGATGTTGTTTATCTTCTTGTATTCTCCAATTTTTTCGGCCACTTTCATACGTTCTTCAATAATGGTCAGCAATTCATCGTCGAATTTATCAATTTGTTGGCGTAAATCCTCTAAAGTATGTAGAAATACCGGATTATCGGTATTAACGTTACGCAGCACCAATTTTCCCAGCAATTTGCTTAAATCGTTTGGCGTTATTTGCTGCTTAGCATCGCTCCAGGCTTTATCGGGATTGCAATGGGTTTCAATGATTAATCCATCGTAGTTCAGGTCGAGTGCTTTTTGTGAAATTTCTTGCAGGATATCGCGTCGCCCTCCAATATGGCTTGGATCGCAAATCATGGGAATGTCCGGCATTTTTCGACGTAACTCAATAGGTAATTGCCATTGTGGGGCATTGCGATAACGTGTTTTGTCAAAAGTAGAAAAACCCCGGTGAATGGCTCCCACACGTGTTATGCCAGCACCCTGAATTCGCTCAATGGCTCCCATCCACAAATCTACATCGGGATTTACCGGATTTTTAACAAAAACCGGAATATCAACACCTTTTAAAGCATCGGCAATTTCCTGCATGGCAAAGGGGTTGGCCGATGTACGGGCTCCTATCCAGATAATATCGACGCCATAACGAAGCGCTTCGTAAACGTGTTTTACATTGGCCACTTCAGTTGAAACCTTCATGCCGACTTCTTTTTGCACCAGTTTTAACCATTCTAGGCCGATGCTTCCGACACCTTCAAAGGAGTTGGGTCGGGTTCGTGGTTTCCAGATACCTGCACGGAAAACCTGTATATTCATAGCTTTTAACTGACGTGCCGTATCAAGGATCTGCTCTTCGGATTCAGCACTACATGGTCCAGCAATTATTAGTGGACGGTCGGGATTTTCGAGTTCCCAACCTTTAAATGCATGTTTCAAAATGGCGTTCATATGACTTTAAAATTTGAAATTACTATTTAGATTTGATAATTGCATCTTTTTATTATGAAAAACAGCTATTTAAAAAGTATGCGTCTGATTTGATTCGATTCTTTGATTAATTTTGCCAGTTTTTCGGCATCGTCGTTTTCGATGGTCTTTTTAAAATCCTTTAGTTTGCTAATGTAGGTTTCTAAAACGGTAAGTACATTCTCCTTGTTCTGACCAAAAATTGGGGTCCACATTTCAGCTGAGCTCTTGGCTAAACGAACAGTCGAATCAAATCCCCCACTGGCCAAATCGAAAATATGTTTTTCATTTTTCTCTTTTTCGAGTACCGTAAGTGCCAGGGCAAATGAACTGATATGCGAAATGTGCGAAATATAAGCCGCATGCACATCGTGATTGGCACCATTCATATAAATGACACGCATATTTAATGTTTCGAAAATTCGTTTGGTTGTAGCAACAGCACGTATGTCACTGTCTTCGGTATCACAAAGAATAACCGCTTTACCATCGAACAAGCCCGAAATGGCTGCCCAGGGACCTGAGAACTCAGTCCCGGCCATGGGATGAGCTGCTACATAATTTCTTCTTTTGGGATGGTATTTTACCCATTCCAATAATTTTCCTTTTGTTGAACACATATCGGTAACCACTTGCTTGTCGACCCAATCGAGTACTTTGGGAAGCACCAGCAATGCAGCATCGACCGGTATTGCCACAATAACAAATTCTGCATTTTTAACAGCCGATTCCATGTCGAGTAATTCATCAACAAAACCAATGTTTAGAGCCGCATTGGCATTAATCTTATCGGTATCGACTCCAATTATATGAGAAGCTATTCCCCGCTTGCGTAAATCAATAGCCGCGGAGCCTCCCATTAATCCTAATCCTATAATTGTTATTATCATGTAATTTCTATTATTTATTTAATGTTATGGTAACCGCCTTTAAACGCATTAAAGCCTGATTTAACAATTCATTGTTGCTGCAAAGTGATATACGGGCAAATCGTTTTCCATTGGACCCAAATATGGAGCCCGGTGTAATAAAAACCTTTGCTTCTTTTAAAATTTCATCGGAGAATTCAAATGCATCGTTAAACTTATTAGGAATTTTAGCCCATAAAAACATCCCGGTCTGATTTTTATCGTAGGTAGTTTCGAGTAAATCGAAAATCTGATATACTAACTTACGCCGCTGGGCATAAGTTTCGTTGATGGTATTGAACCATTCCTGAGAACTCTCAAGAGCCCTTGCTGCTGCCATTTGCATAGGTTTATACATACCCGAGTCCATGTTGCTTTTCATTTTAAGGATATGGTTTATGTATTCCGGATCACCGGCAACCATTCCTATTCGAAAACCCGCCATATTATGCGATTTGCTAAGCGAATTTAATTCCAATGCAATATTTTTAGCACCCGGAATCGATAAAATGCTCAGAGGATGTTCATTAAGAATAAAACTATAGGGATTATCATTGCATATAAGAATTTGATGCTTTTGTCCAAAATCAACCAGTTTTTGAAACAATTCTTTACTGGCAGGCTGTCCGGTTGGCATGTGTGGATAATTTACCCACATAAGTTTTACCTGCGATAAATCAATTTCCTCTAATGCTTCAAAATTGGGATACCAATTGTTGGCTTCATTCAATTGATATTCTATTATTTTAGCGCCAACCATTTGCGACACTGAACTATATGTAGGATAACCGGGATTAGGTATTAGCACTGCATCGCCGGGATTTAAAAACGCCAGTGATATATGCATTATTCCTTCTTTTGAGCCCATCAGTGGAAGCACTTCCTGGTTGGGATCGAGCATAACTTTATAATATTTCTCGTACCAATTGGCAAAAGCCTGACGAAGTTCGGGAATCCCTTTGTAGCTTTGGTAACCGTGAACCCCGGGTTCGAGCACTTTTTGGGACAATAATTCCAGTGCATCGGCTGGTGGAAGCATATCGGGGTTCCCTATCCCCAAATTTATCACTGTTTCACCGCGACGGTTCATATCATCAATTTGCTGCAGTTTTTGCGAGAAATAGTATTCGCTTACCTGCTGGGTTCTTTGAGCAGCTTGTATCATAATTATTGGTTATGAATGGTTTCTAATGAATCGATGCCATATTGATATTCACCTAAAATCTGTAAATCGACTACCAAAGGTGTTATGGCACTAATACTTTGCTGGTAGCGTTCAAAACTGTCGAATGTTAAATCGACATAGAAAAAATACTTGAACTCTTGTCCCACAATGGGCATACTTTGAATTTTGGTCAGGTTATGGTCGTAAAAAGCCAGAATACTTAGCACCTGCGATAAACTTCCTTTATGGTGAGGAAGACTGAAACAGAGCGAAGCTTTATTCCGGGTTTCTACCACATAATCGAAGTTATCTTTGTGATTCAGGATCAAAAAACGGGTATAGTTCCTTTTATTGGTTTCTATACCCGCAGCCAGTATTTCGAGGCCATACAATGTTGCAGCAAGATCGCTGGCAATGGCTCCTTTACCTACCAGTTTTTTTTCCTGAATTTTTTTTGCACTTAGTGCCGTATCAGCCGATTCAACCAATTTTATATGAGGATATTGGTTGAAAAATTTTCGGGTTTGCGCTATAGCCATATAATGTGAATGCACTTCGGTTAAGTCTTCAATTTTTTGACCTGGTAAAGCCAGCAGGTTTTGTTTAATTCGCAGGTATTTTTCACCTATTATTTTTACCGGTGTTTCGCGGATTAAGGCATAATTGGGAATTAAACTACCTGCAACCGTATTTTCAATGGCCATTATTCCATAATCAATTTCTTGGCGGACAAGCATATCGGTAATTTGTTCAAAGGTTTCACAGGGAATTAAATCGAGGCGAGCATTTGGAAAAAACGAGCGGGCAGCAATTTCGTGGAAAGCACCGTGGCCCCCTTGAATGGCTACTTTATGCACTGTCATTACTTCAGAGTTTTCACTTTTCATAACTTTTATTTAACAAAAAACCCCGCTTTTGGGCGGGGTTTCAATTATACTGTTTGCTTTAATTTACACATATAAAACCCCGGTTTTACTTCCCCAGAAATAAAAGAAATAATAAAAAGAAGTATGTCCGTTAGGTTTTTTCATAATCAAATTTTCGATACACAAAGATGAAAGTAATTTTTTAATAAACAAATGAAATATTAAATAAATAACAAATAATTACATTATAATTTATGTTTGAAGCTAAATACTACAATAATATTTCATTTCATAAGCACTTTAACGATATATTCCGATACAAATTTGATTTAGCTGATTAAAATCCAAACTTATAAATTATTACTTCATGATAGATTTCACCTGGATTTAAAATTGAATTAGGAAAATGATTTTTATTTGGGGCGTCGGGAAAGTTTTGCGCTTCAATAGCAACTGCACCATAAGATGAAAATGGAATACCTCCTTTTCCGGTTTCAGTTCCATCAAAATGCATCGATGTGTAAACCTGTAATCCGGGCTGAGTCGTGAACACCTCAATGCTTCTTCCCGATTTGGGTTCGCTAAGAACAGCCGCCTTCACCATTGCACCTTTACCTTTTTTAAGCACCCAGTTGTGATCGAGTCCGTTTACAAGTTTTATTTGTTCATAAGCACTATTTATTACATCGCCTAGTCTTACCGGGCTTGTAAAATCTAACGGTGTGTTTTTAATGGAACGAATTTCTCCGGTAGGAACAGAAACTTCGTTTAATGGAGTAAATGCGTCGGAATTTATACAGAGTTCATGATTAAAAATCTTTCCATTTCCTACTCCATTTAAATTAAAATAAGGATGACTGGTCAGATTTACAGGAGTTGGTTTATCAGTTGTAGCTTTAATATCGATAAGAAATTCATTGTTGTGGCTCAAGGCATAAACTACATTCACTTCAAGGTTCCCCGGATAGTTTTCGTCTCCATCGGCACTTAAAAGGCTTAGTTTATAAGCGCTTTCGTAATTTTTTAAATCTGTTTTTTCAACTTTCCATATTAAGGAGTTAAATCCATTATTTCCACCATGCAAGTGATTTGTTCTATCGTTTTGCGCCAATTGAATGGTTTGCCCTTTCAGATTAAAACGTCCCATATCAATACGATTGGCAAAGCGTCCGCAAATAGCTCCCATATAAGCATCACCCACTACATAGTCTTCTGGTTTGTCATATCCTAATGCAATATCTATTTTAGCCGGACCGTCTGGGATTTTAATTGCCTTAATTTTTCCACCCAAAGATAAAAATTCAATTTCGACTCCGTTTGTATTGCGTAAAAAGTAGCTTTTTAATTTCATAAATAGTTAATTAAGTGAGTTTTAAAAAAAATAAGGCAAAATCAATCCATATTGTTGTTTAAATTAAAAAACGCTGATCGGCACTTTAATCAGGCTGATCAGCGAACTTTACAAAGTGAATCATCCCTAAAGGATTGTATTGTTAACTACCAAAAAACAGTGTATAATACAACAACAATAATCAGCATGATATAAGCGCTGATATTAAAATTTTTACCAGTAGCAAAAATCTCAGGCAACAGTGGAATGCTTTTAGGATCGTCATCACCCTTTCCGCTGTTCAGCGATACGCCAACAATTACAACCATGGTAATTAGCAGTGTATAAAGCATTTGATCGAGGAATGGCATTTCCAAAGGTAAAAATTTTAATGCCAGAGCCACCGGAATGGATGATAAAACACCAACAATAGCTCCTTTTACATTGGTTTTTTTCCAGAAAAGACCCATTAAAAATACAGCCAGGATACCCGGACTAACCACACCGGTATACTCTTGAATGTACTGAAACATTTGTGGTATGGAACCCATGGTATTAGCCAAAGAAGTAGCCACTAATAAAGCTACAATTACAGTTAGTCGCCCTACACCAACCAATTGTTTGTTTGTTGCGGTTTTATTGATGTAAGGTTTGTAAATATCCATGGTAAATATGGTAGATGTTGAATTTAACATAGATGCAAGTGAAGAAACAATAGCCGCAGATAGAGCTGCAACAACCAGACCTTTTAAACCTACGGGAACAAAGTTACCTATTAGCCAGGGATAAGCATGGTCATTATTAGCTCCAATGGCATCGGAAAAAACGGCTCCGGCACCGGCAATGTTTTCCTGGTACATTACATAAGCAATGATTCCGGGTACCACAACAATTAAGGGGACAATTAATTTTAGGAATCCGGCAAATGCAATACCACGCTGAGCTTCTTTTAAGGACTTAGCAGCCAATGCACGTTGAATAATGTATTGATTGAATCCCCAATAATACAGGTTAGCTACCCACATTCCACCAATTAATACGGCAATTCCCGGTAAATTCATAAATTCCGGATTGTCTTTTTTAATAATCATATGGAATTTATCGTTGGACACATCAAAAACATGAGCTAAACCATTGAAGGCCCCTCCATCGGGAGTTACATGATTTAAAGCAATGATAGTTGTTATTAAACCACCTACAACCAATAAAACTACTTGAATAACATCGGTCCAAGCTACTGCAGAAAGTCCACCCCAAACCGAATAAGCAGCAGCAAACAGCGCTAAACCTATCATGAAGGGAACAACACTTTCACCGGTTCCTCCTCCCAATACCGTATCCAAAGCTTTACCTCCCAAATAGAGCACTGATGTCAGATTTACAAAAACGAATAGCGCTATCCAAAATACTGCCAATATGGTCTTTAACGAGGTATTGAAACGTTTTTCAACAAATTCGGGAATGGTATAAAGCCCCTGTTTAATAAAAATGGGAAGAAAATACTTGGCCACAATTAAAAGTGTAATGGCAGCCATCCATTCATAAGAGGCAATGGCCAAGCCCACTTTAAACCCGGAACCCGACATGCCAATGAATTGCTCAGCTGAAATATTAGCAGCAATAAGCGAGGCACCTATAGCCCACCAGGGTAATGATTTTCCTGCCAGAAAATAATCTTCGGCAGTTTTCTCCTGTCCTTTTTTATTACGCGACACAAAGAGCCCCACTGAAAGGATAACCACGGCGTAAATGGCAAATACCAGATAATCTAAAAATGCAAAATTTCCGTTCATAATGTTTAATTGTTGAGTTTAGGATGCAATTTATAAATTAATATTTATTGTTTCGTATTTCGATAATTTTGTTCCCATTTCCAGGCCGAAAGACTCATTTCGTCGATAGAACGTTCTGCTTTCCAACCCAGTTCCTGATTTCCAATGGTTGTATCGGCCCAAATTTGTTCAATATCACCCGCCCTACGACCTACAATTTTATAATTTAATTTTATACCCGTCGTTTTTTCGAATGAATGGATGACTTCAAGTACTGAAAAACCATTACCTGTACCAATATTAAAAACTTCGAAATTGTTTTTGTTATTATGTTGAATTAAGCGTTCAATAGCTACAATATGCGCCTTTGCCAAATCAACCACATGAATATAATCACGTATGCAACTTCCGTCAGGGGTATTGTAATCGTCACCAAAAACGCGGAGTTGTTCACGAATACCATAAGCGGTTTGAGTAATAAAAGGCATCAGGTTGTTTGGCACACCTCGGGGAAGTTCACCAATAAGCCCAGAGTCGTGTGCCCCAATGGGATTAAAATAGCGCAGAGCAATTCCTTTAATGGCTGCTCCTGAACCGATGGTGTCTTTAAGAATATTCTCATTAACTTGCTTTGTATACCCATAAGGCGATTCGGCCGGTTTTATTGGTGCATGTTCGTTAACAGGGAGTTTATCGGGCTGACCATAAACGGTGCAGGAAGATGAGAATACAAAATTTTCTATTTTGTGTTGCTTCATTCCTTCCAATAAATTAATCATGGTAACCAGATTATTACGGTAGTAATGCAAAGGAATGTCAACCGATTCTCCAACGGCTTTTGCTGCAGCAAAATGGATGATTCCCTTTAGATCAGGGTTTTCTTCGAAAAAAGATGATAAACGGGATTGATCGAGCAAATCGAATTCATAAAATTTTGGACGAATTCCGGTAATTTGTTCAATCCGGTCAATAATAAATGCTTCAGAATTAGAGAGATTATCAATAATAAGAACCTCGTATCCCTGGTTAATTAATTCAACAGTAGTATGCGAACCTATGTACCCTGTTCCTCCGGTAACCAGTATTTTTCCTTTGGTATTCATAAATTTGGTTTAATAAGATTTTCCATTACATGCAAAAGTAAACTTATTTCTAAATATGAAGGCTGTAATTAACGATTTGAAACCAGATGAGTTCCTTCCTCAATGCTAACTTTAATAATTTGAGGATCTTTTCCATCGGGAGTTTTGTAGTTCGCTTTAATGGTTTCTTCGAAAATTTTCAAAGTTTCTTTTTTAACCAGATTTATGGTACAACCGCCAAAACCACCTCCCATCATTCGCGCACCTAGAACTCCGTTGATAGTTTTTGCCAAATCAACCAATTGGTCGAGTTCATCACAACTTACTTCGTATTTATTTTTAAGTCCCTCATGTGAGCCGAACATTTGTTTTCCAAATAATACAAAATCTCCGTTATCCAATGCTTTGCAGGCGTTTTCAAGCCTTAAGTTTTCTTCAATTACATATGTGCAACGCTTATAAACAAGGGCATTGAATTCGTTTTTATGTGACTGAATAAAAGCTAAACTCACATCTCGTAAAGAAGTTATTTCTGGCTGGTATTTCTGTAGTAAAGCTATGCCCGCTTCGCATTCCTGCCGGCGTTTGTTGTACTCTGAAGACGCCAGAGAATGCTTAACCCCGGTATTTACCAACACCAGCATTTGTTCGCTCATGTCTAAAGGATAATAGGAAAAATCGAGACTCCGGCAATCGAGCTTGATTACCTGGTTGCTTTTTCCGTGCATGGCAGCAAATTGATCCATGATGCCACATTGCACTCCCGCATACTCATGTTCTGCATTCTGTGAAAATTTTACCAAATCAATAGTTTCAAAACCAAAACTTTCTATGTAATTAATAGCAAAAGCCAAACCGGTTTCAAGGGCTGCCGACGACGACATTCCTGCACCCATTGGGATATCTCCGCCAAAAACACAATCGAAGCCCTGAACTTTTTTTCCGGCTTTAGTAAATTGAACAATAACTCCCAATAAGTAGTTGGCCCAATGCTTATTGCTTTTTTCAATATTAGTTACAGGAGTTTCATAAAAATCGTCTAAATCGTAACTGTAAAACCTGAATGAAGCTGTTTTATTTGATTTGCAGGCAAAATAAATAGCAGCATCCACAGCAGCTGGCAAAACAAAACCATCATTATAATCGGTATGTTCGCCAATTAAATTTACCCTTCCGGGTGATTTTACCAAAATTGGATTATTTTCAAAACGGGCTTCAAAAGCAGATTTAATTTTTTCAATCATCGTTTATTGAACTATGAGTTAGTATAAATAGGGTATTTTACCATTTTATAATTCTATCTTTAATATCGATGGTACTGTTCTTTTTAAAGGTATATAAATATGCCCCTTTTTTGGAACCGGAAGCATCTTTTTTGTTAAGTTTATCCAATGCATTAAGTGAGAGTATTTTTTTTCGAAAATTACCAGGATCGAGCGATTTTAAAAAAATAGCATTGTATAAATTACGCAAATCGGTTAAAGTGAATTCAGCAGGAAGCAAATCGCGTCCAACCAAATCGAAACTGGCTTTAAAACGAAGTTTTTCAAGTGCCATATTTACCATTTGCCCGTGGTCAAAAATTAATTCGGGAAGTTTATTAACAGGCCACCATTGTGCATTATATTGATTTACCAATTGATGGTTGTGCTCCTGAATGTTGATTAAGGCATAAAAGACTACACTGATAACCCGCCCACCTGGATCACGGTCAGGTTTTGAAAATACCTGAACCTGCTCCATAAAAATATTTTGCAAGCCTGTAATACTTTTAAGTACACGTATGGCTGCATTTTCAACCGATTCATCCGCTTTTACCCATCCACCTATAAGCGACCATCTTCCAAGTTCAGGTTCCAGATTGCGTTCAAACAACAGCAACTTTAATTCTCCCTCCTGATAACCAAAAACTACGTTATCGATGGCTAGGAGCTGATTAAATACTATTTGATAAGGTGAAAGCATTTCAAATATTTTTATAAAAGTAAATAATACTTTTTATAAATCCAAAATGATACCAACGTTTAAGCGTTAAGAATTTTACAAAAAAAAATCCTTTCGCAGGGAAAGGATATAAAATTTGTTTACTTATAATTGTTTAACGTACAACCATTCATCGTTAATCAGTTCCTGAGTAAAGCCCATTTTTTTCAAATACTTGATATGCTTTTCGGTTTGTGCCAAAGTACATAAACAGGTATATCCTTCTGATTTAAAGAATTCAGTTTTTTTTTCGTAGAAAAAATTTCCCGGTTTAAAATCGCGATAAGGGGCAATAACATAGTCTAATCCGATAAAAAGACGTTTTTCACCGTAATCGCGGGCTAGAAAAACACCAGCAACGGCCATATTCCTCAGGATTAAATAGGAATAGGAATTCATGCTATCGTTGTAAACAAATTTTGGAAAATACTTCAGAATATCTTTATTGTAAAACTCGACAAACTTCACCAAATAGCGGTTATCTCTTCTGATTTCCAATGTAGTAAATCGCTCATTCACTGCATACATTTTATACAGATGATAAATGTTGGCAAAAACAACAAATAAATTCAATAAGCCCACAGGCATTGAGTCAATTAAAAAACCATAAGCTGAAAACATGGAAGATCCAATCAGGTTAACAATACGCAAGCGAAGGATGGAACTCATCAACATCGAAATCAACACCAATACCGAGGCAGCATAGCCTATCCATTCTAATAAATTTTGATCTAACATAATTGTAATAAATTGATTTAAATAAAAATTCCCGGCACAAATGTACAGGGAATCCTGATAGTTTGAAATAATAAATATGTTTTATAAGGGAATAGTTTGCATTTTGTTCCAAAGCTTTTGACTTATTTGTTGAGCTTTTAATTTAATTGCTGATTCATCAACTTTGGTAATTATGCGGTCTTTTACAATAAGTTCACCATTGGCAATAACATGTTGAACATGTGTAGTATCGAGGCCAAAAAGAAAATGTCCCAAAAAGTTTGACTCACTCATATAGGTAGAAGGCAAATAATCAAGAACTACCAGATTATTTTCACCATCACCTTTAAAATTATTTGTTTTTAAATAACGGTTGGCGTTTCGGAACCGATGATAAATTTCAGCATAATCAATGGTATCGTTTAATTGCCCGTTGTAAAAAGTTGCTTTAGCTGCCCTAAGCATGTCGCTGTGCATGCCATCGGTTCCCAGCATAATATTATTACCAATTGCACACGAATTAAACTGGCCCACATTATTGTTTAAGTTGCTTTCGGTATTTTGAGCCACAAATAAACCACTTTCACGGATTAAATCGCGTTCAGCATTGGTTAAATACAAACAATGCACAAGCAATGAGCGTTTTAAATTGAGAATTCCAAGATCATTAAAGCGTTCAATTACCCGTTTGTTATGAATGTCGTAGCAGTGTTCCTGATCATATAAATCCTCAGCCACATGGACATGAACACCTGTATTGTATTTGCGGGCTAAATTGGCAGCTTTTTCAAGTGTTTTGTTGGTTAAAGTAAACGAGGCATGCAAACCAACCAAACCTTGGTTATTTTTCAAATAGTTCTCTGTTTCAGCCAAGCCCTGATTGGCAATTTTTACCCCGTCGCGATCGGTTAATTCGTAGCTTAATAAATGGCTTACACCTACTTCGTTAAATGCATCGGCAATAGTTTGCAACGAACCTTCAACGGCAAACGGACTGGCATGATGATCGATAGCAAAAGTAACTCCGCTTTTTGCGCACGCAATGGCCGTAACATAGGCGCTGGTTTTTATCATTTCTAAATCGAGCGATTTGTCAAGCGTCCACCAGATGTATTTTAAAATTTCATAAAAGTTTCCGGGAATTTTTTTGGGTGCAGGCATTCCTGTTGCTAAAGCAGAATAAACGTGATGATGCCCGTTTACAAACGATTTTGTAACATATTTGCCGGTACAATCAATCAGTGTTGCTTCTGCATTTAGTTCTTTTGGGATTTCTTTCACAAACTGAATAGCCTGGTCAACGCCTTTTGGCACTAAGATATTTGACTTAGTAAAAGCTAATGATTCCCAATCGATAAACGTTGCATTTTTAAGAATTATCATAGATTTTCTTTTCTATTAAAGTATAAAAAAAATCAATTCAGGAAAAATTTATTTTGCCCAAATTGCATATTATTTTACCCGTTAAACAATACTAAAAAAGATTTAAATTTTCATTGTTAACTCAAATGAGTTGTAAACTATATTATTACAACATCTTACAAGATTTATTTGAATTAAACTTTATTCACTTTTCTTTATCAGAAATTGAATGACTAAATTTTTATTGAACAACTTGATGGTTTTACGTTGTTTTTTAACGGTAAGCTGTAACGACGAATACCATCGAACTGTGTCAGTGCATTCGCAACAGCTCCTGCAGTGGGAACTAAACCAATTTCGCCTACTCCTTTGGCACCATAAGGGCCTATTGGATCGGGTTTTTCTATCATTTTAACTTCAATGTCCGGAGTTTCATTTGCTTTTAAAATGCCTAAGTCACGCATCTTATCGCTTAACAAGAATCCATCTTTCATGGGTAAATTTTCGCTCAAGGCATAACCGAGTCCCATATGAACTGCTCCCTGAATTTGCCCTTCGAAAAGCAGCGGATTCATAATTTTACCTCCATCGTGAGCAGCAATCATTCGCTCAATTGATCCGTTGTTGTCTAATATACAAAGCTGAGCAGCATATCCGTAGGAATAGTGAATTATTGGTTCATCGACATGTGCTCCGGGTTTGTGAGTCCAGTCGCATACAAATTCACCTTCAAATTTTTCGCCCGCTAAATCTTTCAGCGATTTATCCTTTAGTTTTATTTTTAATTCTTTACAGGCATCAATAATAGCCAGACCAAGGAGTGCAGTACCCCGCGACGAAGTTGTCATTCCGGTTTGTATTTGTGCTTTGGTGTCTTCCTTTACTTTTACAATTGATGAATTAATACCTGTTTCGGTACATAACGTTTGAATGGCCATATTTTCAACGCCTTGTCCCATCTCGGTCCAACCCTGTTCAATTAAAATTTCTTTTTCAGAAACAATGGTAATTCGAACTCCACTTTGATCAATCATACCGTTTCCTACGCCAGAGTTTTTAATACCACAGGCAATACCGGCATATTTGGCTCCGTAAAAATCCTCTTTAAGTGCTAAAAGACAATCCCGAATGCCAACACCAAATACTTTTTGTCCGGTAGATGTTAATGAACCATCGACCAGAGCATTGTTAAACCGCATTTGCCAACGATCGAATCCACCTTTTTCGCAGAGTTCGTCAACCAGGACTTCGAGAGCAAAAGTTACCTGATTGGCCCCAAAACCACGCATGGCACCACAGGGAACATTGTTGGTATAAACAGTTTTTGCCTGTAATTCAACAGCCGGAAAAAAATAACCACCTGTAGCATGACCCGCCACACGCTCCATAACCTTGGTTCCTACCGATGCATAAGCTCCGGTATCGCCTACTGCATAAAGCAAGGCACCGGTAAACATTCCTTTTTCGTCACAGGCAATAGTCATATCCATACTTACCGGATGCCGTTTGGGGTGCATCCTAATGGATTCCTGACGTGTAAGTGTCAATTTTACAGGGTATTGTATTAAATAAGCAAAAAGCGCCACGTGACCTTGTACCGATAAATCTTCTTTACCTCCAAAGCCTCCACCATTGGGAATCAGTTCTACTTGAACTTCATTGGAATCTAATCCCAAAAGCATGGCGATTTGTCGTCGATCTTCATATATCCCCTGGCTTTGACTAAAGAGTTTAATTCCTTTTCCGATGGGTTCAGCCAAGGCCGATTCTTTTTCAAGAAAAGCATGCTCAATACGCTGTGTTTGGAAGGAACCCGATGCCACAAAAGCCGAATTTTTTATCATTTCTTTTGCATCACTTCGTTTAACTTCACAAACATCGAGCAGGTTGTTTTTATTGGGATGAACCCTTGGACTTTCCGGTTCCATAGCTTTGGTTGTATCGGTAACTGGTTCCAAAATATCGTAATTTACCTTAATTAATGAAACTGCATCACGGGCAATAGCTTCCGATTCAGCTACTACTCCGGCCAAAACATCACCAATATAATGTGTAATTTCGCCCGGTGCCACCATAAGTGGCCAATCGTTATAAATTAGACCCAAAAAACGTTGGGCAGGAATATCATTAGCTGTAATAATTTTTTTTACTCCGGGTAGTTTCTGAGCTGCTGAAAAATCTATTGAAATAATGCGAGCTCTGGGATGATCGGAAAATTTCAGGGCTCCAAATAACATCCCCTCCACAAATAAGTCATCCGTAAATTTTCTTTGTCCTAATGCGGTCTCCAGGGCTTTATATTTGGTTAAACGCTCGCCAACCAAACCTTTTACTTTAGCAGTAATTGCCGATTCACCCGAGAGTCGACGTGCTGCAAGTTGTACTGCTTCAATAATTTTAATATAGCCGGTACACCGACATAAGTTTGAACTTATAGCTTTTCTAATTTGATTGGTATCGGGGTTCGGATTTTGAAGCAATAATAAGTGGGTTCTCATAATAAAACCGGGACTGCAAAAACCACATTGTACTGCCCCTGCATCGACAAATGATTGTGCAATGGTGTTTTTACGGTTTTTTTCAAGACCTTCAAGGGTTAAAATTTCAGCTCCGCTAACCTCACCCATTTTAACTTTACATGCCAGTTTGGGTTTGTTATTATACGAAATCATACAGGCGCCACAAGTTCCTTCACCTGAACAACCGTCTTTTGATGCTATAAGGTATTTTTGATTGCGTAAATAGCTAAGCAGAGAAATTTCGGGGTTTCCCTCATATTGAGTATTTTCCCCATTTAAAATAAAAATGGTCATAATAAGTTTACGTCTCTTTAATCTATGGAGGTTACGGGTACCATACGAAAAGGCAGCTTTAAAATTCGTGAAAAAAGTATGCCGTCGTTTTGAATTTCCTCGTCCATATAATTCCAAACAACCTCAATGTCTTTTCCAGCCTGAGCTTGCTCCTCCAAAAATCTAAATAATTTTAATAATAACCGGTTCGATGCAGAATTAAAATATATAGCCATTAAATTAAGTTCAATTCGATGTTCAATTTTCTGAATATTTGAATTCAACCAATTAAAAATTGGTTCAAAAACCAATTGAGGGTTTTCCGGAAAAGAATTACCGGAAATCTCATATACTTTGTTAACCGGATCAAAACAAATATAAGGATTAGTCCGGGAAGGTTTAACTATAAGTTTTTCCATTTTTTCCTTTTTCAAAAAAACCAATCCTAAGATAAACAATATTTTACATTTCTAAAATTTTTTTTACTTCGGTTAAATTACATGCAATAGGTTCAGGCACTTTCATAATTGTTTTGGTGGCATTCAAATCTTTTAATCCACTTCCGGTTAGCAAGAGCAAAACTCCTGAGTTTTGATCCAGTTTATTTGTCTTCTTAAAATTTAAAAATCCGGCCAATGATGCAGCTGCAGCCGGTTCGGCAAATAATCCAGTGTTTTTACTTAAAAGGTACGATGCCTGAAGAATCTGCTCATCGCTTACTTCAATTGTTTTTCCCTGATATTTATTTAAATAATTTCGGGCCATAAAAAAATTCCTTGGAATAGTTACCGAAATTGAATCAGCCAGTGTATGACTTTCACTAAAACTAAGTTTATCCCTGTTTTTGTTGATAATCAGATTATTGCTTCCGGACGCCTGTACTGCTACCAGGGTTGGTATTTTAGTTATAAGTTTCAGTTGCAATAAATCTTCAAATCCTTTATAAACACCTGAAATAATTACCCCATCGCCTACCGGGACGAAAATGTAATCGGGAAGCTTTCCATTAAACTGTTCATATATTTCGAGCGATACGGTCTTTTTTCCTTCAATAGTTAAAGGATTGAAGGCGGTATTTCGGTTGTACCAGCCATACTTATCCGAAGCTTCAATACTTAAATCAAAAGCATTGTCGTAGTTTCCTTTTACAGGAATAAGCTTAGCTCCATACATAAGTATCTGGGTTAGTTTTGCTAAAGGTGCATTGGCAGGAACAAAAACTACTGCCTGCTGCTTTTGCGAAGCACATATACCCGCAATTGATGAACCGGCATTTCCTGTACTTGCCGCTGCAATGGTTGTAATTCCATTTTCTTTGGCAAAAGCTGAAACCAAGGCTGAAGCCCTATCTTTAAATGAGTAAGTCGGATTTTGTGAATCGTCTTTAACATACAATTCACATGCTTTTTCATCCAGGTTTTCAGTGATTTTATAAACCGGAGTAGAACCAACTTTTAAATATGGAAAACTTTCTAATTTGTTAATTGGCAGTATATCAATAAACCCACTTTGTTTTAGCGCTTCCCAAATGGGTTTATTTTTGAATTTTGCTCTAATTTCATTCCATGGATAAACCAGTTTTAAAACTCCGAGCGATGGCTGTTCCGGTGTGTTTTTTTGTTGACAAACCGGACACAAATACCTTATTTCGCCGGAATCTAAAATGTTTCCGCAATCGGAACAAGTATAATGGAACTTGTCTGCTAACATTTTACAAATTTTTTAAAACCCCGGTTCGCTCATTAAATTCTTCAATTTGAACATCCCAGGCTTCAGTTTGCTTAAACATACTATTCCAGAATGTTTTATCGTTCCATAATTGATTTAATTCTTCAACCGATTTACCCTGTTGTTCAACCCAGGTAAAATACTTTAAATTGTGAACCGATTTTTGGTCCTGATAATTAAGTTCCTTAAAATGCGAGATACTCTGCCCTTGTAAACAACATTCAAAATCGATACTTGCCTGTAAACTTGTATAAGCACCTCTTTGTTCTTTCAATTCATCGAGCCGCGATTGATACATTTCAGCGGCATCGGTTGCAATGCTAATAATTACATCGTCGGCATCGTATTCGTAATATTTAGCAGTTTTAATGGCTGATAACAAGTTAGAAATACCTGAAATTCCGATTAAATGCAGCTGGTCAATTAGCGATTGTTCTATACCAAGTTCCAATAGTCTTGCATGACCGGCCGGTTCGTTAAATAATCGCAAAAGACGCATGCAGTCTTCGTCGTCGATGGCTGTTATGGCATTGGTATTTTTCACGTTATGAATCCAGGGTATATGTTTATCACCAATTCCTTCAATGCGATGACCCCCAAAACCATTACTATAAATGGTGGGGCATTGCAATGCTTCTGAGGCAACCACTTTTAAAAAGGGAAATTTGGTGCGTAAATAATCACCACCTGCAATGGTTCCTGCTGAACCTGTAGCAGAAATATAAGCTGAAAGATTGTAATTGTTTTGTTTTACATATCCATAAACTTCTTCCAACGCTTGTCCGGTAATATTATAATGCCAGGCTGCATTTCCAAATTCTTCAAATTGATTAAAAACAACGCAGTCCTCGCGGGTTCTCTTAATTTCCCAGCATTTATCGTAAATCTCTTTTACATTCGATTCGCAACCCGGAGTAGCAATAACTTCAGAACCAATGTAATTGCGAAGCCATTCAAAACGTTCTCGGCTCATTTCCTCGGGCAAAATAGCCACTGATTCTGTTCCCATAAGTTTTGAGTCGAACGCACCTCCTCTGCAATAATTACCGGTTGAAGGCCACACCGCTTTATGATAAGTTGGGTCGAATTCTCCGTTTATGATTTTAGGAGCCAAACAACCATAGGCAGCTCCCACTTTATGGGCACCGGTTGGAAAATATTTACCTACCAGCAGTACTATTTTAGCATCAACACCTGTTAACGCTTTGGGCAAGTCCAAATAATTAACTTTACCAAAAAGTCCGCCTTTTTCAAGGGGTTCATTTTTCCAGGTAATTCGAAAAAGGTTTAAGGGATTTATGTCCCATAACCCTACATTTTTCAAATGCTGCTTAACTTTATCGGGAATTAATTCGGGAAACTGTTGTTGCTTAAAAGTAGGTAATATAATTCCTTTTTCACGGGAACGTGCTATGGCGTTTTCTAGCATTACATTTTTATTCTTCATGTCGAATGGTATTATATGGTTTATTAAGTTTTTTAGGTTCACAACAAATGTAATGCAAATTTGAAATAAAATAGTTATATAGTACATAAATAATATAAAATATGGGAATATAATCCATATAATATATTTATAGTAGTTTATAGTAATAAAATCATAAGAGATGTACGTATAGGAAAGTTTTTTTTACTAATAAATTAAAAAAAAAGATTACTTTTGACTGCATACCACGTTTAAATTAATGTTTTAGTTAAGAAACTCACAAAATTAATATGGCTATGAAGCAAATTGATGCTATTGATAAAGAAATTTTGCAAATATTGCAGACCGATTGTCGAATTACGGCAAAAGAAATTGCCAGTCGCCTGGGTATGTCAAAAACACCTGTTTATGAGCGTATAAAAAAACTGGAATCGCAAGGTTTTATTACAAAATATGTTGCTTTAGCCGATCCAAGAAAAGCGGGTAAAGGGCTTACTATCTATTTATCGGTACTGCTCGACAATCATTCAAAAGAAGGTGTTGATGAATTTATAAGAAAAGTAAATGCTTTAAAAGAAGTAAATGAATGCTATTATTTATCGGGAAACATTGATTTTCTTCTAAAAATTTTTATAAAAGATATGGATGACTACCACCGTTTTGTTACCGAAGAGTTTTCAAAAATAAAAAATGTGAGTCGTTTTTACAGCTCATTTGTAATGGAAACATCAAAATACGAAACAGCCTTTGAATTTGAAGTGGATTAATTTTATTAATATACATAAAAAAGAGGCTGTCTCTATATTTAGAAACAGCCTTTTTTATTTGTATTCCTACTCAGGTCAATTTTAATTTTTCATTGCTCAATAAAATAAAATGCAACTAAGTAGGTAATTTTTTATGCAAAAAAAACAATTAATACAGGCTTTCAGCAGCATGGTATAAAACCTTCATTTCGGCAGCCATATCAAAATGAACCTGTTGCGCACAGGGCACTTTAAAATTGGTTGAAAGCAATTTAAAATCATCGCCTTTAAATACGGCTTTCACATGATCGGTTTCATAAACCCATTCTCCATTCCAATATTCCAGAGTTCTAATACCTCCTTTTTCTTTATAAATTAAAATTTGTTTTTGATTTGGTAGTTTCGACAAGAAATAGCCCTCACTTGCCTCGTTAAAACTTTGGATGGATAAATAAAACCTGGGCTTATGCTTGTATGGAGCACCACTTGTGGGACAAAAGGTATCACAATTTCCACATTCGTTACAAAAATCTCCAACATTTAAGACCTGATACTTTTGTTTAATACTGAAAATTTTATCGGGTTCTATACTTACCCCGTTTTCTTTACCTGCGACTTTATACAGTTGAATATTAACGGGAACAATTTCGTAGCTGTAATTCGCCCGATTGGGACAAACCGTAACGCAGATATTGCAAATTTCATCGCAATTCATACAGCGTGAAGCTTCGCTTACAGCGTCGGATTCTGACAAGCTAAAACTAACCGGTTTAAACGATTTGCGTTCATTTAAAGGACTTTCCTTAACCGGACGGCTAAATTCTCTAAAAACTCTTTGTTGCATTAGTTCAACATACGAATGCTTTTTGGGATTAACCGGTGATGTCGGAATAGTTATGTTTTCAAGTCGTGCAATATGTTCAGCTATTTTACGCCCATCGGCAATGGCTTTTATAGCTGTTGCTGCTCCGCGCATGGCATCGCCCCCGGTAAACACCCTTTTCATGCGTATTTCGTACGTATTGGGATGTGGTTTAAACAACTCCGGATCGATAAAGTCAAGCACAACTTCTTGACCCACTGCCGGAATTATAAAATCAAAATCAAGAACAAACTCACTGCCGGGAATTAGTTCAGGGCTCGGACGTTTTCCGGAAATTGACGGTTTCAGGCTCATTTTAACGCATTCTATCCCCACAACCTTACCGGAATTATGCAAAAACCGTTTGGGTGCTGTTAATTCCATCAGGGTAATACCCTCTTCCTGAACAGCTCTTATTTCGCCTAAATCAGCAGGCATTTGTTCTTTTGTGCGTCGGTAAATTACCGTAACTGATCCCGATTCACCAACCAGGCGATAAGCCACACGAGCTGCATCCATGGCAGTGTTTCCTCCTCCTATTATGGCAATATTTTTTCCTTTAACCGGGTTTTCGCCCAGTTTAGCATTAAATAAGAACGTAAGCGGATCGATTATTCCCTCAGAATCAATACCCGGAATGTCAAGTATACTGGCCTTTGGAGCACCTATTGAAAGATACAAATAATCGAACGAAGCATAAAGCGCTTCGAATAAAATACGATCAACTTTACTGTTGTAGTTTATTTTTGCTCCCAGTTTTAGAACCCGATCGATATCATTTTGAATTTTATTATTGCTTAAACGGAATGAAGGAACGGCTCCGGAAACCATTCCTCCGGCTTGCTGTTTTTCCTCAAAAAGTTCCACAGAAAAACCAGCCAGACACAAATAATATGCTGCACTTAAGCCGGAAGGCCCTGCTCCTATTATTGCAACTTTTTTACTGTTGCTTTGGATTGGTTTTAGTAAAGATTCTTTTTGGTGATTTTCTTCTACAAAACGTTTAATTTCGCGAATCTGTAAAGAGTCATCATAATTTATTCGGGTACAGCGCAATTGGCATAAATGATCGCAAATATTACCGGTAATTCCCGGCTGCGAATTTGTTTTTAAAATGGTTTCCCAGGCAGCATTAAAATTATGCTGAGCCGTGTGGTACAAGTATTCCGGGATATCCTGCGAAGCGGCACAGTTCTCTTTACAGGGAGCTGCTATACAATCGAAAAAGTTCAGTTTTCGTGTACCTTTTATACTTGGATCCACAAAGTAGGAACGTTGATAACGCTTATCTATCAATACCTTATCGGCATAAGCATTCAAATGTTCTAAAGCTGTTTTTCCAGAAGTTTTATTTGCTATAAAATCGCTAAGGGATTCAACACCTGCTTCATCCATGCGTTTTTCCAATTCGGTACGGTATTGGAGTAAACGGGTATAGCCGCCTGGTTTGAGCAAATCAGATGATACGGTTACCGGTGTTAAGCCACAAGCTAATAAATCGGGAAAATTAAACGCATCGGCACCACCGGCAAACGAAACCGATAAACTGCCATTAAATTCATTTTGTAGTTTTCGGGCTACATTAACCGAAATGGGATGCAAAGCCCTGCCGCTCATATACATCATTTCAGCTTCAGAAAAAACCGATTTGTGATTTTTACTTTCCAGGGTATTGGTAAGTTTTAAACCAAAAGCTACTCCTTTTTTATCAGCCAGTTCCATCAAACGCTTTATCATAGGAACTGCATCGGCATATTTCAAATCGTGTTCAAAAGCTATATCCGGAACATCAGTTTTATATTTTCCGTTTTCTGTTAATATTTTTCTGAGTTCATTGGGTCCAAGCAATGTTGGATTTAACTTTACGTAAGTATTTAAGCCTTTATTTTCAATTAGATAGGAAGTAATACTTTCAATTTCGTCTGGCGGACATCCATGCATGGTGCTCAACGTAATGCTGTTTGATAGCTGAGAAGGAATTTCAAGTTTGTCAACTTCAGGATAAATAGAGCGAATTGCAGCAATTTTAGTTTTTAGTTCCTCGGGACAATGTTGCATTTTATTCAGGAACCATTGTACATTATCTTTAAGAATGCCTTCGAGATTGTAGCCCACACTCATATTAAAAATGGTACCTTTAGCATACTGATTTCCCATTTTATGATCGAGCACATGAATTAAAATCCAGGCATCGAGGTACTGATTAAAGGTTTCTTCAATTTTTAATTCCTGCGACCATTCACAGTTATATCCCTCGTCCTGCATATCGATGCAGGGTTTTTCAATAATTAGTTCGTCGAGTGTTTGAATGGTTTTCAACTCAATGTATCGGGCACCGCATAGCCAGGCACTAATGATATTTTGTGACAATTGACTGTGCGGTCCGGCAGCAACTCCCAGCGGACACTCCAGAATCTGTCCAAACAATTGGCTACTAAAATTCTTTCTATTAGCACTTTTTGCATAAAGTTCTTTAGGAATTCCTAAAAATCCATAATGCTTTGTATCTTCGGAAAGGAAAAGTTGTAACAATCTTTCTATGGGTAGTAAACTAAATTTGTCGTTCATATGATTAAATTTTGGTGGCTCAATATAGAAATATTTCATAAAAATATAAATGAATTTGGTCGTTTGTATTAACCGGCCAAAAAATTTTAGTAATTTTTCCTTTAATTGTTTTTTCAACATGGAGAACAACATTACTAAATTTGGAACTGTAATTTTAGCTGCCGGAAACTCAGAACGTATGGGTACGCCAAAAGCTTTATTAAAAATGGCATCGAACCATTTTTTTTTTGAAACACTTATTTCAAATTATCAGGATGCCGGGATTTCATCAATAGCTCTGGTTGTTCAAAACTCTTTAATAAAAACAATTGAAAAGCAGGTGCAAAATCTGGACGGGAATATTTATATTGTCGTGAACAATGAACCAGAAAAAGGAAGAATGCATTCCTTACAGCTTGGACTAAAATTCATGAAAAACAAAGCTGTTTTTGTGCACAACATTGATAATCCCTTTGTATCGAATGGTTTATTGATGCAAATGATAACGAAACTTGAACCCAAAACTTATGTTAAACCCCTTTATCAAAACAAAGGAGGTCATCCTGTTTTGCTGTCGGAAGAAATTGTAAATGAGCTTTTACATGTTGAAGCGACAAAAGAAAATTATCTAAAAAATGCACTAAAGAAACATTCGCAGATACTACTCGAAACAAACGAACCGGAAATTTTACTAAACCTAAATACACCTGATGATTACCAGAGTTTTTTTGAAACGCACTAAAATATGGGTTGCTGCTATACTGATAGCAATGGATTTTGGTGGAATTTGTAATGACCGCACCATAGCTCATCTTAACGGTGTTTTGGTTATTCACAGCTACCATAAAGGCTTTACCTGGACCGATAATATTGATGATGGCATTCATGAAGCAATGGCTGTGCTGGATGGTTTTAAGCAGAAAGAGTTATTTACAGAATATCTTGATGCCAAAAGAAATAACGATTCAATTTACTTTAAACAACTGGTTGAATTATGGAAAGTTAAATACAACCAGGTAAAAATTCCGGTAATTATTACTTCCGATGATATTGCGTTTCAATTTGTTATGAAATACAGAAAAGAAATATTTCCAAAATCACAAATTGTATTTTGCGGAATTAACAATTTAGGCGATTATGCTGCATTTATTGGAGATTCAAGCCATTCAATTACAGGAGTTGTTGAAGGTATTGATTTACTAGGGACGATTAAACTTGCTTTGCACTTACATTCTGAAACCAAACATGTATATATTATCAACGACCAGACACCAACCGGAAAAGCCAATCACAATGCATTTCAATTAATCAAAAACCGATTGCCGGCAAATGTAGATTATACTTTTTTGAGTAATTTTGAAATGGATGCTGTTGATTCAATTCTTCAGAAACTTCCATCACAAAGTTTGGTATTACTATTATCCTACAATCAGGATTCCAAAGGAAAATACTTTAGTTACGAAGAATCAGGAAAAATTATCTGCAATAGTACTTCCCTTCCGGTTTATGTGGTCTGGGATTTTTATTTAGGTACGGGTGTGGTTGGCGGATTGCTGGTATCGGGAAAAGCGCAGGGAAACAAAGCAGCATTACTTGCCAACGAAATACTTTTAGGTACACCTGCTGTTGCCATTCCTATAATAACTAAAAGCCCAAACCGCTTTATGTTCGATTATGCCGTACTTAAAAAGTTTCAGATAAACAAAAAACTAATACCTGAAGGCGCTGAAATTATTGGCAAACCTCAGCGAACCCTGGAAAAGTACAAAACAGAAATTATTATTATACTGATTACCTTTACCCTCTTGATTTTTGCTGTTTTTACTTTACTATATTACAATCGGAAAAAGACTTTAGCTGAGCGTAGTCTGATTAAAAGTACTAATAAACTTCTAAGCATTTTAGAAACTGCCCAGGAAGGCTTTTTTGAAATGAATTACCAGCAACAGGTAACCTATGTTAATCCGGAACTTTGCAACATGCTGGGAACCGATAAGAACCTACTCGAAAACCACACGTTTTACGATATTTTACGCTCAAATAATTATTCTCCACCAGAATCGGAATTTAAAAAATGTTTTGCCGGTGAAGCCGTTTCTTTTGAATATAAAGTTGCTTCAAAAAATGGGATTTATAAAGATTTGGTTATTAACCTATCGCCTCTTTTTAATGAAGAAAAGAGTAAAGTTGAAGGATTATTCGGACTGGTTTCTGACATTACGTATTTAAAGACTAAAGAATTAGAAATATTACAGGCAAAAGAGCAAGCCGAAAAATCGGATAAGTTAAAGTCCGCATTTTTAGCTAACATGAGCCATGAGATTCGTACACCCATGAATGCCATTTTGGGATTTACCGAATTGCTCGCTGAAAAAGAAATAAGTGAAGACGATCGCTTGTTTTATGTCGATATCATTCAAAAAAGTGGTCAATCTCTTTTGACACTCATCAACGACATACTCGATTTATCAAAAATTGAAGCCGGAGAAATTGATATTATCATTAAACCGTTAAATATTAATTCTTTACTAAAAAATGTTTATCACACCCTGATGGATTATGGAAAGATGGTTCAAAAGAACCACATTCACCTTTCGTATCAGGAGTTGCCCGAAGATCTGGTGATTGAAACCGACGACTTTCGCTTAACCCAAATTCTTTTAAACCTGCTTAATAATGCTTTTAAGTTTACCGAGGCCGGATTTATTAAATTTGGTTGCAAACAGGTTTCAGGTGATGAACTGGAGTTTTTTGTGAGCGATACGGGTATTGGTATGCCTAAAGAAATGCAATTGTCAATTTTTGAGCGTTTTCATAAAATTGAAAGCTTAAAAAACCAGGTTTACCGCGGAGCCGGATTGGGACTGGCCATTTCAAAAAATCTGGCTGAGTTATTGGGTGGTTCTATATTTTGTGATTCAGCAGAAGGAAAAGGAACCGTTTTTTACTTTTCAATTAAAGGAAAACTTAGCAAAAATAAAAACTAAAACAACAGCATTTATCTGTTCGAAAAATCGACAAGTACTTCCTGTAGATAACTTTTCCCTTGTTTTGAAACCTGTGGTGATACATCTTTATTTAAAATGAAATTACCCAAATCCAAATCCCAAACAAAATAAGTGCTGTCGTTTACAAATCCAAAACCATTGTTGAAAGCATAAAATGCAAACGGTTCCTGACCCGATAAAACATCTTTGGCAAAATTTGTTCCTGAATAATTTTTATTCAATTGATTACTAATCATCAAAGGTATGTCAATTTGCGAACAGGTGCTTGAAATTACGGTATCGGTTTGCTTTAGCGCACCACCTAACCAAAGCATGGGAATATGAAACTTTTCAGGAGAACTGTAAGCAACCTGCTGATATTTTGAACCATGATCGGCAACCAAAACCACCAGGGTATTTTCCCACCAATGGGTTTTTTTAGCTGATTCAATAAAAGCTCCCAAACAACTGTCGGTGTAATGAATGGCGTTTAAGTATCGACTATCCCAATCGGAACCGGTATAATTGCTTTTATGCGGAACATCAAAAGGGTCGTGGCTGCTTAAGGTAAACATTACCGTAAAAAAGGGCTTCTTTGTCTGCGATAAATCCTTTTGTAATTTTTTGAACACCCAACGATCGTGAACTCCCCATTTGGTAGTTCGCTGGCTCTCTTCAAAATTATTTTGTGTAATTAGTTCATCGTAAGCTCCCGATACAAAATAGGAATTCATGTTGGCAAAGTTTATATCACCTCCATAGTAAAACGCTGTTTGGTAGTTGTATTCTTTAAAGAAACGACTCAACTGAGGCAATTTTTCTGATTTTGAAGTGTATTTTATGATTGAAGTGGTTGGCTGTGCCGGATATCCGCTCAAAATTCCAACAATTCCTTTATCACTTCGGTCGCCTGTGGCATACATCCGGTCGAATAAAACACCTTCTTTAGCCAGTTTTGTAAAATTTGGAGTAGCTGATGTATTTCCCCCTAAAGGAGCAATTACTTTACCGGTAAAGCTTTCAAGAATGATTATTAAAACTGATGCGGAATCGTTGCGTAGCAGTTGATGTGTTGATACTCCACTCGATTCAAGAAGCTGATGAACTGTGTTTTTGGCTTCCTGCTGTTCGTAAAACCCGGGCAATTCTACTTGGTTCATTTCGGTTAACGATTTTCCAAAATTCCACCCTACATTAACCGCAGCATGATTGGCAAAACCCAGTTTACTAAAAAACACGGCTCCAACATTAATGGGTGCTATACCCAATCCTCCACGGATGGGAATAATCATTACTCCTGCAGCAAGCAGAAAAAGCGGAAAGAAATACCATTTTGCCGGATTTATTTTTGTTGCTGATGAACCAATAAATTTCTGATATATTTTAATTGCTGAATAACTAAATGCTGCAAAAACGATAATCAGCAAAATAATTAACCACAATTGGGTAGAGGCCAGACTTTCTTTGGGCGTTTTTAGATATAAAAGCACCGTATTGTCGATACGAAATCCCCAGTTCTTATAAAGTTCAGCATCTATAACGGTGAGCAAAGTAAAAAGCAGAATAAATATCCACTGATAACTGTTTACAATAGGTGAAATAAGCTTTCCCGTTGCAGTAATTGTTACAACAAGAATTAAAGCAAGAAAAAACAACAGGTATCCTGTTAAAGAACCATCGAGTTTAAATCCATAAAGCATTGAACCCAAAATATCTTCAAAAGGCAGTTGAACGGTGAATTCCCAATTATACACCAGAAAAAAAATGCGACTAAGTATAAAAAAGAGCATCCAAAAAATACCGGTTTTTACAAGTAACTGAAGGCGTGCACTAATCATTTGAAAACGTTTAAACTAATGTGTTCAATTAGAAAACTTACGGGTATTGCTAAAAATAAATTTTTGTGTTTGGAAAGAATTTCATCACCTGCTTTTGCTGAAAGTCGTTCAGTCGGGGATTGTTTTTTAGATATAACTCCTCCAATGAATGCATTCCGCTCAATTGTTTGTTAAGATACAATAGCTGGTTCTGGTTTAGGTTTAATTTTTTAAGGCTAACCAATGCGCCTAACGATTTATCAATTTTTTCAATCTGATTGTCTGATAAATCGAGTTCTTCCAGCTTATTCAGTTTACTTATGGTTCCGGTTACCCAGGAAATTTGGTTTCGGTTCAGGTGCACTACGTTTAAATTCGATGCATATCCAATATTTATTGGTACTTCGGTTAACCGGTTTATTGAGGCATCAAAATGCGTAAGCTTTTGAAGTTTTGCCATATTGGCCGTAATTGACGAAATTTGATTTATACTTACATCGATGCGGCTTACATTGGGCAAATTGATGCTATTTCCACTGATGCGGGTAATTTTGTTATTCGACAAATTCAGGGTTTCAAGTTGCTCCATTTGCCCCAGTTCATCGGGAACTGCAGTTATTTTGTTCTGACTGACATTTAAATGCTTCAAATTCTTCATTTGACCTATGCTGACAGGTAATGCTGTCAATTGGTTTTTTTCAAGATTCAGTTCTGTAAGAAAAGTAAGCTGACCAAAATTCAGAGGTAGTTGCTCCAGCTTGTTTTCATTAATTTTTAATTCGCTCAGTTTAACAAGTTTTCCAAAACTGGCTGGTAAGGCTGTCAATTGGTTTTTTTCAAGATATAAAACTTCCAGATTTGCTAAATTACCCAGAGTTTCCGGAAGTTTATTCAATTGATTCCAGTTTAAATCGAGTTTTTTAAGATTTTTCAATTGGCCCAGTTCATCGGGTACTGTGGTTAATTGATTCGAAAACAAATCGAGCACTTCCAGCTTTTCAGCTTGCGTAATTTCCTCAGGAATTACAGAAATTTGGTTCTCGCCCAAAGCCAAAACCTGAAGGTTTGGCATTTGCAATAGTTCAACAGGAATTTCGCGAATCTGATTGTTTCTAACATACAAAACCTGAAGATTCTTTAGCTTATAAACTTTTTCAGGAATTTTATTCAGTTTTTTACCATCGAGATTTAGTATGAATACCCGTCGTTTATTTCCAATTACCTCACTCATTGATCGGTAAACCTTTTCTTTTGAAAGTTCTTCTTCAGCTTTTAAGGGCTTTTGACTGTATGCTGTACCAAACAACAACATCATAAATAATATTAAAGCACTATTTTTCATTTGCTTATAATTTATCTTTTACTTTTCATGAAATCGATGCTTCAATGGTTCAATCATCTTTTTCAGCAAAAAAAAGAGATGCATCGAAGGCACAAAGAAACAAAATTTGACTTACGCCTGCAAATTAACAAAAAAGGCCTCCATTTTTCTGAAAGCCTTTCGTTAGAAGGGTAAATCTATTTTGTGACTCAATTTAAACATTTTAATGTAAACTGCTATTTATAAACCTTTTAAAGTGATATTTGATGGATTGATTTTTTTATCTGGTTTCAATTTATTGATTTTCTGAATTTTGGGTTTAGAAAAACCGAAACGGGTTAGCCCCATTCCGATTGTTCCATTTCCCGTGCATAACAAACTAATTATTAACCTAAATTTGTTGCTACAAATGTAGGCTACCCTTTGATGCCATAAGGTTAACAGCCGGTTAAAAACTGTTAATGTTTGGTTAAAAAAAGTTAAAGGAACATTTCTTTTTATACATTTGGCAGGCAATCCAGTTTTTGCAAGCTAAGCAGTTAACTTTTTTTGAATGAATAAATACAAATTTATCGGTATCATATTTTTAATGGGTGTTTCACTTTTGGGAATTATTGGTGTTCAAATGGTTTGGATGCACAATGCCATAACAACCAAAGAGGAACAATTCGATCAACAGGTAAAACAAGCACTGGCTCGCGCAGCTTTGCGCATTGAACGGAATCAGAATGCTTATTTTTTATCTAGCATGTTCCAGGGAATGCCTCAATTGCAATTAAAACAAAATATTTTTCCAACAGCACCGGTTCAGCAACAGGATTCACTACTTAACGAATTCAACGAATTTTGGCAAGACAAGAGTGATGATGTTTTTATTAAAAAAAACGATAACCAATTAAAAATTGAAAAATCGGAACACAACGGATTGGAAACTGTGGTTTATGGATTCGACACTATTATAGAATCAGGAAATTCGAGTCAGCGTATTCAAAGCTACTCGTCGATTACAATGCCCAAAACTCAGTCAAAGCAAGATATTCCTGCTGAATCGCAGGATTTTAAGCATAATTCCATGAACAATCAATTTACCGACGTAATGGAGCAAATGGTTTTGGAATTCTCAATTCGCGATATTCCTATGGAAGATAGACTGGGGTATTCTGTAATTGCGCCCACATTAACTTATGAACTTAAAAACATAGGTATTCCGCTAAACTATGAATATGCCATTTCCAATTACCGGGGAAATATTTACCCTAAATTAACCACACCGGGATTCGATAAAAAGCACGCACAAAAGGCGTATCGCACCACGCTTTTCCCCAACGATATCTTGATGCGAAGCGACCAACTGATGGTTCAGTTTCCTGAAAAACGAAATTTCCTGATTCATTCGGTAATATGGCCTTTCAGTGGTTCCTTATTGTTTACACTAATTATTCTTTTTACCTTTTATTACACCTTAAAAACCATCTACAATCAGAAAAAGATTTCGGAAATTAAAAGCGATTTCATAAATAACATGACCCATGAATTTAAAACGCCTATTGCTACCATATCACTTGCAGCCGATGCTATAGGAAATCCATCAATAATTACTGTTCCCGAAAAAATAAAACAATTTGCTCATATTATAAAAGAAGAAAACCACCGGATGAACCGCCAGGTAGAAAGCGTTCTGAAAATGGCTCTTATCGATAAAAAGGATTTCAATTTAAATATGGTCGATACCCATGTGCATCCGCTGATTGAGAAAGCTGTAAAGAATATCAGCCTGCAGGTGGAGCAAAAAATGGGACAAATTTCGACCGATTTAAGTGCATCGACCGATTTAATAAAAGCCGACGAAACCCATCTGGTAAATATTATTTTTAACTTGCTCGACAACGCCAATAAATATTCACTCGACGCACCGCCCAGTATTCAGGTAAAAACCTACAACAGCTCCGGAAATCTGGTAATTTCGGTAAGTGATAAAGGAATTGGTATGGATAAAGATGCACAGGAACGGATATTTGAAAAGTTTTACCGTGTGCACACCGGAAACATTCACACAGTTAAAGGCTTTGGACTTGGATTAAGTTATGTAAAAGCCATTGTAATGCAATTTAAAGGCGATATTATTGTTAAAAGCCAAAAAGGAAAAGGCAGTACTTTCGAAATAAAACTGCCACTGCATCAAGAGTATTAAAAAATATCAGACCCATAAAGCAATGAAAAACAGAATATTTTTAGTGGAAGACGATCTGAATTTTGGTTCAGTAATGAAATCGTACCTTGAGATGAACGATTATCAGGTACAGTGGATAAACGACGGTAAAGGAGCCGTTAATGAGTTTTCAAAAGGGTTGTTCGATCTTTGCATTCTTGATGTGATGCTGCCCCATGTTGACGGATTTACCATAGGAACTGAAATTAAAAAACTTAACCCGAAAATTCCGATAGTTTTTTTAACGGCAAAAACGCTCAAAGAGGATGTTATTAAAGGTTTTTCTGTGGGTGCCGACGATTATATTACCAAACCCTTTGATTCCGATGTGCTTATTTATAAAATAAAAGCCATTTTAAAAAGGCATTCTGAATCGGATAACCAGGAGTTTCCCGAATCGATTGTAATTGGAAAGTATCATTTTGATTATAAAAAACGAAATCTACAATTTAAGGAACAGCAAGGAATTAAACTATCGCCCAAAGAAGCCGAATTATTAAAGTTTCTGGTACAGAAAAAAAATCAGGTACTCGATCGCAATTATGCACTCGATAAAATTTGGGGCGAACAAGGTTATTTTACTGCACGCAGTATGGATGTTTACATTACCAAACTCAGAAAATATTTAAAAGACGATTCCAATCTTGAAATTGTAAATATTCATGGTAGTGGCTACATTTTAAAAGAGCAATAAGCTTATTTCTCCAATTTAGTTGCTAAAACTTATTTCTATGCCCTGCTCTACTAGTAATAATAAACTTCTCTCGTAGTTTGTTTCTTTCCATTTAGTGTACTCAAATACCAACCTTTTTGGCGTTTAATTCCTATTTTAAAGCTGCATTAATTTTTAGTTCAGTAAATAAATCATTTATCCAATTATAAATCAGCATTTAAATAATTGTAATCAAGAAAATTTACCAAATTTCTAATATATCGCTTGCGATATAAAATAAATCAACTATTTTTGCATCGTGTTCGACATTATCTTTTTCGATATATTATAAACTTAATAAAATACTAATAATGGAATTTTACAATTTTTCAGCACCATTGCTTCATGGAAAGCAAGAAATAAAAATGGAAACCTACAAAGGCAAGTTGATTTTAGTAGTAAATACAGCCAGTAAATGTGGTTTAACCCCACAATACAAAGGATTAGAAGAACTTTATAAAAAATACAAAGACCAGGGTTTGGTTATTCTGGGTTTTCCCTGCAATCAATTTGCCAATCAGGAACCCGATTCGGAATCGTCAATTGCTAATGGTTGTTTAATTGATTATGGTGTTACTTTTCCAATGTTTTCAAAAATTGATGTGAATGGAGCCGGCGCCCACCCTATTTATAAATATTTAAAAAAAGAATTAACCGGCGTTTTTGGAGGAGCAATTAAGTGGAATTTTACCAAATTCCTAATCGACCGAAACGGTAAACCGCTAACCCGTTTCTCGCCATATACAAAACCAGCCGACATTGAAAAATACATACTAAAACAATTGAATTAAAATACTGCGTATAGTCTCACAAAAGGTTTTACGTTGATACGTTCTAAATACAGTAAAAAAAAACAGGTAACTCAATGTTTGAGTGTACCTGTTTTTAATTTTATATCCAATAGCATAATACCAACAATAAATATGATAACTGAGCTTATTTTGCTTTATAAATCATAATATCAGCTCCAATACAACCGTTTACATTCGATCTGGAACTTCCATTCCGAGTAAACGGGCCCCCGATTTGATAACTTCGGCAACTTTTTGCGAAAGCTGTAACCTGAAATTTCTAATCACTTCGTTTTCTTCTTTTACAATTGTATGTTCGTGATAGAATTGATTGAATTCTTTGGTTAAATCGTAAATATAATTGGCAACCAATGCCGGACTATAGGTTTCTCCAGCTTCCTGAACCGTTGCCGGATAATCGAAAAGCAGTTTTATCAAGTCAATTTCCTTTGCTGATAGTTCCAGTTCATTACCAATTGTTCCGCTAAACTTAATTCCGGCTTCGTCTGCTTTACGCAATACCGAACGAATGCGTGCGTGTGTATATTGAATAAAGGGTCCGGTATTACCATTAAAATCGATGGATTCCTGAGGATTAAACAACATGGTTTTTTTGGGATCAACTTTCAATATAAAATACTTAAGTGCACCCAATCCTACCATTTTATAAACAGCTTCGGCTTCCTCTCTGGTAAAATCATCCAATTTTCCCAATTCCTGAGATGTTTCGCGAGCGGTATCAATCATTCCTGCTATCAGGTCGTCGGCATCAACCACAGTTCCTTCGCGCGATTTCATTTTACCTTCAGGGAGTTCAACCATTCCGTACGATAAATGTTGAAGATGTTCGGCCCAGTCGAAACCAAGTTTACTTAAAACCAACTTTAAAACCTGGAAGTGATAATTTTGCTCATTACCAACTACGTAAACCAAATCGTCGATATGGTATTCTGCAAAGCGTTGATGTGCAGTACCAATGTCTTGAGTCATGTAAACCGAAGTTTTGTCGGAACGTAACAATATTTTCTGATCAAGTCCATCGCGGGTTAAATCGGCCCAAACAGAACCATCTTCTTTTTTAATTAGAATTCCTTTATTTAACCCTTCCAATACAATTGATTTACCCAGCTTGTAAGTTTCCGATTCATAATAAATTTTGTCGAAATCTACTCCCAGGGCATTGTAGGTTACATCAAATCCTTTGTAAACCCAGCCATTCATTGTTTTCCAAAGCTGATTCACCGCTTCATCGCCCGATTCCCATAATCGCAACATTTCGCGCGCTTCATTAATTAAGGGCGCTTTTTCTTTGGCTTCGTCAGTTGTAAATCCCTTGGCTTCAAGTTCGGCAATTTCTTTTTTGTATTCCTGGTCAAATTTAACGTAGTAATCGCCAACCAATTTGTCACCTTTCAAACCGGTCGATTCGGGAGTTGCTCCCTTACCCCATTTTTGCCAGGCCAACATTGATTTACAGATATGAATTCCCCGATCGTTAACCAGGTTGACCTTAATTACATTATGGCCGTTGGCTTTTTGAATTTCGGCTACCGAATAACCCAATAAATTATTCCGGATGTGACCCAAATGAAGGGGTTTATTTGTATTTGGACTGGAATATTCAACCATGATGGATTTTCCGCTGGAACCGTAAGCTTTAATCCCAAAAGTATCGTTATCCAAAATACTATTCAAAAAATTAATCCAATAAGCATTGGTTAGTTTCAGGTTTAGAAAACCTTTAACCACATTAAATTGTTCTAGTTCAGCTACTTGTTTAATAAGATATTCGCCCAGCTCACTTGCCGTTACCTCGGGAGATTTTTTTGATGCTTTTAAAAACGGAAAAACAACCAGAGTAAAGTCTCCTTCGAATTCTTTTCGGGTTTTTTGTATTTGTAGCAGGTTATCGGGTATTTCGGCTCCATAGAGTGTTTTTAACCCTTTAGCTGCATTATCTTTTATAAATGAAGTGATTTCCATTATGGTAGTGAATAGTTATTAAAAAATTGGCTACAAAGATATAATTTTCAATCAATGATTGAATTAAAAATTTGTTTAACCAAAAACAGGAAATTGTCCAGAAAAGTAAAGTGAGTAAGCAATACAACTTTTTTTTATATTTGCTGAAATTAAAACCCTGTTAACTTGGAATTACACCTTGTAAGTCTGAATGTTCCTTATCCGGCCAATTATGGAGGCGTAATCGATATATTTTTCAAAATAAAAGCCTTAAGTACATCCGGAGTTGGAATTCATTTGCATTGCTACGACTATGGACGCGGCAGTCAGGATATTCTGAATTCATTCTGTCGATCAGTAACTTATTATAAGCGAAAAGTTGGCTTAAGAAGTGCTTTTTCGAGTAAACCCTATATTGTAAAAACCCGGAACAGCAAAGAGTTGCTCGTTAATTTATGCAAAGACTCCCATCCCATTCTATTTGAGGGCTTGCATACCACTTACTGGTTGAATCACCCCGACATAAAAAACCGCATCAAAATTGTGCGGACACATAATTTAGAGCATGAGTACTATCAATACCTTTCACTTAAAGAGAAAAATCTGCTGCGAAAAATTTATTTTAAATCAGAAGCCCGGAAACTTGCCCGATACGAAAGCATTTTGAAGCAAGCTACCCGAATTGCTGCTATTTCACCCAGTGATGCACAATATTTTGCAACGCACTATCAGAACACCTTTTTACTTCCGGCTTTTCATCCCTACAATCAGGTAAAAAGTGAAGAAGGTATGGGCACTTATTTATTTTATCATGGCGATTTATCGGTACGCGAGAATATTCAGGCGGCATTGTTTTTAGCTGATGCATTTAAGGATGAGCCCTTTTCGGTTGTATTTGCCGGAAACAAACCACCCAAAGAATTGATAAAAACCTTACAAGGGAAACCCCAGTTTCAACTTATTGAAAATCCCCCGACAAAAAAA
Organism: Bacteroidetes bacterium HGW-Bacteroidetes-4; assembly: GCA_002840905.1. Classification (GTDB taxonomy): domain Bacteria; phylum Bacteroidota; class Bacteroidia; order Bacteroidales; family SZUA-534; genus GWE2-40-63. The sequence goes on along the minus strand of PHDD01000007.1, from coordinate 68,973 downwards.
ATGAGTGAATTATTAAGTCAAGCTCATGTGGTTTTGTTACCCACCTTTCAACCTACCGGAATTAAACTTAAATTAATTGCAAGTCTTTATGAAGGAAGGCACTGCATTGTTAATACCAATATGATAAAAAACACCGGATTGGAAAAACTGTGCCACCTGGCCAATACCCGGGAAGAATTTGTATTGAAAGCAAAAATGTTAATGAACCAATCGTTTGATAACAAAGACCTGATTATTCGAAAAGAAATACTGGGAAAATGGTTCGATAATCAAAGAAATGCCGAAATTCTGATTCAGGAAATTCAAAAATTACAAGTAACAAATTTTTAACTTTTGGAATTTTTTTGCTGATAAAATTTGCACCAGGAAGTTAATCCACACTTCTCGCAATCTGGCTTGCGTGCCTTACAAACATAGCGCCCATGCAATATGAGCCAATGATGCGCAATGGGAAGCAGAGCTTCAGGAATCTGACTCACCAACTGTTTTTCTGTATCTAAAGGAGTTTTAGAATTCGTTGCTAAGCCAATGCGCGCAGCAACTCTAAAAACATGCGTATCAACAGCCATCGCAGGTTTATTGAAAACGACAGAAGCTATTACATTGGCGGTTTTTCGTCCAACTCCCGGAAGTTTCTGAAGTTGATCAATATCATCGGGAACTTCCCCTTTAAAAGTTTCAATAAGCATTTTTGCCATTCCCAAAAGGTGTTTAGCCTTGTTGTTGGGATACGAACAGGAACGAATCTGCTCAAAAACAGCTTCTACCGTAGCTTGTGATAAGCTGTGTGCATCAGGAAATTGTTGAAAAAAAGCAGGTGTAATCTGGTTTACCCGTTTGTCGGTACATTGAGCCGACAAAATTACCGCAACCAAAAGTTCATAAGGATTGGCGTAATGCAATTCAGTTTCTGCAATTGGCATGTTATTCTGAAACCAGGAAATAACTTTCTCAAAACGTTCTTTTTTTCTCATTAACGGCTGATTTTCTATCGTTCTTTTTCAAAAACCGGGTAAATATATAAAATGTATTAGAATACATTTATTATTCTTTCCAACGATATTTTTAAGACAAAAAAAGGGCTACACAAATTGCAGCCCTACATTTTATATAAATAAAAGTTAACCTTTTTTTGCTATTTCTTCGAGCATGGCTGTGGTTAACGATTTTGGTCGCTCAAGTGGATAAAGCAGAGCTCTGTCCCAAATAATGTTCGATAATACGCCCAATGCACGTCCAACACCAAAAAGAACGGTATAAAAATCGTATTCTTTAATTCCATAATGCCATTGCAGCACACCCGATTGCGCATCGACATTGGGCCAAGGATTTTTAGCCTTACCCTGTTCCAATAAAATGTCGGGAACCACATTATAAAGCATGCTAACATATTTAAATAAAGAATCTTCAGGTAAATGTTTTAAACAGAAATTCCGTTGAGCTTCATATCTTGGATCGGTGCGGCGCAACACAGCATGACCAAATCCAGGAATTACCTGTCCGCTTTGCAGTGTATCCCATACAAATTTTTTCATCAAAGCTTCTGTTGGTTCCTGACCGTCAAGCTTTTTAATTACATCCTGCAGCCAGCGCAAAACTTCTTGAGTGGCTAAACCGTGCAAAGGCCCGGCCAGGGCATTTAAACCCGCCGATAGTGAATAATACGAATCAGAAAGCGTGGATGCTACCAAATGCGTGGTATGAGCCGAAGCATTTCCTGATTCATGATCGGAATGCAGAATAAAATACAAACGAGCTACATCATCATAGGGTGCATCAATACCCATCATATGGGCAAAGTTACCGCCAATATCCAGAGTGTAATCCGGTGGAATCAATGTGTCGTTCCGGTATTTCATCCGGTATATGTAAGCTGCAATGGAAGGTAATTTTGCCATAATTTCAACAGCATCTTCATACATGGGCTTCCAATAATCCAGCTTGTTCATTCCACATGCATATTCGCGGGCAAAGCGTGATTCCCGCTGCATGGCTAAAATTGCCATGGAAAACATGGTCATGGGATGCGTATCACGTGGAATACGTCGCAATAAATCTATTACATATTGAGGAATAATTTTTTTTGCGTTAAATTCATCGCGGACTGCACAAGCTTCATCCTGTGTTGGAATATCGCCTGTCATCAGTAACCACCAAAAAGACTCAATACTGGGATATTCTTTACCTTCAGCCTTAGGAAGTTTTTCGAGTACCTCAGGAATGGTAAAACCCCGGAATCGAATACCTTCCATGGGGTCGAGGTATGAAATGTCAGTAACCAGCATTTTTACACCACGACCGCCTCCTAAGGCTTGTCCTATAGTTACTTCTCCAAGTTTTACATCGGCATGATCTTTTAACAACTTGGTTGTCCTTGGACGATGCTCTTCAATTTTCTGTGCTAAACGTTCTTTTAATTTTGACATGATTGTGTGTTTAAAATATTTTTACCAAATGCTAATCCATAATCAACATAACATTACATGTTATTAATTAAAGCATCACCAAATTCACTACATTTTAATAAGGTTGCACCTTCCATTTGTCGATGGAAATCGTAGGTAACTTGTTTTTTTGCAATGGTATTTGAAAGCGATTTTACAATTAAATCGGCAGCTACCTGCCAGCCCATGTATTCAAGCATCATTACTCCTGAAAGAATAACAGAACCCGGATTAACTTTGTCTAAATTGGCATATTTTGGTGCAGTACCATGTGTTGCCTCAAAAATAGCATATCCGCTTTCGTAATTGATATTGGCTCCGGGAGCAATTCCAATTCCTCCGACAATTGCAGCTAAGGCATCAGAAATATAGTCGCCATTCAAATTAAGCGTTGCTATCACAGAATACTCAGCCGGACGGGTTAGTATCTGCTGAAGAAAAGCATCAGCAATAACATCTTTTATAATTACCTGATGGCCATTCTTTTCAATAACCTGCCATGGTCCACCTTCGAAATCTTTTGCTCCAAACTCATTTTTTGCTAATTGATAACCATAATCACGAAAAGCTCCTTCGGTAAACTTCATAATGTTTCCCTTGTGAACCAGTGTTACTGATGGTTTTTTATGCTCAATTGCATATGTAATAGCAGCACGCACCAAACGTTCTGTTCCTTCTTGCGAAACAGGTTTTATGCCGATGGATGTAGTTTTTGGAAAACGAATTTTCTTAACTCCCATGGTGTGAATCAGGAATTCTTTAACTTTTTCTACTTCCGGAGTTCCGTTCATCCATTCAATTCCGGCATAAATGTCTTCTGTATTTTCGCGGAAAATAACCATGTCGGTAGTTGTTGGATCTTTAACCGGTGAAGGAACACCTACATAATAACGAACAGGTCGCAGGCAGGTATATAAATCGAGTTGCTGACGCAAGGCCACATTTAACGAACGGATACCACCTCCAATGGGTGTTGTTAAAGGACCTTTAATGGCAACCAAATACTCTTTAATAATATCAAGTGTTTCGTTGGGTAGCCATTCTCCTGTTTTATTAAATGCTTTTTCGCCGGCTAAAACTTCTTTCCAGGTAATTTTTTTACTTCCATTATAAGCTTTATCAACGGCTGCATTTAAAACCCTAACCGTAGCTGCCCAAATATCCGGTCCGGTTCCATCGCCTTCGATAAAAGGGATTATTGGATTGTTGGGCACGTTAAGCTTTCCGTTTTGAATGGTGATTTTTTGTGGTGTCATAGGATTTATTTTTTTGATTTTTTACGAATTAAGTTTAATGCACTTCCTGCTTCAAACCAGGCAATCTGTGTTTGATTGTAAGTGTGGTTTACAAGTATATCATCTGTTTTTCCATTGGAATGATGAATTCGCAGGGTAAACTGGCTTCCCGGGGTAAAGTTTTTAAGTCCGAGCAAATCAAAGGTGTCGTCTTCATTAATTTTATTGTAGTCTTCTTTATTGGCAAAGGTTAAGGCTAACATTCCCTGTTTTTTCAGGTTGGTTTCATGTATCCGGGCAAACGATTTTACCAAGACAATTCGAACGCCAAGATTCCGTGGCTCCATGGCAGCATGCTCACGAGAAGATCCTTCACCATAATTTTCGTCACCAACAACAATAGAATACTGTCCTTCAGCTTTAATTTTTCGTGCTAAATCGGGAACTTTCATGTATTCACCACTTTTGGTATCAATAACGCTGTTGGTTTTATCGTTAAAAGCATTTACAGCTCCAATTAATAAATTATTGGAAATATTGTCGAGATGCCCGCGATATTTCAACCAGGGTCCAGCCATGCTTATGTGGTCGGTAGTACATTTGCCTCTGGCTTTAATTAAAAGTTTTAAGCCTTTTAAGTCGTCCCCATCCCAGGCTTCAAATGGAGTAAGCAATTGCAGGCGGTCGCTGTCGGGCGCCACATTTATATTTATGGATGTTCCGGGTTTGGGTGGTGCCAGATATCCGGGATCTTTTACATCGAATCCTTTTACAGGCAATTCCTCTCCGATAGGTTCATCAAGCATTACCTCCTGGCCATTTCTGTTTTTAAGCTTGTCGGTCATTGGATTAAAAGTAAGCGAACCGGCTATGGAAAATGCAGTTACCAACTCTGGCGATGCAACAAAACTGTGGGTGTTTGGATTGCCATCGTTTCGTTTTGAAAAATTACGATTGAATGATGTTATGATGCTGTTTTTGCGTTCGGGGTCGTTGGTGTGCCGGTTCCATTGACCAATACAGGGACCACAGGCATTTGCCATAATAACACCGCCAATTGATTTAAAATCATTCAATAAACCATCACGTTCAGTTGTATAACGTATGAGTTCAGAACCAGGTGTTACAATAAACTCAGCATGAACTTCCAGGTTTTTCTTACTTGCCTGCCGGGCCACCGATGCTGCACGGGTTAAATCCTCGTACGATGAATTGGTACAGGAACCTATTAAACCCACCTCCATTTTTTCAGGGTAATTGTTTGATTTGATGTAGTCGGCAAATTTTGATAAAGGAGTTGCGGCATCAGGTGTAAAAGGTCCGTTAATATGCGGCTCTAACTCTGATAGGTTAATTTCAATTAATGAATCGAAGTATTTTTCAGGATTCTTAATTACTTCCTGATCTGAAGCCAAATCGTCTTTAACAGCATCGGCTAAAAGGGCAACATCAGAACGACCAGTTGCAGCCAGGTATTCCGACATTTTTACATCGTATCCAAAAAGTGAAGTGGTTGCTCCAATTTCGGCTCCCATATTACATATAGTTCCTTTTCCGGTAGCAGAAAGTGAATTTGCGCCTTCGCCAAAATACTCAACTATATAACCGGTTCCTCCCTTAACGGTAAGTAAACCGGCTACTTTTAAAATAATATCTTTTGGTGATGCCCAACCACTCAGTTTTCCGGTAAGTTTTACCCCAATTAGTTTTGGCATTTTAAGTTCCCAAGGCATTCCTACCATAACATCAACCGCATCAGCTCCACCAACGCCAATGGCAACCATACCTAAACCTCCTGCATTCACTGTATGCGAATCGGTTCCAATCATCATCCCCCCCGGAAAAGCATAATTTTCAAGAATAACTTGGTGAATTATTCCTGCTCCAGGCTTCCAAAAACCAATTCCATATTTAGCCGAAACTGATTTCAAAAAATCAAAAACTTCATTATTCTGTTTAAGTGCCACATTTAAATCATCCGAAGCACCAACATCGGCCTGAATCAGGTGATCGCAATGCACTGTACTTGGAACAGCAGTCTGGTCAATTCCGGCATTCATAAATTGTAACAGTGCCATTTGTGCGGTAGCATCCTGCATGGCTACCCTATCGGGATTAAATAAAACATATTCTTTACCGCGTTCATAAACCTTTGGCTCCGATTCGGACGAAAGGTGACTGTAAAGTATTTTTTCGCTTAGTGTTAATGGTCTGCCTAAAAGCTTTCGTGCCTTTTTTACCTTTTCGGAATAGTTCTGATAAAATTGTTCAATGATTGGAAAATCAAATAGCATAATGAATCTATTTTTATTAGTTAATACTTATGAATATTTTATTTTTGTTGTTCTCTAAAAATTTAACAATAATCGAAACAAAAAAATTAGCTTTTTGTTTCGGAAAAATTCAATAAAACAGCCTGTTTCAGCATCATTTCAACTTCTTTCTTATCCTTTCCGAACAGACTACCAATCTATTATTGAAAATGTGTTTAATTCCAATATTATGTAAGTGATTTGAATAAAATAATTGAAATTTATTAAATCTCAAAGTAGGATCAAATGCAAAAATCTCTCACTCCTTTATCCAACCTGCATATGATCGGTTAAATATAGTAAATATGTAGATGTTTCCATACGTTTTTTAGTCTTTTTTTGAGATACTTTCATTAAAAATTTGCCTTAGAAGAAGAAATTACCGAAAAAATTAAGAGATTTATCATAAAATAGGTAATTTGAGAAATAATGGCTTAAATTTTGTGTTCGAGCGAACTACTAAAAATAAAATTTTGAATTCTATTAAAGTCATTAATTGCACACTGATGATAAAGAAGCAAACTGTATTATATCTTTTACTTGTTGCCCTATTTAAACAAATGTCGGCCCAGCAAATTACACTGATCGATGAATCGAACCTGCAACCCATTGAGAATGTGATGATTTTTGATGAAAGTCACAACGTGATGGTATTAACCAACTCAAAGGGCAATGCCAGTATTCACGAGTTTAGTAATGATGCCACTATAATTATCAGTCATCCCTCCTACGAAATCAGGCAGTTTTTAAAATCAGAACTGGGCGGAGGTCCGGTAATTTATCTAAAAGAGAAAGTTATAAAACTAAGCGAGGTAGTTATTTCACATAATCGTTGGGAACAGCGTCAAAGCGATATCGCATCGAAAGTAAGCATTATAACTGCTAAAACGGTTGCTCTGCAGAACCCACAAACGGCTGCCGATTTAATTGGAAACAGCAACGAAGTTTTTATACAAAAAAGTCAGATGGGTGGTGGAAGCCCAATGATTCGTGGATTTGCTACCAACAGGGTTTTAATTGCAGTAGATGGTGTGCGAATGAACAATGCTATTTTCCGGAGCGGAAACCTGCAAAACATTATTTCTATCGATCCTTACACCATTCAGGAAACTGAAATTCTTTTTGGTCCGGGTTCAGTTATTTACGGAAGTGATGCTATAGGTGGTGTTATTAGTTTTAGTACTTTGAAACCCAGTTTTTCTGATTCCAGTACAGCAATACTGAACGGACAAATTGCTTCCCGGGTTTCGTCGGCAAACAATGAATTTACTACCCATTTTAATATTGATTTAGGTTTTCAAAAATGGGCTTTTTTGAGCAGCTTTACACAAAGTAATTATAACGACTTGCTTATGGGCAGTTACGGACCTGACGATTACTTGCGGAATGAATACGTACAGCAAATAAACGGAGTTGATACTGTAGTGCCCAATAAAAACCCAAAACTTCAAGTGCCAACGGGTTTTTCACAAACCTATTTTATGCAGAAAATACGTTTTAAGCCCAACCAATACTGGGAAGCTAACTACAGTTTTCTTTATTCAACTACCAGCAATTATTCGCGCTACGATCGTCATATTCGTTATAAAAATGGCTTGCCACGAAGTGCTGAATGGTATTATGGCCCGCAAAATTGGATGATGAACAATTTAAACCTTACCAGCAGTATAGCCACTACTTTTTATGATGAAATTAATATACGTTTGAGTCACCAACTTTTTGAAGAAAGTCGATACGATCGCGGTTTTAAAGATTCAATAAAATATGAACGCATTGAAAACGTTTCAGCCTATGCAATAAATTTCGATTTTAGAAAACAGTTTACAGGGCAGATGCAAATGTATTACGGAGCAGAGTGGGTTTTCAATAAAGTGAATTCTGAAGGCACCGATATCAATATACTGTCGAAAACACAAACTCCAGGACCTGCAAGGTATCCGCTATCCAATTGGAGTTCGTATGCTGCTTATGCTACCTTTGAATGGATTTTAAGCGATAATTTAAAACTAAACAGTGGAATGCGTTACAATTACTTTGCATTAAATGCCACTTTTGACGACACTTTTTACTCCTTTCCATTTTCTGAGGCCAATTTAAAGAAAGGAGCCGTAACTGGAAGTCTGGGCGCTATTTATAATCCTAATGAAAGCATGTGGTTATCGGCTATTGTATCAACTGGTTTCAGAACACCCAATGTTGACGATATCGGTAAAATATTTGATCCTGAACCGGAAACCGTTATAGTTCCCAACCCGGAACTTGAATCGGAATATGCCTATAACGCTGAGCTAAGCTATACGCAAATAATTAGCGACTTTTTTAAATTTGATGCAACTGTTTACTATACTGTGCTGGACAACGCTATGGTACGTCGCGATTTTCAGTTTAATGGCGCCGACAGCATTGTTTATGAAGGACAAATGAGTAAAGTGGTAGCCTTGCAAAATGCTGCACAAGCCAGTATTTACGGTGTTCAGGGAGGTTTAAACATTAAGATTCCCGGTGGTATAGGAATAAAAAGCCGGATTAATTACCAAAAAGGACGTGAAGAAATGGATGATGGAACCATCAGCGCTTTACGTCATGCAGCCCCTTTGTTTGGATCGACACACATTACTTATGCAACCTCAAGATTGAATCTGGCATTTTATGCGCTTTATAACGCACAAATTTCCTACGATAATCTTCCGGTTGATGAACAAGGAAAGGATTATTTGTATGCAAAAGATAGGGATGGAAATCCCTATGTTCCGTCGTGGTTTACCTTAAATGCCAAAGTTCTTTATCAAATGAATCCCATTCTTTCAATATCCTTTGGCATCGAAAACATTACTGACCAGCGTTATCGCCCTTATTCAAGCGGAATTACAGCGGCCGGAAGAAATTTTATAGCCTCAGTAAAAGCTCAATTTTAGTGAGTTAAAAATAAAAAGTTGCAGGAGCTTTGATTATAAATAATTAAACTTACCTTTGCGCGCTGTTTACAAGAAGGTTGATCAATTATCAATGACAATGTAAACATCTGTATATTGAGTTTTTAAAAAGCGGTTTCGCTCCAGTTTTTATAAATATACAGTCGATTAAAAAAACAGAGGTGTAAAAAAGGAGTCATTTCTGGTTATTTATGGCTGCGTGGCCGTCTTAATTTAGTCCTTTCAGCACTTTAATTTTAAATCTCCGAGCTGAAAGTAAAATGGTTTTTTAGACGGAATAACGTATGTATTTATGACAACATTTAAAGAAATGGGCCTTTCGGAAGAAATCTACAAGGCAATCGACGATTTGGGCTTTATCAGTCCTACTCCTATTCAGGAAAAAACAATCCCAGCTATCTTACACAATGGTAAAGATTTAATTGCTCTGGCACAAACCGGAACAGGAAAAACAGCAGGATTTGGACTTCCCATTATTCAGCAAATTAAGGCTGAAAGTAAAAGCACGCAGGCTTTAATTCTATGTCCAACCCGTGAGCTTTGCCTCCAGATAGCCAAAGATTTGGATTCATTTTCGAAATATGTAAAAAAACTTTCTGTTCTGCCTGTTTATGGTGGAGCAAGCATTGTTCCTCAATTACGGGCACTAAAAGACGGTGCTCAAATTGTTGTAGGAACACCGGGTCGTACACTCGATTTAATTAATCGTGGCGCTTTACGTATCAATCACATACAGTGGATGGTACTCGACGAAGCCGACGAAATGCTAAACATGGGCTTTAAAGACGAATTGGATGGAATTTTAGCCGTAACTCCCAATGAAAAACAAACCCTGCTTTTTTCGGCAACCATGCCCCAGGGAGTTCGACGAATAGCTAATAATTACATGTCGGAGCCCGATGAAATGACTGTTGGTACCAAAAACTCAGGAGCCGACAATATTTTGCATCAGTTTTACATGGTAAAAGCAACCGACCGGTATCTGGCACTGAAACGTTTGGCTGATATTAATCCCAGTATTTACGGAATTGTTTTTTGCCGTACCCGCCGCGAAACGCAGGAAGTTGCAGACAAACTAATTCAGGACGGTTACAATGCCGATGCCCTGCATGGTGATTTGTCGCAAGCGCAACGCGACCATGTAATGCAACGTTTCCGCTCAAAACATTTGCAATTACTTATTGCTACCGATGTTGCTGCCCGTGGACTCGATGTTAACGACTTAACCCATGTAATTAATTACAACTTACCCGACGACCCTGAAGTTTATATTCACCGTAGCGGACGTACCGGACGTGCCGGAAAAAGCGGCATTGCAATTACCATAATTCACTCACGCGAAAGTCGTAAAATTAAAGAGCTGGAAAACCTGGTAAAAAAGAAATTCGAGCATAAATTAATTCCCAGCGGTCGCGAAATTTGCGAAAAACGTCTTTACAATTTAATTGATAAGGTTGAAAACATTGAGGTTGACGAAAAACAAATTGAATCGTTTTTGCCCGATGTGTTGAAAAAATTAGCCTGGCTCGATCGTGATGAACTAATCAAGCGCTTTGTTTCAGTGGAATTTAACCATTTTTTAGAATACTACCGAAATGCTGCCGATTTAAATGTGGCTAAAGACAGTGCGTCCACAAGAGACAGTTCATCGTCAAGAGAAGGATCCTCGACAAGAGACCGGTCAAGAAAACGCACTGGCAATAATGGGTTTACCCGTTTCCATATAAACATTGGAACCAAGCAAAACCTGAATGCAGCATCGTTAATGGGAATAATTAACGACGCAACCCATACCCGCGATATTGAAATTGGTAAAATTGATATCCTACGCAAATTTTCGTTTTTTGAAGTGGACAATCGCTTTGAGAAAACGATAATTGATGCCTTTAAAAACGTTAATCATGAAGACACAAAGCTTGAAGTTCAGGTTTCAAAACCCGAACCATCAGCAGCTGGAGCAAGAGATTTTTCAAGGGCCGACAATTCAAGAAGGGATAAAAGCAAAAGCAGAAAACCCCGTAGTTCAAGAGATTCGAGAGACTCAAGAGAGTCATATGGTGCAAAAAGCTACAAACGTAAAAGATAATTCCGAATCTAACTTATAAAAAAGCCCTTTAAGTATGCTACTTAAAGGGCTTTTTTAGTAAACCTATGCTCAATTAGCTTACTGATTCCTTATTTGAGTTCTTCAGGTGTTTTTTTCGGTAGCCCATAAAATAATCTACCATCAAAACCAGCGTAATTACGAGTAAAGCATATCCCATTTTTATTTCCTCCGTGTTTTAAGTTATTAAGTTATTTAGTAATATTATCCTTATTTCTTTTAATATTTTTTTCACTTCTGCAATACAAATATAATGTCTGCAAACTGACTTATAAAGCTACTTAAGTAAAATGTTTGCTTAACTTTTTATCTTAATCAACTTAAATATAAACTTAATTTTAATTTAAGCTTTGCTTAATTTTGTTGATAAAAAGGCTTAATTTAGCATTCAAATGTTTTTTATAAGCATTACATTTGTCCAAAACAACGAATGATGCCAGAACTTTTTTCATTTATAAAGGATCCTTTTGTATCGATGCTTGAAGCATCGGTTCAATTAATTCCCGGTATTGAAAAAAGTACGGTTTTGTATTTCGATGTGAATACAAATGCTATTCGATGCAAAAACATACATCATAAGCAACAGCCGCAGGTGAATGAATTTGTTATAATGGATAATTTACTTAGCCAGAAACTTCGTAAAAAGAGATTTCAATTCCAGTGGATGCGTTCCGACCAGTTACCCTTTGAAACAATAGAAAAGGAACAAAAGCAATTAAATATTTTTGACGAAACGGCTAATGTAGTATTGGCCCTCGCCTTTCAAAACGAACACGATTCACAATCGGATTTGCTGTTTTTATATTTAGGGCGAAATCTAAGCAGTTTTGGCCTTTCGAACAGTTCCAATACCCTTACAACTTCTGAAAAAAACATTATTGGAACCCTGGCTTACAATAGTTTTAAGTTACAACTTAAAAAGAATCAGTCAGATAAAACCACTTTATTTTATGTGAACAGGCAAATTAAAAACCTGCAACAACAAAACGAACAATTGCAATCTGAAATTGATCAGCTAAAAAGAGGTGCACATCAAAATATGGTTAATCTTTGTCACAGCCACCTTCAGCAATTATCAGAAGAATATCAAATCCATTTTTCACTCGACAAATCAGCATTAAAAAAGCTGGAACATTTTAACGGAAGTCTTGAACAGTTAAAATCTACGCTTACCCATGCAGCACAAATGGCCTTGAATATGCAATATGGAACTGCACAAACGAATATTGTACTTAAAGCCTGGGATATTCAGTTTGATACATTTTCAACGGTTACCGAATCTCCAAATGAACCAGGAATTCAGGAACGTTATCAAAAAACCTATTTATTACTCGAAAAACTTGAGAATGCAGCACGACGGGTAATTAACAATCAGGACCGCTTAACCAGCGAAAATGTGGGAAGTGCTTGTCCAACACCTATTTCGGCACCTGCCATTAGCGATGCTTTGAAAAACCATCAAAAAAAGGCGATAATTTTACTGAATCAGTTTCCCGACCGTTGGCCAACCCTACGAAACGAATTTCGTCCGGTACGCAATCTTTTATTAAATCAACAGGCGGTTTAACTAATTGCAGTTTTGGTTGTTTTGTCTTTCCTTCTTAAATTTAGCTTACATTTAAATTAAAAATGAGCCGGAACGCACTATACAAAAAACTGTACCGTAAATGGTTAAAAGCATCTGCCAATAAGGTATTATATAAAAAACAGTCGGAAAATAAGAATTTGGATAAGCAGGTTCGTTTTATGGCATTATTTTTCTTTCTGGGAATTTTTCTATCGGCCATTTTTGGAGGTAAAACATTGCTTACGTGGAATACCATTTTTGGTTTTTATCTGGTATGTGGTATTCTACTTAGTATAATTCCACTTAAGTATTACCCCGTTTTGTATAAAAAGCATTCCGAATTTAAAGCATTGCTTATTTACTTTTCGCTTGCACCCCTAATTACCGGGTTAATTTTAACTTTAAACTTCAACTTTACAAGTACATCATGGGTTCAGAGTTACCCGGTTAAAGACTATCAGTTGTACAGCAGCGAACAAAGCATTGAATTTGAATTGGATGACTCAGGCACCATAAATCATATTCAGCTACGCCGTTTCTCGACCCTTAATTTGCATACTATCCCTGATTCCATTGCTTACGAAATGCACAAAGGCTTATTTGGCATTACAGTTGTAAAAAAGTGCTTTCTCATTGAAAAAAATAAGGCCTATAAACCATTTTAAAACTAATAAAGTCCGGTAAATTTCAGAATAAAGTTATTTTTGCATACCGTTGATTTGCTTTTCTATGTAGAGTAAGTCAATAGTAACAAATGAAACCTCTTTTAAACAAAATCAATATTAAATTATTTTTATGAAGCTCATTATTTTTGTTTTCTCGTTACTTTTTGTTGCAACTACCATGGCACAACCGGTAAAATGGCAAGCCCGCAAGTATTTTACCGTTGTAAGTTATAATGTTGAAAATCTTTTTGATACCCTTGCTCAAAGTAAATTAGACGAAGAATTTACCCCGGCATCAAAAAAAAGTTGGAATACTGAACGCTATTATAAAAAACTAAACAGCATCGCTCAGGTTATCGATTCCATTAACCCAAAAGAATTACCCGAAATTATTGGCTTAATCGAGATAGAAAACCGAACAGTTCTGGAAGATTTGATTAAAACTGATATTCTGGCAAATGGAAATTATAAAATTGTTCATAAGGATGGACCCGATCCACGGGGAATAGACTGTGCTCTACTCTATCGGTCAAATGCATTCAAATATTTGAATCATCAAGCAATTGAAGTTCGATTTCCATTTGCTGATAATAAACGGACCCGCGATATTTTGTATGTTAAAGGGTTAGTAAACCGCGACACCTTGCATTTTTTTGTAAATCACTGGAGTTCACGACGTGATGGTGAAGAAGCTTCAGAACCCAAGCGAATACAATCGGCCCTTACTCTGAAAAATATTACCGATTCTATAACTCGCATAAACCATCTGGCAAAAATTATTATTATGGGCGATTTTAACGATGAACCCACTAACAAAAGTATAAAAGAAATACTGCAAGCCGGAGCTTTAACGGATGAAAGCAATTTTAAAAATCTGCTTTATGAAGCTCATACAAAAGGCAAAGGATCATACTATTACAGAGGAAACTACAATATGATAGATAATATTATTGTTTCGAACCAGTTGCTTATAGCCGAAAAGGGATTTCGTTTATATTCACCGAATGGTTTTATTTTTACACCGGAATTTATTTGCTATACCAATAAAAACGGCGATAAATCGCCGAATCGTACTTACGGAGGAGATAATTACTATGGGGGTTACAGCGACCATTTTCCGGTTTATAGCATATTTTATCAAAAATAATTAATCCTTTATGGATCTTACCATAAAATCACCGTTTAGTCCTACTGGGGATCAACCTGAGGCCATCAGGCAATTGTCCGATGGCATTTTGCAGGGGGTTCCCTATCAGACTTTATTGGGGGTTACCGGTTCAGGAAAAACATTTTCAATTGCCAATGTGCTTGAAAATGTTCAGCGGCCAGCATTGGTTCTGAGTCATAATAAAACGTTGGCAGCTCAGTTATATTCTGAGCTGAAAGAGTTTTTTCCCGAAAATGCTGTTGAGTATTTTGTGTCTTATTACGATTACTATCAACCCGAAGCTTATTTACCAGTTACCGATACTTACATTGAAAAAGATTTAAGCATTAACGATGAAATTGAAAAGCTTCGTCTTCGAACTACTTCTTCCCTCCTTTCCGGAAGACGCGATGTGATTGTCGTTTCATCGGTTTCGTGTTTGTACGGAATTGGCAATCCGGAAGATTTTCATGAAAACAGCATCTTCATAAAACGTGGGACCAAAGCCGGTCGCAATCAGTTTCTGCGTAAGCTGGTTGATGCTTTATACAGCCGGAACGAAGTCGATTTTAAACGGGGAAACTTTCGGGTTAAAGGCGATACCGTGGATGTTTTTTTGGCATACAGTGATTTTGCATACCGCTTTATTTTTTGGGGCGACGAAATCGAAGAAATTTATTCTTTTGATCCGGTAAACGGGCATACGATTGATAAAATGGATCAGGCTTTAATATATCCTGCCAACATTTTTGTGACCACGCAAGCCAGAATTCAGCAAGCTATTAAGCAAATTCAGGACGATTTGGTTTTACGTATTGATTATTTTAACAGCATTGGTAAAACACATGAAGCCAAACGTATTAATGAAAGAGTAAATTATGATTTGGAAATGATTCGTGAATTGGGACATTGTCCCGGAATTGAAAACTATTCCCGTTATTTTGATGGACGAAACGAAGGAAGCCGGCCTTTTTGCCTGCTCGATTATTTTCCCGAAGATTTTATCACCATTATTGATGAAAGCCACGTAACACTACCTCAAATCAGAGCCATGTATGGAGGTGACCGCTCACGAAAAGAAACCCTGGTTGAGTTTGGTTTTCGTTTGCCTGCAGCTATTGATAACCGCCCGTTGAAATTTGAGGAGTTTGAATCGGTTACCGGACAAACCATCTATGTTAGTGCAACACCAGCCGATTACGAACTTGAAAAATGCAATGGCGTTTTTGTAGAACAGGTTATTCGCCCCACCGGATTGCTCGATCCAATTATTGAAGTTCGTCCCAGCCTGAATCAGATTGACGATTTGATAAAAGAAATTCACCACATAATTACCAAAGAAGAACGCATATTGGTAACTACACTTACCAAACGTATGGCTGAGGAATTAAATAAATACCTTCTTAAATTAAATATTAAAAGCAACTACATCCATAGCGATGTGGATACCTTGGATAGAATAGAAATTATGGAGAACCTCCGCAAAGGAGTTTATGATGTTCTTGTAGGCGTAAACCTGTTACGCGAAGGACTTGATTTGCCTGAAGTTTCGCTGGTGGCAATTTTAGATGCCGATAAGGAAGGTTTTCTTCGCTCGGAGCGCTCGCTTACACAAACTGCCGGACGAGCTGCCCGAAATGTGAATGGGAAAGTACTTATGTATGCTGATAAAGTTACCGGCTCCATGCAACGTACCATTGATGAAACCAACCGCAGGAGAATAAAACAATTGGCATACAATCAGGATAATGGAATTACTCCCCAATCCATTGTAAAAGCAAAACGCAGCATGGTAAGTAAAGACATGGAAACAAAGCCAGCAACAACTGCCTATAGCGGAAAAGAGCACACCGATATTGCAGCCGATCCGGTAATTGCCTACATGAGTCAGGAGGCCCTGATGAAAACTATTGATAAAACCCGGAAACAAATGGAACAAGCTGCCGGAAAACTTGATTTTATGGAAGCGGCACGTTTACGAGACGAAATGTTTGAGCTCCAGAAACTGGTGGAAAAGAAAAAACTTATTAAATAAAAAAAGAGCGGCAGTGCCGCTCTTTTGGGTATTATTATTATCCTAAATAGGTTTTTAACAATTTACTGCGCGATGTATGTCGCAATCGGCGAATGGCTTTTTCTTTAATCTGGCGAACCCGCTCACGAGTCAGTCCAAATTTCTCACCAATTTCTTCCAAAGTCATTTCCTGGCAGGCAATTCCGAAAAACAAACGAATAATATCACGCTCACGTTCGGTCAATGTTGCCAAAGCACGTTCAATTTCTTTGCTCAGCGATTCGCTTATTAGTAAAGTGTCAGCAATTGGGGAATCTTTATTCTCCAACACATCCAAAAGACTGTTATCTTCCCCTTCAACAAAAGGTGCATCAACCGAAATATGACGGCCTGAAACACGTAAAGTATCAACCACTTTATCTTTTGGTAAATCAAGTGCAAACGCAAGCTCTTCGGGTGAAGGTGTGCGCTCATTTTCCTGTTCAAATTTGGAATAGGCTTTATTGATTTTATTTAAAGAACCTACCTGATTTAATGGCAAACGAACAATTCTTGATTGCTCAGCTAATGCCTGCAAAATTGACTGACGAATCCACCAAACAGCATACGAAATAAACTTAAAGCCCCGGGTTTCGTCAAACTTTTCAGCAGCTTTAATCAATCCAAGGTTACCTTCGTTAATTAAGTCAGGAAGACTAAGACCTTGGTTTTGATATTGTTTTGCTACCGAAACCACAAAACGCAGGTTAGCTTTTGTCAATTTCTCCAATGCAATCCGATCTCCTTTACGAATCCGCTGCGCTAATTCAACCTCCTCTTCAACTGTTATAAGTTCTTCCTTTCCAATCTCTTGCAAATACTTGTCAAGCGAAGCGCTTTCACGGTTGGTTATCGACTTGGTGATTTTTAATTGTCTCATACAATAATTTTCTTTTGCCAGTTATAAAAATTGAACGACATAAAACAATAACCCGACCACATCCTTCAATTATGATCAGGTTATTGCTTTAAGTGGTTTTATAATTCATCCCTTTTTTGAGAATTACTTTTTTCTTGTTAACGTACAACAGTACGCATAAAACCTTAAAAGGGTTACAAAATTATAAAATAAATGTTAATTATTAAATACCAAATGCATAATAAGCTGAAATTCCATTGGGATAAATGCCTTCGATATAAACACCACCTTCTAAATTGTTGAATATCAACCTTAACTCCTGAATGTCATAAGTTGCTCTCCGGTTTACTGAGGTAATTATAAATCCTTCTTTTATTCCTGCCGATTTGAGTTTACCATCACCTACAGAAACAACCTGAACTCCTCCCTTGATTCTTAGCTTATTGGCTTCGGATGGTGAAAGGTTCTTGAATTCAGCACCAAACAGTTGTAGGGTTTCATCGGCTTTAATAATATCGGTTTTTCCTTCGATATTTCGTAAAGTAAGCAACACGGTTTTCTTTTTATCGCCCCGGAGCACCGTAACTGAAACCTGATCGCCAGGTCTATGCTGACCTATTTGTTCCTGAAGTTCTGAAGTGCTGTTTACAAAAACATCTTTAACTTTAAGAATTACATCGCCACCTCTTATGCCGGCTTCTTTTGCTGCACCATCGGGCGACACATCGCTTACATATACTCCCTGGGTGCTGGTTATGCCGCTTTGTTTAGCCAAAGGTGAGGTAACATCGGCAATACTAACTCCAATGTAAGCCCGTTGAACGGCACCATATTCAAGCAAATCGCTCACTACTTTTTGAGCAATTTTTTGAGGAACTGCAAAAGAATATCCTGAAAAAGAACCGGTTGGACTTGCAATTGCGGTATTTATTCCCACCAATTTTCCCTGGGTATTTACCAATGCTCCACCACTGTTGCCCGGATTAACTGCTGCATCGGTTTGAATAAATGCTTCGATGGCGGTACTTTTATTGAGTATATTAATACTTCGGGCTTTGGCACTAACAATTCCAGCTGTTACAGTCGATGCCAGATTAAATGGGTTCCCAACAGCCAGTACCCATTCACCAATTTGTAATCGATCGGAATCTCCCCAATCGAGGTAAGGAAGGTCTTTTTCGTCAATTTTTATTAAAGCAATATCGGTCGCCTGATCAGCACCAATAACTTTTGCTGTATAAGTTTTTTTATTGTTCAGGGTTACTTCCAGTTTATCAGCTCCTTCAATTACGTGGTTATTGGTTACAATGTATCCATCGTTTGAAATAATTACCCCGCTACCTGCCGAAACAATTGGAGCTGGTTCCTGCTGGTAATTGGGTCTTCCGAACAAAAAATTATAAAACGGATTTTCGTAGCCTGAAATCTGGCTCCGCACTTTTACATGCACCACGGCATGAACTGTTTTTTGGGCAGCTTCGGTAAAATCCATGCTGGTTAAAGCGGCTATTGAATTTTTTACCGGTATCACTTCTTCTGTTGATTTAGATTTTTGGGTATAAAAATCACTTTGAGTATGCTGCAATGCAGGTTTTTCAATAAATAAATGATATCCTGTAAGTGTTACCACTCCTCCAATTATTGAAGCAGTAATCAATCCAATTATCTTTTTCATGTACGTATTGTTTTTAAAAGTTAAACATAAGAATTTGTTCTCTTTTATTTCACTGGTAATGCATGTGAAACGAAAACTATTTTTTTTTTGTTGTACATTTGGCCTACTTTAACAAAAGTTTAACCATTTAATTTTTTTTAAATGACCCAAGAAATTGCTTTTTCAAAATATCATGGAACGGGAAACGATTTTATTCTAATAAACGCTTTTAACAAATCGATTGAACTCAGCGAACAAGCCATACAAACTATGTGCCACCGAAGGTATGGAATTGGTGCCGATGGTTTAATTGTACTTCGACGAAAAGAAGGTTTTGATTTTTTTATGGATTTTTACAATTCTGATGGAAAGCCCGGAAGTATGTGTGGCAATGGCGGACGATGTATTGTATCTTTTGCACATGATTTGGGACTTATAAAAAATGAAACCCGATTTTTTGCACCCGATGGTCCACATAAGGCCATTTATGAAAGTGCTGACAAAATTTCACTTAAAATGGCCGATGTTACCGATATTGAACCACATGATTTGGGATTGTTTATTAATACAGGTTCTCCTCATCTGGTAATTGACAAAAGTAAACAAACAACTTTTAATGTCTATACTGAAGGAAGAAAAATACGAAATGAGAAAAAGTACAAAGCAGAAGGAGTTAATGTTAACTTTTTTCAGGTCAAGCAAAACATCACAAAAATTTTTACCTACGAGCGTGGTGTTGAAGATGAAACTTACTCCTGTGGTACAGGAACTGTAGCAACTGCACTTACTTTGAATCAGCTATTTGGAAATTCATCGCCAGTAACACTGCAGGCAAAAGGTGGACTACTTAAAGTACATTTTAGTAAAAAGGATGCAAACAACTACACAGATATCTGGTTAGAGGGACCAACAAAAAAAACTTTTACGGGAACTTACCTGCTCGATTAATTGAATATTTTATATATTTGATTTTGATGAAAGAAAACTCTATATTTAACATTGAAAAGGGATAACAAAATTGAGTTAATGGCTACCCAACATTCAGAAATAAGTTATGCTTACCGGTTATTTGAAGGAATGCAGAAGGATAACCTGAGCTACATTTACCGTGGTGTATTCAGTCAGAATATTACCGATGGTATTTTAACGCTAACCGAATCGAACCTTGATAAGTCAGGAGAAGATTCGAAGATTAAAAAAAGAGTGTTTACCATTATGGTAGAAGGTTTACAGAACATTACCCGGCATCAGGAAATGGAAGAAAGTTCTGATGTTAAAGAAACCGGAATTTTCTTAATTCAGGATGTCGACAACCGCTACTATATTACTACCGGAAACCCTATCTTAAAAAGAAACATTCCCAACCTTACCGAGCAACTGAATAAAATTAATAGTTTAGATAACGAAGAATTAAAAAATTACTACAAAAGAGTACTTAACGACAATATCATTTCAGACAAAGGCGGTGCCGGGCTAGGTTTAATTGAAATGGCCCGTAAATCAGGAAATAAACTGGTTTACGACTTTGTTGATTTGAACGATAACTATTCTTACTTTTATTTAAATACCGAAATTTCGCAAAACGAAACCGAACATAGCCCTGAAGTTCACAAAGCTACCCATGCACTCGAAAACATTAAAGTAATTCACCGCCTGCTTAATCAGGAAGATGTGGTTCTTATTTTCAACGGAATTTTTAACCAGGAAAGTTTGTTGAATTTGTTGTCGATTATGGAAAACCAGATGATGGAACACAATCTGAACTTGAAAAAGAAGGTGTTTAACATTATGGTTGAGATGCTTCAGAATATTGTAAAGCACGGAGCAAACAGTTTAGACAACAATCTGAATCCGGGTATCTTCTTTATCAATCAAAAAGGCAAACAATACCACCTGAATACGGGCAATTACATATACAAAAGCGAGGTTGAAAATTTAAAAAAGAAAATTAATTACGTTAATTCACTCTCAATGGATGAATTAAATACATTTTATGAAAAAAGTCTTTTTAATTTTCAGATTGATACCAGTAAAGAAGCCGGTTTGGGCTTGATTGAATTGAGGTTAAAAACAAATCGTAAATTAACCTTCGAAATCAATGATTTTAACGAAAAATTTAGTTTTTTTGTTTTACAAACAGTAGTTGACTAACCAAACAATGGAAAAACTAATAATAGAACATACTGAAGATACACCTAAAGTTCACTTTGAACCCGAAATTGGGATTTTCAGCATCGAAGGACGCTCCCTTCCTGAAAATGCTGTGGCTTTTTATAATCCGATTCTTGAATGGTTAAAGCAATATGAAAATACAGAAAATAAAGGATTTACTTTCGATTTTAAACTGGATTACTTTAATACGGCATCGGCAAAACAAATTACCAAATTATTGATTCAATTACAGCAAATGACTCAAAAATTCGACATAAAAGTAAACTGGCATTATTATGTTGAAGACGCTGATATTATGGCCTCAGGTTTGCGTTTTGCAAAACTGATAAAGGCAAATATTGAATTACTTCCCTACGAATAAACAATTATTCCAGATTAACTCCTACAATAAGTATATCATCTACCTGATTTAATGCACCTTTCCAGCGTAAAAATTCGATGTCGAGCATGGTTTTCTGATTGTTATAATTTTCCTTACTTATAGTTTGTAACAACTTTTTAAATCGACTTGATTTGAATTTTTTTCCATGCTGCCCACCAAACTGATCGGGATAACCATCGGTGAACATATATAATACATCGTTAGATTGGTAACTAATCATTTTTTGTTTAAAAGATTGCTTTGCCGTAATGTAAATACTGATGGGCATTTTATCGGCTTCAAGCTCTATTAAGCCCTCACTGTTAACCAAATACGATTTATTGTTAGCGCCTGCGTATGTAATCTGCTTTTTTTGTGTGTCAATCACACAAATAGATACATCCATTCCATCTTTAGCCTCATTATCATCGCCTTTTTGCCCAAGCGATGCGATTACTTTTTCGCGCAATAAGTTCAGTATTTGGTAGGGTTCTAAAATACCGTTTTCCTTTATAATATGGTTTAAAAAAGTAAAACCGATAAGACTCATAAAGGCTCCGGGAATTCCATGTCCTGTAGAATCGACCACTGCCAGAATTTTTAAATTATCGACTTCGTGAACCCAAAAGAAATCGCCCGAAACAATGTCGCGGGGTTTATCATATATAAACGAATCTTTAAATATTGCTGTTAAATCAGATTCTTTATTAAATACTGCCTTTTGAATCCGTTCGGCATATAAAATACTGTCGATAATTTCTTTTTGCTGACTGGTAATAGCATCGCGTTGCTGGAGGGCTATATCGCGTTGCCGGGCTATTTCATCTTTTTGCGAGGCAATTTCAGATTCAGCATATTTTAAGCGCGATATATCGGTCTCGATGGAAATCAGGTTTTTTACCTGTTTATTTTCATTGAGAACCGGGGTTAAAGTAGTTTGTACCCATACTTTTGTTCCGTATTTGGTTGCTTTTTGGTTTTCAAAAATAATGGGTTTTCTGTCGCCAAACCATAAATTAACCATGTCGTTAATTGTTACATCGGCAAATTCACCCAATAAATCGGTTTTTGAATGAATAACTTCTCCAAAAGTAAAACCAAAAAGACGCGTATAGCCCTCGTTTACCCATTCAATTTTACCATTATAGTCCATAATGCTGACCGCATTATCGGTTTTACTGGCTACCAGTGATAGTTTCTGAAGTTCGAGGTTTGCCAAATACAATTTTCCTGCCTGTTTTTCAATCTCTTCCTTTTGCGATTCTTCTTTATGAATTGCTTCTTTAATAATCGATTGCAATTTCTTTTTTTCCTTTTTTAATCGCAACGTATAAAGGAAAACAAATAGCCAAACCAAACCAAAAACAAAAACAAAGAAGGCTATCAAAGCCACTGGTTTTTGATACCATGGCGGAATAATTACAAATGAAAATTCGGCTTGATTACTCTTTTTATTATAAATATTCTCGGCCCGTACTTTAAATACATATTTGCCTGAAGGTAAATTGGTGTAATTTACCGTTTGCCTTTTATTTGCTTCACTCCATTGTTTTTCAAAGCCATCTAAAATATAACGGTAAGTTATGGATTCGCTTTTTTGAAAAAAAGCGGCCGAAAATTTAATCGAAAAAGTATTTTGATCGTGTGGTATTGACTGTTTTAAATTGAAATTTGATGAAAAAACACCATCGAAACTTTGTTGTAAATAATCCATTCCAAATTCAACCTCGTCAAAAAAAACTTTAAAATTGTACTCAGGCGTTTTTTGATAATTCTGGTTTAATATAAAGATGTCTTCTTCAGAAATAACTGAAACCCCCAGATGATTTGAAATATGGATTCCCTGGATGGCTCTCCCCTGCAATCTTTTATATTCAGCCAATACAATTTCATCTTTTGAAATATCGTACTTCAGCAGTCCTATGGAACTTGCAAACCAATAATTTCCATAAGCGTCTTTTTCCATTGACTGAACCGCAATATGGTCTTTCTGAAAATTAAGTCCCATGGTTAAATCAGGTTCAAATGCCTGTTTACCCGATGAAAGTAATGCTATGTCAGCACTAAAAATTCCAAAGTTAGAGGTAAGAAAAATCTTTCCGTTAAAGTGATGCATTCCTGTCAGAATAATTCCTGGATAGGTATTGCTTAATTGCGGATATTTATAAACCTGATAATTGCTTAACGATTCCTGCTCATCGAACGAAATACGAAACAATGAATTAAAAGCCGACTGAATCCATAAATCACCATTGGGCACGGCTATTATTTTCCGAATCGATTCAGACATTTTAGTCAGTTGCGTGCTTTTTTCGACCTTAACTTTTCCATTTTCAAACGAAAGATCCAAGACTTCTAACCCATTGGCTCCTCCTAAAAATATTCTGCCGGGACGTTTAACAGAAGTACTTATGGAATAACAGCCATAAATACTATGAATACTTTCTATTCGGTTATCGGGATAAACTACCGCTAAATCGCGCAAAAAAGAGGCTAATAAAATGTTTTGTTTGCTATTGGGGAATTGTATCTGGCAGTAATCGAGGTTATAAATTAATTCCGGACTAAGTTGTTGAAAGGTTTTGTGATTCCAAGGTTCTTCTTTATCGATGGGCATGTAGTAAATTCCGCTCGATGTTCCACAATATAAGTTATTGTTGTAAATAGTAAGCTTTTGAATATTGCCGTCGATGCCTGAATTTACTCCAAAACGGTTAAATGGTACACTCAATTCTAAATGTGAAATTCCTTTTTCCTGAGCAATCCACAAATCGTTATGGGCATCGTTGCTAACAAAATAAGTTGCATTATTTATTAAACCACTCTGCTTATCAAAAATATATTTTAGTTTTCCTACTTCAGAAATTATTAAAACGCCTCTTTTTAAGGTTGCCAGAGCAATATCGCCATTTTTTAAAACGGTTGCATGATAAATATTCCCTATTTTAAGCATGTTATCGGCTTCGTTTTGAAACTTAGCCCATTTTTTTTGTAAAAAATCATATTCAAAAAGGCCTTCTTTAAGTGTACCAATAAGAAACTTATCATTGTCGATAGGTAAGATGGTATAAATATCGTCGGGGATTTTAGGATTGTCGTAAAAAACAACACTGTCGTTTATAAGGCGGGCAAAACCGTATGACTTATCGGTAAGCCATATTTCTTTATTTACTAAAAAACCACGAAAATAGCTGATTTTGTGCAGTTTTACTTCAGAAACAAGACCATGTTGGTACTTAAAAATCTTTTGATGATTGGCCAGGAAGTAAACAGCATCATCGATGGTAAAGGTTTTTAGAATGACCGAAAAATCTTTTGCGGGCAAGGAGTCGGAAAGTGAAACGTATTCATATTTTCCATGAATATTGGGTTTTAGAAAACCAAACTCACGGGTGGCTCCAACATAAATAATTCCTTTACTATTTATTGCCAATGAACGTACTGATGAATTTAAAGGGGTTTTATAAACAGTCCATTCGGAACCGTTAAACTTAGCAACACCTACATTGGTACCAAAAAACATATTTCCGTTGTTATCCTGCACAATACCCCAGGTTTGTGCGGTGGAACCAAAAGTTGTGGAAGGATAATTGGTAATGATTGGACTTCCGATTTGGGCAAAAGTCTGAAATAAACCTACCCAAAGCATTAGAATAAAAAAACTCACAATATATTGAATTGTATTTTTTACCATTCAAATTACTTTATGTGTTTTTTAATAACTGAATACCAATTACCAAAACATCGTCTATTTGCCGGCTACTTCCTTTCCAATCGTTGTATTCTTTTTCCAAAAGAGTTTTGTGTTGATTAAAAGGCTTATCCTGTAATGATTCCAGTAGGCGGATAAATCTGGGTGCCATATATTTTTGTCCGGAACTACCGCGAAACTGATCTTGAAAACCGTCAGAAAACATATACAATGAGGTAGTTGCATTTATGTTAAAGCTGTGATTATTGAATTTTATATTATCAACTCCAACATTACCGCCAATACTAAAAATATCACCTTCAACAATTTGTGTTTTATTTTCAGAAATCATACAGGCATTATGATTGGCCAATGCCAGTTCCAGAACCTGTGTATCGGTATGGTAACAGCAAAAAGTAATATCCATACCATCTTCACTAAAGCCTTCATGACCATTATCCTGATTTAGGGTAAGAACTACTTTTTCGTTTAATTGTTTTAGCACTTTGGCCGGATTATGCACCTGTTGTTCATTTACAATTTCGTTGAGTAGTGTGTTACCAATCATGCTCATAAATGCACCGGGCACTCCATGACCTGTACAGTCGATTGCAGCTACAAATATTTTGTTTTCGAATCGCGAATGCCAATAAAAGTCACCGCTAACAATATCGCGGGGTTTATAAAGTACAAATGAGTCGGGAAAATCAGCCTGTAAGTTTTGCTCAAAAGGCAGAATAGCTTCCTGGATATGGCTGGCGTATTTTATACTGTCAAGAATTTGCTGATTTTTTCTTTCTATTTCAGTATTCAAATCTTGTAAAACTGCATTAGCCCGTTTTTTTTGTTGATTTTGTTTAAATATTAATACCACAAGTGTTCCTATAAAAAGTACCACCGACAATAAAAAATAAATAAAGCGTCGCTCGGCTTTCATACGTGCTTCGGCTTGTTTAAGCGTTGCCTCTTTTAATGCGTTTTCACTATTCAACAGGTTAATTTCAAGTTGTTTTTCACGACTTACCTGTTCCACTTCCTTTAGCGTATCCTGTGTTTTAACCAGGGCTTGCTCTGTTTCTTTTTTCTGTGCTTCAACCTGCTGCAGTTTTTGGTTATTTAATAGTTGTTGTTCGGCAAATAACTGCTGTTGAATGTGTTTGTCGATTGATGAATACAGTTCAAAGTTAGCTTTGGCTTGTTTTTCGTCGCCTAATTTTTCGTAACTCTCATATAAAGAGCCATAAAATGAACGCATTAATTTTAAATGATTCAGGTTTTTGCTTAACTCCAGTCCAGTATTTGCAACATTTATAGCCTCCTGGTACTGAGCATTGCTATTATAGGTAAGTGCTAAATTGCTGTAACACTCCGTTAGTTTCAGCTTATCGTTTTTTGTTTTTATAATTTCAAGTTGCTTGGTAAAGTTTTCAATAGCTTTATCGTATTGTTCCATATCGGAATAAACAAAGGCGATATTTTGCAACACGTTTTGGGTTCCGTTAATATTTCCTGAGTTTTGATTAATTGTAAGCACTTCATGAAAATATTTAACCGCTTCTTCATAAATAAAATACTCCCAATAGAGGTAAGCAATTTTATTCAGGTAAGTAGCAGCAGCATTGTCATTGCCCAGATTTCGGTTCTTAATGGCATTATTTTTAAAATTATCTATTTGGATGTAAACATCTTCAGGTAATTTTTTTGTTTGCGAGAATGCATTAGAAACCAATAAAAATGAGCCCAATAACAACAGATAAGCTATGCTTATTTTTGGTACTATGTTTTTGCTTTGTATCATATACTATTTTAAATCTGTCCAAATCCCAACTAAAGATAAGTTAATTAAGGGAAAACTACTTTTTCGATACGTTTTTTTACGCAAAACAGCCGTCATAATTTGTTTAATGGCAGTTATTTATTGATAAAGTGCTACATTACCGTGAAACCCAATACCAAAACATCGTCAATTTGTTCCTGCTGCCCCATCCAATCTACAAATTTTTTATTAAGAATTTGTTCTCGTTCCTCAATAGGTAGTTCATTTACTTCGAGCAGGATTTTTTTAAAATTGTTATACTTTAATTTTTTTCCCTTTATTCCTCCAAACTGATCGGCATAACCATCGCTAAACATATAAATATTGTCGCCCTGAAGAACATCAATTCTGTGTGAAGTAAAAGGTTCATTGCAAAATTCATGAATACCGATGGGTATTTTATCGGCCTTGAATTCAATAAGTTCTTTATTTCGGACAATATAAATCGGATTATTGGCTCCGGCGAATTCCAATGAATTATCTACAATATCTAAAATGCATACGGCAATGTCCATTCCATCGCGCGAATATTCCATGTTTTGAGAAATATCCTGATGCAAACTGGAAATAACTCGTTCACGTAATTGTTCCAGTATTAACTGAGCATGGGTAATGTCGTTTTTATTTACAATCTCGTTTAAAAAGGCAGTTCCCAACATGCTCATCATGGCTCCTGAAATACCATGTCCGGTACAATCCGAAACGGCAATAATTGTTTTATGCCGGTTTTGCGATATCCAGTAAAAATCGCCACTTACAACGTCTTTAGGCCTATTTAAAACAAAATGCTGGGGCAATAAAACATTCACCCAGTCTGTTTGTGGAAAAAGTGCCTGTTGTATCTTACTGGCATATTGAATGTTATCGTTTATTTCTTCTTGTTGAGCAACAATTTTATCGCGCTGTTTTAAAGCCATATCGCGCTGCGACTGAATCTCCTCGTTTTGTTGTTCAATAAAATCGCGCTGCGCCATAATTTCGTGGAATTGTGTTTCCAGCTTTTGGTTGGTTTCCTGCAATTCACTAAGCAATTCTTCAAGTTTTTTACGTTGTAATTCGTTTTCGTGAAAAGCTTTCTCCAATTTTATGTGGTTAATGCTTGATTTTTTAAAAGCCCGTTCCAGTTCAAGATTTCGTTCTTCGATTTCCTTATTCTGTTGTTCAATGGCAATGCGCTGTTGAGTGAGTTTTGTTTTTATGTTACTGCTTTCGATAACTGCTTTAAGGAGTTTTTTGTTGAAATCAGACAGGTGTTCAATTTTTTTAAACAAATTGTGATTGTCTTTATCTTTAGCAGCAAACTTAAAATTATTTAAATAATTGGTATAGATGGTATTGAAAACCGACTTTACATAAAGCTGTGACAAGTCTTCGATAAAGCGTATGTCGTTTACTTCTAATTCAATTTTGTTTTCAATTATAAAAGGTAGTGTATTGCGTTTTATCCACAAAATGGTATGACAAAATTTACTGCGTGTTTTATGATTGATTTGGGAAATAAGCGCTAACTGTTTATCGGGTTCAATAGCTGAAATATCGAGATTAAGAAACGTTTTTTGACTATTTCTTATAAAACTGATTAATTGCTCTTGAGAATCTGTTTGATAAATGGATAAATGTGTATCATTTTCGGGTATTTCAGAAAAAGCCGCCTTAAACTGAGCAATGGCATTCTGATTTAATGAGAATAATATAATCTGCCAGGAGGTTGATACCTTATCTTTTGAAAGGTTTAAATTTTCGCCTTTCTTCATAAATGACTTTAATAATTATTATAATGATGGTTGCAAGATTAAAATACGAAAGTTAAAAAAACTAGTTACAAAAACAAGAATATAGCTACGGATAACGTTAAATAATCTTACTTTCTTAGGTTAGCATCATATTTATATATCCTGTATGAAGCTATTTTTATCAATTGAATCGATAAGTAAAGAAACCAAAACCTCAGGTTAAACCCTTGAAATCAAATTTAGGAAGCAGCAAAGAGGGATATTAATCCACTTAATGCCAATACACTCCCGAATTGTAAATAAGGGAACTATTTTGTAACAGAGCGTATTCGCTTAACACATGAAAGCCCTACACTAAATTCGTTCAGCTATCACATTTCATAGCTATTCATTTCTTAAATTTCAGTTACCGTAATAAAAAAAAAGGGTTTCCATAACGGATAACCCTTTTATTAATTTGTAATTACCTACTATTACTACACATCAATTTTTGCATACTTGGCGTGACTTTCAATGAAAGCCCGTCGAGGTGGCACATCGTCGCCCATAAGCATGGAGAAAATACGATCGGCTTCGGCCGCATTATCGATAGTTACCTGACGTAAGGTACGGTTTTCAGGATTCATGGTCGTATCCCAAAGTTGTTCTGCATTCATCTCACCGAGACCTTTATATCGTTGTATATGCAGGTTGCTTTCAAAGCCTCCGCCCCATTCATGAACCAATTTAACTCGTTGCTCTTCGGTCCAGCAATATTCCTGATTTTTACCTTTTTTGATTAAATATAACGGAGGCGTGGCAATATAAAGGTGGCCATTTTTCAATAAATCCTGCATAAAGCGGAAAAAGAAAGTCATAATAAGCGTGTCAATGTGGCTACCGTCCACGTCAGCATCCGTCATTATAATTACTTTATGGTAACGAAGTTTTTCCAAATTTAAAGCTTTGGAATCTTCCTCGGTTCCTATAGATACCCCAAGTGCGGTAAAAATATTCTTAATCTCTTCGCTCTCAAACACTTTGTGGTGCATGGCTTTTTCAACGTTCAGAATTTTACCACGAAGCGGAAGAATGGCCTGGAATTTCCGGTCGCGACCTTGTTTGGCGGTTCCACCTGCCGAATCTCCCTCAACAAGGTAAATTTCGCAATTGGCCGGATCTTTATCGGAACAGTCGGCCAGTTTTCCGGGCAATCCGCCACCAGTCATTACCGATTTACGTTGAACCAATTCGCGGGCTTTACGTGCAGCATGACGTGCCTGAGCGGCCAATATTACTTTCTGAACAATAGCCCGTGCATCTTTTGGATTTTCTTCGAGATAATTGGTAAGCATAGTACTCACTGCTTGATCGACTACCAAACTAATGTCGGAGTTACCCAATTTCGTTTTTGTCTGACCTTCGAATTGAGGTTCGGCTACTTTTACTGAAATAACCGCAGTTAATCCTTCGCGGAAATCGTCGCCGCTTATGTCAAATTTTAATTTAGTAAGCATGCCCGATTTATCGGCCCAGGTTTTGAGTGTTCGGGTCAAACCCCGGCGAAAACCAGTTAAATGGGTACCTCCTTCAATGGTATTAATGTTGTTTACATACGAGTGGATATTCTCGGTAAAGGAGTTGTTGTATTGCATGGCAATCTCAACTGGGACATCGTTTTTCTCTGTAGAGATGTGAATTGGAACTTCGATAAGTTTTTCACGGGTTCCATCCAAATAATCGACAAACTCGCTTAAGCCTTTTTGAGAAAGGAAGATCTCCGTTTTGAAACTACCATCTTCGTTGGTCTCACGTTTATCAATAATTACCAGATTGATGCCCCGATTCAGGAAAGCCAACTCGCGTAGACGTGCTGCCAAAATATCGTAATGATACTCAATGCTGTTAAATATGGTAGCATCGGGCATAAATGTGATGTAAGTTCCGGTTTTGTCTGAATCTCCAATTATTTGAACATCGCCTTGTGGAACACCAATGGCATACTCCTGTACATAAATTTTGCCATCGCGGTGAATTTCGGCTTTCAGATAAGTCGATAATGCATTTACGCAGGAAACACCTACCCCGTGCAATCCACCGGAAACTTTATAGGAATCTTTGTTGAATTTACCTCCGGCATGAAGCACAGTCATAACCACTTCAAGAGCCGATTTTCCTTCGCCCTGGTGCATTTCGGTAGGAATACCACGACCATCGTCACGAACCGTAATTGAATTATCTTCGTTTATAATTACTTCAATATTATTGCAATGACCGGCCAATGCTTCATCAATGGAATTGTCAACCACTTCATAAACCAAATGATGCAGCCCCTTTACTCCTGTATCACCAATGTACATCGAAGGGCGTTTACGAACAGCTTCTAAACCTTCTAAAACCTGAATGCTGTCGGCTGAATAAGCATTGTGCGGACGTTTGTTATTTTCTAAATCACTCATCTTATATTATTTTAATATAATAAATTCATTTTTAATTGTTTACGCCATAACTGATGGTTCCGGTACAAACAACCAAATATAGTGTTTTAGCGGCTTTTAATTGCCTTTATAGTGGCTTAATTTCAGGTAGTTTTTAACAAGATTTGAACAATATTTTTCCTGTTGCAACGCAGGTTTTATTTACGAATGGATTCAAAATAATTATTGAAACAAAAATGCCCCAAAGCAAATGTACTTTTTGCTTTTATCCCAACAGGGAACAATGCATTATTAAAACGAATAGGTAGCTCCAAGCATCACATTAAAGCGTTGTGAGGGATAATTGTGCCAGGGATAATATTTTACCGAACTAATGTTGTTAAAATATGCAAATGCTGATAAAATTTTGGTCAAGCGGTATTCCACACTTATATTTAAATCGACAATTCCTTGCAGTTCTTTTGCCACTAACTGGTTGTTTTCATCAAAACTGCGGGCATAACGCGAACCTATACCAAACACATTTACATCGAGGGTTATTTTGTCTTGTATGCGGTAACGTGCATTTATACTTAAATCGAAAGTTGGCAAATGCCAGGGTTTCATTTGTGAACCCATTTCGTATTTGTAAATGTTTGTTTTTACCGAAAGCCAAAGCTTTTCACTGGTTTTATACGACAACTCACCCAATAGTCGCATTCGGGTTAAGGTATCACCAACGGTGGTAAATTTATTGCGCAACAGGGTATTGGTATCGTTCACAAAAAAGTACATGTTATTTATTTGAGCATAATTTACCTTAGCATTAAAAGCTACTTTGGAACTTATGTTTCCTCTGAACCCAAAGGTAAGGTTTAAGCGGGTGTCGGTCGGTTTTACACTTAAGGTTTGATTGATAAACGGATTCTTTTTGTAAACCTGATAATAATTGTTTTCCTCATAGTTTCCATCGAGTTCGAAATAAGGAATTAAAAAATAGTCGATTATGTTGTAATGCATGCTGATACGCGGGTAAAACTTATAGTTTTCGGTGGCCTGATCGAACACGGTATGCACTCCGGCAACAATACGCCATTTATTGCCAAATGCACCCACCCAGGGACTGAAGCGGAAAAGCGCTGCATTGATTGAATCACTTAGTCCGCTGTTGTTTGTGTATTTTAATTCAATATCGGCACCAACAAATTCCCGTTCAAAAAAGTAATCGAAACTCGATTTCACATTCAGTATATTCTCACCCATGTTGTTAAGTCCCATGGTGCTTTGCCAGTTGGCATCTACATAGTAATTTACGTGGGCCGAATCGAGGTGGTTTGTTTCAAAGCGAGCTCCCAACCGGGCAATGTTCATCACCTGATGCTCAATATCATCTTTTAAGAGCGGTGCTGTGGTGTTGGTTTGCTGCAACCAGTCGGGGTCGAAACCATAATAATAGTTTATGTAGTTTCCGTAAGCGGCATCGGCTTTTATGGTGGTGTTGTTTTTAAAAAAACGGCTTGCGCTAAACGAAACTCCGGCATCGGATATACCCGCGTACACTTTTTGGCCGGCACTATTTTTAATTTTTCCGTTCGATGAGTGATAGTTTAATGAAGCATTCCATCGCCAGTTCTCCGACCTTTTGCTGCCCAGGTACACTTCGGCCATGGGCGATAAATATGAACCAAAACCTGCTTTTGCATAGCCATAATAGAGTTTCGACAGTGGTTCGCTGATTAAACGGGCTGCTTTAATAGGAGTTGGTTTAAAACCGGTAGCATGTTGAACTGGTGTTATTTCGTATTCGAACCGGGCATCAACCTTTATGGTATCTACAATTTTTGGTAATTCGCTAATCTTAAAGGCATCGCTAATAACCGGTTCGTATGGTTTAACCACTCTTACTTCCTGATTCATCGATTCCTGAGCATGAATTGTTTTAATCAGTGCTAAACTTATGATAAGGTATGTACTTAGCCGCTTCATCGATTCAATTTATTATTGGTGTGTTACTTTTATTATTTGCTTTTATTTTTCGCTTTTAGTAGGTGTCGTTCAAACCATTGTTGGTTTTGTCTTTCTCAATAAATTGTTTATTTTCTTTATTAACAATAACAGACAGTTTTTCCCGGGCTTCCTCAATAATGCCATCGTTGTTGGTTTTATAATTGTCAATAACACTCTGTAAATTGGCTTTAGCCATAAAACCATCGTCTTTTTTTATGTAGATATCGGAAAGTAAAATAAAGGCTTTAGCCAACCAATACTGGTGTGGGGTTCCCATCGAAATATATTCCATAATGGTTTTTTCCGCTTCATCGAGTCGGTTTTGCTGGTAAAGGATTTCAGCTACCCGGTATTTGCCTTCGGCTCCCTCCTGACTTTTAACGTCGAGAGCCAGAATCCGGAATTCGGTAATAGCAGGATCCATTAAGTTTTGTGCTTTAAACGATTTTCCCATAATCAAACGGGCATCGCGTACTTCTTCTTCCGAAACTTTATCGGTCATAATAACCCGGCGTGAGGCTTCAATGGCATTGGTGTAATCCTGCATCTTAAAGGCTGTATGCATTTGTCCTTTGCGGGCCACCAAAAGGCTCGATTTTACCTCGGCCTGGTTTTCAAGTTTATTGTATAAACGATAAGCCACTGAATCGGCTTTTTTTTGCTCATACAATTGGGCTGCATTTAGTAAGGATGGTTCGGTAAAAATATTTTTTGCCCGGTCAATCACAAATTGAAAATCAATTAAAGCTGAATCGTCCTTTTGCTCCCTGTTAAAGCAATCGGCGCGGTAATACCGTGCATTCAACACAAAACGGCCGTTGGCATAATTGGCCAGGTAATCTGTAAACAAGTTTTTAGCGGTTCCCCATTTTCCGCTCATGTATATTTTTTCAGCGGCCAGGTAAGTTAAGGAATCTTTTTCGGTAACACTGATATTCCCTGCTCCTCCATATGCTTCAGCAAAAGTAACGTATTCGTTTACCCGGTTTAAATCGACATAAATATTTTTAATTCCCAACAAGGCATCGTTGGCTTCTGCTGTTCCCTGAAATTGGCTTACTACTCTTTTATAACTTTCGAGTGCCAGGTCGGGTTTATCGGCACCGTAGTACAAGAGACCAAGTTGCAGTAAACTTTTTACTACATACGAGCTGTTTGGGTAGCTTTGAACCAAAAGATTAAAATCGGCAATGGCCTTATTTGCCGAATCCAAGGCAACATAACTTCGCCCCCGTTCGAACAGGGCATCGGCTGCATAAGTTGAAGCCGGTTGCCTGGTTAACAAGGTAGATAAGGTATTTATTTTAGCATTGAATTGCTTGAGTAAACCAAACGAAAAACCTTTTTGAAATAAGGCATAATCCACATCAAAGGTATCGAGTTTTACGGCCATATCGTAGTATTCAACCGCGTCGATGTACTGGCGGGTAACAAAATAACTATCGGCTATGCGGATAAATGCATCGCCCCGTTTGAGTACCTGGGTTTTGGCGGCATTGTCGGTGTATTTGCGAAACCAGGAAATGGCTTGTTTGTAATTCTTTAGTTTAAAGTAACAATAACCCATATTGTAATAGGTTTGGTGGTATTCGTCGAGCAAATAAGCGCCAGGAGTTAACAAAAACTGATTGTAGCTTTCGGCTGCTTCCTGATACCTCTCGAGGCGGTAAAGGGCTTCAGCTTTCCAATAAATGGCCAGCGAGTGCATTTTTTTGTCGAAGGCGCGCTCGCCCAGCGATAATTCAAAAGCGGCCAATGCTCCTGAAAACTGAAGGTTGTTGAAAAGCTCCAGACCGCGAAAAAAAGCCACCCGCTGATGCGCTGCCATCATCTCAGGCGATTTTACCTTAATTTTATTTAATGATGCCAGGGCGTCTTTATAATTTCGTGAACTCAGGTATACTTTAACCAGGTAACTGTAGGCCTCGTCGTGATGAATGGACTTGGGATAGGTAGTAATGTAATCGTAAAAGGCTGTGATGGTTTCGTTGAAAGGTGAGTACGATAATTCGTACGATAGTTTGGCGTAATTGAGCAGGGATATTTCTTTTACCTCTTTGTTAAAATCGAGTTTCGAAGCTGCTTCAAAAGCCATACGTGCCTGCTCTTTGCTATCGAGTTTCAGGTTACAGTCGGCCATGTGAAAAAAGGCATTTTGGGTCAGGCCATCTTCCACATTGGTAATGTTTGAAAGGGTGGCCATGGCCTGCTCGTAGTTTTGTGTCATGTAATAGGCATACCCTAACTGATACATATCGTCGCGGGTATAGGTATCGGCTTTGTTTTTATAAACTTCGAGGTATTCCAAGGCCTGCTCAAACTCTTTACGGGCATAAAAAGCCTCGCCTACCAGGCGGGCAATTTCCGCTTCGCGTTTGGTATCGGTCTGGGTCAGCAATTCGGTTCCCAACTCAAGCACTTTATCGTTTTTGCCTTGCAGATAATAAATCTGTACTAAATAATAAGGAACCAAAGGTGCAAATGTAGGATCGTCGTTCAGTTTGGTGAATCCGTTAAGGGCGGTCTCGTAGTTTTTATCGAGATAAGCTACATGGGCATAGAAATACTGCGCCGGGGCCGTAAATTTACTGTCCTTGTTTAAAAGCTCATAAAACATTTTTGCCGATGCAGTTAAATTATCTGTTTTAAAATAGCTATAGCCCCGCTTGAAATAGAATTCGTACAATTGCTCTTTGGTCAGGTTTTGTTTCCATACTTTATCGAAATAAAAAAGGGCCTCCTGGTAGTTGCCTTTGCGGTATTTGTAAATTGCCATCTCAAAATAAGCCACCCGGGTGCGCGGACTTTCAGGATAGTTGGCAATAAACCGGGCTATCAGGTATTCGGCATCGTTATTAAACAGTTCGATGGAACAAAGTGCCCGGTAGTATTCTGCATCGGCTTTAATATCGGTAGGTTCGTTTCCGTAATAGGCAATTACCTTATCGAACAGTTCCATGGCCTGGGCATAGTGTTCTTTCTCAAACAGTTCAACGCCCAATTTATAGGTATAATCCTCGTCGGTAAACAAAAGGGTTTTTTGAGCCGAAAGTGTTCCAGCAAAAACCATTAGAACAAGAATCAAAAGTTTAATTCGCTTCAACTTGTAGGTCATTCTGTTTATTTTTTATAATCGTGTAAAGGTAACAAAGAAAACGCTTGGGCTTACGCCCATTAAGCGCTTGTTTTCAACAAAGCATTGTTTATTACTTTGGTTAGTCCCCATACAGTTTTAGAAACGATTATTTTGGGTTTTATTGTATGTTTTTTAGAATTTAGATGATAGAGGATAGAATTTAGAGGTCAGATTCTAGAGCTTAGAGGCCTGACCTTCGGGCAAGCCTCTAAATTCTACGATCTAATAGTCGATTATCCAGTGATTCTGTGATCCAGTAACAAGAAACCAGCAAATGATGCTTTTCTAATACCGATATACGTTCCTTTTTTGATTGGTGAAGCTTTTTCCGTACAGAAATTACCCGACGAATAAATTGGCGAAGCTTTTTCCATACAGATATTACAAAAAATAATATTTGGTCGAGCTTTTTTTCCTAAGGGAAAATGCTCGTCTTTTGTTCTGCTGCGAAATATTCATGCATACAAAGGCTTTGTGATAAGCCCTTGAAAGCAAAGCAATGACTGAACAACGCCAAGAGTCGGCAGCCAACAATGAACAATTAGCAATTAGCAATTAGCAATGAATAGTTAACAATTGAATAATAAAACAATAGAACAATAGAACAATATTTTTACATTTGTCAGATTAAGCAATGCATCGTAAAATTATGACAGATTCAAAAATCATCATCCGTTTAAAAAATGCCACCATAGCGCATCCCGACAATGTGGTGCTAACCAATATAGATTTTGAAGTAAGCCGGGGCGAATTTGTTTACCTGATTGGCCGCACGGGCAGCGGAAAAAGTTCGCTGTTAAAAACCTTTTACGCCGAACTGCCCTTGCTCAGAGGCGAAGGGACAATAGCCGGATATGATTTGAAGAAACTAAAAACCCGACAGGTTCCCTACCTACGACGTAATCTGGGCATTGTTTTTCAGGATTTTCAATTGCTCACCGATCGCTCGGTTTACGAAAACCTGCTGTTTGTGTTAAAAGCCACCGGATGGAAAAAGAAAGCCGACATGCACAAGCGGATAACCGAAGTTCTTGAAAAGGTAGGCCTGGGTTATAAAGAATATAAGATGCCACACGAACTATCGGGTGGTGAGCAACAACGCGTGGTTATTGCCCGGGCCCTGCTCAACAATCCCGATTTGATTCTGGCCGATGAACCTACCGGGAATCTTGATCCGGAATCGTCGGAAGGATTGCTGCGCCTGTTACTCGAGATAAGCAACAACGGACAGGCTGTGGTTTTTGCCACCCACGATTACAATTTATTGAATAAATTTCCCGCACGGATAGTTGAATGTAAAGACAGCAAATTAATTGAATACAACAATCAGCCCGCTGCAATGCCTAATGAGGATAATCCACAAGCCTCTGACGAGGAAATAGAACTGCTGTAACGAGCGTTATTGACTTGTTAAGCCCCGTGGGCATTTTTTTCGTTTAAAAACAAATGCTTATATTCACAAAATCAAAAAAAAAACCTACAAGCATGAAAGTAAAAACGATACTTCTGGTCTTCAGTGTTCTTCTTTCGGGAAGCCTGCTGGCACAGAATTTAAAAGTGGGCGACAAAGCTCCTGAAATTATTCAAAACACACTTAGCGGAGAAGAATTCAAGTTATCGTCGCTGCAAGGCAAAATGGTGTTAATTGATTTTTGGGCCAGTTGGTGTGTGCCCTGTCGTAAAGAAAACCCCAATTTGATTGCTGCCTATACAAAGTATAAAGATGTTGAATTTAAAAAAGGTGAAGGATTTACCATTCTCAGCGTGTCGTTGGATATGAAAGCCGACAAATGGGCTGCTGCCATTGAAGAAGATAATATGCTATGGCCCTACCATGTTAGCGATTTAAAAGGATGGCTCAGCCCGGTTTCAAAAGAATACCAGATAAAAAGCATTCCGGCCAGTTTTTTAATCGATGGCAATGGTGTTATTGTAGCAATGAATCTTAGAGGTGACGCTTTGGAAAAAGAATTGCGCAAACAGAAAAAAGGTTTGTTTGGGTTCTGAAGGAAATTTTAGGATTAAAAGTCCATAAACAAAAGAGGCTATCTCAAATGGGACAGCCTCTTTTTTTTTGGGTAATTCGTTAGTTTAGACACAATACGGCTTCAGCGTGCAGTTTTTCGAGAATGACTTTTGCCTTCTCTGACAGGGCCAGGTTAACTGCAGCAAAATCAATCGATTTTTTGCCGGAACAACCTTCCATAGACCGAATAGCATTTACCAAATCTTCGGGAATAACGGTACAATCTCCATTGGGACAGGAATATTCAACTCCGTTCAAAACCCAATGATCGTCAACTCCATCGATGGTACAAATCTCAGGCATTACCGGAACGGTACAGCCATAATCGGGGCCTACATTGCCTAATTCGCTTGAACACAAATCTTCATCAGTAGTTTCACAGGCCGTAAAAGTAAAGCCAACTACCATCAAAATCATAAGTAAGAAATGAAATCGTTTTTTCATATCATTTTGAATTTAATTGATTAATTAATGCAAACAGCTTATTACAAAATTAGAAAAAAAACTTAAGCCTGATGTAACTATTTATCGGCATGAGGTATATTTCCATATTCGTTGTAAATTATTTGTTGAAATCGGGAAAAACTAAGATAACCTTTATAGACTTTGTCATTAATAACAAAAGTAGGTGTTCCTTTAAAACGATTGGCAATAAATAAATTTCGGGTTTCATCAAGGTACTGATCAACAGCACCAGCATACATGCATTCAGCATACATGGAATTCCGCTGTATGTATTCCTCAATCAATTCGTTAAACGATGGAGAAAAAACAGCTTCCGGTTCTACCAGTAACAATTGGTGCATATCGTGATACTTACCGTACTGATTAAGACAAATAGCCGATTTATACGCTTTAACAATAGGGGTTTGATTCGAAAAGAAGACTGGTTTCAACACCAGTTGAAGTAGGTTGGTATTGATAAACTCCTGTTCAATCTTAGGGTATTCATCGATAAAAAACTTGCGGCAATGACTGCAAAAGTAATCGAAAAAGACAAACACCTGAACCGAGGCATTTGCTGAACCAAAAACAATATCGTACTCCCCGGCACTTATTGGTTTAAAAAGCGCGGGAGCCTTTGGTTTATTGTACCAATAAAACAAAGCGGCTGTTATTAAAACAAGCCCAAATACAACTATAAATACCCGTTTTTTACCCATGCAGAATTACCGTATTACCATTAAATGAAATGAATTAATTTGTTTCTGTTGTGTTCGGCACCTCTTTTTTAACACGATTAAGATCAGTACTAAAGTTTACAAGCCTGGGATCGAACAATAAGTTTAAAAATGAGTTTTGTCGTATAATCGTTTTTTTCATTTTTTCTTTCAGTTTATCGTTATCGAAACCATTCTTCTTTTCGTCGCCCACCTTCATCGAAACCAGGTTTATACCATTCCGTTCCACGGTACCCCCATCCTTTTTATTTTGTTTGGTTTGCTCTTCCATTAGTTTCTTCGATTTACCGGTAAGCACATCGCCCAAATGCAACGTAATATGGTACTCGTAATCTTCGCCCATACTCTGCATGGCCGATGCCGATAAATCGAGGGCATTACTTACCACATTGGTTTGTGGAATATAAATTTTGTCGTTCAACATAAACAAACTGGTTTTTAATGTGTTGAAATCCATTTTGGCCAGTTCGCGCAGTCCACCAAAGGCTTTCATGCTTTCCGATAACTCAACCAATGGAGGATAATCGTAAACTTTCCCATTTTCCAACATAAAATCGCCTTTAACCCTCATTCGGCTTGTTGGAAATGAATCGCCCACCACAAAGGCCCGGGCATGGAACTCACTGGTTAAAATACCGCTCAGGTTATCGCTGGTAATGAGAGTGTCGCCAGTATAAGCCACAAAATTATCATTTACCACCAATAGTTTATTCACATCCAGTTTATTAATTACATTTTTTATATCGGCTTTAGGTTCTGCCCAATTCCGGGCATCAAACATTACTGAGGTATTTATTAATCCATCGCAGGTAGTGAATTTAAACTGATCGATAACGTAAAGGCTGTCGGAAAACCGGAAAAGACCCGAGATGTTTTCCAGAATGTTTTTTTCGTAGATTACTTTATCGACTAACAAGCTACCCCGGATCAAGAAATGAGGCAACCCCATGGCCTGAAAATCGGGTAAAAGTCCGGTGGTTGAATCGGCCGGTTCAACTTTCTGTGCTGCCAATAATTTTAATGAATCGGCAGTAGCCAACGAATCGCGCATTTGGGCTAAAGCGGCAGCACTTGCATTCATTTTACCCGAAATGGTTTTGGGTTCCGGCTCTGGTTCCGGTTCCTCAGCTTCACCCATTAAAGGCAACAAAGCCGCATAATCAATGGTGCCCAGATGCAATTGGGTTTGTACAATCAGCTCCACATCGCGGCGTTCCTGAATAAAGGCTTTATACAGGTTCCAAACCTGGGTAGAATCGACCAGAAAATCGATACCTACTGCTGATCCGCCTAATTTATTTACCCTTAAGGTATCGTCGCTGAGCGTAACTTGACCTGAGAAATTGTTAACCCGGGTAAGTTCATCGGGCAATTCCACATTAATGTTACTAAATCCGAGGGCAAAACTACTATTTTCAAAAGCTAAAGCCGGAGTCTGCGATTCGATGGAATCGAGATTAAGGGTTCCGGCACTTTTCATAGAAAAAGTAATACCACCCGACAAATGATTTAACAAAGTATCGGGCAGCATGGTATAAACTTCGGCCAGGTTCAGCATTACATTGCCATCGAATTTATAAGTCGGGTAATCCAGGTTTTTCAGGTAAGCCGAAGCCGATATGGAACTGCTGTCGGTTTCGAGATGGAAGCGCTTTACATCTAAAGCCAGTTTATCGAGACGATTCACACTGCCTTTAAAATAAGTATCGAGACCGGTATTCTTAAGATTCACCTTGTATTCAGGTACATTCACATGCAGGTTTTTTACCTGGAAACGTCCGGGCGTATAAATCATTTGTCCGCCAAAGTTTTTTACCGAAAGGCTCGAATCCATTACCACATTAAAGTTTTGAAAACTTACCGATGCCGATGAATTCATCAGGGCATAATCGGTAAAATCGTCGGTAATGGAATCGGGTAATTGTCCGCGTGTTTTCAAATCGGCCAGCACCACTCCATTAATTGATTCCAGCAGGGAATCGGGAATAAACGAAGCAAAATCGGCTACATTAATTTTTAGTTTTGTTGACACATCGTATGCCGGATGATCGATATCGACCACCGTAAATGCCAAATCGACACTACTGGAACCGGTTTCCACATGAATGTTTTTAAACTGAACACTGGTGGTTTTATTGGTGGCGAGCAAGCCGTTGGTTAAACTACCGGCAAACGACAAGTTTTTAAGTTCGGGATATTCGGTAGTTACCACATTTCCCTCCTTCATATGCAAATTAACTGAAACCTGAGGAAGCAGGGAATCGATGTAATTGCCTTTCACGGTGCCATCGAAATTTATTAATCCGGCAACTTTTTTTACGCCAAATTCGCTCAACATTTCAGACGGAGCATATTTTATCAACTCAGCCAAATCTATTTTATTTGCATTAAATACCAAATCGGTAGCAATGGTATCGCGCACCAGCGCAGTTCCATTAAGCTCAAATTCAAACCCATCGCTGATTAACCGGAGTTTATGGATGGTAGCCAAATCGTTACGGTAATCCACATCTAAACGCAGTTCGGTTTCTTTCATTAAATGCAGGTTGGTGCCGTCAAAGGCGCAGTTATTTGCAACAATATTTCCTTCGACAGTTGCGCTGTAGGCATCACCCAGTGCCCGGGCACTCATCTTAAGACGGGGAATGGTTACCTGCGCTTTGGCTTTTAGCGAGGCATCGTTGTAATTCAATACAATATTTTTAAGTGTCAGTTCCTTTAAGTTCACATTTAAAGGAGCCGAAGGTGTGGTATCGGTTTCCGGCTCTTCTGCTACAGCGGTGGTATCCATCAAAAAATCGAAGTTGGTTGCTCCCAGCGAATCGACAGTATATGTAGCATAAGTGTTTACTAATTCTACCTTAACAATGTCTACTTCTCCCCTTATTAAAGGCCGGGTTTTAACCGACACAAACAATCTTCCGATATAAGCCAGGGTATCGATGGTTGTTTGTGATGAATCGTTTGGATTGGGATAATGGTATGCACCCAGACACACTTCGTTTAATTCAATGGTGGCAAAAGGAAATTTGCGCAACAGATTAAACGAAACATCGCTTATAGTAATTGGTACATTGACCACCTGGCCTGCTTTTTCAACCGCTAATTTGGCTATCTTTTTTTCAGAAAGCTTGGCTACAACTATTAACAACACAATAAATGTAAAAAGGATGACAAAGAAGTACATCACTATCTTGAGCAGCTTTTTCATTGCTTTGAATTTATACTATTAAAACTTGATATACACTAATTTAGAGTTAATTCTTTGCTGATAAACCAACACCTTAGGTGTTACTGTTTTGAATGAATGAAAGATAAGCATTTTAACGATACCGGCAAAATGCTTTGATCATTGCATCCCGACAAATACTAATTTATTTTAAGAAGGTGGAAGGTCCAGCTAAATAAAAGCCTTGAGGTGTTCTGCATTTAATTCGTGGGTAGCAAACCGTGATTCCAAATCGGCAAAGGGAACAACAAAGCGGCAGCCTTCGCGAAAGCGACTGCAACCAAAAGCTGCTTTCCCTTTTAACAAGTATCCCTGTTTGCATTTGGGGCAGGTTAATAATTGGTTTGCATCTATACCTGGGTTTTTATCCCTGGCAGCGGGTTCAAGTTTAATTTCAACGGTAAAATCGTTGCTTAGGCTTAATACGCCTTTTGTTTTTTCGCCTTTAACCACAAAACCATTGATTAGTCCGGTAAGTTTTTTGGATAAAAGAGCTTCAATTTGTTTGTCGGTTAGTTTTTTACCGAACTGCTCAAAAGACACCACAAACTGACAACCCGCTTTGTATTCGGAACAACCAAAAGCATTTTTCCCTTTCAACATGGAGCCTTTGCCACATTTTGGACAAGTTATTATATTTTTTGTTTCCCTTTCTCCAGATTCCTTGCCTGGTTTTCCTTTTTCTTCTTTTTTTTCTTCAATAGTTATAGCCTGTCTCCGCTCCTGTTTTACCTCTTTTACCAAATCGCTAACCATCTGCTTCATTTCGTCTAAAAAGTTTTTAGCATCGTATTCCCCATTTTCAATCAGGCGGAGTTTTTTTTCCCACATACCGGTTAGTTCCACAGATTTTAACAAGTCGTTCTGAATGGTTTCAATAAGCTGAATGCCTGTGATGGTAGGCACCAGATTCTTGCGTTCGCGGCTTATATATTTACGTTTAAAAAGGGTTTCAATAATATTTGCCCGGGTACTTGGACGCCCGATGCCGTTCTCTTTCATTAACTCACTCAGTTCTTCATCGTCGACCTGCTTACCGGCAGTTTCCATGGCACGCAGCAAGGTAGCTTCGGTATAGGGTTTGGGTGGCTGGGTTTGTTTTTCCTGCAAATCGGGGGTGTGTGGACCCCGTTCGCCTTTTACAAATTCAGGCATCAACTGGCCTTCCTCGTCACCATGGGTTTCGGTTTCCTTTTTAGGATACAATGAGCGCCAACCGGGTTCAACAATTACTTTTCCGGTGGCTTTAAATTCCACACCGGCTGTTTGACCAATTACCGTGGT
Source organism: Bacteroidetes bacterium HGW-Bacteroidetes-4 (assembly GCA_002840905.1). Classification (GTDB taxonomy): domain Bacteria; phylum Bacteroidota; class Bacteroidia; order Bacteroidales; family SZUA-534; genus GWE2-40-63. The sequence continues at coordinate 24,968 of PHDD01000007.1, read as the reverse complement.
ATTTGAAACCCCACAATCGGGATAAAAGGCTGCTATAAAACGCCGGGCAATGGTATCATAAACTTGCTTTTCGTGGTAAATCAAACCTGCAGGCATTATTCCCGTTGGGATAATGGCATGGTGATCGGTAATTTTTTTATCGTCAAAAACCTTTTTCGATTTGCGGATGGGTTCCGTAAGTAGTGGTTTAATAAAATTCTCATAAGGTTTTAACTTTTCGAGGATGCCTTTTATTTTGGCGTGCATGGCATTGGGCAAAAAAGTGGTATCGACCCGCGGATAGGTAACCAGTTTTCGTTCGTACAGTTTTTGAATGTGCCGCAAAGTTTCGTCGGCTGTAAAGCCAAACTTTTTATTGCATTCCACCTGAAGTGAAGTTAAATCGAACAGCTTTGGGGGAGCTTCGGTTCCTTTTTTCCTGGTAAACGAAACAATTTCGAATTCATCTTCCCTGATTTTTTCCAAAAAAGCTTCCGCATCTTCTTTAACCTGGAAACGGCCTTGTGTAGCGCTGAAAAGCACTTCGTGGTAAGTGGTTTTCAGTTCCCAAAAGGGTTCTGATAAAAAACCGGTAATCTCCTTATGTCGTTTGACAATAAGTGAAAGTGTTGGTGTTTGCACCCTACCGATGGATAGCACACCTTTTCCGTTGGCATATTTCAAGGTGTACAAACGCGTGGCGTTCATCCCCAGGAGCCAGTCACCAATACTGCGTGCGTTGCCGGCTGCGTAAAGCAAATCAAAGTCAGCACCATTCATTAATTTGGCAAAACCTTCTTTTATGGCTTCGTCGGTTAATGACGAGATCCAAAGTCGTTTTAATGGTTTTTGACAATTGGCTTTGGTAAGTACCCAGCGTTGAATCAATTCCCCTTCGATTCCCGCATCACCGCAGTTTATTACTTCGTTGCAGTTTTGGGAAAGTTTTTCGATGGTGGCAAATTGTTTTTTTACCCCGTCGTTTTCAATCACTTTAATTCCAAAACGATCGGGTATCATGGGCAGGGAATCGAATCGCCATGATTTCCAACTATCCGTATAATCGTGAGGTTCTTTTAGCGTGCATAAATGGCCAAAGGTCCAGCTTACCTGGTATCCGTTTCCTTCAAAATAGCCATCGCGACGTTGGTTTGCACCAACAATACGGGCAATTTCCTTGGCAACACTGGGTTTTTCGGCTATGCAAAGTTTCATATATTTAATAGGCACAAATACTTTAATCCACTATTTGGATGGCTTATGCGACTTCAAAAATAGGTAAGGAAAGGTTGGTGTGCAAATGGAGTTATCAACAATAAATTTGAACTAAACACTTTAAATGTGGCAAATTTGGTGGTTTATTTTTATTAGATTTATTGTTGGAATACGAAACTACTAAAAACTAATCATAAATGGAAATACAAAGAATTAACCGCTTTTTTAAATGCTCAAAATTTGCCATCGTTGGTGTATCAAGCGACAATAATAAGACAGGAAATGCCATTTTCCGTGAATTGAAAAAACAATCCTATCAAGTAATACCAGTAAGTAACAAAACCAATGAAGTGGAAGGAATTGAATGTATAACATCTATCGCTGATTTACCCAGCGATGTGGATGCATTAATTTTTATAACAAAACCCAATGTTACTGATCAACTGGTTAAAGAAGCTATTGAAAAAGGTATTAATAACTTCTTTTTTCAATTGGGTTCAGCTCATCAAGAAACTTTTGAGTATGCCCAGGAAAAAGGAGTAAACGCCATTTTCAACCGTTGTGTATTTATGTTTGTAAATCCAAAAGGAATCCACAAATTTCATGTGGTTTTGGCTAAGCTATTCCGCGCCTATCCCAATTAATGAATAAGCCTTGCCACCAATACACCGCTAAACGATTTTTTGGCTTGTAAATATTCGCTTAAGGGTACATCGGAAATTACCACTTCTCCTAAAGTTGATGAAGCATGAAACAGATGCAATCTTCCATTTACACGTACGGCAATTCCGGTGTGAGCCACGTCTAATCCTTTAATAGAAGTAGTAATTGCTATAATATCACCAGCCTGAATTTGGTTTTCAACTACTTCGAGCCGTTGTTTGCTTAGGTACTTCAGATTTGATTTTGAAACCGCTGCTTCAACAGCTTTTATTTCAGCCAGTAGTTTGCTATCGGCAGCAAATTGGTTTGAATTCCAGTTTTGCGAAATAATATCCACCTTCGTATCTAAAACGGCATCACCCAGACCATCACTAAGCAAGTTTATAAAGCCTTTTTGCTGATTATCGGTAAGCCAATCGCTAAAATAATGCAGACGCGAAGCATAACCATCCAGTTTTCCGTTTCGGTATCGTAAGTTTTCGAGGTTTTCGGCAAAATTTGAATAGTTAAGTTCACCCGATTTTATGGTAAGTGTCAGGGCTATCACCTGCTCCACAAAGGTAACACAATCGAATTCCTGTAAGTTAATTACTAATTTTTCAACCGTATCCTTATCCAAGGTTCCAGCCACGTATGGCATCTCCAAAAACAATTCGCCAACCTGTATTTCAATTTCGGCCAAACTTTTTTGATGCCAGCTTTCTTGGATAGCTACTTGCCAAACCTTTGTCAATTTTAAACTGTCGGCGGCTGACAGGTTAAGTTCAACCGGGTATTCAGGTTGATTTGACGATTTTTCAGGCTTGGAACCACTGCATGAAATCAGTAAGCATGCCAAAAATACGATTAGGATTCTCTTCATTTAGTATTTCATTTTTCGAAATCAATATTACAGTGAATTATTCATTTTTTAAACAGATTCAAAAAAAACAAAAAAAAAGTTTGAATAAAGTCAATAAAATCAACAGGTTTAAAAAATCACCCCTTATTATTTTTATAAATTATCAATCGTTTACTTGCACTTTAAAATAATTCCTCTACTTTTGCTTCCGTAATTAAACAAAAAAAACATGTATTTAAATCTACACCATCACCATCATCATTTTATTCACGCTCAAAAGGCGCAGAACTGATGGTACTGTAGATATATTTAAAACGATATAAACAGAAGGCTCGCAGGAATGCGGGCCTTTTTTCGTTTAGGCAAACCAGTTACAAACCCCGCTATAGCGGATATAAAAACACAAAATGGAAACAGTATTACGAATTGCCGTACAAAAAAGCGGTCGATTAAGTGAAAAAACCCAGGAATTACTCCGACAATGCGGCCTGGACTTTAACTCAGGAACCAGCCAGTTAAAAATCAGGGCTTACAATTTTCCGCTGGAAGTTTTATTCCTTCGCGATGATGATATTCCCGGTTATGTAGCCGACGGAGTAGCCGATATTGGTGTGGTAGGCGAAAATGTGGTTGATGAAAAAATGGTTTTAGTTGACACGGTACACCGCCTCGGATTTGCCAAATGTCGCTTGTCTATTGCTATTCCCCGACGTTTTGAATACACCGGAACTGAATTTCTGGATGGCAAACGCATAGCCACCTCGTATCCCAATATCCTGAAAAAGTTTTTAAAGGAAAAAGGTGTTCAGGCAGAAGTAAGCGAAATAAGTGGTTCCGTTGAAATTGCTCCGGCCATTGGTTTAACCGATGCCATCTGCGATATTGTAAGTACCGGAAGCACCTTGTTAGCAAACGGTTTAAAAGAAGTGGAAAGCTTTTATAAATCAGAAGCCGTTTTGATTGCCACCCCGGGGATGAACGGTGCTAAAAAACCGCTGCTCGACAAGCTGGTTTTCAGAATTAAAGCCGTTCAAAAGGCCAAACGAAATAAATACATCATTTTAAACGCGCCCAATAATAAAATCGACGAAATATCAAAAATACTTCCTGGAATGAAAAGTCCCACCGTAACACCATTAGCTTTGGAAGGTTGGAGTGCCTTGTATTCAGTGGTGGCCGAAGATGAATTCTGGGAAATATGCGAGAAACTGCACGAGGCTGGTGCCGAAGGCATATTAGTAGTACCTATTGAAAAAATGATTTATTAGCCAAAAAAATGAAAAAATACATAAATCCACCGGAACAAACCTGGAAAGAGCTAATCAGTCGGCCGGTTTTTGATAACAGTAGGTTTGTTCCGAATGTGCAGGCCATTCTGGACGAAGTAAAACTCAATGGTGACCAGGCGCTTAAAGCTTTTTCAAAAAAGTTTGACCAGGTTGAAATTGACCAACTTAAAGTAAGCGATACGGAATTTAACCTGGCGCTTGAGACCATTTCCATAGAATTAAAAACAGCCATTCATACAGCCGCAGCCAATATCGAAAAATTCCACATCGATCAATTACCCCGGCTAATTCGGACTGAAACCATGCCGGGCGTGGAATGTTGGCAAAAAAGCATTCCCATTAACCGGGTGGGTTTGTACATTCCCGGAGGCACAGCTCCTTTGTTTTCAACTGTTTTAATGCTAGCTATTCCGGCACGCATTGCCCAATGTCCTGAAATTATACTTTGTACTCCCCCCGATAAAAACGGAAAAATAAATACAGCTATTTTGTATGCGGCCCGTTTGTGTGGTGTAACAAAAGTATTTAAGGCGGGTGGTGCCCAGGCCATTGCGGCTATGGCTTATGGAACAGAAAGCATTCCCAGAGCCGATAAAATATTTGGTCCGGGCAATCAATACGTTACCACGGCCAAACAACTGGTTTCATCGCAAGGAATTGCTATTGATTTACCAGCCGGCCCCTCAGAAGTTATGGTGGTAGTTGACAGGGAAACACCGGCTGCTTTTGCAGCAGCCGATTTACTTTCTCAAGCTGAACACGGAGCCGATAGTCAGGTAATTTTGCTTACCCGGTATCCTGAAAAACTGGAGGAAATTGAAACCGAAACTTTAAAACAACTCGAACAACTTCCCAGAAAGGAACTGGCAGCAAAAGCCCTTGAAAACTCTCGTCTTATCAGCTTTACTGACTTTAACCGCTGTCTTGGTTTTATGAACGCTTACGCACCCGAACACTTAATATTAGCAGTAGCCGAACCCAAAATTTGGGCCGACAGGGTAACTCAGGCCGGTTCGGTGTTTATGGGTTATTATACGCCCGAAAGTGCCGGCGATTATGCTTCGGGAACCAACCACACCCTGCCCACCAACGGTTTCGCCAATGCATACAGCGGAGTAAATATGGACAGTTACCTGAAAAAAATAACCTTTCAGGAAATAACACCCAACGGATTAAAAAACATTGGAAAAACCATTGAAATTATGGCAGAAGCTGAACAGCTTATGGGACATAAAAATGCAGTGACTGTTCGATTAAATACTTTATCGCATGGAATAAAGTGATTCTGATAATGCATGAATCAGTAACCTGAATTGAAAGAAAACAGCATCACAAATTAACTGGATTACAGACACACATAAAAATAATACAATGAATACATTTGATATCGAAAAACTGGTACGTCCCAATGTCCGTGAAATGGCACCATACTCATCGGCGCGCGATGAGTTTAAAGGCGAGGCACAAATTTATCTCGATGCCAACGAAAATTCGCTGGGTTCGGTCAGCAGCGAACTGTTCAATCGCTATCCCGACCCCACACAAAATAAACTACGGACGAAAGTGGCCCGGCTTAAAGGTGTTGAGCCGGAACAAATTTTCTTTGGTAACGGCAGCGACGAGCCCATTGACTTGTTATTAAGGGCTTTCTGTCAACCACAAAAAGACCGGGTTTTAATTTTTCCACCCACTTACGGTATGTATAAAGTACAGGCAAATATTAACGACACACCGGTGGAAGAAATCAGCTTAAACGAAGACTTTTCATTGCCTCTGGAAAAAATTCAGGAGGTTGTAAATCCGCAAATTAAACTTATGTTTATTTGCTCGCCCAACAATCCCAGTGGCAATTTAATCAGTAAACTCGGTATCATCGATATTCTTAAGTGCTTTAAAGGTTTGGTGGTTGTCGATGAAGCCTATATTGATTTTGCACCGGTAAATGTCAGTATGATTTCTGAAATCAACACCTATCCGAATCTGGTGGTATTGCAAACCTTCAGTAAAGCCTGGGGCTTGGCCGGTTTACGCCTGGGAATGGCTTTTGCTCAAAAACCAATTATTGACATTTTGAACAAAATTAAATACCCTTACAATATTAATACACTTACCCAGCAGCATGTTTTAGAAGCTTTAAATGGTATCGATAAAAAGGAACAAATGGTAGCTACCCTGCTGCAGGAAAGGACCTGGCTCAATGAAGAATTAAAAAAACTAAAGGCGGTTAAAACCATTTATCCTTCAGATGCAAATTTTTTGCTGGTGCGTATGGAACAAGCCAACCTGTTTTACAAAAAACTTACTCAATCGGGAATAATTGTTCGTAATCGCAGCAATGTGGCGCTTTGCGACAATTGCCTGCGAATTACCGTAGGTACACCCAACGAAAACCAGGCTTTGATAAAACAAATGCAGGGTATTTCACTTAAATTACTGGTTAAAAATGAATTGTAATTTTAAATTGGTGACAAAAAGCGTTTCCTTTTTAAGAAATCTGCGTTTTCAGCGCTATCAATTAGCCGGAACGGGGATAAAGCCAACAAAGCGCAACACCGATTTTCATTGATAATTTTAATAATTATGAGCAAACAAAAAATTCTTTTTATCGATCGCGACGGCACCTTAATTAAAGAACCACCCATTGATTTTCAGGTGGATTCTTTACAAAAACTGGATTTTATTCCCGGAGCAATTCGTAACCTTTACGAACTACGGCATAAAAGCAGCTTTTACTTTGCTCTGGTGAGCAACCAGGACGGTCTGGGAACCGCCTCCTTTCCTACCGCAAGCTTTGAAGAAGCTCACAAAAAAATGCTTTCAATTTTTGCAGGCGAAGGTGTAGTGTTCGATGCTGAACATATTGATCCTTCATTTCCCGAGGAAAATTCGCCCATGCGAAAACCTGGTATCGGCATGTTAACCGGGTATTTCAACGAAAAGTTTGATATTGCCGGATCCTACGTTATTGGTGATAGAATTACCGATGTACAACTCGCAAAAAACCTGGGATGCAAAGCAATCTGGTTTAATAAAGCAGAAAATCGGTATTTATTAGATAAAGAAAATTTAATTGATAGTTGTGCATTCATTAGCGACGACTGGAACGAAATAAGCCGGTTTTTGCTGAAACCCACCAATAAGGTAACAATACAACGCAAAACAAAAGAAACCGACATCGACCTTACACTTTACCGGGATGAAATACAACAAACAAAAATACAAACCGGATTAATTTTTTTCGATCACATGCTCGAACAATTGGCCAGGCATTCAGGATGTGGAATACAACTTAACGTAAACGGCGATTTAGAAGTTGACGAACACCACACCATTGAAGATGTAGCCATAACATTGGGACAAGCGTATTTAAAACTATTAGGCGACAAACGCGGAATAAACCGATATGGTTTTTTACTTCCCATGGATGAAAGTTTAGCGACTGCTGCCATCGATTTTTCAGGGCGTCCCTGGTTTATTTGGGAGGTTGCATTTAATCGCGAATATGTGGGCGATTTCCCAACCGAGATGGCCAAACACTTTTTTAAATCGTTTAGCGACAACGCACAATGCAATCTGCATATAAAGGTTACTGGAGAAAACGACCATCACAAGCTAGAGTCTATTTTTAAAGCAGTTGCCCGGGCAATAAACGATGCCATTACATTAAATAGTTCGCACGAATTGCCCAGTACCAAAGGAATACTTTAGATTATAAAAAAATGGATTAGGACAAGCAGCATAAAAAATAATAACATATAAACGCCATGACAAAAATAGCCATCGTAAAATACAATGCAGGAAATATACAATCGGTTCAGTTTGCATTAAACCGTCTGGGAATTGAACCATTGGTAACCGATAACCCACAGCAATTAATGGCTGCCGAAAAAGTAATTTTTCCGGGAGTGGGTGAAGCAAGCACAGCCATGAAATTCCTGAAAGAACGCAAGCTGGATAAGGTGTTAAAAAATTTGAAACAACCCTTTTTGGGAATCTGTTTGGGCATGCAACTCATGTGCCGCCATTCTGAAGAAAACAATACCGATTGCCTTGGTATTTTCGATTTGAATGTAAAACAGTTTCCTCCATTGAAAAAAGTTCCACATATGGGATGGAACACCATAAATCACTTTAACGCTTCCCTGCTAAACGGAATTAAAGAAGAAGCATACGTTTATTTTGTGCATAGCTTTTATGCTGAATTAGGTCCGGAAACCATCTGCCAAAGCAATTACATCATTCCTTTTACTGCCGGACTGCAAAAAGATAATTTTTTCGGATTTCAATTTCATCCCGAAAAGAGCGGAACTATGGGAGCAACCATTTTAAAAAATTTTATCGAAATGTAAATTAAAAACAACAATTCAAAAATCAGAGGTGATTCAGTAAGGCAACAAACAAGTTCAACACATCAGAAACACATAATTATTGAATCACAATATAACAGAAAAACAAAAAATTATGGAAATCATCCCGGCAATAGATATCATCGGTGGAAAATGTGTAAGATTAACCTTTGGCGATTTTAACCAGCAAAAAGTATACAACGAAAACCCGCTCGAAGTAGCCAAAAAATTTGAACAAGCCGGAATAAAACGCCTGCATTTGGTCGATCTTGACGGAGCTAAAACAGGAAATATTGTAAACTACAAAGTACTTGAAAGCATCTGTAAAAACACCCACTTAACCGTCGATTTTGGTGGCGGAATAAATACCCAAAACGATTTAGAACTGGCATTTAATAGTGGTGCGCAAATGATTACCGGCGGAAGTGTTGCCGTTAAGCAACCCGGATTATTCAGGCAGTGGCTTCGCGAATACGGCTCTGATAGAGTAATTCTCGGGGCCGACGTACGCAATCAAAAAATTGCCATTAAAGGCTGGCAGGAAGATTCTGACTTAAACATCAGACAGCTAATACAAAACTACCTGCCCTACGGAATTAAAAAGGTTATTTGTACCGACATCTCAAAAGATGGAGCCATGCAGGGACCATCGTTCGAACTTTACAGGCAATTAATCGATGAGTTTCCTGAACAACAATTCATAGCCAGTGGCGGTGTAACTACACTTGATGATGTACAACTATTAAAAGAAATGGGAATGTATGGAATAATTATCGGAAAAGCAATCTACGAAGGCAGCATCACTTTGAAAGAACTTGAGAAATTGGTTCTTGATAAACCAAGACAATAGACAAAATAGACTTTAGACTTTAGAATCTAGATTCTATACAATAGTCGATAAGAAACCAAAAATCTAAAAATTATTAGCTTATAAAATATAAAAAAGATGCTTGCAAAACGAATTATACCCTGTCTCGATGTTAAAGACGGACGAACAGTAAAAGGAATTAACTTTAAAGAACTCCGCGATGCCGGCGACCCTGTAGAACTGGGTGCCTTATATGCAGAATCGGGTGCCGACGAACTATGCTTTTTGGACATTTCGGCCACGTTAGAGCAACGCCGAACTTTTGCTGAACTGGTTAAAGAAATTGCCAAAAATGTTAACATTCCGTTTACCGTGGGCGGAGGAATAAGCAACGTAAAACAGGTTGGAATCCTGCTCGAAGCCGGTGCCGATAAAATTTCCATCAATTCGGCTGCCGTTAAAAACCCGCAACTTGTTACTGCGCTGGCAAAACAGTTTGGTTCACAATGTGTGGTGGTAGCCATCGATACCCGCCTCGACGGAACCCACTGGCTGGTAAATACTCATGGTGGAACCCTGGCCACTCCCCTTATGGCTGTAGACTGGGCAACCCAGGTATATAATATTGGAGCTGGTGAAATATTACTCACCAGCATGAACCACGACGGAACCAAAAACGGATTTGCCCTCGACATTACCCGAACCATTTCTGAAAAAGTAAACATTCCGGTAATTGCTTCAGGAGGTGCCGGTACCATGCATCATTTTACCGATGTATTTACTTCTGGTAAAGCCGATGCAGCTTTAGCTGCAAGCATTTTTCACTTTAAAGAAATTGAAATCAGAGACTTAAAACGTTACCTGAAACAAAAAGGAATTGAAACAAGAATTTAAAGAATAACAATTTGAAACAACTTAAAAACTAACATAAAATGAAAACAATAGATTTTAAAAAATATTCCGACGGACTTGTTCCTGCCATTGTTCAGGATGCCATTACCAACCGGGTGTTAATGCTTGGTTTTATGAATGAACAAGCGTTGAGTAAAACCCGTGACAGCGGAAAAGTAACTTTTTATTCACGCAGTCAGCAAAAAATCTGGACCAAAGGTGAAACATCAGGAAACTTCCTTTTTTTAAAGCAAATTCTGATCGATTGCGATAACGACACCCTATTAATTAAGGTAAATCCTCAGGGGCCAACCTGTCACAAAGGAACCGATACCTGTTTTAATGAAGTAAACCAAAACGAATTTTCCTTACAATACCTTGAAAATGTGATCACCATGCGAAGAGAAGAGTCGCCCGAAGTTTCATATACTCGTCGGTTATTCGATAAAGGAATCAATAAAATTGCCCAAAAAGTAGGCGAAGAAGCTGTAGAACTAATAATTGAAGCCAAAGACAACAATAAAGAACTGTTTATTAATGAAGCGGCCGATTTAATGTACCACTACATTGTATTGCTAAAAGCCAAAGGTTTTTGCCTCGACGATGTGATAACAGTGCTAAAAGAACGCCACAAAAAATAAACCTGAAGTAATATATTCACTAAACATAAATTAACATGACCAACAATTATTTTAAAACGTATCCCGACAGTAAAGGATTTTTTGGTAATTATGGAGGCTCTTTCATACCGCCCGAGTTACAAAAAGAAATGGATAGTATTACCGCTGCCTACCATTCCATCAGTAAATCGCATAATTTTATTGCAGAATTGCGCAGCATCCGAAAACATTTTCAAGGTCGTCCCACACCGGTATATTTTTGTAATCGCTTATCAGATAAATATGGAGGTCGTATTTACCTGAAACGTGAAGATTTAAATCATTCGGGAGCTCATAAACTAAATCACTGTATGGGAGAAGCTCTTTTGGCCAAACATCTGGGTAAAAAGAAACTGATTGCCGAAACCGGAGCCGGACAACACGGTGTGGCTTTAGCAACAGCAGCAGCTTATTTTGGGTTAGAATGTGAAATCCATATGGGCGAAGTAGATATTGCCAAAGAACACCCGAATGTAGTACGAATGGAGATTCTTGGAGCCAAAGTAATTCCGGTTTCTCATGGACTTAAAACATTGAAGGAAGCTGTTGATTCTGCTTTTCAGGCTTATTTAAAAGACCCTATTACAAGCATCTATTGTATTGGTTCAGTGGTTGGCCCGCATCCATTTCCATTAATGGTTCGCGATTTTCAACGTGTAGTGGGTATCGAAGCCAAAGAACAGTATTTTAACATGACCGGTGAACAACCCGACCACGTAGTAGCCTGCGTAGGTGGTGGCAGTAATGCCATGGGTATTTTTTCTGCCTATCTCGAAGTTGAATCGGTGGCAATTTATGGGGTAGAACCAGCCGGCCGTTCCCTAAACTATGGTGAACATGCCGCAACCATGACTAAGGGAAAACCGGGTACCATTCACGGTTTTAAATGTTACCTTTTGCAGGATGAAACCGGTGCTCCGGCTCCCGTTTATTCAGTAGCCAGCGGACTCGATTATCCGGGAGTTGGCCCGGAACATAGCTTACTAAACGATTTAAAACGGGTAAATTATGTTACCGCAACTGATGAAGAAGCCATCGATGCGTTTTTTGAACTCAGCCGGCTCGAGGGAATTATACCGGCGCTTGAAAGTGCCCATGCTGTTGCCTTTGCATTAAAACTGGCCAAAGCGAACCCGCAGGAATCGATTCTGGTAAATCTGAGCGGACGTGGCGATAAAGACATTGACTTTATTATGGAAACTTACGGATTGCCCGAAAACAGAAAATAAAAGCTTAGCTAACCAATTACTGCATGAAGGTTTAAGAAAAAAATCTTTACTCCAACCAAGCATCGCTAAAGATGACAGGAAAAGTAAACAAAATAAGGCTGCTTCAATCAAATGAATCAGCCTTATCTGATTTAATCCAGAAATCAAATAACGATTAGCTTGTTGCTTTAATTGGAATACTTAAACCAATCGAAAAAAGCCCTGGCATTTGATTTTAATCCATTGCTGCTGGTGTACATTCCTACATACGGTCCGGTAAAATCGAGTCCTGATGAAGGTGCACAAACCCGGGCATCTTGTTTTTCGCCAAGTATATTCAGGGAGTTAATATCCTTACCATAGCAAAACTGGTATTCAAAAAAATCAGCTTTTAGTCCTAAAACTACTGAACTACCATGATAAGATTCCTCGGCTACCAAAGTCTCGTTACCTTTTTCTACTTTAAACAATTTGATGCTTTTACCCTTTTTTACCAAGCGATAATGGTTTTTACTGTCCAACAGGGCAACAAATCCGGCTTCTTCGTTGCTTTTGTTGCTGTTAAAATCAACTTTGGTAAAAGCATCAAAAGTAAAATGCTGAATCCGTCGCCCCCAGAACGAGGGTTGGGTATTTTCAATCAACTTTTGTGGCCGGGTTTGCATCTCAAGGAAGCCTTTATTAAGCTGATACCATTTTTCGGTGGGGGTGCGCAACATGTTCCAGTCATAGCCCATGCTTTCAGTTTCAAATCCATCCACAGTCGATCGTGACGAAGTTTTCATGGGCGGTAACTTGGGTAGCAGCATTTCAACTTCCACAATTCCTTTTCCGGGATTAAAAACCGGCCATCCGTCCTCAAATACCAGGGGAACTAAAAAAGTTTCGCGCCCCAGCATAACCTGCTGTTTTATGGGTCGTGTAGCCAGCAATACAGCCCACCAATCACCATGTTGAGTTTGAACCAAATCGGCATGGCCTACGGCGGCAATCGGATAATTCTTACCCAAATGCCGGTGAGTTAATACCGGGTTTATTAACGAGGGGGTGTATTTTCCCATCAGAGAATCGCTTTCAAAAACCGTAACAGCATGATGAATGCTGGTTCCCCCTTCGGCAATCATCAGCATATAACGTCCGTTAATTTTATAAATATGAGGTGCTTCGCCCCAAACGGCGTTAGTAGCATGCCCAAAGGTCATTTGAACCGGATCGCCAAGTAATTTTCCTGTTGCAATATCGATTTTTTGAATAAAAACGCCATTTTGTCCCGGCCAGGCACGGTATCCATGAAGGTTATGTCCGCCAATATAGTAAGCACTACCGTCGTCATCCCAAAACAAAGTCGGGTCTATTCCCGGTGCATCGGCAATCCATATTGGGTCGGACCAAGGGCCTGCAGGATTGGTTGCGGTAACAAAAAAGTTACCACCACACTGAACACAAGTGGTTACCATATAAAAAGTGTCGTTATGATACCGTAAAGTTGGAGCAAAAATTCCTTCCGATGGTTTAAGCCCTTCAGGAAGATTTAATTGAGAGGAACGATCGAGAACATGACCTATTTGTTCCCAGTTTACCAAATCGGTACTGTGAAAAATTGGAACCCCGGGAAAATATTCAAAACTGGAATGTACCAGGTAATAATCGTTTTCCACACGACATATACTGGGATCAGGATAAAAACCGGAAAGTACCGGATTATTATAGGTATCTTTTACCTGCGCCTGTGCATCTTGAAACTGGCACAGGACGGAAATTAAAAGGGTAATATATAATGATAGTTTCATAAGCTGTTTAGAATACATTTGTCAGTAATAAATCAAAACATAGTTAAAAAAAAAATTTGCCATATAATGTTTTACATCCGGCTGCACTAGTTGTTCATAGCAAGGTTTTCGTTAAGGTAATCGGTTGGTGTTTTACCAAATTGTTTGCTAAAACACTTGCTAAAATATTTGGCATCGGCAAAGCCAACCATATAAGCCACTTCGTTTACCGGAAGTTTTTCTTTCTGAAAGATTAAAGCCGCTTTATTCAGGCGGTGCCTGCGTACAAAATCGACCAGTGAATTATTGGTCAGTGCTTTTATCTTTTTTAAAACTGCCGAATGGCTCATACCCATTTTATCGACCATATCCGAAACATCGAAGTTTGGGTTGGTAATATTGTCTTCAATAATGTTCATGAGTTTGGTCAGGAAGCGTTCATCAGTTGAAGTAATGGCAATATCGCGGGGTTTAAGTAATATTTTCCGGCTGTATAAGTCGATTAGCTTTCTGCGTGTGGCCATCAATTGAGCTACCTGAGCTTCGAGCACATGCAGCGAGAAAGGTTTGCTGATGTAACGGTCGGCACCCATTTCATACCCCTGAATTATGTTATCGTCGCCTGCTTTTGCTGTTAGCAGAATAACCGGAATATGACTGGTTTCGATGGTATGCTTAACCAGGTTGCACAACTCATTGCCATCCATTCCGGGCATCATCACATCGGACAAAATCAGATTGGGCAGCTCTTTTTGTATCAGTTGCCAGGCTTCCTTACCATTTGTAGCCGTAATTACATGGTAACGCTTGCTAAAATGGTTTTTTAAAAAATTCAGCATGTCCACATCGTCGTCGGCCAATAGCAGCACATCAGCTTCGGCGTCTTCTGAAATGGGTTCCTGCTCTTCTTCAATGGGTTCACTAAGCGCGTTAAGTGTTTCGTATATGGCCTTATGAGGATGAGAAGGAACACTCTTATCTTTAATCTGTCTGGGTGTAATGAATCCGTTTCCGAGTGGCAGGAACAACTGGATGGTCGTTCCTTTTCCCTCCATACTTGATGCTTTTACTTTTCCACTATGAAGCTCAACATATTCTTTTACTATGGATAAACCAATACCTGAACCAGCTTGCTCAGTAGTGGAGCTGTTCGAACTCTGATAAAATCGATGGAAAATATGGTTTAGTTCTTTTGTAGGAATACCTATGCCGTTGTCGACTACCTCGAGCAGCAACCAGCTTTCCACACCCTTATTATTCTTAATTGCCTGGGCAAGTCCAAGGCTGCGTGCCGTTACCTTTGCCATTCGTACCTTAATGGTACCATTTATCCGCGTATATTTAAAGGCATTCGACAAAAGATTGTACAATGCTGTGGTGATCATCTCCTTATCAATCCATAATTCCTGGGATTCGCTAATATCGTTGGCTTCAAAAGTAAGGGAGATCGATTTTCGTTTCGACTGGTTCTCAAAATATCCCAGGATATCTTTCACGTAAGCAATACAAGTAACCGGTTCAAAACGGGGTTCCAATATTCCAATATCAATTTTTCGTAACTGGAGAAGCTGATTGGTTAAAGACAGCAGGCGCGACACATTTTTTTTGACCAGAGACAGGCTGCTGCGCGATTCGGCATCGAGACTACCCTGCTGAAGCACCCGCTCGAGAGGTGAATAAATAAGTGTTAAGGGAGTACGTATCTCATGCGAAATATTGGTAAAGAACCGCATTTTCGACTCTGTTATTTCAGCCAGTTTCTTCTTCTCCAGGGCTTCAATCTTTAGTTTTGTTTTCTCGGTTGCTGCAATTAATGAGTATTTGCGGAAAAAGAACAGGAGTATCAGAATGGCCAGAAAGTAAAGACTGTAAAACAATGGGGTCCGCCAGAAAGGAGGCAACACAGTAATTTTAATCTGGGCAATCTGGTCGTTCCAAATTCCATCATTATTGGTTGCTTTTACCTGAAAAACATAATCGCCTTCAAAAATATTGGTATAGGTCGCTGCATGTTCGTTGGCGTCGGTATAACGCCACTCGTTATTAAAGCCCAGCAAACGATACATGTAACGTACATTAGCCGTATTTGAAAAGTGCATGCCCGAAAACTCAAACGAAAATTCCTTGTGTTTGTGGTTTAGTATTATTTGTTTGGTGCTTGAAATATCTTCGGTAAGTAATACTTTATTCAGAATTTTCTGATTGGGTTTCACATCGGTATCGAAAACCTTAAACACTGTTATGGTTACATTTGAAAGGTGTGGATTCTGTTTAATGTGGGCCGGATTGAAAGCTGTAATTCCATTGACACCTCCAAAAAACAATTCACCCGAAGCCTGTTTGTAAAATCCATTGGTATGAAATTCGTTGGCCTGCAAACCATCGTTGGCATTGTAATTAGTAAAGGTTTGAGTTACGGGATCAAACTTCGACAGTCCGTCCATGGTGCTAATCCAAAGATAACCTTCATTATCTTCCAGAATACCACATATTACATTGTTGGGCAGGCCATCGGTATCAAAAAACGACTGGAACCTGAGTTTTCCCTGATAAATGATTTCGTTAGGTGTTTTTCCTTCGGGAATCAATGCTTTATTCAACCCGTTGCTGGTTCCCAGCCACAATGTTCCGTTTTTATCTTCGAGTATGCAATTGATTTCGTTATTGCTGATACTCAACGAATCGACTTCGGAAAATACATAATTTACAAAGCCTGACTGTCCTGAATTAAGCACATCGAGCGGGGCTATATTTATACCTCCGCCTTTGGTGCCTACCCATAGGTTGTTGTGGAAATCGTCGGTAAGTGAAACCACAATGTCGCTATTTAGCGTTTGGTAATTGGCGCTCGATGTATTAAAACGCTGCACGGTATTTTGTTCCTGATTGATTCTTCCCAGGCCATTGCCCCAGGTCCCATACCAAATTTGTCCTTTGTGATCCTGATGAATAGCAAACACAAAACCAGCCGTGGGAATTCCTACAATGTTGCGTTCTTTATCAACCTTAACAATACTGTTTATTCCCATGCCAATCCATAGGTTTTTCCTGTTGTCGAGCAACAGGGAGATAATTTCGTTGGTGGGCATGTTGCTCAACACTGAAATGTTGTTGATGTTTTCGAAAGTGAATGAACCATCGGGCAAAGCTTCTATCTTATTGATGCCATTAAATGCAGTTCCTATCCAAAAGGTGTTTTTCCCATCGCCTGTTATGGCAGTAACCTGTTGGTTTTGGTGATTGTTTCCGTTAATAGCTTCAATCTCGATATGGTTAAAACGCTTACGGTACAAATCGAGGGTATTGCATCCCCGGCTCTCAGTGCCAATCCACAGTACGCCGGTTTTATCAATTAACAGTGAGTTAATTACATTGTCACTAATAAAACCCTTGCTGTCTTTATTGCTTTGAAAGTACTGGAGCCTGCCCAGTTTATCGATCCGGAATAAACCGCCACCGCGTGTACCTCCCCAAATCGTATTATTGTGGTCAATCAACATTTGGTTTACCCAATTCACTTTTAGTTGCCGGTGTTCGGGTTGTAAAATGTCGTAATAGGTGATGGTGGCTTCAGGCAAAACGGAATCAATAAGGGCAATCCCTTCCGATGAGCCAATATAGGTTTTTCCTTTCCCATCGTTAATAATGG
Organism: Bacteroidetes bacterium HGW-Bacteroidetes-4; assembly: GCA_002840905.1. Classification (GTDB taxonomy): domain Bacteria; phylum Bacteroidota; class Bacteroidia; order Bacteroidales; family SZUA-534; genus GWE2-40-63. Next base: position 7,651 of record PHDD01000007.1, on the reverse strand, counting down.
AGTTTATTTTAGCAGCATTGATGGCAGCCAAATCTATTTTCGTAAAGGTATTGCTTTCTTCTTCAAAGCGGAATAATCCATCTTCAGTTCCAATGAGGAAACGGTTTGCTGATTCGCGATAAATGGAAACCACCGCAATCATTTGTTTGGTAGCAGGCAGAAAATTACCTCTTGGGTTATGGAATATGGAATTTAGGGATACATTTTTAAAGTAGTAATCATGCGCATCGTTAGTGGCTTTTCCTCTGAAAAGCCCCGCAGTCGATCCAATCCACAGCGTGCTGTCGGCATCAACAAAAATGTCATTAACCGAACTGTGTTTTGGGATTCCTTTAATGCGCAAAAAACTATGGCTGGTATAGATGTATTTATTAAGCCCGCCTCCACGGGCGCCAATTAATAAATCGTTGTTGTAGTCGAGCTTAAGCTGAATAATCTCGTTCGATTGCAGGGAATTGGTATCGACCGCATTGTACTTAAATGAAACAAAACGATATCCGTCGTAGCGATTGAGCCCGTATTTGGTTCCCATCCAAATAAAGCCCTGATGATCCTGTAAAAGGCTTAAAACCGACGACTGTGACAAACCCTGTTCTTTTGAGATGGAGTTAAAAAGGTAGTCAGAAAAAACACATTTTTCCTGAGCCTTTAATCCCACAATACCAAAAATGATGAGCAACAAACACCAAAGAGTACCCCTTTTAATCATGATGGTTATTAAGATAGTTTAACCTTATTATAAAGATACAAAATTAATTTTTTTACATTAAATTGCAACCGATTGCACAATGAATTGCAATAATTATTATTTTTGTCCGCACAATACTTAAGAATTAAGCAGTTTGAAAAAGGAACTTACCATCTACGATATTGCTAATGCGCTCAATATGTCGGCCTCTACAGTGAGCAGGGCACTTAACGAGAATAAAGCCATCAATATAAATACCCGCAATAAGGTTATGCAATATGCCCTGGAAAATGGGTACCAATCGAATACTTTTGCAGCCAACCTTCGGCAAAAAGAAACGCATACCATAGGGATTATTGTTCCAAAAATCGACAGCAAATTTGTTTCAACCTGCCTGGCCGGAGCCGAAAAAGTGGCCTCGGAAAAAGGCTACAACCTGCTTATCAGTCAATCACTCGATGAACTCCGGCGTGAAGAATCCATTGCCAAAACATTTTTTCGTAAACGGGTCGATGGCCTGATGGTATCATTAACTGCGAACACCACCGATACCAAACACTTTGCTCCTTTTATTGCAAAAGGGATTCCTCTGGTGTTTTTCGATCGTACCCCGGAACTTACCGATTCGGCCTGCTTTATTATTGATAATTACCAGGCTGCTTATAAGGCAAGCAACCATTTATTGGATCAGGGTTGTAAATGCCTGATTCACCTTACCCTTAACTCAAATAATAAGGTGTACTGGCAACGAAAAAAAGGCTTTGTTCAGGCACTGCACGATGCAAATAAGACCAACTGTGGCGAAACCCTCTTTTTAAAAAACCTCGATCTTGATGCCGGTAAACAGGCTGCTGTCCTAATTGCAAAAAAGAGTCCCCGGCCCGATGGCGTTTTTGCAGCCAACGATCAAACCGCGGTAGGCTGCATTTTGGCTTTTCAGCAAATGGGTATCCGTGTTCCCGACGACATTGCAGTTGTGGGATTCAACAACGATTTGGTTTGTGAAATAGTAAGTCCCGGACTAACCTCGGTCAATTATCCGGCATTCGATTTGGGGGCCATGGCTGCCAATCAGTTGATTGAACACATTCTGGGCAACAGCAACCTGAACGTCACCAACCAGACCGTGTTAAAATCCGACATCATCATTCGTGGCTCATCGCTTAAAATTAAAAAACAACCGTAAGATTATGAAAAGATATACTTTAATTATTGGGCTGGTTTGCTTATCGGTAAGTATGTCACTTAAAGCCGAAAATGGCTATGACCTTTGGCTCAGGTATGCCCCTATTTCAGATGCCAACCTGGAACAAAACTATCAAAAAATATTAGGTACGGTAGTTGTTCCTGGATATTCCGAAACCCAACAAATTATACGTAAGGAATTGAAGCGAGCCATTACTTCAATGCTCAAAACTCCGGTAACAGTTAAAACCACCCACACTATAGAAGCTACTTTGCTGATTGCCAAATTGAACGAGTTGCATGACTTTAGCAACATACCAGCATTGGCTTCGGTTGAAGCTCTGGGAAACGAAGGTTACCAGCTGATTCAACCGTCTAACGGGCCCCTGCTGATTACCGCCAATTCCGATATAGGACTGCTGTACGGAACGTTTCATTTATTGCGACACATGCAGCAGCAACTGTCGCTTACGGAACTAAATCTGATCCAAAAGCCCCGACTAAAGCTGCGCCTTCTTAATCATTGGGATAACCTTGACCGAACAGTAGAACGGGGCTATGCCGGATTTTCAATCTGGGACTGGCACAAATTACCCGATTATGCCGATCCACGTTATACCGATTATGCACGAGCAAATGCTTCGATAGGCATTAATGGTACAGTGGTAACCAATGTTAATGCAAACGCACTGGTGTTAAGCACACAATATCTCGAAAAACTTACAACCCTGGCAAATATTTTACGCCCATACGGAATAAAAGTCTATTTAACAGCTCGTTTCAGTGCGCCGGTTGAGCAAGGTGGCTTAAAGACTGCAGATCCTTTGAACACTGAAGTACAACAATGGTGGCAATATAAAGTCCGCGAAATATACACCTTAATCCCTGACTTTGGCGGGTTTCTGGTAAAAGCTAACAGCGAGGGGCAGCCCGGGCCTCAGGATTACCACCGAACCCACGCACAGGGAGCTAACCTCCTGGCCGATGCGGTAGCCCCTTATGATGGTGTGGTTATCTGGAGGGCTTTTGTTTACAGTCACGAAGTTCCCGACGACCGGCACAAACAAGCCAACAACGAATTCCTTCCACTCGATGGTAAGTTCCGCGACAATGTGCTGGTACAGGTAAAAAACGGGGCCATCGATTTTCAGCCCCGTGAACCATTTCACCCCTTGTTTGGTTCCATGAAACAAACCCCCCTGATGATGGAGTTTCAGATAACCCAGGAATATACTGGTTGTGCTACACATTTATTTTATCAGGCACCGCTTTACAAAGAAACTCTCGATAGCGACACCTGGTGCAAAGGTGAAGGTTCTACCGTAGCCAGTGTTATAGACGGAAGTCTTTATAAAAATAAACTCACCGGAATAGCTGGTGTTTCGAATATTGGAAACGATTTTAACTGGACCGGACATCCTTTTGCCCAGGCCAACTGGTATGCCTACGGACGCTTAGCCTGGGATTATCAACTTAGTGCTGAAGAAATAGCAAAAGAGTGGCTTAAAATGACTTTTACTACCGAACCAAACTTTGTAGAGTCCATGGTACCGATGATGATGGATTCACGCGAAGTGTTGGTCAATTATATGACTCCTATAGGACTGCACCACATTATGGCCCGCAACCATCATTACGGTCCTGGCCCTTGGGTTACCGGAGGTCGTCCCGACTGGACCTCAGTTTATTACCACCGTGCTGATAAACAGGGGTTGGGTTTCGATCGTACCGCTACCGGGAGCAATGCGGTGAACCAGTATTTTCCAGAAGTGGCCCGGGTATTTGGCCAGCGTGAACTTTGCCCCGACAAATACCTACTGTGGTTTCATCATGTAGGCTGGAACGAAACTTTAGCATCGGGACGCACCCTATGGGATGAATTATGCTACCGCTATTACTCTGGTGCTGATGCTGTCAGGCAGATGCAAAACCAATGGGACGCGCAAGCCGACTTTGTCGATACCGAACGTTTTACCCACGTAGCAGAACTCTTAAAGATACAGGCTAAAGAGGCACGTTGGTGGCGTGATGCCTGCATATTGCACTTTCAACAATTTTCTGGTCAACCCATTCCTGAAGGATATGACCAACCAGCTCATTCACTGGAGTATTACATGAATATAGAACACCGCTTTGTGCCTGGAATTAAAAATGAATAAGCAGGGTACAAGCCATAACCTTATAAAATCGATTGCATGAAAAAGGCAGCACTTAATTTTAATGACTTACCCGGGTACAATCAATCATTCTCTACCTTGTTCCTGTTGTTTTACATCGAATATTTCAGACCTCTGCATCTTCGTGCGCAGTGTGCTGCATCTTTGTGCACAGAGTGCTGCATCATTTTGCGTAGAGTGCTGCATCTTCGTGCGCAGAGTGCTGCATCATTAAACGCAAACTTCCGCATCATTCAACCCAGACTTCTGCAACACCAAACACCGATTCCGGTGAGTAACAATAAAGGCAGTGGTAATTTTTTGATAAAATCATCCCAAACCAAACCGTCACTCGGGCTTACCAACGGCAAAATTACTGCTTAAGCAAATACTGCTATATTCATAAACTTAAAAATATAAACCAATGAGCTACATCGATAAACTTTTTAACCTGAATAACCGGGTGGCCGTTATAACCGGTGGTGGAGGCGTACTTGCCGCTGCCATAGGCAAAGGCCTGTCGCAGGCGGGAATGAAACTTGTTTTTCTCGACATTAACATGGAAGCTGCACAAGCTACTGCAAAAACCATTCAGGACCTGGGTGGTCAAGCCCTGGGACTCCGTACCAATGTGTTGGAAACAACTGCCCTCGAAGCCAGTCGCTCCCTGATTCTGAAACAGTACGGTACCATCGACCTGTTGCTGAACGCTGCCGGCGGAAACATGCCCGGCGCCACCATCAGTCCCGACAGTACTGTATTCGACCTAAAAATAGATGACCTGGATAAAGTAAGCGATCTGAATTTTAAAGGCACCGTACTGCCTTCGATGGTATTTGGAAAAGTTATGGCCGATAAGGGTTCTGGAAACATCATAAACATTTCGTCAATGGCTGCCTTTCAATCCATAACACGTGTTATCGGTTACTCGGCAGCCAAAGCTGCGGTATCGAACTTTACCCAGTGGATGGCTATGGAACTGGCCATGAAATTTGGCGACAAGCTTCGTGTAAACGCTATTGCACCGGGTTTCTTTATCGGGAACCAGAACCGTGCCTTACTGATTAACCCCGACGGTACTTACACTGAGCGGGGAAATAAAGTTATTGCCAACACACCGATGGGTCGTTTTGGTCTGGCTGAAGAGTTGGTGGGTGCTGTATTGTATCTGGCCAGCGATGCCGCCTCATTTGTTACCGGAGTGGTTCTCCCCATCGATGGCGGCTTTAGCACTTTTAGCGGGGTATAAACAGCTATAATACAACACAAATCATTTATAATAGAAAAAAATATGAAATATCGGAAATTAGGCAAACAAGGCTTTGATGTTTCGGAAGTGGGGCTTGGTTGCTGGCAATTGGGAGGCGACTGGGGCGAAGATATTTCGAAAGAAAAAGGTTTTGAAATATTACAGGCAGCTGTTGATTCGGGCGTACGCTTTTTCGACACGGCCGATGTTTACGGTGGCGGAAAAAGTGAAACCATACTGGGTGCTTATATAAAAAACAGCAAAACGCCACTTAAAATTGCAACCAAATTTGGGCGCAGTGCCGCTGCCTATCCTGACAAATACAGCAAAGAAATCATGCGAACTTCGGTACTTGGTTCGCTCGAACGTCTTGGCCTTGACTCTATCGACCTGTTGCAACTGCATTGCATTCCTACCCGTGAACTGCAAAAAGGCCATGTTTTTGATTGGCTGCGCGATTTACAGTCTGAAGGATTGATAAAACACTATGGAGCCAGCGTGGAATCGGTGGACGAAGGCTTGCTTTGCCTTGAGCAGGAAGAATTACTCTCGCTTCAGGTCATCTTTAACGTTTTTCGTCAGAAACTGGTAAATGAACTGCTGCCCCGTGCACAGGAAAAAGGCGTGGGCATTATTGTTCGATTGCCCCTGGCCAGCGGATTATTAACCGGTAAATTCAATCCGGAAACACGCTTTGCTCAGAACGATCACCGTTATTTCAACCAGAACGGTGAAGCTTTTAATGTAGGCGAAACCTTTGCTGGCCTGCCATTCCATAAAGGGCTGGAACTGGTTGATGCCCTAAAATTGAACTATCTGCCCGAATCGATGAGCCTTTCAGACTTTGCCTTACGCTGGATTCTTGACCATCCTGCGGTAAGCACAATTATTCCCGGGGCCAGTTCTACTATACAGATTAAAACCAATGCTGCCATCAGCGAACTAAATTCTTTGGATAGCGTGCTTCATGTTCAGTTAAAATCGTTTTACACCCAAAAAGTGCATCAACATATTCGTGGAGCCTATTAAACCAAAACATAATAAAATTAAATATCTGGTAAATACCAAAATAAATAAAATCATGCAAAACCTTAACAAACCAGGTTTTGAGCATACCTGGCGTTGGTTTGGACCCAATGATCGTATAACGCTCGACCAAATCAGACAAACTGGGGCTACAGGAATTGTAACAGCGCTTCATCAGGTTCCCGTTGGCGAAGTTTGGACTCTGGAAGCCATACAAGAGCGGAAAGCCCTGATTGAAAAGCATGACTTGACCTGGGCAGTGGTTGAAAGTGTTCCGGTGAGTGAAGCCATTAAAAAGCAAAAAAACAATTACAAGGAACATATCGAGAACTATAAACAAACGTTGAGCAATTTGGCACAATGTGGCATTTATACGGTATGTTACAATTTTATGCCGGTACTCGACTGGTCAAGGACCAACCTGGCCCTTACCTACCCTGATGGTTCACAAAGCCTTATGTATGTGTATCATGTGTTTGCTGCTTTCGATTTATTTATTCTCAAACGACAAAATGCAGCCAGCGACTATTCTCAGGAAGTTATTGACCAGGCCACCAAATACTTTGGTTCACTCAACGAGGACCAAAAAGCAGAGCTGCAAAACACCATTCTGCTGGGTTTACCCGGCTCACTCGAGGCCTACACCCTGGAAGCTTTTCAAGCGTCTTTAGATGAGTACCGACACATCAACAAGGACAAACTACGGGAACACCTCATTTATTTTTTACGCGAAATTACTCCGGTAGCAGAACACAAAGGGGTTAAACTGGCTATTCATCCTGACGATCCTCCATGGGCGCAGCTTGGGCTACCACGAATAGTTACGGGTTACGACGATTTAAAATATATATTAAACGAAGTAAACAGTCCGGCCAATGGCATTACGCTTTGTACTGGTTCGCTGGGAGCGGGTTACGACAACGATTTGGTAAAAATGGCCAATGAATTTGCCGACCGAATTCATTTTGCCCATTTGCGAAACGTTACCCGTGATGTCGATCGCAACTTTATGGAAAACAACCTGTTCGATGGCGATGTCGATATATTGAATGTAGCATCGTTACTTATAAAAGAAAGCATCCGACGGAAAAGCCAGGAACACAGCGACTATAAAATTCCCATTCGTCCCGATCATGGCTTTCAAATGCTTGGCGATATTGGCCTAGACAACTATCCAGGCTATGGGCTCTACGGCCGTATGAAAAGCCTGGCCGAAATACGTGGTATGGAATTGGGATTGCTCACTTCTTTTAATAAACAATAAACATACACAACACTTAGCCTCCAATAAAGCGTTGCTTGCATACGCTTTGCATTGGAGGGTATGTTGAACTAAACATTGCCAGC
>PHDD01000035.1 GCA_002840905.1 Bacteroidetes bacterium HGW-Bacteroidetes-4 | reverse complement strand
TAAGAGTTGAAATCAAAAAAAAACAGTAGATTTGAATATTAAGAATAAAAAAGTCAGACAGAGTTTATTTTACACTTCCGACAGAGTTTATTTTACACTTCCGAGTTTATTTTACACTTCCGTCAAGTTATTTTAGGACAAGTCATCCAGTCTTCAGCAACATCCATTCCGTGAGCGTCCAACCTTGTTCCGTTAACCTCCAACCTCTTTCCGTAAGCAACGTACCTTATTCCGTGAGCTTCCTACCTTGTTCCGTAAGCATCGAACCATATTCCGTGAGAATCCAACCTTGTTCCGTTAACCTCCAACCTCTTTCCGTGAACGTTGAACCTCTTTCCGCCGACTTCCTACCTCTTTCCGTGAACGTTGAACCTCTTTCCGTGAACCGCGAACCTCATTCCGCTAAGCTCCTACCTCATTCTGTGAACCGTGAACCTTGTTCCGTAAACCCTAAACCTTGTTTTGCTCCGCTTAAGGCTCACAGCTGAAATCGAATACCTCGCCCCGCTTTAATCGCACCCTTTGTGCACACAAAAGCTCCCCGGCCTTACGCAGCTCAACCCAGGAATCGCGGTTGCTGGGCATAATCAGCCCTTTTTTCATAAGAGAAACGGGCCCTTTCAGCTTGTCATCCACATAAACCTGTACCTCACCATAAGCCAGGTAACGGGTAAACTGCACCCGGGGATACTCATTAATCAGTTTTAGCTCAAAACCTTCTTCCTGTACCATACTGCGGCTTTGTTTAAACCCTACCTGCTTAAATGCCAGCCGGCGGATGTTGGGTACAAAGCGCTTTTCTTTGGCCAGGGCTTTGGTGTATTTTTCAAAAACCTCCATCATGCTGGTGGTATCGACCAAATGGGTGATAACCTGTGTATCGGCCTGCATCGAATCCAACTGATGCACAAGGTTCAGGTACAGCTGGGTCAGGCTGTCGCTCATTTCCTGTTCCAGTCCAATGGCCTGCTTTTGAGCGGCCTTCTCGAGCGTTTCACGAACTTCCAAAGGGGCCAGTTCCCAGGTTTGCGATTGAATACGGCATGCCGGATAAATAACCAACAGGGCAAAGAGCCCGCTTAAAACTATTTTCTTCATGATTTGGTATTTAATATGGATATAAAAAGCCTTGCCGAAAACAGCAAAGCAACCAGAAACATTACAAACTGCATGATTTGCGGAAAGCTTATCATCAGTTCAAACGGGTTGAAATGCTCGTTGGCCAGTTGCTCGGTCAGTTTTTCGAGTAATATAAAACCGTAGTCGATCGACAAAACAGTAAAAGCCACCATCAGCAGTATTTGCAGCTTAACCCGGTAGTTGCTCAGCTCAAAGTTGCTTTGTTTGAACACCACCAGGCCAATAAATCCAAACAGGGCCGTTGACAGGGTAAGCAACAATTTACTCATGGCCTGCATCCCGTCGAGGGCACCCTTTTGCAGGCTGTTTAATTCTTCGATGGGAATTGAAGGCTCCGGTGGCGGATTAAAAAAGAAGTGGTTGTACAGCACTACCCCTGCCAGCAGAGTAAAAATTAGCGTAGCTCTTCGCTGGTATGTTTTTGCTATCATAAGTTCTGGTTTTGAGGTTTGTATTCCGTAATGGTAATACTCAGGCTCCCCCGGTTGTTCCAGTACATGGCGGGCATATCGTTGGCAAACAAAAACAGTTCGCCTGCTTTATCGGGTTTAAGAAGCAAATCTGCACCCACCAAAAAGTAAGGACTTTCTTTGCCGATGCTTCCCATTAATGCAAACCAGTGAGCATCGGGCTGGCGCTTAAAACGCTTAAAGGGGCGCAGGTGATTGCGCTCAAAGCCATGGGCATCGGTACTTATATAAAAATCGGTCCAGGTACCTGTGGCTTTTATATGGTATTCGCGCTCGCAATGCAGCCTTACACCGGTGGCATTCCACTTGCGTGATGCCTTACACACCGTGGTATAAACTGTGGGCGCACTCATTGTTTCAGAAATTTAGCCATGAACGGCCATACCTCGTCGAGGTCAAGTACCCGGCCATGAACGGCGTTAAACACTTTATTGCCTTTTACCCGGGCCAGTGCAAAGGGCTGGGGCATTTGCTGCTCGCGGGTGCCTATCACAAAATCGTGCTCGCGCCCCAGCAATTGCTGCACCGCTTTATCGCCCAGGCGTAAAAAGAAGGCTGCCAGCTTTTTGCCCAGCGATGCGGCCTGTTCCACCTCAAAATCGGCACTGATGGGCAACACGCTAATCAAACTGTTTGCCGGGGGCTGGTAGTTTAATATACTGTTTAGCCGCATGCTGTCGGGAGTCATTAAATCGAGTCCGGCACGGGTGCTCAGGTATTTTACCGACAGCTGGGCCATATTAACCAAAGCCAGTTGTGCCGGCGAGCCTTTTTTCAGCATCTTTAGCAGGGTATTGATAAAGAATTTGCCCTTACTCAGGTAACCGCAACCGTTGGCCCCGGAAACCGTCACTATTTTGTCAATGGGAACCCTGGGGTTGCTTCCGTTGTTTTGCTCAAAAGCCATGGCCAGGTATTTGGCCACCAAAGCGCCACGACTGGTTCCTATCACATCCACTTTTTTACGAAAGACAAACCCCCGCTCATAGGCTTCGAGCGCTTTCATCAGGCGCTGACTGTTCTCTGCCGCATCGTCGAACAGCGTGGGATGATCAAAGGCGATGGCTTGCGTGTGGGGCGTGTCTTCCGATTCGAGGTATTGCTTTAGCAAGGATGCTTTTCCGTTGGAACGACTCAATAACGCCTCGTACGACGCTTCGGTATCGACAAAGGTACCGTGAATCAGGAAGAGGGTTTTCCGATCGGCAAACAGCGGATTACTTACCGGGTCGGGGGCTGCAAAAGCATCGCTGTCGCGATGGAACACCAGCAGGCGGTACCGTTCTTCCGACTTAAACAACCGGGCCTCGCTCCGCTCAATAATACTTTCGGCCGTGGCCGCCTCACGCAAAAAAGTAAGCACCTTAACCACAAAGCGGTTGCGAACACGTTCCGCAGAACCGGCTTCGACCGGAAGAAATTTGGGCAGCAATTCGATTTGGTACGACAACCGGTCGCGCTTATCGACATTAAAATCGATGAGTCCGGCGTCGTTTTTGGTTGCTTCGGGCTGAATAAAATCGTAATCGAAGCCCTTGTGACTGCCCTTGTCGGGATCGGCTTCATCGGCATCAAAGAGCTGATAATACACCAGGGCCCCTTCGTTGGGGTTCAGAAACAGCGTTAAGCGCAGGGCCTTGTTCTCGCGTAAATCATCAGGAAAATCGACCCCGTCGAACGAGATAAAGCGCTCCCTGATTTGATGCGTATTCAATTCGGTGGTGCCCAGGGCCTTTATTAAATCTTCCTTTAGTTCGCGGGTAATACCCTCCGATTCGAATTGCCCTTCGTTCGAATGCAGTAGCTCTCCGCTCCAATGGATGCGAGTGTTATCAAAGTTTCCCAGGGTTCCCCAGAATTTCTCCTGAAAACCCTTGTGCAACCGGTTTATCTTTTGGCTTACAAAAGAAGCCCCCTCCGCGCTATGAATAAAATCAGCATCACCCAAGTAAAGAAACTGTTGCCGCGATTCCCTGTTTTGTAGCGCTTCCTGAATATTTAGCTTTGCCATAAGTAAGAATTAATGGGTTAAAGAGTTGATGCTCCCTGAATAAAGTCCTGAATTATTTTTTTCGATTGTACCATGCTCCACGCCGCCTGATGCGCCATAAGGTTTACTTGTTCGTGTTTCATGTCGATAATGCGGGGAAAGTTTTCCATAAAGGTTTTATACAGCGGGAAGCGTTTTCCGTAACTGCCATCTTCAAGTCCCTGCTTTACTTCAATGGGCAGTTGTTCTACCCATTGGTCGATGCGCGAGTTGTACACCCACATAACCTCCACCTGTCGGCCTCCTTTTATGTTATGGGCGGGCTGGTCGCTTATCTGGTACGTATCGGTATAAATAGCGGGTTCGCCGTTCTTTATTTTGCTTAGTAAGCCATCGACCAGGCTGTTGAATTTATCTTCCTGGTCCATAAAAACAATGTTATCGCGGAAATGGCCTTCGCCGTTTTGATTCCTGATTTGATGGAACAAGGCCGGAATGGAACTGGCAATGTTTGCTTTGCCGTCGGCTCCGTAGTTTAATGGCGTCTGACAATTCACAAAAATAAGCAGCTTATCGACGCCCCGTTTCAGCATGGGCATGATGCCCAGGTTTTCCATCACACCGCCATCGGCAAAATCGTATTCTTTGGCTTTGGCATCAATTCCGCTAATGGGCGACCAGTATTTGAATTCAGGGAAGCCCAGCCATTCAAGGCCCAGTCGGTCGGCATATTCGGCAGGAGCAGCTCCTGAAACACCCAACACATCGGCCAGGGAAAAACGCCTTTTGGGCCTTCCCAGGCGGACATATACCAGGTTTTTATCAGCATCTACCAGGTCGGGCGAATCGGAATCAAAACCATGGGCTTCAATATAACCTCCGCCTATATCATACTTACCCCGCGAACCGGCTTCCCTAAACAAGCCGTCCAATCCTACATACATTGGGGTCATCTCGAACTGGTAGCGACCCAACTTAGGCCTTATGATGGTTCCGCCAACAATGGGAAAAGGACGGTTTCCGTTGGGATTCAGTGTGTAGAAATCGCCCGGCTCCAATTGTGGATTGTAGCTTAACACATTGGCAAGGGTGCTGGCATTGAACGTAAAAAATTTATGCCTGTTGCCAATGTTAAAGGGTTTCAGGAAAATATCATTGATAATATTGGAGTAGCGTTCGTCGCCGGCAAAAAGGTTTTTCATCAGGTCGTCGAAAAGTCCGGAATTGGCTATGGCCGAGGCCATACTGTATTTTGGAAGCCGACGGATTTCCTCAACACTAAGTTCCTGCGGCTTTAGGTAAGGCCCCAGGAAAGTACCGTCGGGGATGCTGGCATCCAAAAACAGGTAAGGAAGACTGCCCCAACTACCGCCCGATACAGCCGACAGGTAGGCTATCTGATCCAGTACCTGAATCTCTTTTAAGCCCCGGAGTTGTCCTAAGGTTAACGAAGCTGAACGGGTACCCCCACCCGAAAAACAAAGGCCCACATTCTTTTTTCCATTAAGCAGAGCGAGCTCTTTTTCAGGAAACTGAAAACCTGGTTTGGTAGCATCATAAATTTTTGCGGTTACATACTTTGCACGATTTTCCATACGGTTTGGTTTTTATGTTTGTCGATAAGAAAATGAGAAGGTAAGGTTATGCGGGGTTTATGCCTAAACCCCGGTGGCTGAAGAGCCGGTTTCTGACTCCCGGTAAGCAGTTTGTTTCAGGCTTTTGGTCAAAGAATAAAAGAAAAAATCATGCTTTTTAAGAAGAAAATCCTGTGGGGATACATACCGAACAAGCAATAGGTTGGGTAATCCTTTAAGAAAGGGCTGACCAAACCGGTTATACTTACACCAAAGTATGGAAAAGTGTGTTTCCATAGTTCGCTTGCTCGGGCTTTAGTTTTAAATTCGGGCAAAACAAATTTAAGCTATTATTAAATATAAATCACCACATTAGCCTGTTTTTTTTATGCTCCCTTAACGTACATATTGTGCATTACCCTACCCGTATTGGCTTGCGGGCTCTTAGGAACAGGGAAAGATTTTAATATTTTATAAAAAGAAAACCCCGGCCTCTCAGCCGGGGTTTTCTTTTTATCGTTTAACTATACTTTTTGGAGAGACCAAAAAGTAGTGCTGCTTTTGCTTTACAAGCCTTTAAAATATATCAGAAAGTTAGTATCCGAACGCTTATTTACCCAATGCTCATGGCCCAGGCTCAGCGATTTGTCGATTAAGGGTGCCGGTAAAAAAGGAGCTATCAGTTGCAGTATAGCTTCTGAACCGGTCTTTTTCAGTGCAGCCATTACCTCATGCACCGGCTGATCGCCGGCATCGAGCATCTCACGGATGTCAATCACCTGTGTTATCCCTTCCTCACGGAACCAATCGGGTTGAATGGTATTGTAGGTGCTGCTTTCCTGATTAAACGACTCCAGGTTTTGTCCCACTTTTGCACGAAGGGTATTCACCAGTTCTTCCACATTAATTCCGCCAATGGTAGCCGCCTGGCTCAGGTTGGTAATTTTTGCCACGGTTTTGCGCAATACCGGGTTTTGTAACTTCTTGAACTGTGGGGCAGCGGCAATCAGCACATCTTCGAGCTCAGGATATGCTTCGAGCAGTTCAAATATCTTCGATTTGGGAGTGATTATCATGTTACTCATTGGTTTTTTCGTTTGAATATGACAAAATGCGTTGTTCGCCTTCCAAAGCCCTCACTTCGGTAAGATCTTTCGACACTTCGAGCGTGCCCAGGTATTCCCCGTTTTCATCGCGCAGGGCAAAGTATTCAATATGAATGAATTTTCCTTTCATCTGAATCCAAAAGGGCGCATGGGAGGCTCGTCCCGATTTAAAATCGTCGATAATTTTCTCCACAATATGAGCACTTCCCGGAGGGTGACACAAACGCACATCGCGGTTGATGATGGATCGGCTGCGGGCAAAAATACGTTCCTTACCCTGAGTAAAGTATTTTACCTTATCGTTTTTGTCCACAAAGGTCATGTCGAAAGGTACGGTGTTCAGAATGGCCATAATCTCACTGGCAGTAAAACTGCCTGAGGGAAGTTGAATAGAGCCGTCGGTTTGGGTTGCCATTGTTCCGCTTTCTTCGGTCATGCCTTCGGGTTTCCAGTCCACTTCGGGATCATAAAGGGTGAACCCATATTCCAGCGTTTGCTTGTGCACATTCCACCAGTCTTCGGTAGTTAACACATCCATGCACATGGGTAAGAGAATCTCTTCTTCTTTTTGCACCATATCGCGCACAGCTTTTAACACGGGGTTAACCAGCAATTCCAGGGCGTCCTGCAAATCGGAGGCTTTCAGTCCGGGCTCTTTCAACAGTTCGATGCAGCCCTTTAACTGGTCGCGAATCTCATCGTGTTTGCCCCACATGACCATGGGCGGTCCGGTAATCTCGTTTTTCTCAAGATTTGGAAATACCAGGTATTCTTTGCGCTGGTAATGTTTATCGACATCCCAGAGGGCATTGAATTTGGCTTGTAGGGTAAGTATATAAGTGGCAAAATCGCTGGGTTCGGTTTGTTTCAGCTTTCCCAGTTGTTCATTGATTAAAGTTATCAGGCTAAGAATTTCCTGGTTTTCTTTTTTAAACACATCCACCGGATGGCCTTCGGGAATGGCTTTGGCTCCGCTCACATCCACGTGGCCTTCGAGCACTTCGCCGTGCACATCGCACAATTTTAGTACTTCCGATTCGGGCAGTCCTTCACTAATAAGTTCCTGCTCTACTTCAACCACTTCGCCGTAAGGAATGTGGCGCAGGGTTTCTGCCAGTTCTTCACGAACCGCACCAGCCGCTGTCCCATTGTGTAATTTCAGAATCAGCTCTTTAAGCTTGTGTTTTCGGAATTTGGAGTTATTGATTAATTCGCTCATAGGTATAGAATTTTCTTACAAAATTTTAGTTGCCTGTTCAGGACGCGGTGCTTTGGTAACCAGAATACGTGCCGGTTTATCGGTATCATTGCTGAGGTGATGCACAATAAAGGCCGGGCTTTCAATCAGGGTATCGGATCCAAAGGCCTGCGACTCATCACCAATGTGGATGGTGGGCTGGCCTTCCAATACATAAAAGGTTACATCGACCGGCGTTTTGTGGGGCTTCAGACTTTGACCGGGTTGCAGGGTCATGTGCATCATTTGTGCCGAAGCATCGTTATATAGCTGGCAAACTTCAACCCCGTGCGGATTGTCTTTTATGGGTTCTGTTCGGTAATGTCTTGTTTTCATTGGTAGCTATTTTAGTTTATATTAATGCTTAATGTTGGTTCTGTATTTATTAAAATATTTTGCGAACAAGGAATACATAAACCAGAACCCGGACTTTTCGTTGACTTGTTTACTATAAACAGGTTGGTTTTCAAATGGTTTATTCTTCGATTCCATTTTTTTGATTTAACTGGAGTTCACTTTTTTGTTTCGATATTTTTTACGCCAGAGCAGGTATCCGCTCAGCACCACAATAACTCCGGCCAATCCGCTCAGGGGAACTATCAGAATGTAAAAAATTCCCAGTAGGTTATTGAAAAAGCGCCCGGTATGTATTTCGAGCGAAAGGCTCCACAACGACATGCGTGATTCCGCACGTACATTATCGGGCATCTCAGGGAAAATCTGGCGGTGGTAAAGCGGAAGTACCCCCAGATCGTAATCTACCAGGTATTGTTTGCCGTAAGTGTCCTGAATGAATCCGCTTACTTTAAAATCGCCTACGGGCCTTCCTCCGGCTGGACTTTGGTACAAGGAACCCATGGGATAATTCATTATCTCAGGCCGGGTTGGATCCCATACAAAAAGCCCACTAAAGGAACCTATCAGGTAAGTGCCTTCGTGAAAAGGCTCCCAAACATTAATTCCCATAACACTTACCGGAGGTTGGTACCGAAAAGCTTTAGGTTTATAGGTTCCTTCGGAAATAAAGAACATTCCATCGGATGTGGATAACAAAAGCCTTTCGTTTTTGCTGTCGTAATGCAAATCGCGCAGCTTATCGTACCAGGGATTGGGCTGATCGAGATGCGAAAACTTAAGCGGAGCCACGCGAGCATAGGCTATGGAAATGAGCAGTGGCGGACGCAAAAACATGCCTGTAAAATACAATATAATTAAGAAGGCAAAAGTCCAGGTACCTACGTAATTGTGCCACTTAAGCGACCAGCGGGTGGTACTAACCATATTTTTCACTTTTTTGTTACGTTGCTTACGCCGCTTGATGCTGTTGGGGAAAAAGAAATACAGGATGCCTGTTACCGAAAGAAAAATGGTTATAACACCCAAGGCATCGACAAAAAGCTTGCCGGGCAAGCCAAAAACTTCGCCCGAATGAATCTGCCAGATGGTTTCAAAAAGTCCTACATCGTTCACATAGCCTTCGGGAGCTTCCAGTTCAATCTTTTCGAAACGGGTATTCGCTCCATCCGATATTCCCTTAAACAAATACGAACGATTGAGGGCAAAAACCGTGTCGCCCACACTCTCGATACCCACAAACCGCTTTATCGATACATCGAGATCGAGTTTTTGCCATTGCTTTTGTTCCTTATCAAAGGCATAGAAACCAAATAAGGTGGCTGCATACAAATGGCCATCGGGAGCTTGGTGCACATCAAAAATCTTACGTGTATCAATGCCTTTGGGAAAACCTGCATTCATCGAGCGGTAGCGGGTAAATAAGGAGTCGGTAACCCATATACCTATATTTCCATAAAGTAAAATGCTGTCATTGGAAATAATCAAATTCCCTTTTACTGCTGCATTGTTCCAGTTACGGTAAGCGTAGTTGGCAGGAAGGTTGGTGCGGTTTACCTCAATAGGGGCAAAAGTTTCGCGGTGGTTCATCAGGATGCCGGTAATCCCATAATAGAGTAATAAAAAAGAAAGGATCAGTCCGGGCCAGCGGTGTAATTTTTTATAAAGTCGGGTTATTTTATTCACAGCAATTCTAAAAATTAGAAATGTATTCTGATTATTCAGTTTTACACTTTTCC
Source organism: Bacteroidetes bacterium HGW-Bacteroidetes-4 (assembly GCA_002840905.1). GTDB lineage: Bacteria > Bacteroidota > Bacteroidia > Bacteroidales > SZUA-534 > GWE2-40-63. The sequence goes on along the minus strand of PHDD01000035.1, from coordinate 22,464 downwards.
AAACTTTGGTTCGTAGTTCTGCCTGAAGTGGCAAAATAGCCAGGTTCTAAAAGTTTTTGTACACAATATTACACAGCTAACAGGGCTTAATTCATTGTCACCAGCCGGTTTAATACCGCTTTACCTGAAATAATTTTTTGCGATAAGGAACAAATGGTTTCTGCTTTGGCAATTTGCAAAAAGCCATCACGAATGGCATCGTACTTATCGTGTAATGGGCACGGATTTTCGTCGCTGCACTGGGTTAACCCAAAACCGCACTTTTTAAAAATTAAATCTCCCTCGGTATGTTGAATTACATCAAAAAGTGTCAACTCGCACTTGTTGTCTTTAAAAAAGAACCCCCCACCACGACCTTTCATTGATTGCACCAAATGATTCCGTGTAAGAATTTGCAGCACTTTGGCCGTAAAGGCTTCGGGAGCCTCAATTTCTTTAGCTATTTCTATAACGCCCGGCCGTTTATTCTGTATCTGTTGCAGTTGAATAAATACCAGAGCCCTGATGGCATACTCTGAAGTTTTTGATAACATAGTATTCTGTTTTATGTGGCAAAATTAATAAAATTTATAAAAGGACAATGGTATCTTTTTATAAAATATTTTTTATGTTTGCATCAAACTTAAAAACTAATTTGTATGAAAACAAAACAACTTTGGTTAGGCTTTACCGCTGTAATGACCATTTCGTTTGCCGTTCTTTTGTATTATGGCAGAGAGATTTACCGTCAGGCCCCTCCCATTCCCGACAAGGTAATGACAGCCGACGGCACGGTGCTGTTTACCGGACAGGACATTAAAGACGGACAAAACATTTGGCAATCGATTGGAGGCCAGGAATTAGGATCCGTATGGGGACACGGTGCCTATCAGGCTCCCGACTGGAGTGCCGACTGGTTGCATAAAGAAGCTGAATTTATGCTGAATAAACTGGCCCTGCAGCGCGAAGGTATTCCCTATGCCCAGGTAAACGATGAGCAACAGGCAGCCTTAAAAAAAGCACTCCAAAACGATATTCGAAAAAACACTTATAATAAAGCAAGTAATAGCATTACGGTTTCTGCTATCAGGGCCGAAGCCATAGCTGCCAACAGTGAATTTTACAGCGGTTTGTTTACCAACAACCCGGAAATGGCTGATTTACGTGATGCTTACAGTATTCCTGATAATAGCATTAAAGATGCCGAACGTATGCGCAAAATGAATGCGTTTTTCTTTTGGACCGCATGGAGTTGCGTAACTCAGCGGCCCGGACAGGATATAACTTATACCAATAACTGGCCTCCCGAAGAACTGGTAGCCAATGAACCTACCGGCGCCCTGATTTTATGGACAGGATTCAGCGTAATTCTGCTATTGGCCGGTATTGGGCTTATGGGTTGGTATTATGCCCGAAAACGCGAGGAGGCAGAACATGAAATACCTGTTAAAATGCCTTTGTTGAGCGAAACCCAGACTCCGTCACAAAAAGCTACCATCAAATATTTTTGGATTGTTTCAGCCCTTTTACTGGTTCAGGTACTTATGGGGGTAATTACAGCCCACTATACGGTTGAAGGACAAGGATTTTATGGTATTCCGCTGGCCGACTGGCTGCCTTATGCCGTTTCAAGAACCTGGCACGTACAAATTGCTATTTTCTGGATTGCCACTTCATGGTTAGCCACTGGCCTGTATTATGCTCCGGCTATTTCGGGTGTTGAACCCAAATTTCAAAAACTGGGAGTAAATCTGCTTTTTGGTGCTCTGCTGGTGGTGGTTTTGGGTTCATTAATCGGACAGTGGATGGGTGTTATGCAGAAACTCGGCCTGGCTCAAAACTTCTGGTTTGGCCATCAGGGTTATGAATATGTAGATTTGGGACGCTTCTGGCAGATATTCCTGCTGCTCGGTTTGTTTATCTGGTTATTTTTAATGGGAAGAGCTATATGGCCGGCGTTAAAGCAACGGACCGAAAGTCGCAGCCTGCTAATTCTTTTCCTTATAGCTTCTATTGCAATTGCGGCTTTTTACGGTGCCGGACTGATGTGGGGCCAACAAACCAACCTGGCCATCGCCGAATACTGGCGCTGGTGGGTAGTACACCTTTGGGTAGAAGGATTTTTTGAAGTATTTGCTGCCGTAGTAACTGCCTTTTTATTTGTGAGGATGCAAATTATCAGAGCTGCCACAGCTACCACCGCGGTACTATTTTCAACCATTGTTTTTTTGTCGGGCGGAATTTTAGGAACCTTTCATCACCTTTATTTTACCGGAACACCAACAGCGGTTATGGCCCTTGGGGCTACGTTTAGTGCGCTCGAAGTGGTACCTCTGGTTTTAATGGGTTTTGAAGCCTGGGACAATCTTAAAGTAAGTCGTGAAACCGAATGGATAAAAGCCTACAAATGGCCCATTTACAGCTTTATAGCTGTGGCTTTTTGGAACCTGGTAGGTGCGGGTATTTTTGGTTTCCTGATTAATCCTCCCATTGCCTTGTACTACATGCAAGGGTTAAATACCACTCCGGTTCACGGACACACTGCCTTGTTTGGTGTTTACGGCATGCTGGGCATTGGTCTGATGCTGTTTGTGCTGCGTGATTTGAACAAAGAAGTGGTTTGGAACGACAAATGGATGAAGTTTGCTTTCTGGAGCATTAACATTGGATTGGCTGCCATGGTTCTCATCAGTGTACTTCCGGTAGGCCTGGCACAAACTGTAGCCAGTGTACAGGATGGATTATGGTATGCCCGCTCAGCCGAGTTTATGCAACAATCGCATATTGTTACCTTTAAATGGCTGCGTGTAATTGGCGATACCCTTTTTGCTGCCGGATCAGTAGCCTTGGCCTGGTTTGTTTTCGGACTTAAAGGCGGATGGTCGATAAAAAAATAAGCTATTTTATTTAATTGTAGAAAAGGGGCCGGTGAACTTCCGTGCCCCTTTTGATTTTAAAAAAGGTAAAACCAATTCCTTTTAATAAAACAAAAAAACACCACCCTTACCCGAAAACGGTTGGAGGTGGTGCTGGTGTGTAAAAACTTAACTATTTTTTACTCGTTCATTGCCGAAACAATTCGCATGGTATCCTGCGCAATAACCAATTCTTCGTTAGTTGGCACAACCATAACTTTTACATTACTTTCGGGAGCCGAAATAATCATTTCTTTTCCCCGTATCTTTTGGTTAATCTCCTGGTCGAGTTTTATACCCAGAAAATCCATTTTTTCACAAATATGTGCCCGGGTTTCGGTTCCGTTTTCGCCAATTCCTCCGGCAAAAATTAACAGGTCGAGTCCTCCCAATGCAGCTGCATAAGCGCCTATATATTTTTTTACGCGATAATAATACATGTCTAAACCTAACTGTGCCCGTTCGTTTTGCTCTTCCCAGGCTGCATGTTCAATTTCGCGCATATCGGACGAAATACCGGTAACACCAAGCATTCCACTTTGTTTGTTAAACACCGTATTGAGTGATGCCAGCCCCAGTTCTTCCTTATCCATAATAAAATTTACCACGCCAATATCCAAATCGCCGGTACGTGTACCCATAATTAATCCCTCAACAGGAGTAAAGCCCATGGAAGTATCCACCGATTTTCCTCTGTCGATGGCACACATGGAAGCTCCGTTTCCCAAATGGCAGGTTATGATTTTTTGTTTCTCGAAAGGCACCTGAAACAGTTCACAGGCCCGTTTGGCTATGTATTGATGACTGGTTCCATGAAATCCATAACGCCTGATTTTATATTTATTGTATAAAGAATAAGGAATGGCATACATGAATGCATGTTCGGGCATGGTTTGGTGAAAAGCAGTATCGAAAACGGCTACCTGCCTGATACCGGGAATTAACTGTTTCATGGCCAGAATTCCTTTCAGATTGGCCGGATTATGCAAAGGTGCCAGTTCAATGCAGCTTTCAATCTCGGCCAGTGCATAATCGTCGATAAAAGCACTGCCTTTAAAATTTTCGCCCCCGTGAGCTACTCGATGCCCAACGGCCTGAATCTCGTCGAGCGATTGCAAAGAACCGTGTTTTTTACTGGTTAAAATACCAAGAATGTATTCAATGCCAATGGTATGATCGATAATTTCCCCTTCGAAACGAACGCGATCCCCACTTTCTTTATCTAATTTTATAAATGAACCTTTTAATCCAACTTTTTCGGCAATTCCACATGCCTTACAGTGTAGCTTTTCCATATCCCAAAGTTGAAATTTAATGGATGAACTGCCACAGTTTAATACCAGTACCTTCATGGTGAGCTTCTTTAATTAATTAATTTGTTGCTTTTTTTTCCGTTTTCATAGATATAAAATCCACGACCGGAAACACGCCCCAGGTTGTTGGCACGCACCAGTTTTTTAATTACCGGTGAGGCCATGTATTTGTGATCGCCAAATTCGTTGTAAAGGTTTTCCATCCAGCGCATCACTTTATCGAGACCAATTTTATCGGCCATTTCAAAGGGGCCCAGCACCTGTCCTAAACCTATACGCATGGTTTTATCAATATCGGACATGGTTCCCACGCCTTCCATTAAAACCCCGCAGGCTTCGTTTAACTGGGCTACAAATACACGCACACTAATTAAACCCGGCGATTCTTCGCAGAGTATGGCCTCTTTACCAATCATCTGGACAAACTGAATTACACGCTTATACACTTCTTCTGATGTGTATAAACCGCGAACCACTTCAATCATTCGTGCATTGGGCGTATCGGTCAGAAAGTGTAAACTCACGCAGCGTTCGTTATGCTCCAGCTCCGATGATAATTCGGTAATTACAATGGTGGTTGAATTGGTTGCGATAATACATTCGGGAGAAACCACCTCCTCAATTTTCCGAAAAACCTCTTTGCGGCTGGTTATACGACGCTCACGCGATTTGCTGCGAATGGATTCAATAACCAAATCGCATCCCGCCAGGCAGTCAAAACCTACATGCCCGCTGATTCTTGAAAGAACTGCCCGCTTTTCACCGGGCGTCATCCCCCAGCGTTCAATCATCTTATCTAGAGCGCTGTCGATTTCTTCGATGGCATGGGCTACATTGGCTTCGGTAAGTTCTACAAAAACCACCTCGATATCTTTTTGAGCAATCATTAAAGCAATGGTTTGCCCAACCGATCCGCACCCCACAACACCCACTTTGGAGAAAAGCTGCTTGGGCCTGTTTTGCGAGCTCAGGCCATAGGCTTCGATAGGTTCAATTATAACTTCTGACATGATTTAAATGATTTAAAGTGACGCCACAAATTAAGGAATATTCCCCTTATAACCTTGATTGAAAAGATAATCTTTATCAGTAAATTGTATGTTTAAAAGAAGTACTTATCCCATGAAGAGTTAAACCAGGGATTGAAAGGATAAAATGGAAAATAAGTGTATTTATTTGCCGACAACTCTTGAATATATTATACCTAGACCTAAATTACTCGTAACCGGCAAAATGTATTTCTTCTTTCAGCATTTGTATTTTGTTTTGAATCCATTCCAATTGAAGCGGTGAAATTTTTTGGGAATCCAATTTTTTGTAGTAAAGTTCATAATAATACAGTGCTACTTTTTTGTCTTTCATGTTTTCTTCGTAAAAATGTCCCAGTTTATTGTAAATGGTATAGTCTTCTGGATATAGCTCCAGGGCTTCCAATAAATTATCGACCGCCAGCTTGTAATAGCTTTCGGTATTTGCTTTTAACGAGTCGCGGTAGGAGCAATAAGCCCCATACATGGTATAGGTAGTCGCCATTTCGGTAGAAATTCGCGAAAGCAGTTCTTTGGGATAAAGTTGCTCCCGGGCAATGGTCAAATGCTCCAAACTTTTTTCGTACTGATAGTCGTTTTGATAAGCCAGTCCTAAAATGAACTGGTTCTTTGAATCGCCGGGAACCGCTTCAAGGTATTTGTATAGCCAATATGCGGCTTCGTGATATTGCCCGTTATTGTACAAACTCTGACCGTAATATTTACTGGTAAATAAACTGGTATCGCCCAGATGAACAATATGTGAAAACAACTTTACCGCCTCCAGGTAATTCCCGCCAATGGCTTTAATATAGGCTTGTTGTTTTAACAGATGCAGGTTGTTTGGAAACGGGATTAAAAACGTATCAATTACTGCCAAAGCCACATCGTAATACTTGTCATCGATCAGCATTGAAATAAACTGGCGACCTGTCTTCAGGTTAGTCGGATTCAGGCTAATGGCTTTTTTGTAATATTCGGTTGCGGGTATAGTCAAACCCATTTTTTGACAACAATAAGCCAGTTCGCTATAAAAAAAACTGTTGGTGGAATCGTATTTTACCAGTTGGGAGTAATAACCGGTTGCGTACAAGTACTCTTTTTGATCTTTAAATACTTTAGCCAGGCGAGCTTTTGCCGGAATGTGCAACGAATCGATGGCCAGCAATTTTTCGTAAACAGCAATCGCCTCCTCGTCGTTTCCATCCGATTCCAAAATGGTTCCTAAAGTAAACAAAATGGGTTCTTTTTGTTCGGTTAGTTCAACCGCTTGTTGCAATGATTTTACTGCGTCGCTAAAACGATACAGCGCCTGTTCAGCCAGACCTTTATAGTACCAGGCTTCAAAATTCCGGGGCTCTGATGCAATTAAATGCGTGCAGGCATCAATAACATTGTCATAGTTTTGCTGTTGAAATAATTCGGCCGGATTGTTGTTGGTTTGTGCATGCAGGTTCACTAAGGATGCACATACAAAAACGGTGATTAAAAACCCAGACTTCATATGTCAATTGATTTTATCAATAAAATAACGATCTGTAAAACAGGATTACAGATCGTTATCAAAAAAAAAGTTATTTATCACTCAATGCAAAATTAATGGGTACCGTAAACTGAACGCTTACCTTTTCCCCTTCGTGTTCACCGGGAGTCCAGTTGGGAAGCATGTTTATAACTCTTAATGCTTCTTCGTCAATCAGCGGATGTACACCCCGGACCACCTTAGCTTTTTCAACCTTACCCTCCGAATTTACATTAAACATAACAAACACCCTGCCCTGAATACCACTTTTTGCGGCCTCAACCGGGTAGTTAATATTCGATGCAATAAATTTCCTAAGTTCTCCTTCCTCTCCCGAAAAAACAGGCATTTTATCGACCATAAAATAGACCTTTTCGTCTACTTTTTTACCATCAGCATCCTCAGTTTTTACAATAGCACCCTGTGTGGCATCAATTTCTGAGTTGGTTGAATCGTTACCGTCCAAAAAAGCTGATTTTTCTTTATTTACCAGCGTTGGACTTTCGTTAATTTCCTGATCCAATTGCTTACAGGCAAACATAAGCAACAACCCGACTAAAACCGGCAATACAAACAGCATCCTGATTTTAGCACACTTCGATGATTTTATTTTTGTCAACATGATGATTCTTTTTTTTACTAATGAATAATTAAACGAATTGGCAAGCTTCAAAAACTGCAAACCGGTGGCTTGCTCAAACAATAGTTTTTGATACGCTTCGCCCGAAATTCCCGATACCAGTGCACCTTGATCGGCTAAATATTCATGAATTTCTTTAGCAGCTTCGCGGTATTTATAGACAATTGGATGAAACCAGAAAACTACTACCAGCAATTCATAAAACAAACAATCGTAGGTGTGTTGCTGACGCACATGAACGCGTTCGTGCGCAACAATTTTACCCAGTTGCTCCGGCGTGTACTTTGCCGGGTTTATATAGATTTTATTTAAAAATGAAAACGGAACTACGTCGGCTTTTACAAACCTTACATTTTCAGGATATTCACCCGCATAATTTTGAGTTGATTGTTTATCAATTCGGGTTATCTGAACCAATTTAATCAACATAAGGGTAAAAGAAAACAAAAAGCCCAAAAAGTAAACTATTGAAGCCCATTGCCAGGCCGTAACTTTTTGTATCAACGATGCTTCGTATCCATTGGCCGAAACACTTACTACCTCCAATAAATTGGTAAAGGTAATTGCTTGTGTATTTCCACTGGGATACGAGAAATTAATCCATGGTAATATAAGGCTGATAACAGCGGTTACTAATAAATAAAAGCGGTTTTCCTTAAAAAAAGTTTCTTTACGCAGCCACAGGCTATAAACCAAATAAAATAACAACAAAGCTGCTGAAGCTTCCAGCAATACCAACACGAATTTATCCATTTTGGGCCTCCTTCTTTTTATCGATTTGTTGTTCAATCAGTTTTTTCATTTCTTCCATCTCCTGCAGACTCAACGATTCTTCTTTGGTAAAAAATGAAACCATTTGCTTGTATGAACTGCTGAAATAGCTGCCTACAAAACTTTTTAAATAGAATTTTGAATACTCCCGCTTCGAGATTAAAGGGAAATAACGAAAGGTCTTGCCAAAAGCCTCGTGCCCTACAAATTCCTTTTTTTCCAGAATTCGAACTATAGTAGAAACGGTATTGTAAGCCGGTTTAGGCTCAGGAAGCTCTTCGATAATTTCTTTAACAAAAGCTTTCTCAAGGTTCCAGAGTACCTGCATTATTTGATCTTCGGCTTTGGTAAGTTCTTTCATAAAAATCTATTTTTCCAATTGTCTGAAACAAAAATAAAACTAATTTTTTAGTTTTCAAACTAAATTATTAGTTTATTACCTAACTTTTTAGTTGTAACTTAATATTCTAATTTATATAGTTAATAATCAAACTAATAAAAACAACCTGCAATAGTAATAATTTTTTATTTTCAGAAATTTTTTAACAACAAAAATCCCACCACAAAAAAAGTGATGGGATTTGCTTAAAAATATTTTTTAATGTAATCCTGTGCTACGATTCTATTTTAAATTGAATATTCTGGCTGGTTTCGTTTCCCAGTCGGTCGATGGCACGAATTTTCATTTTTATCATAGAACCTGCTTTAAAATTATCGATAATTCCCTGGTAACGTTGTTCTTTACTATTATTTATTGAATAGTATATTTTATCGTAAGCTACCTGCGCATTGGTAACTGATATAAAAAGGGCCACATGCGAGGGATAAACATCAATGGTTTCGCTTTCAATCTGCTCTTTTCCAACAGGTTCTACACTAAAACGGCTAAAAATCTGCGGTCCGGTATTGTCAATGGCAAACCACAAGGTATCAATATTTATGTTTCCCAATTTATCCACAGCACGGATAACCAGTTCGTATTCTTTTCCTAATTTAAAACCATCGACAATTCCGGTGTACATTTTTTCCGTTTCGCCATTCAGGGAATAAAAAATACGGTCAATAGCCACTTTTGCATCGGTAGCCGATAAAAACAGCACAGCATGACTGGAATATACATCAACCATCTGGCCTTTTACTTCTTTTTTAGCAACGGGTAAAATGCTAAAGCGTGAATACACATTGGGTCCTTTATTATCGACCACCAGATAAAGTACTTCACGGTTCGAGTTATCGACATTGTCGTAGCCATAAATATTCAGCACATGTGGACCTTCGGCTTCAATAGCAAAAGGTGAATCGTAGGTAATTTCGGCTCCATTGTCGAGACTGTAACTTAACGCTTTCAACCCCGATTCGCTATCAGCTGCTTCCAATTTTATACGGGTGTCTCTGTTCACAAATAGGGTATCGCGGGCTTTAAACATTTTTCCCTCAAAATCGTATTTTAGTTCCGGGCCGGTTAAATCGACATAAGCTGCTTTACTTTTGGTGCTTTTTTCAGAAGCCACACTTTTGTTTCCCACATAATCAACAGCATACGAAAGTGCCGACAAGCTGCCGGAGACAGTTGTTAAATAAAAGGGTTTCTCGTAGGTTTGGTATTCGCCTTGATTCAAAGCATACTTAATTTCTTTTACTCCGGCCTTATTATCAACGGCAGTAAGTTTAAGCTTGGTTCTCCCCGATGAATACTCTTTTCCGTTTACCACAAAGCTATTGCCCATAATTTCATCGACCAAAATGGGCGGAGTTTTATCCACATAAAAAGTATAAACCTGCTCAGCCTCCTGGTTTTCTACATAGTCGACGGAATAAAAAGCAATGGAATGTTCTCCTTCTGATAAATAGGCGCTGTGCAAAGTACCATTATATAGGGAGTATTTGCCATCGTCAATCTTATAAAAAGTGTTTTTTACTCCGGAAATTTGGTCCGCTGCTTCAAGTTTTATTTTGGTTCGGCCCGAAATTACCTGTTCGTATTTATCTCCGTCAAAAACCAGTTCGGTTTTGGGAGCCGATATATCAACAGTAAATGTTAAGTGCTGGGGATTTTCTGCATTTCCTACATTATCAACGGCATAATAAGCCAGGGAGTATTTTTTTTCTTTATCAAAAACAAAGGGTTCGGTATATTTTTTATATCCTGCCGAATCAATTGATACCAGTATTTGTTCAATTCCTGCATGAGCATCAGTACTTGTCAATTCCAATGTTACTTTACCAACATACAATTGCTTTCCGTTGTAATATTTTTGGTTTGAGTCGTAGTTTAGTACCGTTTTGGGTGAGCGGCTGTCGGCATACACTTCGAAAATCACATCGGTTAGCGGATAGTATATTTGCCCGGTTTCCTGATCTACAGCCGAAGGCGAACGAAACGTGTTATAACCTTCAGTATCGAAATACATGGGGTTTACAAATTGTTTTGTACTGTCACTATCGAGCCGATTCAAATCCGATTTTGCATCGGGTTGGGTTGAAATAAAAAGATAAACAGGTAACGATTTTTGAATGTACAATTTATTATCGGCTGAGCGGTAAATTTTGTATGGATGCTCCAGTGGCTGCTGGGCATAAGTTCCCATAACAACAGTCAAAGCCAGAGATAAAAAAAATAGTCTGTTCATGGTAAAATTTTCTACTTGTTACGATACTTTAATTATTATGTTTAGTTTTGTTTGATTAAAATTTTAAATCCCATAACCAGAACATCATCCAATCGTGGGTATTTTTCTCCGTGCCAGGCCAGCAAAGCATGTTCCAAAACTTTTGCCTGTTCCTTCATGGGTTTGGTATGAATGTTTAAAAGGAGTTCGCGAAAATTTTTCATAAAGTACTTTTTTCCTTTCTCGCCACCAAACTGGTCGGCAAAACCGTCGGAACACAGGTAGCAGATTGTTGGTTTAGTTACGTCGATGGTAGTTTGTGTAAAAAAACGCTCCTTTTCACTTTCACCTTTCATTTGGCCTCCCACACCAAAAAAATCGCCTTTAATGCTTTGCATGACACCGTCCTGAATGTAAATCAAAGGGTTTACGGCACCGGCGAAGGTAAGGGTTTTTTCCTTTTGGTTATAAGTGCAAAGTGCAATGTCCATTCCATCAGAGTTTCCGGTATTATCCTGCTTGAGCGATTTTTTAATCATCACGTGCATTTTTTCCAAAATCTGTTTGGGTTCTGTAATTTTCCGATCAATCACAATTTCGTATAAGAAATTCATCCCCAACATACTCATAAATGCACCGGGAACCCCATGACCGGTACAATCAACCGCAGCAATAATTTTTAAGTGCTCCTGCCCGGGCACCTGGGTAAACCAGTAAAAATCGCCACTTACCACATCGCGCGGACTAAAAAAAATGAACGATTCGCTAAAGAGTTTGGTAAACTTATCGATTTCGGGTAATAGTGCTCCCTGAATATTTCGCGCATAATTAATGCTCTGATTAATCTTTTGATTTTTTGCCTGAATCTCCTGATTCTGTTTTTTTATTTCTTCGTTTCGGTGTTCAAGCAAAATGTTATGTTTTCTTTTTTGCCGATAACCAATAAGTATCAATAAAGCCAGGATAGCAACAAAACACATTCCGGTAATAAAAACAAGCGTTAGTAATTGCTGGCTTTTTAATTCGGCTTGCTTTTTTTCCAATTCTAGTTCCTTTATCAGGTTTAATTCTTCGGCACGTTTTAAGGAATCCTGGGTAACTGTAAGTTTTACTTCGGTTTCCTGCTTTTCCTGCAAGGCTTTTTCAGCCTTTTTATGAGCTTGTTTAACCATGGTCTGGCTTTTGGCTTTTTCCGATTCTACTTCTTCCTGCTGAACTTCGCGTTGAAACGAGGTGTAAAGACTAAAATATTCCATCGATTGTTGGGTGTTGCCAATTTTTTCAAAATTTTCGGCTAACAAACCATAACAGGTACGTAACAACTTTTTGTGGTTTAATTCAACCAAAATGGGTAAAGCCATTTGCAGGTTTTCAACAGCTTCCTGATTACGATCCAATAAAGCTAAAGCGCCAGCAATATTCATATAGTTGGTAGCAATATCCTGCTTATGATTCAGGTTCCGGCTTATCAACAAACTTTTTCGAAAAAAAAACAAGGCGGTTTCCGGCTGACCCAAATCGGAATGTATCATGCCCATATTGCTATAAATGGCTTTAATGGCATTCTCGTTACTTAGTTCTTTATTTATAGCTACCGATTGTTCAAAAGCCTGAATAGCCTTTAAATGCTTTTCCTGCTCCCAGTAAAAAAAAGCAAGTTTGTTTAACGATGCCGCCGCTTGCTGTTGATTATTTGCCGCACGATAGGTCTGTATTTCCTGAATTAGCTTTTCGGCCAAATCCTGACCAAAAAGCCGGGGTACCAGATGCAAAATAATAAAAGCGGATAGCATTAATCTATGTCCGACCATACCTTCTGTGTGTAAAAACCTGCTACAATGTAATAAAAAAAAAGGTTTTAGAAAATCTAAAACCTCTATGAATTATGTGTCGGATAATCTGTTATAAAGAATCAAAAAACCGGAAAGGCATTTGTACCATATTTTGGTAGTCTTCACCCAACTCTGCCATTTCGGGATCGATATAATGCCAGTGGATCTCAATATTTTTTCCTGCTTTATAAAGCAACTCAAGCCGCTCGAGTAAGGCCAATAAGAATTTTGATGTAGTGGTATTAAAATATTCCAGTTTCATTTTAAATACGGTTTTCTCAGCCGGATGGCAAAGATACTCTTCAATCCAATGTTCAATAGGTTCGTAAAATTTTCCGGCGTTTTCCAATATAGAACGCCCGCTAAGTTCAAGGATTCCGGTTTCGGCATTAAAATTTACATCGGGTCGGTTTGAATTTCCATTAACCGTAAATGCTTCTTGTTTTACAACTTCCATTTTGGTATTCGGGTTTTGATGCTTAAACGAAAAACAATCGGTTCTATTGTTTACTATCTAATAATTTTGCGGCCATGGCATTGGCAATTTCCCGACAACGTTCAACATCGCTAACACTTGGAGCACAGCGGGCTTCAACCGATTCGCCCACTAAATCCCACTTAATTTCATCGGCAAATTTAGTAATAGCCCGAACACCACCGCCTCCCCAACTGGCTGATCCAAAAACGCCGAGGTAACGTTCGCGTAAACCATAATGCTCCAGGTCGGACATCAGGTGGGCCATGGGTGGAAAAATTCCTCCGTTGTAAGCACAGCTTCCAAAAATAACACCTTTGTATTTCCAGATATCATTAATAATGTACGAAGTATGCGTTTTTGCCGAATCGTAAACTTTTACATTTTTTACGCCAGCCTCAATCAAAAATCGGGCAATATAATCGGCCATGCGTTCAGTATTTCCATACATCGATCCAAATACCACCACAACTCCCGGTTCTCCTTTGTGAGTGCTCCAGTTGTTGTATTTTTCAATGATATAAGGAATTTGCGAGCGCCAGATTAATCCATGCGATGGGGCAATTAGCTTAATCTCAATTCCGGAAAGCTTGCTTAAGGCTTTTTGTACCTGAGCTCCATATTTTCCAACAATGTTTGAATAATACCTACGAATCTCTTCGTTAAAGCAGGTTAAATCGAGCTCATCATCAAAAACTCCGCCATTCAGTGTACCAAAGCTTCCAAATGCATCGTTCGAGAATAAAATTTTATCGGTAACATCGTAAGTAACCATCGACTCGGGCCAGTGTACCATGGGAATCATAAAAAACTGAAGCGTATGTTTGCCCAGATTCAGGTTATCGCCTTCAGAAACTTCGTGTAAATTTTTTGTGATTCCATAGAAACCCTCGAGAATTGGGAAGGTTTTGCGGTTTCCAACAATAATAACATTTGGGTAAGCCTGAACCACTTCTTTAATGGCTCCCGAATGATCGGGTTCCATATGGTTTATTATCAGGTAATCGAGCGTTTTTTCTCCTAATAATTCCTGAATCCAATCGACCAACTCACCCGAAAAAGGAGCTTCGGCGGTATCAATTAAAGCTGTTTTTTCATCGTCGATTAGATAGGCGTTATAAGTAACTCCTTTCTCCAAAGGCCACTGATTCTCAAAAAGGTGTTTTCGTCTGTCGTTAAAACCCAACCAGTAAACCCGTTCACTCAATTTAACTTTTAATGCCATATGCTGATAAATAAATTGTTGTACTTAATTTGGCGCAAAAATAGCTTTTTTTAATGAATGAACCTACCTGATAAAAAGCAGGTCGATGCATTTAAAAAGTCACATTCTGGCTAAGCATAAAATGCCTCCGGACCCGGATAATTCAGCTTACGTACAGCCAGTTCCTGAGGAAAAACCCGGTAAACTACATTGGCTTCGGAACACAAATCGCCTTGATCGTTAAACAAGCGGGTATGAACCGTAATATGTTTTTTATCGGTTGCTACAATTTTGCCAAGCAACTTTATGCTTTCCTCATTGGTTGAAACCGGTTTCAGAAAACTTACTTCCATTTTGGCTGTCATTCCTGCGGTTTTTCCAATCACGTAAATTACCCAGCTGGCCAGCTCGTCGTGCAGGGTCGATTGAATACCGCCATGTAAGGTGTCGATATAACCCTGGTATTCGGGCTGCGGCTTCCACAAGCAAATCACCGAATCGCCCTCTTCAAAAAAGTCAAGCTTTAAACCAATGGGATTGCTTTTATCGCAGCCAAAACAATGAAATGAATTGGCACCCTGCCAGGGATTTTTTAGTTTTCTCATCACATCAAATATTTTGGTTGCCAAAAATAAACGATATTTAAAAAAGAAACTATTTTTTATTATTTTCGGAAAGCTGAAATAAATTTTTGACATATGTACCAAAAAAACAAACCCATTGTAACCATAAAGCACCAATCTGCCGATAAAATTATTGATGCCTTGGGTTATGCTGCTATACTTGCACTTTTTGCCATTCCCTTTGCCTTTTATGCCGACTTGCCTCAGGAGATTCCTTATCACTATGATTTATCGGGAGCTCCCAATGCTTTTGGCGGACGAAACGCTATTTGGGTGCTTCCCCTGGTTGCAACCATTATCGTTATTGGAATATCGCTGTTAAGTAGAATCCCATCTGTATTTAATTATCCGGTAACCATCACAAATCAAAATGCAGCTAAACAATATGCGCTGGCCATTCGGTTTATGGGACTTTTAAAAGTACTTATCGGCTGGTATTTTTGTTTAATTAACTATCAATCCATTCAAATTGCGCTAAATAATTCGAACGTTCTGAATGGGTTTAGTCTTTTCCTTTTTTTGGCCTTACTATTGGCTTTGATTATCGGATATTTTATTAAAGCTTTTCGCTTAAAATAACACACTTCATCCTGGTGCGTACTTTACAGGTAGGAATCAATCAATCGAAAAGCGCCTTCCAAATAACTGCTCCCGAAAAGGTTTAAGTGATTTAGTTGGTGATAAAGTAAATACAGATTTTCGCGATATTCCCATTGGGGAGCTAATGGAAAATGCTGCTGATAGCTTTTATAAAATTCGGGACTAAAGCCCCCAAACATTTTTGTCATGGCCAAATCAGCTTCTCGATGTCCGTAGTATACTGCCGGATCAATCAGCACTGCTTTTCCTTTCGAATCACATAAAAAGTTTCCTCCCCACAAATCGCCATGAAGCAATGATGGCTCTTCTATACTGTCAGCCAGTATTTCAGGAATTTTGTCAAGCAATTGTTGTAGCTTATTGTTTAGTCCTTTGGAAAGTAAACCATTTTGTTTTGCCAGGTTTATTTGCGGAAGCAGCCGTTTGTTCGTGTAAAATATGGCCCAATTTGTTCGTTCAATACCTTCCGCCACATTGTATTGCGGTGTGGAACCAATAAAATTATCTTCATAAAAACCATAATACTCAGAAGAGAACCGATGCATCCGGGCAAAAGATGCCCCAAATTCCCAAAAAAAATTCTCGGGTTTGGATCCCTGTTCAATGAATTCGAGCAATAAAAAGTTTTTATCGGCCAGTACAACTTTTGGCACTTTAATGCATTGGGCAAGTGCTAATTCATGTAACCCATGGGCCTCATTTAAAAACATACCATTGTGCCCTGATTTGGTTTTCAGAAAAAAACGTATTCCGCTTTTGGTGGTAATTATTTTGGCATCGGCAATGCAACCACCTGAAACCGATTGGGCCGATGTTATAGTTTCGTTGATGAAATTTTCAATCTGTTGTTGATTATCAGCACTTATGTTCATTGCAAATGGTTTTTAACAATCCTTCACAGGCATCTTCAAGAATGTCGAGCACCTGCTCAAAGCCGGCTGCTCCGCCATAATAGGGATCAGGAACGAATCCCGGATTACGTTTACTGCAATAAACGGTCATTTTCGAAATTTTTTGAGTGAATATTTCATCGGGAATAAACGGTTTCATATCGCGCAGGTTCTCATCATCCATAGCAATTACATAATCGAACTCACTGAAATCGTTGGGAGTAATTTGGCGCGAGATACTGGTTAAGCGATAGCCTCGTTTTAAGGCATGTTGCTGCATACGTGCATCGGCAGGTTCTCCTGCATGATAAGCAATGGTTCCGGCCGAATCGCAAACAATTTGCTCCGACAATCCCGCTTTAGCTATGTAAGCATTCATTACTGCTTCGGCACTAGGCGAGCGGCAAATATTTCCCATACAAACAAACAATACCTTCACTGGTTTTTCATCTTTTTTCATTCCATCTGATTTTAAAACCGAAAATACACAATTTTTATTCAAGCCTAAAAATTGAACCATTTTTTGACCGCAAAACCCTATTCATTATTGCATTTGTAATCGGAATTTTTAAATTTGTGTTACTTTTTAATAAATCGTGTTACCATGTCGTTAAAGCGCTTTGGAGTTTCGTTAGAACAAGAACTATTGGATGATTTGGATCGAATTGTTGAAAACCAGCGGTTTCCGAACCGTTCGCGGGCGTTACGCTTTTTGATAAACGAGCATAAAACCCGTCAGAGTATGGCCAGTAACCAGGAAGTAACCGGAGCTATTGTGCTGGTTTACGATCACCGGATTACCCGCTTGCATAGCGAGGTAGCTCAATTGCAACATGAATACAATTGTATGGTACTTTCGAGCCAGCACATACATCTGGACGATAAAAACTGCATTGAAACTGTTGCGGTACGTGGATCTTTCGAAAAAGTAAACAATCTCAGCAACAAACTGATGGCCATAAAAGGAATTCGCCATGGAAATTTGGTTGTATCTGCCATCGAAAAATAAATTATAAACATACAACTTCGAAAAAAACAATCATGATTACTTTGCTAAAAACCCTTTTCTCTTTATTCTTTTTACTTTTTATAAGTGCGCTTTTTGCACAAGAACCTGCAGTGACAGTTACCGACACCATCGACATTGACGAAGTGGTAGTAACCGGAAGTAAAGTAGCTGTAAATAAAAATCAGATACCCTATACTTTATCGGTAATTAAGCCTGAGACTATCTCCAGTAGTGGTGAATCATCGCTATTACCTGTATTGAGTGAACAGGTTCCGGGTTTGTTTATTTCAGAACGTGGTGTAACCGGTTTTGGTGTGGCCGATGGATCAGCCGGACAAATTTCGATGCGGGGACTCGGCGGTTCACCTACAACACGGGTTTTGATTTTGCTTAACGGAAGCCCGCAGTACATGGGAATTATGGGTCACCCGCTGGCCGATGCCTACCGTTCGTCGAACATTGAGCGGGTTGAAGTAATTCGGGGGCCTGCGTCAACCCTTTATGGCTCAAATGCCATGGGTGGAGTTATTAATATTATAACCAAAGAACAAACCATCGACGGACACAGTGCAAATGCTTCACTGCAATTTGGTTCGTACAACACCTTTAAAATTGCTACCGGTGGCGGATACAAAACCGGAAATTTTTCGAACTATGCCGGAATCAATTTCGACCACACTGATGGACATCGTAAAGCTTCTTATTTTGACATTGTCGATGGATACTACAAAACTTCGTATAAGTTCAATTCAAATTTTAAGCTTAGTGGCGATATGTCGTTGGCAAAATTCAAAGGAGCCGATCCCGGCTTAGAACAAGCCAACGTCACAATTCCCGGCGACACCCTCAATATTTTGCGAGGTATGGGGTCGCTGGTTTTCAATAATAACTTCGTACAAAGCAATGGTTCGGTACGCTTGTTCTACAATTATGGAAAACACGATATTACATCCGGATTTTTATCGAACGATTACAACCTGGGTCTGGTAATCAACCAAAACTTTAATTGGTTTAAAGGAAACACGCTTAGCCTGGGAGTCGACTACAAAAACTATGGCGGAAAAGCCGAATTGACCAAATTCATGGGAGGCACCGAACTGGTTGATACCGCTATGACCGAGATAGCCGGCTTGCTTACTCTACAGCAGGAGTTGTTCAATAAACTCACCCTGAACGGCGGTTTACGTATCGATAATCATTCAACTTTTGGTACCGAAGTAATTCCTACTGGAGGAGTTAGTTACCGAAACAACTACCAAACATTAATTAAAGCAGCTGTTTCCAAAGGGTTTCGCAGCCCAACCATTCGCGAACTCTTTATTCAGTTCCCGTTTGCTCCGGCTCCCAATGCCAATTTAAAACCTGAAAGCAGTATAAACACAGAAATTGGTGTTCAGCAAAATTTTTTAAACAATGCCATAAAACTCGAAATAACCTGTTTTAGAATTAAAGCCAAAAACCTGATAAATGTTGGCTTAGATGAGACCAATCAACCAACTTTTTTAAATAATGGTGATGCCCTCAACCGGGGAATAGAATTTGCTTTTAATCAAAAAATTAACTCACAACTCAGCTGGACCACCAATTATACATACATCGATATTGAAAAACCTGTGGTAGGAACACCGGCTCATAAATTTTACCTGAGTGTTAATTACTACCCCGGCAAATGGAAGTTTCATGCATCGTATCAACATATTGCCGACATGTATCTGGCCATTGGTGCACAAGAGATTAAAGAAAACTATAGTTTATTAAACGCCCGCATTGCCTACCAGTTGCTTAAAGAATTAAATGTTTTTGTGAAAGCTGAAAATTTACTGAACCAGGAATATACCATTAATATGGGTTACCCGATGCCCGGTACTACTTTAATGGGCGGTATTTACGTAAGATTATAAGTCTGTTGAAGGTTGGTTTTTGTCATTTTAGGCAAAAAAACCAATAATCCCAATTATTCGCTTACCTTTGCAGACTTATTTTTATTACATGACTTTCAAAGAATTAGCATTAATCGATCCCATCCTGCGAGCACTTCAGGACGAGGGCTACACCCAACCCACTCCCATTCAGGAACAATCGATACCCATTCTACTAAATGGAAAAGATTTACTGGGCTGTGCACAAACAGGAACAGGAAAAACCGCAGCTTTTGCCATTCCCATACTTCAAAAAATGTATCTTGACCGGCATCAAAATACCGGACCGCGTAAAATCAGGGCCCTGGTGGTTACACCTACCCGTGAACTGGCCATACAGATAAGTGAAAGCTTTTCGGTTTACGGAAAATATACCGGCATAAAAAACACCGTAGTTTTTGGCGGAGTAAACCAAAACCCTCAAACTACAGCGCTCCGGCACGGTATTGATGTACTTATTGCCACTCCGGGCCGACTGCTCGATTTAATGAATCAAGGTTTTGTTTCCTTAAAGGAAATCCAATACCTGGTACTCGACGAAGCCGACCGTATGCTCGATATGGGTTTTATACACGACATTCGTAAAATTATTGCCAAGCTTCCTGCTAAACGACAATCGCTGTTTTTTTCGGCCACCATGGCTCCTGAAATTGTTGCCTTGTCGGAAAAAATACTGGGACGACCTGAAAAAGTAACAGTAAAACCGGAACAAACCACAGCCGAAAAAGTAGCACAAACACTTTATTTTGTTAGCAAAAAAGACAAACCAAAGCTTTTGATTCATTTGCTAAAAAAAGAGTCACTCGATTCGACCCTGGTATTTACCCGAACCAAACACGGCGCCGATAAAATTGTACGTATTTTAAGCAAAGCAGGGATTAACGCCAATGCCATTCACGGAAATAAATCGCAGAACGCACGCCAAAAAGCTTTGGGCGATTTTAAAAGCGGAAGTACCCAGGTTATGATTGCTACTGACATTGCCGCCAGGGGAATCGATATTGACGATTTGGCTACGGTAGTAAATTATGATATTCCAAATATTCCGGAAACCTACGTACACCGCATTGGACGTACCGGAAGGGCCAGTGCCAGCGGAATTGCCATTTCGTTTTGCGATGCCGAAGAAAAAGCTTACCTAAAAGACATTCAAAAGCTGATTCAGCAGAACATTCCTGCTATTAAAGAACACCCGTATTCCGATGGCTGTAACGATTTGCCGGAACCGACCGAAAAGCAAAGCAATAATTCATTTAAAAGCACCCGTAATTCTCAGGGAGGAAATAAAAACGCTCTCCGAAACCCCAGAAACCCCAGGCGCTCCCAAAAACAAGTGTAAGCTATTTCGTAGCCGGTAAACAAAAAATTTCGTTTACCTTTGTGGCACAGAAAAGTTTTTTGACCAAACATGCAGACAAATCAAGGAACACGAATAAACAAATACCTGAGTGAGACTGGCTATTGCTCGCGACGCGAAGCCGACAAACTAATTGAACAACAGAGGATAACCATCAACGGCAATGTGGCCGAAATGGGTACAAAAATTACTGCCGATGACGAAGTTCGGGTGGATGGCAAATTAATTTCAGCACCCAAAGAAAAATTTGTTTACCTGGCTTTTAACAAACCCAAAGGCATAGTTTGTACCACCGATACTCGGGTCGAAAAAGATAACATTATTGATTACATCAACTATCCCAAACGTATTTTTCCCATTGGACGCCTCGATAAACCCAGCGAAGGGCTCATTTTTTTGACCAACGATGGCGATATTGTGAATAAAATTCTTCGCGCCCGCAACAACCACGAAAAAGAATACCTGGTAAAGGTGAATAAACCCATCACGCCCGAATTTATTCAGCGCATGAGCAATGGGATTCCCATTTTGGATACCATAACACGTAAATGCACGGTTGAAAAAATAAGTAAGTATGAGTTTAAGATAGTTCTTACCCAGGGACTTAACCGGCAAATTAGACGCATGTGCGAATACCTTGAATACAAAGTGGTGGAATTAAAACGCATCAGGATAATGAATGTAAAACTCGATGTTCCCTTGGGAAAATGGCGCTACCTTACTCCCGATGAAATAAACGAAATTCAGCAATCGGTTTCA
Organism: Bacteroidetes bacterium HGW-Bacteroidetes-4; assembly: GCA_002840905.1. Classification (GTDB taxonomy): domain Bacteria; phylum Bacteroidota; class Bacteroidia; order Bacteroidales; family SZUA-534; genus GWE2-40-63. Next base: position 1,019 of record PHDD01000035.1, on the reverse strand, counting down.
CCATCTTCAAAAACTTACTAAATTTAACCTTCAGTTAATATTTTAATGATGGCTGCTTAACAGTTGTCATCAGAATTTCAGGTTTTCTTTGCAAAAACTTAAAAATATGGCAAAAAGTAAGTTCAGTCTTTTAATATTGGTAAGCACTCTTATCACCGGTAACGTTTTGGCTCAAAGCCAAGCTGAGGTTAAAAAAGAAACCTGGGCCGACAAAGGCACTGTATATGGAACCATTTATGCTAATTTCCATACCGACCTTGGCGGTGAAGAAGCCGAACGGGGTTTTGAAATTAAACGTGCTTACCTGGGATACAAATCAAAAATCGACGAGCATTTTTCAGCCGACTTAACACTCGACATTGGCAGCCCCGATGATGTGTCAGAATACTCACTAAACAAACGCTTTGCTTACTTTAAGAAGGCCTATGTACAATACCAGTATCAAAAACTGAAACTGCTGTTTGGCGTAGCCGATACCCGCCAGATTAAAACCCAACAGGATTTTTGGGGATATCGCTACCTTTATAAATCGTTTATGGACGAACATAAATTCAGCTCTACAGCTGATTTGGGGATGGTGGTTGATTACCAATTTACAGAAAATTTTTCAGTCGATTTTTCCTTTTTAAATGGCGAAGGCTACCATCAGATACAAACCGATGAGGATTTTAAAACCGGATTGGGGCTGACTTTTAAACCCACTCCGTGGTTGCTTGTACGTGGTTATTACGATACCTTTATCGCCAATAAAACCAATCAATCGAACCTGGCCGCTTTTGCCGGCTTGAGTTTTAAATGGTTTACCCTTGGTGCCGAATACAATCATCAATGGAACCATTTATCGCTTGCCGACAGAAATCGCTACGGCTATTCGCTTTATCTTACCTATCTGGCATCGGAAAAAATTAAACTTTTTGCCCGCTACGATCAGTTGTATTCCCATGTGTGGGCACTTAAAACCCACTGATTTTTAGTTGTTTATAATCAGGTTCTTTGACATTTTTGTAATCACAGTTTGT
>PHDD01000034.1 GCA_002840905.1 Bacteroidetes bacterium HGW-Bacteroidetes-4 | reverse complement strand
CCTTTCCGCCCAATTGGGCGGAAAGGAAAATCTAACTTAACTTTGAATAAAAGTTGTCTAATGAAGGGGAGTATTTAACATTCGATGTAAATATTGATTCCAAAATTGTTGTAAATAGCATTTATTCTGATGATTCAGTTATTAATATATGGTTGTCAACATCAGGAATAATTACCGAACCTTACAATAGCAACCCTACAGTATTTCTGGTTTCAGTTTATGAGAACGATGAATTAAGATACACATCTCAGGCTAATTCAGGGAAATTAAATACCCATATTAGACCCAATGTATCCAGTAAATATAAGATTGAAGTATCATCCAATAGTTTTAGTAGTGTAAGTACAACCGATAGTGTTCCGTCAATAGTCGGGATAACCAATGCCGAATTTGTTTTTCCAATTGCAGTCGATGAATTTGGTGATTATCTGGGTGAAGCGCAGGTAACATTTAGCGATCCTGTTGAATGCAAGAATTATTATGAGCTTTTAATAAATGTGGGTGTAAACAATTATTTTACTGGTTTTATGGATTATCCGATTACTGATCCGATAATACTAAATGAGGGAGATTTGGATTATTACCCATCTTCCATTTTCTTCTCTGACGAATTGATTAATGGACAAAGCTATACTTTGAAAATTAAAGTTGCTGTAGGAGTCGTCATAAATTCTGAAGGGATTAAACCATCAAGTGAATTGTATGCAGAGCTTCGTTCGGTGAGCAAAAATTATTATTTGTACAGGAAATATTTAACCAGGCATTTATACAATCAACAAATGAATAACAAGGACTTTTATGACTACTTATACAATGGTGAACCCGTTGATATGTATTCCAACATCATAAATGGTTATGGAATATTTGCCGGTTATCAGAGTAGTATGAGCAAATTAAACCTCAAGAATTAAACTATTTATGAAGTTTTTCCTCCTTTTTGCTGCAACCTTAAGTTTGCTCAATTTAGGCTATGCTCAATCAACCTTTTCAATAAGTGGTTATATTAGTGATTCGCTTACCGGTGAACGTTTAATTGGCGCCAATATATACCAGCCAGTTAGTTTAAAGGGGGTAAGTACCAATAGTTTTGGCTATTATGTTCTTAAATTAAATAAACAGGATACCACGCAATTAAATTTCTCTTATGTTGGGTATAAACCCCGTCAATTGCAATTCAAAACAAATGATGATACCGTAATTAATATTGCATTGATTTCAGATAATAGTATTGAACAAGTAATTGTTAAAGGTGAAAAATCAAGGGAAGAATTAACCGAAATAAGTAAGGTTACCCTTATTCCTGCCCAGATACAAAAGTTGCCCAGCCTTACCGGCGAACCCGATTTGCTTAAAGCTTTTCAGCTTATGCCAGGGGTCAATCAGGGCACCGAGGGTACTAGTGGTATATATGTCAGGGGAGGTTCGCCCGATCAAAACCTGTTTCTTTTAGACGATGTTCCTCTCTACAATGTAATGCATTTAGGCGGATTGTATGCTGTTTTTGATCCTCAGGCTATTAAAAGTGTTGATTTATATAAGGGAGGATTCCCTGCCCGGTATGGAGGTCGTATTTCATCAATTATTGACATACGAAACAAGGATGGAAATATAAACCAGTACAACAAAGAGGTAGGATTGAGCCTGCTCCTTTCAAAACTTTTTGTTGAAGGGCCCCTAAAAAAAGGGAAAGCATCTTTCTTACTTTCGGCAAGGCGGAGTAATCTGGATTTATATTCCTTATTTTTTAATAAACTACTTTCAGGTTCAGGTGATAATATTGCCTATTATTTTTATGATGTTAACCTGAAATTGAATTATATAATAAATGACCGGAACCGGGTTTTTATTTCGTTTTACAAAGGCATCGATAATTTTTATCGTAAATACACCGAAACTGCAAATGCTTCAGGGTTCAATTATGACGGATACTCCGGTTTAAAATGGGGCAATACAACTATATCGTCGCGTTGGCAGCATGTTTTTGCCAATCAGATTACAAATAACCTAACAATAGCCGGAACATTCTACAAGTACGATAATAAAAATAATTTTAAAGCTTTTAATAAAGAACAAAACATAGGGAGTTCATCAGAATTTAGTTTAATGTCAAATATTCGCGATTTAATTATTAAATCAGATCTTCAGATACCATTAAATAATAACAACATTAAAACAGGCTTTGAAGCAGCACATCATACATTTAACCCCTCAGCCATTCACTATAGTTATAGCAATATCGATACAATAGTCACTAATCCTGAAAGCAGCAATGAAATGAAAGCTTTCAGTGGTTCGTTTTATATTGAAAGGGTTTTCAAATTGGGTCCGAAAATTTCATCAAATATTGGTTTCAGGTATAATTTCTTCATTGCTGAAAACACCTACTTTCAATTACCCGATGCCCGATTTATTTTAAACTACCGGATATTTTCCACTTGGGCTATCAAAGCATCGTATGGCAATATGTCGCAGCATATTCACTTGTTGACAAACTCCGGAACCGGCTTGCCCAGCGATTTATGGGTACCTTCTACCAAAAGGGTTCAGCCAGAAAAGTCGGATCAATTTACCGTTGGCATCAGCCATACCAGTGCTTCAAATAATTATAAAATATCAACCGAGGCATACTATAAAACTTTGTCAAACCTCATTGAATATAAACAAGGGGTATTGGTTTATTCATCAGGTAAAACATGGGAAGAGAAGATTGAAAAAAATGGAACAGGGTACGCTAAAGGTATTGAGTTATTGATAGAGAAACAGAATGGATGGTTTACCGGCTGGGTAAGTTATACGCTTTCAAAATCGGAACGGAAATTTAGTACCATCCAAAATGGGGAATCATTTCCTTTTAAGTACGATCAACGGCATAACTTTAGTATTGTATTAAACTTTGCCATTAACAAACAGATATCGGCATCGGCAGTTTGGCAGTATAACTCAGGTAATGCCATAACATTAGCTCAGGGAAGGTACGAGATATTAACGCAGAATTATTATTACCATGGGGAACAACAAATGGAGGATGTCCATATTTACTCCAAGCGTAATGCTTATAATATGCCTTCGTATCATAAGCTTGACCTGGGTTTGAATTATACCAAATTAAAAAAAAAGGGAACTGCCATTTGGAATATAGGCTTATTTAACGCATACAATCATCAAAATGCCTATTTCTTGTTTTTTGAAGAAAAAAATGGAACAACCAAATTGTACCAACAAAGCTTGTTCCCGATATTGTTTAATTTTGGATATACCTTCAGATTTTAAATCAAATCATCCTTAAAGAATCATTAATTCAGTATCACCCAATTTTTTGCTATGGAGGCAGGCTAAAGGTAATTCACACCGGAAGCGCCCCAGCGGGTTAGTTTATACCGGTTCGGCGGGTTCGTCCGGTTCCGCTGTGCCAGAGCTCAGGCGGGCACGGATTTTCTCGTTCAAACCTTCAATAACTTCGGCCAAATGCAGGGCCAAAGGGTTATAAGTGGCTGCATCCACCTCTTGCATCACATTCAGGTAATCGATAACCTTCCTAAGGTTTTCATGAACATGGTTGCGTATGGCACTGGCAGCGGCAATTTCTCCCTTTTGGGATTCAAGGGCTGCCGATTCTTTGTACAGGTTTTTATAGCCCTGTTGTGCCTGGCTTAAATCGTTATTCAGCGAAACCAGGTTGGTGGTAACCAGCGCCTGGGCCAGTGCAGGACTTTGAAAAGCCTGTAAGAGGGCATCGATATGGGCACTTTCTTTCTCCTGACTAAGCTTGCTTAGCCCCGTGCCCTGTTTATTAATTTCGGCCATCAGCAGTTCGGCTGCCGGGGCTGTTTCGGGCTTATTCCAATAAATAAGCGCTTTAAGGAAGTGTATGAGTGCACGAAATAGGTTATCGCGCAGGGAATCGGCGGTATTGAGCGGTGCACTGAGCTCTTTGGTCCTTCCCTTTGCCATACCCCTGAGCATGTCGGTGTTCAGTTGGTTTAAATCCTGAACCCGGGTGTTAAGGTGCGTATCCCCAAGGGCTGCTTCGCCAATGGCCGAAGCTACCACCCCGCTTACATCGGTTATTTCAGCCACTGTGGCTGATTTTACCAGGTATGGAATTTTTCTCATACGATTATACGATTAAGACTGGAGGGGGGCCAATCGTAGGGTTGGTCTCCATGCTCCGGTGTGAATTCGCGGTTGGTTTTGCTGCGCGCTTCGTGTATAATAAAAGGTTTGCAGGCATGGAACTAAAATTTTGAGCATTCAAGTTACCACTTTTCTTTCTTAAAAAACAAATTTAAAGGGTAAAAAATGGGGATTATTTTTATTCAAGCGGTTGAAAGCCAGATTTTAGGGCTTGATAGGGTTTGGCAGAAGAAGCCGCTTTGGGTTGGCGGGTTTTCAGAACTTGCTTTGTCGCTATCTGGTCAATAAATAATGTGGTATCGGCCATTCAACCGATAAATTGCTATAGGTATAATAAAGAAACAAGGGCTAAACCCAATATACATTTTTTTATGACTCAAACCAACTGCCCTGGCTTTGTCTTTTTGCTCACAGCACTCAAACCAACTGTCTTAGCTTCGTCTTTTTGTTCACAGCGCTCAAACCAACTGCCTTGGCTTTGTCTTTTTGCTCACAGCACTCAAACCAACTGCCTTGGCTTTGTCTTTTTGCTCACAGCGCTCAAACCAGTTGCCTTAGCTCTGTCTTTTTCTCACATCGCTAAAACCAATGGAAAAAGCGCTGTCCACCCCGGTAATAGCGCTTAAACCAACGGCCTTAGCTTTAACATAGTATTAGAATTATTCCTAAACAAGGGTTTAGCATCAAAAGCAATCCATTGTCTGGTTCCAATTACTGTGGGTAGTTATCGCAACAGCGCAGCGTTTTGCCGCCAATTAATTGCAATTAATTCAGGCTCCCTGACCTATTTTTTGTAGTTTTGATTATGTAAACCAAAATTATAAAGACATTGAGAAAACACCTTGCGTTAATTTACCTGTTTGTTCAGATAAACATAACATTTATCGTTGGTCAGGCCAATAATTATAAATCAGAAGCTTTGCGGGAGTTTAAAAATGAAAATTATCCCAAAGCCATAGCGTATTTGCATCAGGCGCTGGAAAAAAATCCCAACGATAAGGAACTTTATTACTACCTGGGTTATTTTTATCATTACAAGGCTTACGACAGTCGTCCTTTGGCCGGATACGATCTCGATTATTCCGATACCGTTTTCTATTACCTCGAAAAAGCATTGGAACTCGATCCCGCTTACGGCGATGCTACCTATTTTTATGTAGCCGAATGTGGTGCTCAGGCGTTTTATGCCCTTCAGAAAAAAGACTACGCGAGGGTAAAACAGCTGTATCAAAAAGCCGCTTCCGCAGGAGGTTTCCCGGAATGGGCGCTGGAGTATGGCCGCTTACTGTTCTCGCAGGTAGCTCCTGAGGGTATATTATTTACGCATGGCGATTTTATGTTGAATGTATGCTGGTACCTGCAACTTTGTGAAGACCACCGTACCGATGTTTCAGTAATCCCTTTGGTGATGCTGAATCGGCCGTTTTATGTTTTGGAGTTGATGCAGGGTTCTTTGTTCCAACCCGTGCCGTTTAATGTATCGGAACTTCAGGTAATGAACATGCATCCTGCCAAGTGGGATACGCTTAGCCTGAGCATTCCGGTACCCGATTCCCTGAGTGCAGTTTATGGTTTGCCTGCCGGGTATGAAATGATCTGGGAGGTGGTACCCGATTTACAGGGAAAGCGCAGTTACCTGAGTACCGAACGCTCGCTTTTAATCGATTTGATTGAAGCCAATCAATGGAAGCGCCCGGTTTATTGGGCCAAAGGAATGGATGCTAACTATCTGGGTGGCCTCGATGCTTATGGATGCGACAAAGGGCTGGTATCGGAATTAGTTCCTTTTAAAACGCAGGAAACAAGCTATGCTTTTAATCCAATGGCTTTGGCTGATTTATGGAAAAAAAAGCCTCCGCTAAATTACCGTTCGGTTCTGGAAAAGAATCAGCCCCGGGTTTCGGCGGTTGTTTTGTATGCTTATGCTTCAGGTTTAATAGCATTGGCAGCCCATTATAAAGAAACCGGAGCATCAGACAAATTAGATGAAGTTATCAGCTGGTATCAAAGCTACCTGAACCTGGGGGTTTGGCCCGGGTATGAAACCAATTACCTGGATCGTTTGTTAGCATTCAAAGCAAAACAATAGCTAAGGTTCCAAAAAATGTAAACGCAATGAATGAACCAGTGAAACTCTACATAAAAAATATGGTATGCGACCGCTGCAAAATGGTGGTGAACCAACAATTGCAGCAACTTGGCCTGGAACCGGTTTCGGTGGAACTGGGCGAGGTGGTACTAAAGCAGGAACTCAGCAAACAGCAAAAACAAACACTGGGTGCCAAGCTGCAAAGCCTGGGCTTTTCCCTTATCGACGATAAAAAAAGCCGCCTGATTGAGCAAATTAAAAACCAAATAGTGACCCTGGTGCATCACCAGCACGAGGAACTGAAAACCAACCTTTCTGATTACCTGAGCAGCCGGCTGAACCACGATTACAACTACCTAAGCACCCTCTATTCCGAAATCGAAGGAACCACCATCGAGAAGTATTACATTGCCCAAAAAATTGAAAAGGTAAAAGAATTACTGGTGTACGACGAGCTTTCGCTGAGCGAAATAGCCTACCAGCTCAATTACTCCAGTGCAGCTTATTTAAGCAACCAGTTTAAAAAAGTTACCGGACTTACGCCCTCACACTTTAAAAATATTAAGGGGAGCAAACGCAAATCGCTCGACCAGGTGTAAATCAGTGAGACTGTGATTTCAGTAATGATAGTGAACTGAAATTACGTAGTCGAACTGATCCCGATCCCGCACCGTAGGTCGGGAAAAATCGGGATCTCTCGTCAGCTTATTGCTTGCTACAGAAAATCAGGAGCGCAAGCTATTCTATTTGTTTTTACCAATTGCTAATAGTTGTAAATCTTACAACACTTTCAAAAAAAATCACAACACACGGTTCTTTTATTATCGTGATTTTTGTAGCGTAATTAAATAAAGCGTTATGGCTACAGAAAAAAACACCTTGCATATCCCCATCATTGGGCTCGACAGTGAGCATTGCGCACTGATTGTCGATAAGGAGCTGAAAAAACTCCCGGGCATTGCTGCCCACAAAGTGGAATTAAATAACCACCGTGCAGTAATTGAAACCGGAAACGGTTCCTTCCATTTGGCCGACACCCTGAAAAGCATTCGTCAGGTTGGCTACGATGTGTTGACAGTAAAAAAAACCTTTCCGGTGCTGAACATGAGCTGTGCCTCGTGTGCCGCCAGTGTCGACAGTATGTTGAATGCCTCGCCCGGCGTGGTTTCAGCTGCCGTAAACTTTGCCTCGGCCAGCGTTCAGGTCGAGTACCTGCCGGGAAGTACCAGTCCTGCAGCCATGAAAAAGGTAGTGCAATCCATTGGCTTCGATCTCGAAATTGATGAAAGTGCTCAGGCTGCCGGAGCGGTGGAGACTGTCCGGCAGAACAGGCAGAAGCAATTAAAAAAGCGCACACTCGGAGCGGTTCTTCTGGCTGTTCCGGTGGTAATTATCGGCATGTTTTTTATGGACATGCCTTATGCCAATTACCTGATGTGGGCATTGAGTACCCCTGTGGTGGTTTGGTTTGGAAAAGGCTTTTACCAGAACGCATGGAAACAGGCCAAACACCGTACGGCCAACATGGACACCCTGGTAGCGCTTAGCACGGGTGTAGCCTATCTTTTCAGCGTATTCAATACCCTGTTTCCGCAATTCTGGGAACAAAAGGGTCTGCAGGCCCATGTGTATTTCGAGGCGGCAGCCGTAGTAATTGCCTTTATCTTATTAGGAAAACTACTCGAAGAAAAAGCCAAAGCCAATACAGCCACAGCCATTAAAAAGCTGATGGGGTTGCAACCCAAAACGGTGACGCTGGTTAAACCCGACGGCAATCATGCTACATTGCCGGTTGAGCAGGTTAGCGTTGGCGATGTATTAGTGGTAAAACCGGGTGAGAAAGTAGCCGTCGATGGGAAGGTGGTGAGTGGCAGTTCGTACGTAGATGAGAGCATGTTAAGCGGTGAGCCGGTTCCTGTTTTTAAGGAAAAAGGCGAAACGGTTTTTGCCGGAACCATCAATCAAAAGGGCAGTTTCCTGTTTACCGCTGAAAAAGTAGGCTCCGAAACCCTGTTGGCACAGATAATTAAAATGGTTGAGGATGCGCAGGGCAGCAAGGCGCCGGTGCAAAAACTGGTCGATAAAATTGCCGGCATATTTGTTCCGGTGGTGTTGCTTATTGCGTTGGCTGCATTTTTCAGCTGGCTTATTTTTGGCGGCGAACAGGGATTTACCCACGGTTTAATGGCCCTGGTTACGGTGTTGGTTATCGCCTGTCCCTGTGCCCTGGGACTGGCCACTCCCACAGCTATTATGGTGGGCGTAGGCAAAGGAGCCGCTCAGGGAATTCTGATAAAAGATGCGGAAAGCCTGGAGCTGGCCAAAAAAATTACGGCCGTGGTGCTCGATAAAACCGGAACACTTACCGAAGGACGCCCGGTAGTAAGCGATGCGTTGTGGTTAACTAACGACGAAAACCTGAAGTCGGTACTGCTCAGTTTGGAAAAACAATCGGAGCATCCCCTGGCCGAAGCCATTACCCAACATTTGGAGGATGCCCGGCTTTTACCCATGGAAAATTTTGAAAGCCTTACCGGAAAAGGAGTTAAGGCAAGTATTGATAAGCAACTTTACCTGGCCGGAAATAGGAGTCTGCTTACTGAAAACAGTACTTCAATAAATGACAGCCTGCAACAACAGTATGAAACCTGGAGCGCCCAGGCGAAAACGGTAGTGTGGTTTGCCAATACATCGGAAGCACTGGCAGTTCTGGCCATCAGCGATCCGATTAAGGATACCACCCCCTTAGCCATTCAGCAATTGCACAACGAGGGTATTGAAGTGTACATGCTTACCGGCGATAATCAGGCAACGGCCAAAGCCCTTGCCGAAAAACTGAATTTAAAGCATTATCAGGCCGAAGTATTGCCCGGACAGAAAGCTGCTTTTGTTAAGCAATTGCAGGACTCAGGCAAAACGGTAGCTATGGTGGGCGATGGCATTAACGACAGTGCAGCACTGGCCCAGGCCGATGTAAGCATAGCCATGGGTAAAGGGAGCGACATTGCCATGGATGTGGCAAAAATGACCCTCATATCGTCCGATTTAACAAAAATTGCAGCGGCCATTAAGTTGTCGAAACAAACCGTAAAGACCATAAGGCAAAACCTGTTTTGGGCTTTTATCTACAATATAATAGGCATTCCGGTGGCTGCCGGTATTTTATACCCCTTTACGGGCTTTTTACTCAACCCCATGATTGCCGGTGCAGCCATGGCCCTGAGCAGCGTGAGCGTGGTGAGCAACAGCCTTCGGCTAAAATGGAAGAAATAATCAACCAAACTAAATAATTATTCATTCAAACCAATTTAATACAAGAGCTATGGAAACATTAACATTTAAAACCAGTATCAATTGTGGTGGTTGTGTGGCCCGGGTTACACCCGCTTTGGAAAGTCTAAAAGGTATTGCCCGATGGAATGTCGATACCGGCAACCCCGATAAAATTCTTTCGGTGCAAACCGATGGCATTACCGAAGAGGAAATTATACAGAAAGTACAGGAAAGCGGTTTTAAAATTGAACGAATTGTAGGTTAAAACAGTCGGAATAATAGCTGCGAAAGCGATAAAGGTTTGTTATAAATCAATGCCTGTTGAAAAGCGGGTAGGGAATAAATAGTATCTTTGTCGCTTTCAAAATAAAACCGGTGTTTATGGAGTGGACAAAAAAGCAGTTTTCTATTCTGGCAATTGTTGCCGTAACCTCGTTTATGGGAACCTTTTTAATATCGTCGGTAAACATTGCATTACCTGCTATTGAAAAGAGTTTTTCGCTGAATGCCGTAACTTTAAGTTGGGTAATAACCTCGTTTTTGCTGGCCACTGCCATGTTTTTGTTGCCGGTAGGCCGCTGGGGCGATATGTCGGGAATACGCCGCTTATTTAAGGTGGGCGTGGTAATATTTACCCTTTCGTCGTTGGCCTGCGGCTTTGTTCAGGACGGGCTTTGGCTCATTATTTTTCGTTACATTCAGGGTTTTGGGGCCGCCTTTACCAGCACTACCGGGCCGGCAATCCTGGTTTCGGCTTTCCTGCCGAAATACCGGGGGCAGGTTTTGGGTATTTCCGTATCGGCCGTATATCTGGGTTTGGCTTTTGGCCCTTTTGCCGGAGGGTTCTTAACCCAATACCTGGGCTGGCGTTCCATATTTTTTGTAGCCTCGGGCCTGGGTTTGCTTACCACCCTTATTGCTTTTCTGTTTTTAGGGAACGATGAAGCAAGCCCTCATCAGGCTAAAAAGATTGATTTAAAAGGAACCTTGTTTTACATGCTGGGTTTGGTTGCTCTGGTTTATGGTTCTTCGCGCATCCCGCACTTATCGGGGTGGATGCTGATGGGCGGAGGAACCCTGGCTTTGGTAATTTTCTGGCTTTTCGAACGCAAATCGGCTTTTCCGGTTATCGATACCCGCCTGTTTACCCAAAATCGCTTGTTTGCCTTTTCGAATCTGGCTGCCTTAATCAATTACAGTGCAACCTTTGCCATTGTTTTTTTAATGAGTCTTTATTTACAGAAGATTCAGGGTTTGTCGCCCCGCTATGCAGGAATTGTACTGATAGCTCAACCGGCCATGATGGCCATTTTTTCACCCATTGCCGGACGGCTTTCCGATCACCTGCAACCGCGTTATCTGACCACTATCGGGATGACTATGTGTACCCTGGGGCTTGCGGCTTTTTCACAGCTTTCGTTAACAACACCTATCTGGCTAATTGTACTATTGTTACTTTGGGTGGGCTTGGGTTTTGCGTTGTTTTCGTCGCCCAATATGAATACCATTATGAGTTCGGTAAATAAAACCCAGTACGGGTTGGCGTCGGGTACTGCGGCTACCATGCGTGTGGTTGGGCAAATTACCAGCATGACCATTGCCACCCTTTTCTTTGCCGGTTTTATTGGCTCAAATGCTATAGAGTCGGTTTCGCCCGGGCAGTTTTTAAAAGCTGTTAAGTGGGGCTTTGTTAGTTTCGCGTTTATTAGTAGTGCAGGCATTTATTTCTCCTATAATCGCGGAAAAGTAAACCGGGAATAAGTTTACAATGGCTTGCTGCTTTTAACTTTTAAAACAAGTTCCCCTGTTTTACTAACTATAAATCAATCAAGCTTATCAATATTATTGGTTGAATACATTTTTTTTAATTTCAAAAGTTGATTAAGGCATTATAGCGACGTTTTTTTAATAAAAATTTATACTTTTGGCCTTTGTGTTAAAGTAATACTGGATTCGTCGTTTGGAATGAATATTGAATTTTTCCTAAAAGGTTTATTGGTTGGTATCATTGTGTCGGCTCCCATGGGGCCTATTGGTGTTTTGTGTGTACAAAAAACGGTAAATAAAGGTCGGGCAATAGGTTTTTTATCGGGCCTGGGAGCAGCAACTGCCGATACGGTTTATGCTATTCTGGCGGCTTTTGGTGTTACCTTCATCACCAATTTTTTAAGTAAAAATCAGGAGCTTTTTCAGGTAATAGGTATCATGGTACTTATTTTTCTGGGTTTTCGCATGATATTTAACAATCCGGTAAAACAATACCGTTACCATCGTACCAGCAGCAAAAAAATGAGTGCGGTTCGCGACTACATTTCCGTATTCTTTCTCACCATCTCAAATCCACTTACCATCATCTTTTTTGGGGCCGCCTTTACCATGTTGGGCCTGCTTACACAAATCGAGGGACAACGGAACAACCTCTTATTGGTAGCCGGAATATTTGCCGGGGCATCACTATGGTGGTTTGCGCTTACCTATATTGTAAATATTTTCAGAAAACGGTTTCGTTTACGCAACATCTTTATATTAAACCGGGCCAGTGGCGTTATCATTGTTTTTCTTTCGATACTGGCGGTAATTAAGTTCTTTTTTTTGTAGGTCTTTGAATCAGTTTCCAACAATTGGGACGAAAGGCTGATGATAAAACTTTTATGTTGAAAAATAGCAACAAAAACAGGAAGTAATACACATAGTTTTGCTTTATTGCACCAGAATATCAAAATTGAAACATATATGATAGTAGGGATTCCAAAAGAGTTGATGCCAGAGGAGTTGCGGGTGGCCGCTACGCCAAAAACGGTAACACGACTTATCAAACAGGGCTTCGAAGTGCTTATTGAAAAAGGAGCCGGAGAACGTTCAAACTATGCCGATGCTACCTTCACCAATATGGGTGCAAAGTTGGTCGGTTCAGCCAAAGAGCTGTATCAAAGTGCCAACATTATTTTAAAAGTTCAGGCTCCTACCCAGGAAGAAATAGCTTTGATGAATGAAGGAACAGTAACCTTGAGTTATTTGTGGCCTGCTCAAAACAAAGATTTACTTAAAATACTGGCGGAGAAAAAAATCAATGCCATTGCCATGGATGCCATTCCCCGTATTTCGCGGGCACAAAAGATGGATGTGCTTTCGTCGATGGCAAATATAGCCGGATACAGGTCTGTTATTGAAGGGGCCAACCATTTTGGCCGCTTTTTAAATGGTCAGATTACCGCAGCCGGTAAGGTTGAACCCGCAAAAGTATTGGTCATTGGAGCCGGAGTGGCCGGTTTGGCAGCTATTGGCGCGGCACACTCGTTGGGAGCTATTGTCAGAGCATTCGACACCCGTAAGGAGGTGGCAGAACAAATTGCCAGCATGGGGGCCGAATTCCTTACCGTCGATATTGAAGAAGACGGTTCTACCGATTCGGGATATTCCAAAGTAATGAGCCAGGCTTTTATTGATGCCGAAATGGCCTTATTTAAAAAACAAGCCGGAGAAGTTGATATAATAATTACTACCGCACAAATACCCGGAAGGGAAGCGCCCAAATTAATTCTTGAAGACCACATAGCCGCCATGAAACCCGGTTCGGTAATTGTCGATTTGGCCGCATCAACCGGAGGAAACTGTGTACTAACAAAACCCAACGAAATATATACAACCGAAAATGGGGTAACCATTTTGGGCAAGGTGAGTCAATTGCCCAGCCAGGCCAGTCAGTTATACGGAAACAACCTGTGTCACCTGTTGGACGATATGGGCAAAGCCGAAAATTTTAAAATTGATATGGACGACGACGTGGTAAAACGTGCCATGGTAACCTATAACGGAACCATTAACTGGCCACCGGAACCACTTCCGGTAAGTCCGGCAAAGCCCAAAGCTACAGTTGAGGATACCCAGGCACTTAAAAAAGCCAAAGCCGAACAAAAAGCTAAAAAGAAAGCCCGCTCATCGGCCATTGGGCTGGTAGTGGTAGGTTTGCTTTTAGTGGGTATGGGGCAGGTAGCACCTTCCGATTTTATGGGTCATTTTAGTGTGTTTGTTCTGGCTGTTTTTGTGGGTTGGCAGGTTATCTGGAATGTTACCCACGCCTTGCATACACCTTTAATGGCGGTTACCAATGCCATTAGCGGAATCATTATAATTGGTGGGCTATTACAGATGCAGACCGATTGGTCGAACCCGATGACCATTCTGGCCTTTATTGCCGTTTTTGTTGCGAGTATAAATATTGTGGGCGGATTTTTTGTTACCCACCGGATGTTAAAAATGTTTAGAAAATAAAAGATGATAGCTACAGGAATACAAACAGCAGCCTATTTATTTGCCAGCATACTTTTTATTTTAAGCTTGGGAGGCTTGTCATCGCAAGCATCGGCAAAACGAGGCGTTATATTTGGAATTGTGGGAATGGCCATTGCCATTTTATCTACGGTACTGGGAGCGGAAGTTCAGGGACACGCTTACATTATTATTGCTTTAGCCCTGGCATCAGTAATAGGAATTATAGTAGCACGTAAAGTTGAAATGACTTCGATGCCCCAGTTGGTGGCTATACTACACAGTTTTGTGGGCTTGGCTGCGGTATTGGTCGGTTTTGGTTCGTACCTCGACCCCAACACCCATTCACTGCCCGGTTCGGAGCACACCATACACCTGGTTGAGGTGTTTATCGGAGTATTTATCGGAGCCATAACCTTTACCGGTTCCATTATTGCCTGGGGAAAGCTCGAAGGAAGAATAACCAGCAAAGCTTTAGCTTATAAAGGTCGCCATGCTGTGAATATTATACTGGTGCTTATCTCAGTTTATCTGGGAATCCGGTTCGGTATGGCTCCCGGAACCGATGCCTTAACCGAATTGATTGCAATGACTGCTATTGCTTCGTTTATTGGTGTAATGTTAGTAATGGCCATTGGTGGTGCCGATATGCCAGTGGTAGTTTCGATGCTCAACTCCTATTCGGGTTGGGCCGCTGCCGCTGCCGGTTTTATGTTAGGAAACGATTTGTTGATAATAACCGGTGCTTTGGTAGGAAGCTCAGGAGCTATCCTATCCATCATTATGTGTGAGGCCATGAACCGTTCGTTCCTCTCGGTCATATTTGGTGGTTTTGGAAATGCTACCACCAGTTCAAAAGCTATGGAAGGCGAAGTTACTTCGGCCAATCATGCTGAAGTAGCCCAGATGTTGCAGGATGCCAAATCGGTGGTTATTGTACCCGGTTACGGAATGGCTGTTGCCAAGGCTCAGTATCCCATATATGAAATGGTTCAGATGCTTAAGGCCGAGGGAAAAGATGTTCGTTTTGGAATTCATCCGGTTGCCGGTCGTTTGCCCGGGCACATGAACGTATTGTTGGCTGAAGCCAGCGTACCTTACGATATTGTGCTCGAGATGGATGAAATAAACCCCGATCTGCCTCAAACCGATGTAGTGATGGTTATTGGAGCCAATGATATTGTGAACCCGGCCGCACTTGAAGACGAAGGGAGCCCAATTTATGGTATGCCGGTAATTGAAGTTTGGAATGCTAAAAAGGTAATTGTTATGAAGCGCTCTATGGCTGCCGGCTATGCAGGAATTGAGAATCCCCTGTTCTACAAAGAAAATACCGACATGTTGTATGGCGATGCCAAAGAATCGGTAAACAGTTTGGTCAGTGAATTAAGATCTTTGTAAGAAAGTAAATGTTGCAGATAGCAGTTATCGTACGTAACGATAACTGCTTTTTTTGTTAAAAGAATAAGGTATTAACTATATTATTACGAAAGCAAACTCCTTATTTATGCAAAGGCCTTTACGCATCCTATGTTTTGTTTTAATGGGTGGCTATGCTTCGCTGCTTTGTGCTCAGGAAAAGCAATTCCGTTGGTTTCCCGATTCAAGAGTTTTTCCACGCTTAAGCTTCGATTTACTTGAAACTCAAACTTATGCCGGGTTATTTTATTTAAACAGTGAAAATCAGACTTACCAGGGGGCTTACCTTCCTGTTAACCTGGGTTTACAGAAAGTATTTGTTCAGGGAAAATTAGTTGATCTTGATTACGAATTGGCACTTGGTGCGGCTTCGTACACCCAATTTGAGGTGATAAAATACGATGCCCATACTTTGCGTGGAGGATTGCTCAATACCGACTATAAAGCCAGTGGATTTTTTAGTTTGAGAAAATCCAATCATGCGCTACGGTTGCAGGTTTTTCATATATCATCTCATTTAGGCGATGATTACCTGTTGCGCAATGAGGCCTTAGTGCTGAATAACAAAACCGTTAATTACGAACAGGTAGATATATTATATATGTATAGCCATCAAACCATAGAATACTATGCCGGATTGGGCGGGGTTATTACTCCCCATGCTTTTCGCAAGCGCTTCATGGCCGAAATAGGCCTGCAAGGTAAAACCTCATGGACGCAATCCATCGACTGGGTTTTTGGCTTTGATGCAAAAATATACCATCAAAACAATTTTATTCCAGATATTCATTGGGGAACGGGCATAGTATTCAAAGCCCAGAACAAACAACAGTTGGGATTTTCTTTAGATGGATACTTTGGACATATGCCCTACAGTACCCTCGATTACGGGAAAGTCTATTGGATTGGGTTAAGTAGTCACCTTTTAATATAAAAAACGCCCCAACAGTGGGGCGTTTTTTAGTGATTATTGGTTAAAGAATTATTCTTCTTTTGATTCTTCTTCGTATGCTTTCAGCAGTTTTTCCTGAACATCGCCCGGTACTGGAGCATATTCTGAGAACTTCATGGTATAAGTAGCACTACCCGAGGTTAATGAACTTAAAGTAGTCGAGTATTTATTCAGTTCAGCCAATGGTACACGGGCCGATAGTTTTTCGTAGCCCGATTCGCTGCTCATACCGGCTATCATGGCCCGGCGGCCTTGCAAATCGCTCATTACATCGCCCATATAATCGGCAGGAACCAGAACTTCAACATCATAAATGGGTTCCATAATTTTTGGGGCGGCTTTTTTAAAGGCCTGGCTAAATGCATTGCGGCCTGCAAGCTTGAACGAAATCTCGTTTGAATCGACCGGGTGCATCTTACCATCATAAATAAATACCCTGATGTCGCGGGCATAGGAACCGGTAAGCGGACCTTCTTCCATCTTTTCCATGATTCCTTTCAAAATAGCCGGATGGAAACGGGCATCGATAGAACCACCCACAATACAGTTATGGAAAACCAGTTTACCACCCCACGATAACTGTTGTTCATCGGTTCCACGAATAGAAAGGGTATATTCCTTATTGTCAATTCTAAACGAGGTTGGAGGTGGAACGTCTTGCAGATACGGTTCAATAATCATGTGCACCTCGCCAAACTGTCCGGCACCACCCGATTGTTTTTTGTGGCGGTAATCGGCTTGAGCAGGTTTGGTAATGGTTTCACGGTAAGGAATTTTTGGATTTAGGAATTCGGTTTCAATTTTATGCAGGTTGGTTAATTGCCAGCGCATAGTATTTAAATGGAATTCTCCTTGTCCGTGTACAATAATTTGTTTTAACTCTTTTGAATACTCTATAATAATGGTAGGATCTTCTTCGTGCATCCGGTTTAACAATTCACCCAGTTTTTCGTCGTCCGATTCACTCACGGCTTTAATAGCTGTTCGGAATTTTGGATCGGGGAAAGAGATGGCTGGAAAAGCGGGACCAAAATCTTTTTCGCTTAAGGTATGATTGGTTTTGGTTTCTTTTAGTTTAACAGTAGCACCAATATCACCGGCAACCATCTCAGATAGTTTTATTCGGTTTTTGCCGGCAACAGCAAACAGTTGTGAAATCCGTTCTTTAGCTCCTTTTTTTGAGTTGATAAGGTCCATGGCTTCGGTAACTTTACCCGACATTACTTTAAAGAACAGAACTTCGCCCAGGTGTTCCTCAACCGATGTTTTGAATACAAACAAAGCGGTTTTGCCCGAAGGGTCGCAAATAATTTCCTGGTCTTTGCTGTTTTTCATTCCGGTCATCTCGTTGGGAGCCGGAGCAACATTGCCCACAAATTCCATCATACGGCGAACGCCCATGTCTTTTTTACCTGACACACAGAATAACGGGAAAAGGGTGCGTTTTTTAATACCACAGCGAATACCTTCGCGCATTTGGTCTTCCGAAAGTGAACCTTTTTCAAAGAAAAGTTCCATCAGGCTGTCATCGTTTTCAGCAGCCGATTCAACCAGCGTATTGTGTAATTCATCCGCTTTTTCTTTTTCATCGGCAGGAATTTCCAATACTTCAGGTACTCCACCATCGGGACCCCATTTATACATTTTCATCTTTAATACATCCACCACGGCATTAAACCCCGATCCTGCATTTACCGGATATTGAATTAAAACAAGCTTTGATCCAAACAAACCTTTTAAATCATCAACGGCTTTTTCAAAGTTTGCTTTTTCCTGATCGAGCTGGTTTATAGCAATCAGCAAGGCTACATTCAAACGTTTTGCATGACGGGCCAATATTTGGGTACCCACTTCAACACCCTGTGTGGCGTTGATATTCATGATAGCCGAATCGGTAACCGCCAGCGACGAAATAACCCCACCAACAAAATCATCAAGTCCCGGAGTATCAATAATATTTAGTTTTTTATTATTGAATTCCACATGGAGCACCGTTGAGTATAACGAACGTTGCTGCTCATGTTCGATTCGATGGTAATCTGAAACGGTGTTTTTACTCTCAATATCGCCTCTGCGGTTAATTAAACCTCCTTCGAACATCATGGCTTCGGCTAGGGTGGTTTTACCCGAACCTGCACTTCCCATAAGGGTAATATTCTTAATTTCGTTCGGTTGATAAACTTTCATTCGTTTTATAATTTGAATTAAACAATCGTTTGCGTTTTTATCCTAAAATGACAAGGGTGCTCAAAATTAGTAATATTTTAATAAGTTGCAAGTGTAGCCGCATTTAAAGGAAAAATTACTCCAATGAAAGCATACATATAATAATATGTGTGAGATCATTTTTCAAGGAGGTATTTTACAAAAAGAAAATTTTGAATTTCTCTTTTTTTGTTTCATGTATTCATCTGTTCAATTTGCAGTTGTAAATTTTAATTGTGAGATATATTTATATGCGGTCTAAGGCTTGATTTAGCGCTTGAAAATCCTTTTTTGCCTAAAAATCAAAATATTTACATACACCTATTGAATTAAAAAAAAACTTTTTTACCTTTGCGAACCGATTTTGTAGGATAAAATGTAATATAATTATTTAGATATGCCAACGATACAACAGTTAGTTAGAAAAGGGAGAACTGAGATTAATAAGAAAAGTAAAGCTCCTGCATTGGACTCATGTCCACAGCGTCGTGGTGTTTGTACCCGTGTGTATACCACTACGCCTAAAAAGCCCAACTCGGCCATGCGTAAGGTAGCCAGGGTTCGTTTAACCAATGGAAAAGAGGTGAACTCTTACATTCCGGGTGAAGGCCACAACCTACAGGAACACTCTATTGTTTTGATACGTGGGGGCAGGGTTAAAGACCTTCCGGGAGTGCGTTATCACATTGTAAGAGGTGCCTTAGATACATCGGGTGTTGAGGGTCGTACCCAACGCCGTTCGAAGTATGGTACCAAAAAACCAAAAAAATAATCGAATTTATACTGAATAACAATGAGAAAATCAAAACCAAAAAAGCGGATTATATTACCAGATCCAAAATTTAACGACGTACTGGTTACCCGTTTTGTTAACGATTTAATGGTAGATGGAAAGAAAAACGTGGCTTATGATATCTTCTATGATGCATTAGACATGATAGGTAAAAAGATGAAAGAAAGCGAAGTTTCTCCTTTGGAGGTATGGAAAAAAGCCTTACAGAACATCACTCCTCAGGTTGAGGTTCGTAGTCGTAGGGTGGGTGGTGCCACTTTCCAGATTCCTCAGGAAATCAGAGACTCTCGTAAAGTTTCTATCAGTATAAAAAATATGATATCATTTTCACGTAAACGCAGCGGACGCAGTATGGCTGAAAAGCTTTCTGCCGAAATTATGGCTGCCTACAACGAAGAGGGTGGTGCATTTAAGAAAAAAGAAGATACACACCGCATGGCGGATGCTAATAAAGCGTTTTCGCATTTCCGTTTCTAATAAATGCTGTAAACGCATATAGATATATAATTATAATATGGCAAGAGATTTAAAATTAACCAGAAATATTGGGATTATGGCTCACATTGATGCGGGTAAAACCACAACAACTGAGCGTATCCTTTATTACACCGGTCTGACTCATCGTCTTGGCGAAGTACACGATGGAGCAGCTACCATGGACTGGATGGTACAGGAGCAGGAAAGGGGTATTACCATTACTTCTGCTGCAACCACCTGTTTTTGGAAATATCAGGACGTTGAACATAAAATTAATATTATTGACACCCCGGGACACGTTGACTTTACCGTTGAAGTAGAGCGCTCATTGCGTGTTTTGGACGGAGCAGTTGCTGTATATTGCGCTGTAGGTGGAGTTCAACCCCAATCAGAAACTGTTTGGCGTCAGGCCGACAAATATAAAGTTCCACGGATTGCCTTTGTAAATAAAATGGACCGCGTAGGTGCCGATTTCTTTTCGGTTGTAACGCAAATCCGTGAGCGTTTAAGCGCAAACCCGATTCCACTTCAGATTCCTATTGGTTCTGAAGCCGACTTTAGAGGAGTAGTTGACCTTATCGAAAACAAAGCGATTGTTTGGTTCGACGATGAGGAGAAAATTACCCGTTACGAGTACATCGAAATACCTGAGGACTTAAAAGATTCAGTAGCTGAATGGCGTGCCAAATTAATTGAATCCGTTGCAGAATTAGACGATACTTTATTGGAACGTTTCTTTGAAGATCCCGACTCAATTACAGCTGACGAAATCAAAGCAGTAATTCGTCAGGCTACGGTCGATCAGATTATTGTTCCCGTGCTGTGTGGTTCAGCCTTTAAAAACAAAGGAGTTCAACGTTTATTGGATGCGGTGGTTGCTTACCTACCCAGCCCGGTTGACATTGAAGCTGTTACTGGAGTGAATCCCAACAACGATAAAGAAGAAAGTCGCAAGCCCAGCGTTAGCGAACCTTTTGCAGGATTAGCCTTTAAAATTGCAACCGATCCTTACGTAGGTCGTTTGGCATTTATCCGTGTTTATAGTGGAAAACTTGAAGCGGGTTCAAGCGTTTTAAATATGCGAACCGGTAAAAAAGAACGCATCTCGCGTCTTTATCAAATGCACGCAAACAAACAAAATCCAAAAGACGAAATTGAAGCAGGTGACATTTGTGCAGCTGTTGGATTTAAAGATATTCGCACCGGTGACACTTTATGCCTTGAGACCAAACCCATTGTTCTTGAGAGCATGACCTTCCCTGAGCCGGTAATTAGCGTTGCCATTGAGCCTAAAACGCAAAAAGATATGGATAAAATGGATATGGCTTTGGCAAAACTGGCCGAAGAAGATCCAACCTTCCAGTTAAGAACCGACCACGATTCAGGTCAAACCATCATCAGCGGAATGGGTGAATTACACCTTGAGATTCTGGTTGACCGTTTGAACCGTGAATTTAAAGTGGAAGTAAACCAGGGTAAACCACAGGTTGCCTACAAAGAAGCAATTACTGCCCTTGTTGAGCACCGCGAGGTATTTAAGAAACAATCGGGTGGTCGTGGTAAATTTGCCGACATTTATGTTCGCGTTTCACCAGCCGATGCAGGAGTAACCGGTGTTCAGTTTGTTGATCAAATCAAAGGAGGAACCATTCCTCGTGAATACATACCTTCTGTTGAAAAAGGATTTAAAGAAGCTCTTAAAAACGGACCATTGGCCGGATTTGCCATGGAAAGCATCAAAGTTGAACTGTTCGACGGATCGTTCCATGCAGTAGACTCTGATCAGTTGTCGTTCGAGATTGCCGCCCGCCAGGCCTACAAAGCTGCCTGTAGCAAAGCAAAACCCATTCTTTTGGAGCCCATCATGGCTATCGAGGTAGTTACCCCTGAAGAATACATGGGTGACGTTATTGGTGATTTTAACCGTCGTCGTGGACAGGTTGAAGGAATGGAAGCCCGCATGGGAGCCCGTGTTATAAAAGCAAAAGTTCCATTGTCCGAAATGTTTGGCTACGTAACTGTATTACGGAGTTTATCCTCAGGACGTGCTACTTCAACCATGGAATTTTCGCACTACCAGGAAACACCTAAAGGAATAGCAATGGAAGTGTTGGAAGAATTTAAAGGTCGTAAAGAATTATTGTAAATAATATATAATTTAAAATGAGCCAAAAAATAAGAATTAAACTTAAGTCTTACGATCACAATTTGGTTGATAAATCGGCCGAAAAGATAGTTAAGACTGTAAAAACCACCGGTGCCGTTGTAAGTGGGCCCATACCATTGCCCACCCACCGCAGAGTTTTTACTGTGCTGCGTTCTACTTTTGTTAACAAGAAGTCAAGAGAGCAATTCGAATTGTCTTCATACAAAAGATTGTTAGACATCTATAGCTCAACAGCTAAAACTATAGATGCCTTAATGAAACTTGAGCTTCCCAGTGGAGTAGAAGTTGAAATTAAAGTTTGATAAATTTATAATTAATACAGATGGCTGGATTAATAGGAAAAAAAATTGGAATGACATCGATTTTCAGTGCCGAGGGAAAAAATATTCCATGCACGGTTATCGAAGCTGGACCTTGTGTTGTTACACAAGTGAAAACCGTCGAAACAGATGGTTACAATGCTATCCAATTAGGTTACGACGACAAGAAAGAAAAGAAGTCGATTAAACCTGAATTGGGACACTTTAAAAAAGCCGGCACCACACCAAAAATTAAGGTTGCTGAGTTTTTAGACTTTCAGGAAGATTACCAATTGGGTGATGTTCTTACAGTAGATTTGTTTGCCGACGACATCTGGTTAGATGTTAGCGGTATTTCAAAAGGAAAAGGTTTCCAGGGCGTTGTTAAGCGTCACGGATTTGCCGGTGTTAACGATGCAACACACGGGCAGCATAATCGCGGCAGAGCTCCGGGTTCGTTGGGTGCTTCATCGTATCCATCGCGAGTATTTAAAGGCATGCGCATGGCCGGCCGTACAGGTGGCGACAAAGTGAAAGCACTTAGTTTGCGTGTTGTAAAAATTATTCCCGAGAGCAATTTATTATTAGTGAAGGGATCAGTACCTGGTCCTAAAGGTGGATATTTAATAATTGAAAGATAATGGAATTAGTAGTCTTAAATCAAGCAGGCGAGGATACCGGAAAAAAAGTAGCGTTGAACGATTCCATCTACGCAATTGAGCCAAGCGATCATGCAATCTATCTTGATGTAAAGCAGTATTTAGCTAATCAACGTCATGGTACGCATAAATCGAAAGAACGTGGTGAAATTGCAGGAAGCACGCGGAAACTGAAAAAACAAAAAGGAACCGGTACTGCTCGCGCAGGTAGCATAAAATCTCCAGTTTTTAAAGGAGGAGGTAGAGTATTCGGGCCCCGGGTTCGTGACTATTCGTTTAAACTGAACAAAAAGGTAAAACAATTAGCACGCAAATCGGCACTGGCCTATAAAGCAAAAGCAAACCAGATAATTGTAGTTGAAGATTTTAGTTTTGAAACACCAAAAACAAAATTATACACTACTTTACTTGAAAAACTGAATCTGAACGGCAAAAAGTCGCTGATAGTATTAGCAGAACAGAATAAAAACATATATTTGTCGTCGCGAAATATACAGGGTACCGAGGTGGTATCAGCTGAAGGCTTAAACACCTACCAGATAATGAGAGCCTCATCGCTTGTAATTACCGAAAAATCAGTTGGTTTAATTGAATCTATCTTAGGATAAGAACAGGAGGAGACATGGATATTATAATAAAACCAATAATTACAGAAAAGATGACCGCACAAACCGAAAAGCTACATCGCTACGGTTTTATGGTCGATCGCAGAGCCGATAAAATTCAGATTGCCCGTGCAATAGAAGAACTGTACAGCGTTAAGGTTGATTCAGTAAACACTATGCGCTACGGAGGTAAACTGAAATCGAGATATACTAAAGCTGGCTTTATCCAGGGCAAGACAAATGCTTATAAAAAAGCAATTATCACCTTAGCCAAAGGAGAAGTTATCGATTTTTATAGCAATATATAGAAGACAGATTATATACAATGGCTGCAAAGAAAATTAAACCCGTTACACCGGGTCAAAGACACAAGGTAACCAGCAATTTTGAAGCAGTTACCTCAAGCACACCTGAAAAATCATTGTTAAGTCCTTTAAAGAAATCCGGCGGTAGAAATAACGTTGGAAAAATGACAATGAGATATATAGGTGGTGGACACAAGAAACGCTATCGCGTTATCGATTTTAAAAGGGAAAAAGATGGTATTCAGGGAACCGTTAAATCTGTTGAGTACGATCCTAACCGCAGTGCACGAATTGCACTGGTTTATTATGCCGATGGTGAAAAGAGGTATATCTTGGCACCAAACGGTCTTCAAGTCGGACAAGTTATCAATTCAGGTACTGGAGTTGCACCCGAGATTGGTAACACCTTATATTTGTCTGAAATTCCATTAGGAACCGTAATCCATAACATTGAGTTACGCCCAAACAGTGGAGGTGTTTTAGCACGTAGCGCCGGAACATACGCTCAGCTCACCTCACGCGAAGGAAAATACGCTACCGTTAAGCTACCTTCAGGCGAAACCCGCATGGTATTGGTTACCTGCAGAGCCACTATAGGTTCAGTCGGAAACTCCGATCATGGCCTGGAAAGATCTGGTAAAGCCGGTAGAAGCCGCTGGATTGGTCGTCGCCCAAGAGTTCGTGGAGTTGCCATGAACCCGGTTGATCACCCCATGGGTGGTGGTGAAGGACGTTCTTCAGGAGGACACCCACGCTCACGCAAGGGAATACCTGCAAAAGGGTATAAAACCCGTGCTCCTAAGAAGCAATCGAATAAGTTTATTGTTGAAAGAAGGAAAAAGTAAATTAAGTAGATATGAGTCGTTCATTAAAAAAAGGCCCATTTATTCACTATAAATTAGAGAAGCGGATTCTCGACTTGAATGAATCAGGTAAAAAAAATGTAGTCAAAACCTGGTCACGGGCTTCGATGATATCTCCAGACTTTGTTGGGCACACTATCGCTGTACATAATGGAAACCGTTTTATTCCAGTATATGTTACTGAGAATATGGTTGGTCATAAACTTGGTGAATTTGCACCAACCCGTCAATTCAGGGGTCATGGAGGAAAGAAAAAATAATTATTTAATCTGATGTAAAATGGGTGCAAGAAAAAGAAATAAAGCCAATCAGTTAAAAGAGGAGAAGAAAAGCAAAAGCTTTGCCCAATTGCGCAATTGCCCCACTTCGCCACGAAAAATGCGCCTGATGGCCGATTTAGTTCGAGGTGAAGAGGTAAACAAAGCATTGGATATACTCCGTTACAGTCCTAAAGAAGCCGCCGGAAGGTTGGAGAAATTATTACTTTCGGCTATTGCAAACTGGCAACAAAAAAACGAAGGAGTGCGTATCGAGGAATCAAATCTTTTTGTAAAAGAGATATTTGTTGATTCAGCTCGCGTATTAAAACGTTTACGCCCTGCTCCGCAAGGTAGAGGTTATCGTATCCGGAAACGGTCGAACCACGTTACCATAGTTGTTGATAGCCGTAATAGTGAAACAAACGAAAATTAAGATTCAATGGGACAAAAATGTAATCCAATAGGAAATAGATTAGGAATCATCAAAGGTTGGGATTCCAACTGGTTTGGTGGTAACAACTATTCTGAAAAAATAGTAGAGGACGATAAGATACGCAAATATCTTTATGCCCGTTTAGCTAAAGCAAGCGTTTCAAAAATTGTTATTGAGCGTACACTTAAACTTATTACAATTACGGTTAATACCGCGCGTCCGGGTATCATTATTGGTAAAGGCGGACAAGAGGTAGACAAACTCAAGGAAGAGTTAAAGAAAATTACCAAAAAAGAAGTGCAAATCAATATTTTCGAGATTAAAAGACCGGAACTTGATGCCTACCTTGTTGGTAACAACATTGCTCGTCAGCTTGAGGGACGTATTTCATACCGTAGGGCTGTAAAAATGGCTATCGCCTCAACCATGCGCATGGGTGCCGAAGGAATCAAAGTTCAAATTTCAGGACGTTTAGGTGGTGCCGAAATGGCGCGCGCTGAAATTTATAAAGAAGGACGCATTCCCTTGCACACCCTAAGAGCCGACATTGACTACACTGCAGTAGAGGCTTTAACTAAAGTAGGTTTGATAGGTATTAAAGTTTGGATTTGTAAAGGCGAGGTTTATGGAAAACAAGACCTTACGCCAAACGTTGGTAGCAGCAGTACAAATAATGCATCAAGCCCTAAAAAAGGATTTAAAAAACAACGTAGGAATTAATCGTTAAATTGGATTAAGGATGTTACAGCCAAAGAAAACAAAATTCCGTCGCATGCAAAAAGGGCGGATGAAAGGAAATGCTCAGCGCGGGGCCCAACTCGCTTTTGGTTCATTTGGAATCAAAGCACTCGAAGAGACCTGGATAACCGGACGGCAGATTGAAGCAGCCCGCCAAGCTGTGACGCGTTATATGAAACGTGAAGGACAGATTTGGATAAGAATATTTCCCGATAAACCAATAACCAAAAAACCTGCAGAGGTTCGTATGGGTAAAGGTAAGGGTGCCCCTGAGGGGTTTGTTGCTCCTGTTACACCAGGACGCATCTTAATTGAAGCCGAAGGCGTATCATTCGAAGTAGCTAAAGAAGCACTCCGTTTGGCAGCCCAAA
This sequence comes from Bacteroidetes bacterium HGW-Bacteroidetes-4, assembly GCA_002840905.1. GTDB lineage: Bacteria > Bacteroidota > Bacteroidia > Bacteroidales > SZUA-534 > GWE2-40-63. Next base: position 14,807 of record PHDD01000034.1, on the reverse strand, counting down.
AACTTCCGATTAAGACCAAATTTGTGGTGAGAAGAGACTATGTGGAAACTTCAAATTAATGAGCAATGAAAGCTTCAGAAATTAAAGAGTTATCAACTCAAGAATTAATTGAGCGGATTGATGATTATAAAAAAGTCTTAACCCGTATGCGTCTAAACCACGCAGTATCTCCTTTGGATAACCCAAACAAACTGGGCGCTACCAAAAAGGACATTGCAAGACTAAAAACCGAGCTACGGGCTAGAGATATTAACGAGAACAAATAATTTTGGCGATGGAAAATAAAAGAAATCTTAGAAAAGAACGTATAGGGGTTGTTGTCAGCAACAAGATGGACAAATCCATTGTAATTGCTGTTAAACGTAAAGTAAAACACCCAATTTACGGAAAATTCGTCAATAAGACTACCAAACTGCATGCGCACGACGAAGAAAACACATGCAGCATTGGTGATACTGTTAGAGTTATGGAAACCAGACCTCTCAGTAAAACGAAAAGTTGGAGATTAGTTGAAATTATAGAGAAAGTTAAGTAGCCATGATACAACAAGAATCCAGATTAAACGTAGCTGACAACAGTGGTGCTAAAACTGTTTTGGTTATCAATGTGCTAGGGGGCACAAACAAACGGTACGCTTCAATAGGCGACAAAATTGTGGTTACGGTAAAAAGTGCTATCCCTGGAGGAGACATGAAAAAGGGTACGGTTAGTAAAGCCGTGGTTGTTCGTGTAAAAAAAGAGGTGCGCCGCAGCGATGGTTCATACATCCGCTTCGATGACAACGCCTGTGTTTTATTGAACGCTGCCGGTGAAATCCGTGGAACCCGTATTTTTGGGCCGGTTGCCCGTGAACTGCGCGACAGTTATATGAAAATCGTGTCATTAGCACCTGAAGTATTATAATCTGTAAAGGAGAACAGAAATGCGTAAAAAATTGCATATTAAAAAAGGGGATATCGTAGTTGTGATTTCAGGTGAATCCAAAGGACAAAAAGGAAAAGTCCTTGAAGTATTGGCCGAAAAACAACGCGCTATCGTAGAAGGGGTCAACATGGTATCAAAACATACCAAACCGAACGCTGATAATCCACAGGGTGGAATAGTTAAGCAAGAGGCCCAAATCCACATCTCGAACCTGATGCTTGTGGATCCTTCTTCAGGAAAACCATCACGTATCGGAAGAAGGTTAAATGATAAAGGTAAATTAGTAAGGTATTCTAAAAAATCTGGAGAGGAGATTAAGTAATGAATTATAAACCACAACTTAGAAAAAAGTATGAGGAAGAAATCATTCCTGCTTTAACTAAGGAATTTAATTACAAAACTCCCATGCAAGTTCCAAAACTGGAAAAAATTGTAGTGAATCAGGGAGTGGGTAAAGCTATTGCCGACAAAAAGTTGATTGACATAGCTGCCGACGAATTAGGTGCAATTACAGGTCAAAAAGCAATCAAAACCTTATCGAAGAAAGATATTTCGAACTTTAAATTAAGGAAAAAAATGCCTATTGGTATTAAAGTAACCTTACGGAAAGAGCGGATGTATGAATTCCTCGAAAGGCTTGTAGTTGTTTCTTTACCCCGTATTCGCGATTTTAGGGGAGTTAACAGCAAACTCGACGGAAAAGGAAATTACACCTTGGGAATTACCGAGCAGATTATCTTTCCTGAAATCGATATCGATAAAATCAATACCATTTTAGGTATGGATATTACTTTTGTAACTAGTGCCAAAACCGATGAAGAAGGCTATGCTTTGCTCAGAGAATTTGGTTTACCATTCAAAAATCTAAAAAAGAACTAGATTATGGCAAAAGAATCAATGAAAGCCCGCGAAGTAAAGCGCAAAAAAACTGTTGAGAAATACGCTGAGAAACGTGCCAGGCTAAAAGAAGAAGGCGATTTTGAAGGCCTTCAGAAATTGCCTCGTAATGCCTCACCCGTTCGCATGCACAACCGTTGCAGCCTTACCGGCCGCCCAAAAGGGTATATGCGTCAATTCGGTATCAGCAGGATTACATTCCGCGAGATGGCTCTTAACGGATTAATTCCCGGAGTAAAAAAAGCAAGTTGGTAATATTTAAAGCTAAAGAAAATGACAGATCCAATTGCAGATTTTTTAACTAGAATACGCAATGCCCAAATGGCAAAGCATAAAGTTGTTGAGATCCCTGCTTCAAACTTGAAAAAGAACATGACCAAAATCCTTTTTGAAAAAGGATACATCCTGAATTACAAATTTGAAGATAACGACACTCAGGGGATTATTAAAATTGCACTCAAATATAATAGCGAAACCAAACAACCCGTAATTAAAAAATTACAACGTGTTAGTACACCGGGTTTGCGTATCTACAAAAACGCCACCGAATTACCACGTGTATTAAACGGTTTAGGAATAGCCATTATTTCTACTTCTGTTGGAGTGCTTACTGACAAAGAAGCCCGCTCAAAGAATGTAGGTGGAGAAATATTGTGTTACGTATATTAAAAACTATTTGAAATGTCACGTATAGGAAAATTACCTGTAGCTATACCAAGTGGAGTAACAGTTACTGTTGAAAAAGATAATGTGGTAGTAGTAAAAGGGCCTAAAGGACAACTGCAACAAAAAATGCATCCCGACATCACACTGAAAATCGAAGAGGGTGAAGTTACCCTGGTTCGTCCGTCGGATGCCATTAACCATAAATCGATGCACGGACTTTACCGTTCGCTACTCAATAATATGGTGGTAGGTGTTTCAGAAGGTTATACCATTAATATGGAATTTGTAGGTGTGGGTTACCGGGCCGAAGCTAAAGGCCAGATGCTCGAAATGAGCTTGGGTTATTCACACAGCATCATTTTTGAATTGCCTACAGAGGTAAAAGTTGAGGCTGTTACCGATCGACGTGCTAACCCGAAAGTGAAACTTGAAAGTTGTGACAAACAACTTATTGGTCAAGTAGCTGCTAAAATTCGCGCCTTCAGAAAACCGGAACCCTACAAAGGAAAAGGTATTCGCTTTATAGGTGAAGATGTTCGCAGAAAAGCTGGTAAATCGGCAGGTAAATAATTTTTAAAAGATTTAATTATGGCTTTCGATAAAAAAATTAGACGTCAAAAAATTAAGGAGAATATCCGCAAAAAAATAAGCGGCACTTCTGAGATGCCTCGCATGAGTGTTTACCGCAGTAACAAGCAAATTTCTGTGCAAATTATCGATGATGTGGCCCAAACCACTCTGGCTGCAGCTTCATCATTAAATAAAGAGATTGCTGAATTTAAAGGAAACAAAACACAGCAGGCTGATAAAGTAGGCGAATTAGTTGCCAGGCTGGCGTTAGAGAAAGGAATTACCCAAGTGGTTTTTGACCGCAACGGATATTTATATCATGGTAGAGTTAAAGCCTTGGCTGAGGCTGCCAGAAAAGGAGGACTTAAATTTTAGAACTTATGTCAAGTATCAGAAAAATCAAAACAACCGACTTAGAGTTAAAAGATCGCCTGGTTGCCATTAACCGGGTTACCAAAGTAACCAAAGGGGGTCGTACTTTCAGCTTCTCAGCCATTGTAGTTGTTGGCAACGAAAACGGAATCGTGGGACACGGTCTGGGAAAAGCCAGCGAAGTAACTACTGCCATTAGTAAAGGTATTGAGGATGCAAAAAAGAACCTCATTAAAGTTCCAGTAATTAACGGAACGATTCCACATGAGCAAATTGCCCGTTTTGGTGGAGCCGATGTATTTATCTCTCCCGCATCGAGTGGTACCGGAGTAAAAGCCGGAGGTGCCATGCGTGCCGTACTCGAGAGTGTAGGCGTTAAAGACTGTTTGGCTAAATCAAAAGGTTCGTCAAACCCTCACAACGTGGTTAAAGCTACCATGAACGCACTGCTCGAATTACGCGATGCTTATAGTGTTGCCAATGAGCGTGGAGTTTCTTTAGAAAAAGTTTTTAAAGGTTAAAAAATTTACGACATGGCTAAGATTCGCATTACACAAGTAAAAAGCAAAATTGGTAGTACCCAGCGTGTAAAAAACACGCTTGAAGCGCTTGGTTTACGTAAATTAAACCAAACCATCGAAAAAGACGGTACTCCCGAGATTATGGGAATGATAAATAAAGTTAAACACTTAGTTTCTCTCGAGGAGATTAAATAATAAATTCAGATATGGAATTAAGTAATTTGAAACCAGCTGAAGGTTCAGTTAAATCACGTAAGCGTATTGGTCGTGGCCAGGGATCTGGAAAAGGCGGTACATCAACCCGTGGTCATAAAGGAGCTAAATCACGCTCAGGTTATTCGAAAAAAGTAGGTTTTGAAGGAGGACAAATGCCCTTACAGCGCAGGGTTCCTAAGTTCGGTTTTAAAAACATTAACCGCAAAGAGTTCAAAGCCATCAACATTGGAGATTTACAAAAATTAGCAGAAGCTAAGAATTTAACTGCCATCGACGAGCAAATACTGCTCGAAAATGGTTTGTGCTCAAAAGGCGATCGCATTAAAATTCTTGGTAACGGAAAATTAACCTTAAAGCTAGAAGTTAAAGCTCATGCTTTTTCTAAATCAGCTCTTGCTGCCATTGAAAAGCTCGAAGGTACAGTAGTAACTTTGTAAAAATAGATTAATGAAGCGATTTATTGAAACCTTAAAGAATATCTGGAAGATTGAAGACTTAAAAGCCCGGATTATTAATACCCTGGGTCTTATTTTAATTTACCGTCTGGGATCGAGAGTTGTTTTACCTGGAATAGACCCTTCGCAATTAACTGCCTTAAAATCGCAGACATCAGGAGGAGTATTGGGCTTGCTCGATATGTTTTCAGGAGGTGCTTTTTCCAACGCATCAATTTTTGCCCTGGGAATTATGCCTTACATCTCTGCTTCAATCGTAATTCAACTTCTGGGTATGGCTGTTCCCTATTTTCAAAGGTTGCAACGTGAAGGGGAAAGTGGGCGACGTAAAATCAACCAGATTACCCGCTATTTAACTGTAATAATTTTATTGCTGCAAGGCCCCAGTTATCTGGCTAACTTGCATGCCCAATTACCAGCATCGGCCTTTGCTTTATCAGGAGCCTTCTTTACGATTTCGTCTATCGTTATACTTACCGCCGGAACCATGTTTGTTATGTGGCTCGGTGAGCGTATTACCGACAAAGGTATTGGAAACGGGATCTCGTTAATAATAATGATTGGAATTATTGCCAAGCTACCCAGTTCCTTATGGGTGGAACTCGTTTCACGTGTTAACGAATCGGGTGGTGGTTTGGTTATGTTTCTGGTCGAAATGATTGCTCTGGCAGTTGTTGTAGCCTTAACCATATTATTGATTCAGGGAACCCGTAAAATTCCGGTACAGTACGCAAAACGCATTGTAGGGAACAAACAATACGGTGGAGTGCGTCAGTACATACCTTTAAAAGTAAATGCATCCGGAGTAATGCCTATCATTTTTGCTCAGGCAATTATGTTTTTGCCTATCATTTTGGTTGGATTCTCTGAAAGCGATGCAGCTACTGGTATTGCTGCAGCTTTAGGCGATAATACCGGATTTTGGTATAATTTTATTACTGCTTTACTCATCGTTCTGTTTACTTATTTTTATACAGCCATCATTATTAATCCTACACAAATGGCCGAGGATATGAAAAAGAACGGTGGATTTATTCCCGGGGTTAAACCCGGAAGAAGAACCATAGAGTTTCTCGACACAGTAATGTCAAGAATTACTCTTCCTGGTTCCATTTTCCTTGCAATAGTAGCCATTTTACCGGCATTTGCCATGATAGCAGGTGTTGAAACTGGCTTTGCATATTTCTATGGAGGTACATCGCTTTTAATTATGGTAGGTGTTGTGTTGGATACCCTACAGCAAATTGAAAGCCACTTGTTAATGAGACATTACGACGGTTTGATGAAAAGTGGCCGTATTAAAGGTGGTCGCTCGGTAATTTAAACCATTGCGTACTTTTACGTTCTTTGATGTTATTTCATAAGACAGCCGAAGAAATTGATCGGATTAAGGAAAGCTGTCTGTTGGTTTCAAAAACCCACGCCTTACTGAAAACTCAGCTTAAGCCGGGAATAAAAACCATTAAATTAGACCAAATGGCTTACGAATTTATTTGTGACCATAAGGCTAAACCAGCTTTTCTTAATTACCATGGATTTCCGAATACCTTATGTATTTCAGTTAACGACATCATAGTCCACGGCATACCTTCTGATTATGAGTTGCAGGAAGGCGATGTAGTATCAATTGATTGTGGTGTAATGAAAGACGGGTTTTTTGGTGATTCGTGTTATACTTTTGTGGTGGAACCCGTTTCCAAAGAGGTGTGTACCTTTGTTAACACGGTAAAACAGGCATTGTATAAAGGCATTGAAGCGGCAAAACCAGGAAACCGGATAGGCGATATCGGTAACACAATTCAAACTTTTGTTGAACAACAACAATACAGCGTTGTTCGCGAAATGGTAGGACACGGAATCGGTAGAAACCTGCACGAAGCACCCGATGTACCCAATTACGGGAAAGCACGAACAGGAATGTTATTGCGAAAAGGGATGGTTTTAGCTGTGGAACCCATGATTAATTTTGGGAGTCGTTGGGTTAAACTGATGGACGATGGCTGGACTTTAAAAACACGGGATGGGAGAATCTCAGCTCACTTTGAACATACCATTAGTATAGGAGAAGCACATAGCGAGGTTTTATCCAATTTCGAATTAATAGAAAAATAAATAAGTAGGAAATTATTATGGCGAAACAGCCTTCAATTGAACAAGATGGTACCATTGTCGAAGCATTAAGTAATGCAATGTTTCGAGTAGAATTAGAAAATGGGCATGTTATTACTGCTCATATCTCAGGCAAGATGCGTATGCACTATATTAAGATTTTGCCCGGAGATAAAGTAAAAGTTGAAATGTCGCCTTATGACTTAACTAAGGGACGAATATCATTTAGATACAAATAATAGAACTTAAAGAGATGAAAGTAAGAGCATCAGTAAAATCGTACGAAGAAAAGGACGTTTGTATGTGATTAACAAAAAAAATCCAAAATTTAAACAACGTCAAGGATAATTTTAATTAACTTTGCAAACCGAAAATTTAAACATTAATTTATGGCACGACTTGTAGGTGTTGATTTACCGAAAAATAAAAGAGGCGAAATAGGCCTAACGTATATTTTCGGCATCGGACGTAGTGCGTCACGTACTATACTCGAGAAAGCTAACATTAGCTACGACACAAAAGTTAAAGATTGGACGGATGCAGACATTGCTTCTCTTCGTAAAATTCTTAACGAACAATATAAACTAGAAGGTGAACTTCGCTCAGAGATCCAGTTAAACATTAAACGTTTAATGGATATTGGTTGTTATCGCGGTGTACGTCACCGTATTGGATTACCAGTACGCGGACAGCATACCCGTAATAACGCACGTACACGCAAAGGAAGAAAGAAAACCGTTGCGAATAAAAAGAAAGCTACTAAATAAGGGATAAGTTATTATGGCACAGAAGTCTAAAACTACAAAAAAGAGAATTGTTAAGGTTGAAGCGACCGGACAAGTGCACATCCATTCGTCGTTTAATAACATTATTATTTCGATTACGAATAACGATGGGCAGGTAATTTCATGGTCCTCTTCAGGCAAGAACGGTTTCAGGGGCTCTAAGAAAAATACCCCTTATGCTGCACAGGTATCTGCTGAGGATTGTGCTAAAGTGGCGTACGAAGGCGGAATGCGTAAAGCAAAAGTTTTTGTAAAAGGCCCTGGCACTGGTCGGGAATCTGCTATCAGAACCATACACAATCAAGGTATTGAAGTTGTTGAGATTGTAGATGTTACTCCATTACCACACAATGGTTGCAGACCTCCAAAAAGGAGAAGAGTTTAATTAGTTTTGTATAGATTAAAAAAATAGCAGATGGCTAGATATATTGGACCAAAAACAAAAATCGCCAGAAAATTTGGTGACCCAATCTACGGACCTGATAAATATTTTGAACGTAAAAATTTCCCTCCCGGACAACATGGGTTAAGCAAAAAGCGGAAAAAAACTTCAGAATACGGAATTCAGTTGCAAGAAAAGCAAAAAGCTAAATATACCTATGGTATTTTAGAAAAGCAATTTGCAAACATGTTCCACAAAGCTTCCCGTAGCAAAGGTATTACCGGTGAAGTATTATTACAGTTGTTAGAGTCGAGGCTCGACAACCTGGTATATCGTTTAGGAATTGCTCCTACCCGTGCAGCCGCACGTCAGTTAGTGGGCCATAAACATATCCTTGTTGACGGAGACCTTGTAAATATTCCTTCGTACACTGTAAAACCCGGTCAGGTTATTAGTGTTCGGGAGAAATCAAAATCTCTTGAAGTGATTACTAACGCTATTGCCGGAACAAATCACAGCAAATATCCATGGTTAGAGTGGGATAGCAACACACGTACTGGTAAATACCTTAATGTTCCTGAACGGACAGAAATTCCTGAAAATATTAAGGAACAATTAATCGTAGAATTATACTCTAAGTAATTTTTATATTATGGCAATTTTAGCTTTTCAGAAGCCCGATAAAGTTATAATGCTGGAAGCGGATGACCATTCAGGGAAATTCGAGTTCAGACCTCTGGAACCTGGTTACGGGAATACTGTAGGTAACGCGTTACGCCGAATTCTCCTCTCATCGTTAGAGGGATTCGCTATTACTACTGTTAAAATTGAAGGTGTAGAACATGAGTTCTCAACCATTCCAGGAGTAATGGAAGACGTTACTGAAATAGTATTAAGCCTGAAACAGATACGGTTTAAGCAGCAAATAGAAGACATGGATCACGAGAAGGTATCTATTACCATCAGCGATCAGGAAGTATTTACTGCTGGCGATATTTCTCGCTTTATTACCGGTTTTGAGGTGCTGAATCCCGATTTGGTAATTTGCAAGCTTGAATCGTCGGTTAAACTACAGATGGAAATCACCATTAACAAAGGTCGTGGTTACGTTCCTGCAGAGGAAAACATGCCTGTTGATGCTGAGTTTGGTGTTATTGCAATCGATGCTATTCATACCCCAATCCGCAATGTAAAGTATGCTGTTGAAAACTATCGGGTGGAACAAAAAACCGATTACGAAAAGCTTATTTTAGATATCCAGACAGATGGTTCAATCCATCCAAAAGATGCATTGAAAGAAGCAGCTAAGATTCTTATTTACCACTTTATGTTATTCTCTGACGAGAAAATCACCCTCGATTCAGACGAAAAATATCAAGCGGAGGAATTTGACGAAGAAGTATTGCACATGCGTCAGTTACTTAAAACCAAGTTGGTTGATATGGACTTGTCGGTGCGTGCACTAAACTGTTTAAAAGCTGCCGATGTGGATACATTAGGTGACTTATGTACATACAACAAAAACGATCTGTTAAAATTCAGAAACTTTGGTAAAAAGTCACTTACTGAGTTGGAGGATCTGTTAGATTCAATGAGTCTTACATTTGGTATGGACATCAGTAAGTATAAACTTGAGAAAGAATAACGGAGATGAGACACAATAAAAGTTTTAATCATTTAGGTAGGAAAGCCGCTCACAGAAGCGCTATGCTTTCAAATATGGCTACTTCTCTTATTCTACACAAAAGAATTAGTACTACCGTGGCAAAAGCAAAAGCCTTAAAGACTTATGTTGAGCCACTAATTACTAAATCAAAAGTAGATTCAACCCACTCTCGCAGGGTGGTGTTCAGTTACCTTCAAAATAAAGATGGTGTGAACGAACTATTCCGCGATATTGCAGTAAAAGTAGCAAACCGCCCGGGAGGTTATACCCGTATTTTAAAAACAGGTAACCGTGTGGGCGACAATGCTGAAATGTGTATTATTGAATTGGTTGATTACAACGAAAACTATACACAACAAAAAGAATCAGCAAAACAAACCTCTTCAAAACGCAGAAGAAGCAGCAGCAAAAAGAAAACTGCTGATACAGTAACTGCAGAAGCTCCTGCTCAGGCAGCAGTTGAGACTGTGGAAACTCCCGTTGAAGAAGCTCCCGAAGTAAACGAAACAGTGGTTGACAAAACCGTTAAACCCGTTGAAGAAAAAACATCGGACGAAGCCTCAAAAGAGGAATAAAAATCATATTTCAAGACTTTAAAAGAGGGGTAAATTTTGTATATTTACCCCTCTTTTTATTTAGAAAAAACAGATTACTCAAAAATCTAAAAAACAATAATTATGGGATTAATTGCAAATGTTCACGCACGTGAAATTATGGATTCACGTGGTAACCCAACCATCGAAGTTGAAGTTACCTTAGATTGTGGTATTGTTGGCCGTGCTGCCGTTCCATCTGGAGCATCAACCGGTGAGAACGAAGCTTTGGAACTTAGAGATGGCGACAAAGGCCGTTTTCTGGGTAAAGGAGTGCTTAAAGCCGTAGCAAATGTTAATGAAAAAATTGCACCCGAAATCATCGGGTTCCCGGCTACCGATCAGGTGGGCATCGACAAACGTATGCTTGAATTGGACGGAACCAAAACCAAAAGCAATTTGGGTGCTAATGCTATTTTAGGTGTATCGTTAGCTGTTGCCAAAGCAGCGGCTCAATATACCGGTCTACCCTTGTACCGCTACATTGGCGGAACCAATGCAGTAACCCTGCCAGTGCCTATGATGAACATTATTAACGGCGGTTCACACTCCGATGCGCCTATTGCTTTTCAGGAATTCATGATTCGCCCCATTGGTGCTCCAAGTTTCCGCGAAGGACTACGTATGGGTGCTGAGGTTTTCCACAGCCTTAAAAAAGTATTGCACGATCGTAACTTAAGTACCGCGGTTGGTGACGAAGGTGGTTTTGCCCCGGCTTTAAACGGTACCGAAGATGCGCTGGAATCAATTATTAAAGCCATTGAGAATGCCGGTTACAAAGCAGGTAAAGATATTACCATTGCACTCGACTGTGCTGCCTCGGAATTTTACAAAGACGGTGTGTACGATTACAGCAAGTTTGAAGGCCCAAATGGCGCAAAACGCAACAGCAAAGAGCAAGCCGACTACCTGGCTTCATTGGTTGAAAAATACCCCATCGATTCTATCGAGGATGGTATGGACGAAGGCGACTGGGATGGCTGGGTAACGTTGAATGCTAAAATTGGCGACAAAATTCAACTGGTTGGCGACGATTTGTTTGTTACCAACGTGGAATACCTTAAAAAAGGTATCGAGCTTAAAGCAGCCAACTCTATCCTGATTAAAGTAAACCAGATTGGAACCTTAACCGAAACGCTGAATGCCATTGAAATGGCTCACCGTGCCGGATACACTTCAGTTACCAGCCACCGTTCGGGTGAGACTGAAGATGCTACCATTGCCGATATTGCTGTAGCTACCAATTCAGGTCAGATTAAGACCGGCTCCATGAGTCGTTCAGACCGTATGGCCAAATACAACCAATTGCTTCGTATTGAGGAGGAATTAGGCGATTTAGCCATTTACGGATACAAGAAATAGTAATAACTCACTTATTCTAAAAAACCCGCCTTTAAGCGGGTTTTTTTTATTAGTAGTTGCAAGCTATAGTGAGTTCGTGATTGTTTATCAGCTTTTGTTTAACGTTAATACCTGTATGTTGCGTCAATTCTGAGGCCGCAATATCGGTAAGAACCATCCAGGGAGCATCAATCTTTGAAAGCATATCAATGAGCTGTATGTTGTAACTTTTTAATTTTAAATCGGCCGATGAGCCGGAGAACTGGTTAACCAGCCGCAAATCGGCAAAAATAAAATCGTCTTTTCGGTGTGTGTGCTCTTTTAGAAAATCGGTGAAATTGCTGTTGTAACATTGGCAGCGCGACATTAACTGCTTCACCTCGTCCGATTTAATAAATGCCAGGGCATCGAATAAATCGAGCGAGTTGCAGGTAATTCCCCCGTATTGATTCTTTAAGTTTTTATTTTCGTCGTAAAGCACTTTACTGCCTTTGGCGGTGCGGCTAATAAAATACCAAATAGCCAGATGCCGGCTTTTGTCGATGCAGTCGATAAAATTGGTGTTTTGCCAGTTAATCAGGTTTTGCAGGTGAATAAAAAAGCCCGAACGGAAAGCGGATTCGATGGATCTGAAAAAAGACGGAGGAACATTGGCTTCATTGTAAGTCCCGGGAATGCTTTTGAGTATGATTAGTTCGTTTACCACGGCTTTTACAAGTGCATTTACGAACATATCGTGGCTTATGACAAATGCGTTACTGAACAAGGGTTGAAACTTTTCAATATCGGTATTCATTAGCACAATAGCCCGAACCATGTGTTGAATGTCTTCCTGGGTTATTATACCGTTCAGATAATCGATAAACGAGATGTAAATTTCGTTGGCCGACAAATCGCTGAATTCCTTAACAAGCTTCCAGTTGGCGGCGCAGATTTCCATCTGTTCCCAGAGTTCCGGATTGGTGAGGTTGTTGTAAAAGTCAATTACATCGGGGTTGGTATCGTTTAACAGACAAGGGGTATCGGGGCTTTGGGCAAAGAGTTGCAAGCCCCGCCCCACACTCAAATCAATGTAACGCTTAAAGGAGGCCGGAAAACTGAGTGCTATTGCCGGGGTATTATCCGAAAAAGGCGTGTTTAAAGTTGTCTGTATCATTCCCATAATAATTGTATTCCCGAAATTAGTTTAGTTTTTGCAGAAATTCAAACAAATCGTCATTTTGCGATAAAAATAGTTTTGGTTGTGGTTTAATTTATACGAAACCAATCGGTTAAAAAGAGTACTAAACAGCCAAAGTTCAACTTAATCCAATACAATCACTAAATATTTCGACACACTCCAAAAGGCATCGGGGTCGTTTATGAGCAGGCTGTCGACGGGTTTTTCGCCATAAACCTGATACGAAGCCGAAGGATGTTTGGTAATGATGTTTATTTTTTTTGCGGTAAAAGTGAATTTGGTTTGTTCACGTATGTCGATGGGGGTAAACAGTTCCTTGTCGAAATCGGCATTCAGGTTGGTGCCAAAACCGATACCGATAAATTTCCCTTTGGCATCGAGAATTTGCATGTCCTTTAATTCTCGCTCGGTACCAAAGAGGTAGTAGGCGGTATTCAGGCTTTCGTCCTGCGAGGCTATGATGGCGGTTTTTACTTCGCTTTCAAATTTCAGGGTGTCGAGGGTATAGCTTAGTTCATCAATTTTTAGGTTCATTCGCAATAAATCACCACGCATGGTAATTATTTCGGCATTCTTTTCGGCCAGTTTTTCCTGAAGGGCGGCAATTGTTTTTTGCAAATCGTTGTTTTTAATGTGTGCCTGTTTTAGCTGATTCTGCATTTTGGCCAGTTTTTCCTTGTTGTCAAGCATCAGATCGTAAATGGCATTTATTTCCTCGTTAATTTGTTCTTCGCGGCTTTGGGTATCTTCCACGTTTTTAACGGTTAAGGAAATAATATTTTCTTTAGATTTTATGGTTTCCAGGTTGTTTTCAATAGCGCTGAAAGTATTGAGTACGGCAAAGATGGCTGAGTCTTTTTCAACCAACAGGCGTTGCAGACTGTCGTTACGCATCTGGGCTTTTTGAGCATCTTCGGTGTATTGGTTGCATTGTACAAAGAGCAGGGCAACCATAGTTAAAGCAAGCAGGTTTTTCATCATAATAAAATTTAATTGTTTGTTAAAAATAACGAAAAATTAAGTAGTACCGTGCGTTTTGGCCGAAAGTATTTGTGCAATTAACAGGGAGTAATAAGTTCGCAGTTGGCAGTGAATAGAGATTAGTGAACGGTGAATAGTGAGTACGCAGTTTTCAGTCTTTAGTGTGCAGCAAATAAAATAAAGGTATTAACCAGGCTCCGGAAATAGCCATCAGTCCATAGCTTGGCAGTTCTGAACGTGGCAATAGATGTTGTGAACTCGGCAAAATATATTTTAGTTCTGGAAAAATACATTGTAAACGGGGAAATAAACGTTTAGTCCCTCGCAAAATTCATTCTGAACGAGGAAATAAACGTTCTGAAAGCGAAGGTGAACGTTCTGAACGAGAAGATGGACATTCTGAGTCGGTCGATGGACATTTTGTGTCAGTCGATGGACGTTCTGACTGAGAAGATAGACATTCTGTGTCAATCGATGAACGTTTTGAATGAAAAGATAGACATTATGAGCCGAAGGATAGATGTTCTTTACCAACCGATGCACATTGCTGTGTTACCCGATAGGGGTTTTGAAAATTTTGTAAAATTAGATTATTAGAGCCTGCCCGGCCGGTAGGCAGGTTTAACATTTACATCTTAAAATCAAGACCTAAGACCATAGATACCAGAAGCAAAGGAACACAGAATAGTACCGGCTGAGGACTGAGAGCCGTTATCTGGTGGCTGGTTGATTACGTTTCGTGAGGAGTGCGTTATTTAGTTTTTTTTAAACCATTAAGGTATTAAGGAAAATTAAGGAAGGTTTGCGGGTTTTTTGTTCTGAGTCAATACATTACTGGGTATTAACCCTAAAGACGCGAATCTGCCAGCTTTTGGCTGCTTAACAGTGAGGAAAAAAAAGCCTGGTACTTAAAAAAAATTGACAATAGTTTTTAACAGCGTGTTTTTATAGGCTTAATTAACATAATTAAAAACGAGCTCATTTTTTTTTAATTTTTTTTCTTGTTGATATTCATATGTTTAAAAGGTGATTGGGTAATTTCTCTTAAAAAGTGGTGATTATGTTTTTATGTTTTTGGAATAAATAAATAGAGACAACCAAACAAATTGTTTCCCTAAAATAAATTATTGTTATTATAAATTACACTGA
>PHDD01000042.1 GCA_002840905.1 Bacteroidetes bacterium HGW-Bacteroidetes-4 | reverse complement strand
TTCCTGTTGTGGTTACTGCAGAGGATAAGAAACGGAACGCACGACGTGCAGGGAGGTAGCGTTGTATAACTACATTGCCTAATATTTTTGAATTTATTGGTACGGCATCTAGTTGTGCGGTGGTCGTTTCATTACTTATAAAGAGTAGATTTCCATTATTTACTACATCACCACTTAATGCTAAATTATTAGTAAAGACTACTGTAGCTCCAGGGTTAACAGTAATATTTCCAAATTCCATATTTCCAAAGTTAAAATCGATAGCACCATCTAAAGCTAAAATATTATCGCCAGATTGTAAGGAGCCATTAAGGTGGTAGATAGGAAAAGCTAGATTTCCAGACTGTGAAAAAACCAAATCATTCGGATTTGCAGTCAATTTAATATCGTCAATTGCAAATTCATCTCGACTGCCGCTACCTCCATTATCGGCGATATGCCAACGCAAATAGTAAAAATCGCCATCAGCAATGGTTTCCAATCCAACCAACACGGTATAAGTATGTGCTACCCATTGTGGAGTACCATCAGCGGTAAGTGGCGAACTTGTTTCCAATAAAGGTTGTTGCGTAAAATTTGTATTGTCAGCAGAATAGCTAAAATTAATGATGCTAGAACGCTCTTGGTCATTTCTTACATATATTGTATAGGACAACCGTAGCGTTTCTATGGGGTTTCCTGTTTGGTTTTGCAAACGTAGAGTCATACTTCCGGTAATAAAATCAGCAGCTGTAGATTGAAAACCAAAGGCATGATTTCCTGTTGTTACTTCAAAAGAATAAAATCCACCAGTAGTGACTCCTCCCAGGCTATTACCTCTTGCAAAATCTCCTGTGATTTTTGTGTCTCCAAAATCAGAAAATCCTTCACTCATTCCTGTAGTGGCAAAGGCATTACTATTCAATTGCCCCTCTGCCGGTGTGGGCGTAAACCCTGTGCCAGCATATTGACCTTCATTAACCCCATTTACGGTGGTATCAAAATCGATGGTATATTGAGTATTGGTTGTATCTATTTGCCAACCTAACACTGGCTCTGCCTGTACTGCCCCAGAAAGTGAAACCGTTATATCTGTTGCACCTCCGCCACTAATGGTAATGGCTTCAGCATAGGTATTTATAGCAAGACCCGCTTTTAAGCGTGTATAAATAGGTGTTGCCGTACCGTTATAAGCGGATATCGTTATATTGTCAGAAAAATTGATATCGTCTGTTGAAATTTCAAAATGGGGTGTTGCGGGTAAAGTAAGGGTAACCTCTATGCCATCTATATTGAAACCCGAAAGATTAAAAGTTTGCGAGACTGAGGGACCGTTGTTTTCAATGTAATTTAAATTACTAATAGTGTTGCTATTGGTTATAAGAATTGGATCAGAAGTAACCAACTCATAGGTGCCTGTAATGGTTATATTGCCTTGTAATCCTGCAGTACCTGTTGCTGCTTCAGAATTGAATAAGTATAATCTTAAACCCACTGATGTTGCAATACCTTCATAAGATGTATCAAACACCAAAACATTCCCTGTCCAAGAACTATTAGCGTCCGGGTTTGTTAGTACCCCGGCATTATTTGTTAACCCAGCATTCAACGAGGTATAATTATTGATAATGGAACCAAAACTGTCTGCGCTACCTCTCCATTGTGCTTGCCGTGTACCGGTAGCGCTTCTGCCAATTCCAAAGTTCACTGATGTTACCGTAAAAACATATCCAGAAGCCGCTGCCATGGTTAAGCCAATATATTTACCTAGATCTACTGTACCGGTAAAGGTATCACTAGCGTTTATTGCTCCTCCGGGCCAATTATTTGCTCTGAAATTACCAGTGCTTGCAACTGAAGTTACACCAGCTTTAACAATAGGGCCCATCACAACACCGTCAATGGATGCTCCATTATAATCAAAACTTGCTACATCACCAGTAGCGCCGAAAGTATAAACTGCAGTAAATGATGTCTGCCCCCACCCATCCGAAGCAAATCCAAGGCAAAAAACCGTCATTAAAAAAGTAAATAAGGGGTATTGTAATCGTTTTTTCATAGTTTCTGTGGTATAATACGATATTAATTTTCTTACAAAGTTCTGCAAATTACCCCTTTTCTTTATTATCTATAGGTTATTAAATGGTAAAGTGTAGGACTTTTCGATGAAAAGGTGGATATGTCCTATGAATGGAATTTGACTTTGCTAATTTGTATTTGTTATTCTTACTTATTTACCGATTCTAAAATTTACAATACTCTATCTTTCGCCCTAAAAAGGGGAATAAAAAAACCCTCCGCGAAGCTAACTCCGGGAGGGTTTTTATTGTTTAAGGTAGGAAATAAAATTTTTATTTCTGAACGAGTTACCTTTTCCTTATTTTCTAATCAATCGTTTTACTGTTTGTTTTCCTTGGCTTTGGATAATTACCATATACACAGCAGACGATAAATGGCTAACCTCTATGGTTTGGTTTCCTGTAGCACCTTGGGTGTTTTTAGAAACTACCATTCGTCCTTGAATATCATAAATGGCAATGTTGTCTATCTGCATAAATTTAGGGTTTCCTATAGTTACCGTATATTCTGCAGGGTTAGGATACATCGTAAAACTGCTCAAGTCCAAAAGATTGTCTTCTGCTCCTAAGATAGTATCTACGGTCAACTCAAAAGTACAGGTGGATTCGTTACCAAATTCGTCGGTTGCGGTTAGGGTGATGGTGTACGTGCCATCTAACAACAAGGTGCCCGGCGCTGGTGTTTGACTGTATATCGTTACTGGAGTGGTACAGTTGTCTGTAACGGTTACTAGTCCTTCTCCAAAATAATCAGGAAGTGTGTAGGTAATAGAATTATTATCGCTATCTACCGTAAAATCAGCAGGACAATCAATTACTGGTGCTAATACATCTACCACCGTTACCATAGCAGTACATGAAGCGATATTGCCGCTGGCATCGCTTGCAAAGTAAGTAACGAGTACAGGAGTTCCTATGTCAGAACAATCAAAGTCCTCAATATCAATCGCTGTAATGGTAATTGCACAGTTGTCTGTTGAAGTGCCTCCTATATCTTCAGGAGTTAATAGTGCTGTTCCGTCTGCTCCAAGTTCTATGGTGAAGGTTATACAACTCACTACCGGTGCTATGGTGTCTTCTACCGTTACTAAAGTGTTACAGGTTGTACTGTTTCCACTTGGGTCGGTTATGGTAAGAGTGATTATATTATCGCCTAGGTCAGCACATGTAAATGCACTTTGACTTAAGGTAATGGATGCTACACTACAGTTGTCATTACTTCCATTGTTGATATCTGTTTCGGTAATGCTTGCATTTCCATTGACATCCAATTGGATGGTAAACGGTGCAACGCAATTTGCTACCGGAGCTATGTTGTCCTCTACGGTTACTGTAGCAGTACATGTGCTACTGTTTCCAGCGGCATCGGTTACGGTCAAGATAATAGTGTTTGCTCCTACATGACTGCAATCAAAAGCGGTCTGACTTGCAGTATAGGTTAATGTACCCGCACAGTTGTCTGTGGAACCTCCATTCAGGTCTTCGGCAGTAATAGCTGCTACACCATTAGCGTCTAATTGTAAAGTGATGTTCTGACACACTGCTAATGGTGCCTGATTGTCTTCCACGGTAATAGTGAAACTGCAGGTCGCTACATTTCCAGCAGCATCGGTTGCTGAAAAACTGATTAAGGTATCCCCAACGGGGAATAAACTTCCACTTGCTGGCCCAGTTGTTTGCACAGTAGCAATAGGTCCGCTACAAGCATCTAAAGCGTTTGCGTTTCCAAAAAACACTTGTGCGCTGCACATTCCAGGCTCTGCATCTATTATAATGTCCAGCGGACAAACGATTTGTGGTGCTTGGTTATCTTCTACGGTTACGGTATAACTACACTCTTCTGTATTACCACTTCCATCTGTGGTGGTCCAGGTT
>PHDD01000006.1:201307-202796 GCA_002840905.1 Bacteroidetes bacterium HGW-Bacteroidetes-4 | reverse complement strand
TAAGAGTTGAAATCAAAAAAAAACAGTAGATTTGAATATTAAGAATAAAAAAGTCAGACAGAGTTTATTTTACACTTCCAATAATTATGAAAAAATAAGTCTTTACATTCTTTTATAATCAGATTACCAAACCTACTCTTTTCATTCTGAGATCTAAAACGACCAACTACTCATAATACTTTATGGGCCATCAATACCAATCGGCCTTCGTATTCCGCGCTCCGTATTCCGTTCTTCTTACTCCGTCTTCCGCTAAACAGCTTATTCCTCATCTGACGCAGCCTCTTCCTTTTCATAAGGCCCCCGCAAATCAACAATTATCCGGGCAGCCTTATACTCATTGTAAAAAGCAGGCTCTTGTCCTTTGAGCACCAGCATCAATTTATCCATCTCCTCACGAAGCAATTCACCAATTTCCTTAAAAAGCTGCTGCAAACGCTGCGTGGCAGCACTCCGGGCAACAATTCCCGAACGGGGCTTGCCAACCAGCAAGGCAAAATCATCGATTTCCTTTTTTAAACCCACAAGCGATTCCGGTAATATCCCAAAAGGAACCAGTGCTTTCGAATCAAGCTCCATAGCCAGGTTGTAAATCAGGGTACATCGACTCAAAAGGGCACTGTTGCCCATCTTTCGTAATTTGCTATCCGAAATCTTCACCTTTTGTTGAAGCTCCAGATCACCCCGTTCCCGGGCAAAAACATAAATTCCGGCGGCTATGCAAAGCGTGGCTTCTATCATCTCGTCTTCTTCTTTCTGCTTTTGCAATGCCGTACCCGTAATGCGGCCTTCCTGAATCTGCCTTACTTCCTGCAGTTCGTTCAACAGTGTCGTAAATTTTGTTACTGCTGCTTCCAGGGCTGGCACAAGTCCCACCTTTCCTTCATATTTCGTCAAAACAAAAGCTATTGCCAAATACGAAGACAAATGATTACTTTGCTTTTTATTCATAAGTTTCGGTTTAAGCGTGTTTTGAGAAACGCATACTAAAATAATTAAAAACTCTTGAATATCAATCCTTAAAAACATGTTTGTGATCACCCGACTGCTGATTCCTGCCTGCAAACGGGTACATAACCTGTATACCCTGCCAACCCGAATAATTCAACAATAACAGCCTTAGATGCACCTACCGATACAAACATCGAACAGGGCCGAACCCAGAAAAGATTCAATTAACTTTACCTCATCGAAAACAGGTCTGTTAAAAATTTCCTTGAATTGGTTAAACATCCAATAGAGCCTGAGTAACATTCCAACGGCTACGCTTTAAATCCATTTACTTAAGATAGACCGGCAATTTAAGGCTCTTTACATCCACTATAGTATACCACAGCTACACTAAGGTGCTCTTTACGTTCTGTGGTGTCCGATTTAAGTACAGCAGCGTTCGGCATAAGTTCAGCAGCATCCGCTCTGCTTCCATTTTCATTTTCTTTACAGTCAATTGCTTATTCTTTACAGTCAGCGAAGTATGATTTAGGTTCAG
>PHDD01000006.1:0-201250 GCA_002840905.1 Bacteroidetes bacterium HGW-Bacteroidetes-4 | reverse complement strand
TTTCTTTACAGTCAATTGCTTATTCTTTACAGTCAGCGAAGTATGATTTAGGTTCAGATACGTTCTCTTTAGTGTCAATGCCATTTTAGGTGCATAGGCATTTGCTTTAAGTGCTTTTCCCGGAAACCTGCTTCCGGCCCACAGTCTTAAGTCTAAACTCTAGCAAGCAGCCTCCGGCATCCATCCAACAAAAAGGCCGGCTCAAAACAAGTTTGAACCAGCCAGGGGAACGCAAAAAAAGTAGCTTTGTCAGATTGCTAGCGGGTTTCGATTACCGCATATTTTGATACGCGCCAGAAAGCATTCGGGTCGGTTATCTCTAAATAGGCCAATGCTTCGCTGCTGTCTCTTACAAATACATAAGAGTCTTTCGGATGATTGGTGATAACCGATGCTTTACGTCCGTGCAATGCAATATATTTAGTATCCAAAATATTTACTTCTTCAAAACTCTCTATGGGAAATTCGTTCTGTAGCACCGTTTCTTTTCCAAAAAACAGAAACCCACGTTCTTTGGTCAACACACCTTTTGCTTCCAACTCTTTGTAATTTCCTGCCGTTGCATAAGCAACCAGCTTTTCGTTGTTTTGGTAATCAATTACCTCATTTTGCCGGGCAATAAGCAAATCTTTTTGTTCCATGCGCTGATTCAACTGCGCCATTTCATAGTCCTTTTGTTCCAATACCTGTTTCAAGGTGGTAATGCTGCTGTCGCGCGATAAAAGCGATTGCTCCAGGTTGGCTATTTTCTGTTCCAGGCTGCTCATTTTCAGTCCAGAATCCTTTAACCTTTTGTTCAGATAAGAGATGCGCTTTTTGTTATCGTCGAGCAGGGTATTGATGTAACTTATGTTATCAATTATTTTTTCCTTCTTGGTTCGGTTGTATTCCATATCGCCCGTTTCGAACTCAATCAGGTTTTCCTTCTCGGTAATGCGCATTAAATCGGTTTCAATCTCGTTAAAGGTAGTTACCATATCGTCAATCAGGTTATCGCGGTCGTCCAACTGAAGAATCAGCTCGGTTTTTTCCATCTTTAACTCCGAAAGAATTTCAGCCTGCTTGTTTTTGCCCAGGTATAAAACCACACCAAATACAATTAACACTATGGCGGCAAAACTCCACGATAGGATTAATTGTCCGCGTCGTATCCACCGTCTCTTTTTCATCGGCGATTTGGAACCTGCCGACTTTTTACCTTCGGGTTGCAAGTTTTTTTTGGTTTTGTTTTCGTCTGTCGTTTTCATCATAGTAAAAATTAATGTTTAAAAAATGATGGAACACCCATGTTACCAATGGTATTTATACGTGTTTATATTTTGCAAAACATGGGTGTTTCATAATTACAAGTTTTCAGGTTCAACTAAATGAAGTACGGGTTTCAATTGAAACACACCGTTTCCTGTTACGATAACTGATTTTCCGGCATCAAAATCAAACAATAAATCAAGACTTTCTACATCGGTTAATTCCTGGTTTACCAAAATTTTAAATCCCGAGGTGCTGCCACTGGGGATGTTTAATGCAAAGGTGTCGGTTAAGGTAACAATGCTGTTGTTCTCGCCCAGAATCAGGCGAATTTGTGAAACATAACCCACGGGCAGTTCGCCCTGAGCCAATAAGGTATCCACGCCATCGCTAAAATCGAGCAGGTTATAAACTCCGGCATGGGTTTCCAACTCGAACCATTGTGAACTGTCAAGAGAAACCGAATCGTTGTCGGCAAGATTGTCGGCCGGGGTTACATGTACCCGTAGGGCTTTTACATCAACATTCACCGCCAGGTAATTGGCAATACTGTCGGTCATGCTCACGGTAATTTTTCCGGTAGGATGCGAATCGTTGCTTTCAGAACAACTGGTCAAATAAGCAAATAAACTTACTGTGGCAACAACCATGAAAAAGGTTTTTAAATTACTTCGTTTCATACTATACATTTTTTGATTTAACATTTTTAACTTTTCAGCTGCTTCCGGCATAAATAATTATGCAGGCAATAGCATACGCTGTCAGTAAATTGCCAAAGCTTATACCAAAGTTTAAAAACACTTACAATGTACTTGTTTTGTGAGCTTTAGATTTTTATGTGCTGATAAAGGGAAATTCAAAATGAAAACGGAATTCTCAAAATGAACCGAATCGGGTAAGTTTTAATAAGTAAAGAACCGCTGACCGTTAATCGTCATTTTGATCTTCTTTTAACATCCGGTAAATAGTTGAAATACCTATGTCGAGTTTTTGTGCTACCAGCTTGGTGTCGTTGTTGTATTTGTTAAGGTAGGTTTTAACAATCCGTTTGTCGTATTCGCGAAGGGTAAGCTGGTCGTCGGCAATTTGGCTCACCGGATCGAAAGAGCTGAACAGAATATCGTTGGGGGTTATTTCGTTGGTTTCAGAAAAAGTAGCCGCCAGTTCAACAATGGCTTTTAATTCACGAATATTTCCGGGATAATTATAAGCCATAAGCTTTGTTTTGGCTGCATTGCTTATGTTTTTCTCGGTCAGGCGGTTTTCTTTACAGAATTCTTTTATAAAATGACGGGCCAGTATTAAAATATCGTTTCCCCGCTCGCGCAAGGGTGGTAGGTTAATGGTTAATCCGAACAGGCGAAAAAATAAATCTTCACGAAAGTTCCCTTTTTTAACTTCGTCCTGCAAATTTCGGTGAGTAGCCACAATAATCCGGCTATCGGTTTTAATGGCTTTATTACTTCCGATGCGATAAACTTCTTTTTCCTGAAGCGCCCGCAACATTTTTACCTGAAATGGCAACTCCATCTCTCCTATCTCATCTAAAAAAAGGGTTCCCTTATCGGCTTCTTCAAATTTTCCTTTTCGGCTGAATGCAGCTCCTGTAAAAGCCCCCTTTTCGTGCCCAAACATTTCGCTTTCGATAAGTTCCGAAGGAATAGCCGCCACGTTGAGCGGAACAAAAGGATAGTTTTTACGTGCCGAATTGTAATGAATGGCTTTGGCAACCAATTCTTTTCCGGTACCGGTTTCGCCGGTAAGGGTAACCGGAATATTGGTGCTGATGGCTTTATTTATTAATTCGAACACTTTTTTAATGGCTTCGCTTTCACCAATAATGCTCTTCTGAAAATCGTATTTTGCCTGTACTTCCTGCTTTAGTGAATGCAGTTCACGTTTAAGTCCCCTATCGTTATTAAGGTTTCGCAAGGTATTTAAAAGCCGCTCTCTGATATCGTTCGATTTTACAATATAATCGTAGGCTCCCAGCTTAAGCAAATCGACCACCACATCGATATCGTCCTGTTCTGAAATTAAAATCACCTGAATTTCGGGGTTGTCCTGTTTTATTTTTTGCAACAACTCAAGCCCGGTCATATCGGGCAAACGGTAATCGAGGGTAATTACATCGGGAAGTTTGTATAGGTTCTTCAGGCAATCTTTTCCTTTAAAATAAGGCTCTACCCGGTAATCGGGATTTAATGAAATGTTATGCACTAAAAGCTTATTGTACCATTCGTTATCTTCAACCACAAAAACAGTAAACGGGCGATCCTTCATAGCATCAAAAAAAAATTACCCGTTAAAGGTAATTAATTTTAACGCAATGGAACAAGAAATCAATGGGTATTCAGGTACGCATGTATTTCGCTGCGAAGTTTGGCGTATTCGGTTTCAATAACAGCAAACAGTTCGGGCAAAGTGGCTCTTTTGTTCGGGCTTGCTGCGCTTGTCATCATCGATTTGAACAGGGTTGAAAGCTCATCGGCTCCCACATGGCGACAGGGCGATGCTATTTTATGGGCAATATTCGAGGTGGCTTCCCAATCTTTTGTACGGATAGAGGCATCCAAATCTTTTAATTCGGCATCGGTAACTTCAATCAACTTTTCGAGCATGCTGTTTACAAAAGTTGTATCGTTACCGGCAATTCGTTTTAATTCGTCAAGATTCAATATACTCTTTTGAACGTTACCTGAATTAACTTGCTTGTGGTGTATTCCGGCAACTTTTGTTTTGGCCGCTTTAAAATGCCGCGAAACTTTCAGGGCTTTAATTATGGCTTGCTCGGTAACTGGTTTTAGTATAAAAGCAGTTATCGCTTTGTTTTTTTCGAGCTGCATGGCGGGTTCGTCCATAACTGCACTAATACCAAACAGGCTTGTGTTTTTTAATGCTGATTCGTGGTGTTTCTTAAAATATGCTGCCGTTTCATAACCGTCCATAAGCGGCATACGCATATCAAGAAAAACCACATCATAGGTTTGGTTATTTATCTGTTCTATTGCTTCTTTTCCGTTAGTTGCTTCGTAAACTTCAGCTCCCCATCGGGTAAGCATTACACGCAAAAGTCTGCGGTTGTATTCTTCGTCGTCGACAACCAATATTTTTTTCTCATTTAAATCGGGCCATTCCGCACACTCGTTATTTGCTTCTATTTGCTTTTTATCTCCTTTTTGATAGGGAATAAGGCAGGTAAAAACCGAGCCTTTATTTTTTTTGCTGCTAACTTTTATTTCGCCTTTATGCAAATCAATCAGACTTTTTACAATTGCCAATCCCAAACCGGTTCCCCCGTATTTTCGTGAAGTATCCAACGCTTCCTGGGTAAAATCCTGAAATATGGATTCCAACTTACCGGCCTCAATACCAATACCGGTATCTTTTACCTCAACGCGAAGGATGAAATGCTCAATGAGCATTTCGTCGGCAAATAAACTCAGGCATACCGTTCCCTGAGGAGAAAACTTAATGGCATTCCCCACCAGATTAATAATTATTTGCCGTAATTGGAAATCATCGCCGTAAAGCACTTGGGGAACTTCTTTATGGATTTCGGTTTTCAGTTGAACTTGTTGTTTTTGGGCTTGCAATTTAAACACCGACAATACTCCCTCAATTAGTTCTGTCGTTTTAAAATGCACCGGACGCAATTCCAGTTTTCCGGATTGCAATTTGGAATAATCGAGCAAATCGTTGATAAGCCGAAGCAAGTGATCGGACGAATATTTAATAATTTTCAGATACTCTTCTTTAAGTTCCGGATCATGCAACAATTGCTCGGTAAAACCTGAAATAGAATTGAGTGGGGTTCGCAGTTCATGGCTTACATTGGCAATAAAAATTTCTTTGGCTTTAACCAAATCTTCGGCAACCTGTTTCGACTGTAGTAAGGCTTTCTGGTATTCGTTGGTCTTACGCAAAAAACGGGTAAGAATTATTACCGCTGCCAGGGCCAGCAGGGTTCCAAATATTGAAAACGAAGCAATCCAGAGGTACGTTTCCTGCGATAGTTTTTCAGCTTCAAGCACTTTAAGCTCGCGCTGGGTTTCCTCTTCCCGCTCCATGGCCTCAATAAAGGCGTATATCTTTTTTGTAATCTGTGAACTGGTAAGGCTTAGTTGGATCTCCTTTTTTTCGCGCAATTCATTCGACGATTCTTTAAATTGTTTCAGCGTTTCAATTTGCTGAATTATTTTTTTATTCTCACTGATGCGGTTTTCATAGGTTTTTTTTCGGCTGAAGAGTCGTCTCAACAACTTGCGGTTTGAACTGTCTCTTTGCTGCTGCACTTGCATGGAATCAATCTCAACCGAAATTTCTTCAATAATGCGTTCAATGTTATAATCGTTATACAAAACTAAAATCTCATTCCATACATAAAACTTTTCGTCGATTAAATAGTTCAGGGTATCAATCAGGCTTTTGTATTCCACTTCATCAACTTTTTCGTCACGTAAGTGGTCCAATTCATCATAAATCAGGGTTCTGTTTTTATAATACGGTTCCAGGTAATTCTCATCGCCAATGGTGGTGTAGATGCGAATTCCCTGTTCGGCCTGCTCCATGGCTTGCGTAATGTTTTCAATCCGGTTCATTGCTGAGTCGGGCAATTTTTCGGTATGTATATAAGCCACTATTGACGACAGGCTTTTGTATGACAAAAAACCACTGGCCATAATTACACAAACTGCCAGAAACAAAATAAAACCTATCTTAACTTTTACGTTCATGAAGTGCCTAAATAACCGCTTTTTGCAAGGTA
This sequence comes from Bacteroidetes bacterium HGW-Bacteroidetes-4, assembly GCA_002840905.1. GTDB lineage: Bacteria > Bacteroidota > Bacteroidia > Bacteroidales > SZUA-534 > GWE2-40-63. The sequence continues at coordinate 195,234 of PHDD01000006.1, read as the reverse complement.
TTGTTCAAACAAAACTCCGCAAATACATAAGGAGTAATCGTTTATTACAATAAAATCAAAATTAGTTTTATTACTCCAATATTTTCTGCTTTCTTTCAATTCTTCGTCTGTTGATGCGAGAATTATTGATTTTAATTTTTGGTTCTTATTGGTATCATTCGCTGATAAAAAGTTTTCGAACAGGCTTTTCTCGAATCGATAATTAACAAAAGCAATGAAATTTGAAGGGTCCTGTTCTTCAAAATCTAAATTGTTGTTTATTGCTCCCGGTTGATCATATACGTGAAAATTAAACTGATACAGCACTTTTAGCGGCATTCGCTCAATAACCCTTTTTAATTCCTTTTCAAGTGCCGACCGAAATATATCATCACTTTCAAGTATCAAAACCTCGAAGTGGATTTTCTGTGTTTGCATAAATATAAGTTTTAGTTTCAGCAGCTAATGCCAAAGCCATACCAAAAAAACGCAGTAAGATTCGCATTCCGGTATAGTACCTCATATTCAAAACCATACCGGCAAAACAATAACCAATAATTCGTTTTCTACACCACTTTAATCATTCAATTTGAAAACAAAAAATTCATTTTGAATAGTTATTACGGCAAATAAAAGCGGGCTAATAAACAAAACACACCTAATGAGCAACCAAACGACCACAATACACGTCATTGTGCTGTTATTAATCTTTAAAACCATTTTTATGAAACCAGCTAAAAAAAGCCATACGTTTATAAAATCACTTACGATTGTTGCAGTTACCGTTTTGTTTTCGGTTTCAGCTGCACTGGCTCAAAAAAGCGATGAACAGGTTCCTTACCAAACCCTTTTTGGATCGAACGTTTCTCATGGAGGATACGGAAGCTTTTCGGCAGGATACAGTCAAATTGCCGGATCGCATGCCTTTATTTCAGGATTTAAAGGCGCATGGGTTATAAGCCATGGTTTAGCACTTGGAATCGCCGGAAACGGATTTGCTGCCGACATGAATAATATTTTAATTCCAAGCAACAATTACCAGCTAATTACCGGAGGCTACGGCGGTTTAATGATTGAACCCATTATTTTTCCGATGCGACCGGTACACCTGGCTATACCATTGATAATTGGCGCAGGTGCAGTAGGTTTTGAGTCGGGGGATTACAACACACCCTATTACCACACTTACCCTTATAACATGGAACCTTACTTTGTTTTTGAACCGGGCATCGAAGTAGAGTTAAATATAACACACTTTTTCAGGATAGGTGTTGGTGGTTCGTATCGCTTAACTTCAAACGTAGAACTTATCTATACCGACCAAAACGATGTAGTACACAAGATTGTAAGTAAAAAAGATTTGAACGGATACAATGCCTATTTGTCGTTTAAATTCGGCAGATTTTAATTGGTAATATTTCCTTCCTTCTATCGAAACCGCACTGGGATTGACACTCCCCGGTGCGGTTATTTTAATTGCTCCGGTGGAAGCACTTTTAGCTCCTCAACAACCAGAAAAACAGCCGGGCAGGTTTCGGTATTTTTTAATGCCAGATTCAGCAGGGTTACCATTTTTTTACTGTCGGTGTGCGGATACTCGCGACAAGCTTTGGGCCGGCTTTCATAAACCATACAATAATTATCGTCAGCTAAAAACGGGCAGGGCATCGATTGAAAAACATAGTCGTTATCTTCATCAATACGCAGGTATTGCGCAATAAAATCAAGGGGTTTCATCCGCAAAAACTTCGCTAAGCGCTCTATGTCTTTATGGCTTATTCGCGGCCCCAGATTCCGGCAACAATTGGCACACTGTAAACAATCTACTTGTTCAAAAACCTGCTGGTGAAGCGCTGCAAAAACATCATCGAGCCGGCGTGGCTTCTTGCTTTTGAGCTTTTTCAAAAACTTTGCATTGGCCTGTTGTGAATTTTTTGCCAATTGACTCAAATATTGCGGATTGTATAATTTTTCAATATCCATTTTTTCGATTTATATTCATCTGCAAAAATAAATAATATGAAGTGCCACACTAAATTGAGCCCATTTTTTTTAGCTTTGCAGCAGCAAAACAAAACCTTAATTTTTTGAGATGGAAATTGTAGTAAGTGGAATACGGCCAACAGGAAATCTGCATCTGGGCAACTATTTTGGAGCAGTTAAGAATTTTTTGAAAATGCAGGAACGCAACAACTGCTACTTTTTTATTGCCGATTATCACTCTTTAACCACACACCCAACGCCCGGCGATTTACACGGAAGCGTAAAACAGGTGCTGGCTGAGTATCTTGCAGCAGGTCTTGACCCGGAAAAAAGCACTTTGTTTATTCAGAGCGATTTGCCCGAAGTGGCCGAGCTATATTTACTGCTAAACATGAATGCCTACATTGGTGAACTGGAGCGCACCACCTCATTTAAAGATAAAGTGCGGGCGCAGCCCGATAATGTGAACGCCGGACTGTTGACTTACCCCGTTCTGATGGCTGCCGATATTATTATTCACAAAGCAGCCAAAGTACCGGTTGGTAAAGATCAGGAACAAAATCTGGAAATGGCCCGTAAATTTGCCCGTCGTTTTAACCACATGTATAAAACCGAATATTTTCCGGAACCGGCTCCTTTTAATTTTGGCGAAGAATTGATTAAGATTCCCGGCCTCGATGGTTCAGGGAAAATGGGAAAATCAGAAGGCAATGGTATTTTTCTTTACGAAGATGCGGCAAGCATCCGTAAAAAAGTTATGCGCGCGGTAACCGACAGCGGACCAACGGCCATGAATTCTCCCGTATCGGAACCCATCCAGAATTTGTTTACCATAATGGAACAGGTTTCGAGCCCTGATACGCTACAATATTTTCGGGAAAAATATGCCTCCTGCGAAATACGCTATGGCGATTTAAAGAAACAACTGGCTGAGGATATCAGTAATTTTACCGCTCCCATTCGTGAAAAAATTGAAGCACTTAAAACCGACGAAGCATATTTGTCAAAAGTTGCCCAAATGGGTGCTGAAAAAGCACGAATAAGTGCAAGGAAAACCTTAAAAGAAGTCCGCGAAATAATAGGGTTTCGAAAGTTTTAACGGGGCGTTACGGTGGATTCTTCGGGTTTTGGAATCCGGATGCTTATGGTGTAAAACGAAAATATACCTGCTGTACCGTAAAAAATTACCGCGTCGAAGAACGTTCTTCGCTTTATCAGTTCATATTCCTTAACATCGATGTATTTTTCGGTACTCCGAAGCCTAACCTGATCCCAAAAAAGGTAAATATCCTTTTCTTTTTTATACAGGCTTGTTTTTAATACCGAATTGTCAAAATCACCAGTTTGCACTCGTTGGGTAATACACGAAGCAGCAATAAAATAAAAAGCAAGTAAGACAAAAATTACTTTGAACTTCATAAAGTCAATTTAATGGATTCATAAGCGGTAGCCAACAACTAAAACCCTGCCAAAAAGTTTTCAAGATTCTGACTTTGTTCAATCCCAAGTTTTTTCCGTAAGCGAGACCGCGACACTTTAACACTGTCGGGGTTTTGGTTCAACAGCGATGCAATTTCTTTATTGCTCATCCCCAAACGAACAAAAGCACATAACTTTAATTCGGTGGGTGTAAGCTCGGGAAAATGTTCAACCAAATGTTTATTAAATTCGGGGTGAACGCGATCGAAAGAAAGGTTAAACCTAAACCAACTGTCTTCCTGAATATGCCGGTTCAGCTTGTTAATAACTTCTTTAATCATATTCCGGGCAATATTATCGGATGCTGAAACCTTTTCAATACAGCCGTTCAACAGTTTTACCATCTCGTGATTAAAGATATTGTTCTTTACCAGATACAGCGAATTCTCAGTTAGTTCAGCGTCTTTTGATGCCAAAAGTTCTTTATGGTATTTTGAAATAAGCAGCGCCGAATTGGTTCGGGCAATGAGTTCCTGTGAATCGAAAGGCTTTTTAATATAATCGACCGCTCCACTTGCCAGGGCAACTTGTAAATCGTCGGACGAGACATGAACTCCGGTGGCCATAATAATAGGAATGTCGCGGGTTTCCTTATTCTTTTTTAACTCAGCAATTAATTCCAGTCCATTCAGTTGTGGCATGTCCCAATCGGTAATTACCAAATCGGGTTTTGTTTTTTCCACAATATGCCTTGCATTTTTGGGATTGTTGGTCTGCAAAATATCGATTTGCGGACAGTGATTCTCGAAAATTGCATTAAGCAACTGTAGGTTGTTTATATCGTCGTCGACTAATAAAACTTTGAACTGACTCATTACTCCCTGTTTTTAAGAACTACCAAATTAAGCAATTCGAGATAATTTTGTTGATTGCAATTGGCAATACTTTTCTCAATTAACTTACAATAATTATACACCTCGGGGTGCTCCTTATTTATTTGTTTAATAATGTTCTTTATTTCAGAAACTTCAAACACACCTTTATCGGCTAAGGCTAAAACATAGGGATGCAGTTGTTTCCGGCTTTCAGGACTAAGCTGTAGGGGTTGTTTAACCCAAACTTTAGGCTGAGGCTGGCCTACGCGTTTATCAATATATTCCATATCAATATAAAAGTCGGCCCCACTGTTTTCAACCTGAGCCAAACCAATTTGTCCGCCATGTGCCTCAACCGCCATTTTGCAATAGGTAAGTCCTAAACCTGTTGAAACTGAAAAACCAAGACTTCGTGCTTCGTATTGCGCAAATTTTTCAAAAATATTGTCGACCGCTTCCAAAGGAATACCTTGTCCAGAGTCGATTACGTGCAAGCGGAAAAATTTGGGGTTAAGGGTTTCGGTACGGATAACTATATTTCCTCCTGGTGGGCTAAACTTGATGGCATTGGTTAGCAGGTTGGTTATAACCCGCTCAAACGAAAGCAAATCGACGCTTATCAGGTAATCATATTCAAACTCGGCAATTAATTTGTTCCCGTTTTCTGAAAGAATAAAACTCAGCTCTTTGTGAATGTCATAAATTAATTTGTTGGTATAAACCCGGCGGCGGTCAAGTACCATTCCAGTATTGCTATACTTGCTTACATCGAGTATGTTCAGAATCAAATTCATCATTTGTCTGCCGGCATGCTGAATAGTTTGGTCTTTGTTGGGATGATTGGGTATTTGAGTAAGATTTAATATTACGTTTATGGGATTCTTTAAATCGTGAACAATCATGCTGGTTAGTTCTTCCTTAAATTTTGAAAACTCACTTAGCTTGCTGTAGGCCTGACTTAGTTCAAGGCTTTTTTGCTGAATGCTGTTACGTTGCTGCCAAACCAGTTTAAAGGTTTTTTGCAGTTTTAGTTTACTACGGATTAAGAAAAATCCGGCAAGTATAAGCAGTGCTACAACCACAGAAAGCCCCACCCCGGTCCAAAGATACCGTGTGAGTTTCTCTTCTTTTAATTGGTTTTGCCGGTACAAGTCCTGATTTTCTTTTTCTTTCTTCAGGGTTTGGTATTCAATCTCCAGTTTTTCGATGTTGCGTTTGCTGTATGTATTAAATATACTGTCGTTTAGCGCAACAAACTGCTTGTAATAAAATAGGGCACTGTCGTATTGATGGTAATATTCAAAACAGGTAAATAATCCTTCGTAAACCTGTGAAGTTAAATCCATATCGTTTAACTCCTGCGATAATTGTAAGGCCTGACGATAATTTGTAGTAGCATTTTGGTAGACTTTCAGATCTTCGAAAAAACGAGCTATGCCAAGCATACTATTAATTTGTCCCCGGGTATTTCCTATCTTTCTGTTTAACTGTAAGGCTTTTTCAAGAAATTGATGGGCATTTTTAAAATTTTTCTGCTTTACGTAAACCGATCCTATGTTATTATACAAAATGGCCATTTGCGCCTCTTTGTTTAATTCTTCCATAATGGCCAACGAAGCAAAATAATTCTGAATCGCTTTCTCGTATTCTCCCCTGGTTTCATCTATTAATCCATAGTTATTTAAAACCATTGCCTCGCCGTACCTGTTTTTTGTTTGTTTGCGAATTTGTAGTGCCTGATTGATGTATTGCTCGGCCAAATCATAATCTTTTATACTGTTATAAATTAAGGCTATGTTGTTGGCCGTTGCACCTGACCCTTCCAAATCGTTAAGTTGGTTTTTTATCTTTAATGATTCATGATAAAAAAACAAGGCGCTATCGTAATTGTGCTTTCGTTTGTATAAAAGTCCCAGGTTGTTATAAGCTTTCGATAACAGGTTCGAATCTCTGATTTGTAAACCTAACCTTATGGATTCCTGCAATTGGTTTTGTGCGCGATGATAGTTATCGTGCTGAAGTTCAATTAAACCAATACTGTTCATTATTTTGGACAATCCTTGGCGATTCGAGGTTTTTTGGTGTAATTCCAAACTTTTATTGCAGTAATACATTGCCGAATCGTACTGATTCTTAATGGCCCAGACAGAACCGATGGAGCCAAGCATATCGGCATAGCGCAAATCGTTTGCTGTTTTTTTGGTTAGTTGCAAACTTTTCCGGTAGTAAATTAAAGCGCTGTCGGGATAAGCATACCTCAAACTATTGCCTAAATTATTGTAATATTCATAAAGTTCATTGGGATTCGCTGGTAGCTTTGCTTGGTTTTGTAAATTGTCGCTATTTGAACTCCAAAGCACATTCGCCTGTGTTAAGAGTAAATATAGAAAAAGCATTCGAAAACCAATCGTTCTTAATAAATTCATACAGAAATTGTGTTGTGCTAATTCCTAACTAATCAAAATCTGCCTTAAATTTACAAAACCATTCGTTTTATGGAGGCTTAAACCGAAAAAAAATATAATTCCGTAATGTTATTGCTTAAGTAAGTTTTGCATTTCGATTAAAAGTAAGTCTTTTTCTACTGGTACCACGCCCACATTCTCACATACCAAACCTCCGGCAATATTACTTATTTTGGCAATTAATTCAGGAGCAAGTTTGGCCGCTAAACAACAGGCTGCTACGCTAATAACGGTATCGCCAGCACCTGAAACGTCAGCAATATCACGAACCTGGGCTGGCATTTGAAAATATGAGCCTTCCGTTGAAATATAAATGCCCAGCTCCGATAAGGTTACCATTATATGCTTTGCATTTAATTGATTGCGCAGCTTTTCAGCTCCCTGATGCAAAGCTGCGAAGTCGCCTTTTGGAATATCAATTTTCAAACCTTCGCAAATCTCTTTAAAGTTGGGTTTAAATAAAGTAACTCCATTGTAATTCAGAAAATTACGCTTTTTTGGATCGACCAAAGTTGGAATAGCAAGCTTTTTTGATTTAGCAACTACATGGGCTATTATTGCCGGTGTTATATTTCCCTTATCGTAGTCCTCAAAAATTACGGCATCAAAATTATTTTTATCAAAAAGCACATCAATGTGCGCCATAAACGCGGTTTCCAAATCCGGAGTTAAAGCCTCCGACCATTCATCGTCGATACGTAACAAATGTTGGTTATTGCTAATTACCCGGGTTTTAACCGTTGTTTTTCGCTTATTCGAAACCAAAATTCCCTGAGCAGTCAGCTCTCTTTTTTTAAGCAGGTTCTGAAAAACCTTTCCTTTGGAATCGTCACCAATTACAGCACACATTACCGCTCGAGCACCCAGGGCTTGTACATTTAAAGCTACATTGGCAGCTCCTCCCAGGCGGTTTTCGCGTTTTGAAACGGAAATAACCGGCACGGGTGCTTCGGGCGATATGCGTTCAACTTTGCCCCACATATAAGCATCAATCATTACATCTCCAATTATTAATAGCTGTTGCCGGTTAAATTGATCAAAAACCGCCTGAATATCCGTGTACATATAAAAACAATTTGAATGATGACGCAAATATAAGGGAATATGCAAAAACAATAGTAAGAACTAATATTTTTGACTAATTAAAACAAGTTGTGTAACTCTTTATAGAATTTATCGACAAGTGTAACACTACATTTAGGGAATTTAAATTAGATAAAAGCACAACAATAACCTGATAATCGTTAGCAACCTGGTTAAACTAACTCGGTTGTTTTATTAAACTTAATCACTAGTAGCATGTTATTATCAACAAAAAAGGTTAAGCATTTAACTTTAGCTAAAAGAAAGCTTGCAAATCACTACTTACAATAAGCGTTAGTCCTTATTTTAGGTACTGTTTTTGTATTACAATTTGGTTTTTTACAAAAAAAATATCGCTTTTAAATAAACTATAAAATGGCATTGAAAGAAAATAAAAAACTATTCAGAAATATGATAAACGGGGTTCTGATACTGGTTCTTTTAGGAATAATTTTTTATCCTAAAATGAAATCCCTGTTTGGTAATAAAGATGGAGCATCTCAGGGCTTTCTCCAGAATAATTCTGCAGAAAGAAAAGCCTTACTGGCCAGCGGATACCTGATAAAACCAACCAACATGAGTGAGTTAATTTACAGTACCGGTTCATTAATTCCTGACGAAGAGGTTGAATTATCGTTTGAAACCTCAGGAAAAATTGTTGGAATTTATTTTGACGAAGGTACGCGAGTAAAAAAAGATGATTTGTTAGCAAAGATTAACGACCGTCCTTTGCAGGCACAACTTTTGAAACTCGAGGCCCAACAAAAACTTACCCAGGAACGTGAATTCAGACAACGGCAGCTGCTCGAGCGCGATGCCATAAGCCAGGAAAGCTATGATCAGGTTGCCACCGAACTGCAATCCATTCAGGCAGATATAAAATTAATTCAGGCACGTATTTCAGAAACCGAATTACGTGCCCCCTTTGATGGAGTTGTTGGCTTGCGTATGATTAGTGAAGGAGCAATTACCACCACCCAAACCAAAATTGTTCGCCTGGTAAAAACAAGCCCATTAAAAATTGAATTCTCTATTCCCGAACGTTATGCTGGAGAAGTGACTCCGGGATTCCCAATAAATTTCAAAATTGACGGAATTCCCAAAGAATTTACGGCTAATGTTTATGCTGTTGATCCTAAAATTGATTTAAACACCCGAACTATTACAGTTCGCGCAATCTATCCAAACCGTAACGAAGAATTAAAACCGGGTCGGTATACCAGCGTACAAGCCTTGCTTTCAAACATTAAAAACACCATAAAAATTCCATCACAGGCAATTATTCCTGAAATGGAAGGAGAAAAAGTTTTTGTCTTCAGAAATGGTAAAGCCGAAGAAGTAAAGGTAACTCTTGGATTACGTACCGAAACGTATGTGCAAATTCGCAGTGGTTTGCATTTTGGAGACACCCTGCTTACTACAGCTATACTTCAACTGCGTCATGGAATCGAAGTTCAACTCGACACCCTGGTTAATCCCCAATACAACACAAAGAAATAAATTATGAGTTTATCATCAACCAGTATACAACGACCTGTATTAGCCACCGTTTTTTCGTTGGTTATATTGCTTTTTGGTGCTATTGGAATGACCTATCTGGGTGTTAGGGAATTCCCCAGTGTCGATCCACCCATCATCTCAGTAAGCACTTCGTATCCGGGAGCAAACTCCGATGTAATTGAAACACAAATTACCGAACCTCTGGAGCAATCAATAAACGGTATTCAGGGTATTCGCACCCTTACAAGCAGCAGCTGGCAAGGGCGCAGTAATATTACGGTAGAGTTTGAACTTACCGTTGATATGGAATCGGCTGCAAACGATGTGCGCGATAAAGTATCGCAGGCTCAGCGGTTTTTACCTCGCGACTGTGACCCACCAACGGTTTCAAAAGCTGATGCCGACGCCAGTCCCATTGTAATGATTGCTGTGAAAAGCCCCCAACGCTCGTTGTTAGAGATATCGGAAATTGCCGAATTAACTTTTAAGGAGCAGCTACAAACCATTTCCGGCGTAAGTGCCGTACAAATTTGGGGCGAAAAACGTTATGCCATGCGTATCTGGCTCGATCCTGCAAAAATGGCCGGATATCAATTAACACCGCTCGATGTTCGCAATGCAATTATGCGTGAAAACATTGAACTTCCGGCCGGAAGTATTGAAGGAACAAATACCGAACTTACCATACGTGCATTGGGATTATTGACCACACCGCAGGAATTTAACAATTTAATTCTTCGTCAAACCGGCGATCAGATTGTCCGGGTCAGTGATATAGGTCGTGCCGAACTGGGACCTGAAGATTTGCGGGGAATACTGAAAATGAATGGGATACCTATGGTGGCCACGGTAATTATTCCTCAGCCCGGTGCTAACCATATTGAAATTGTTGATGAAGTTTATAAACGCCTGGAGTTCATTAAGAAAAACCTTCCCGATGACGTGGCTTATGAAATTGGTTTCGACAACACAAAATACATACGCTCGTCGATAAAAGAAGTACAGCAGACCATTTACCTTGCCTTCTTTTTGGTGGTGGTCATCATTTTTCTTTTCCTGCGCGACTGGCGAACCACCATTATTCCTATTCTGGTAATACCTGTTTCACTGGTGGGTTCCTTTTTTGTTATGTATATTTCCGGTTTTACCATTAATGTACTCACGTTGCTTGCTATTGTGCTTTCCATTGGTCTTGTGGTTGACGATGCCATTGTAATGATGGAAAATATTTATGTAAAAATCGAACAGGGAATGACCCCTTTCGAGGCCGGAATAAAAGGAGCCAACGAAATATTTTTTGCCATAATTTCTACCACCATTACCCTGGTTGCCGTTTTTATTCCTATTGTTTTTCTGGAGGGCATGACTGGCCGGTTGTTTCGGGAATTTAGTCTGGTTATTGCCGGGTCTGTGGCTATATCGTCGTTTGTAGCTCTTACGTTAACTCCCATGTTATCGACCAAGCTACTGAAAACAAGACATAAACGTAGCAAAGCTTACCATTTTACGGAGAAATACTTCGTTAAACTAAACACCGCGTACCAAAATTCGCTGGATGCTTTTCTTAACCGAAAATACCTCTCGCTGATTATTCTTCCCATTGCATTTGTATTAATATTCGTATTATGGAAAACCATTCCGGCCGAGATGGCTCCTACTGAAGACCGCTCGCAAATGGTGCTACGCGTTAATTCGCAGGAAGGATCCACGTATGAATTCAATCTGAGTTATATTGAGGAAATCTTTGAAATGGTGAAAAACAAGGTTCCCGAATATGAAAATATTATTGGCCGGGCATGGACTGGTGGCGGTTTTACACGCATCTCGCTGGTAGAACCGGATAAAAGGAAAAGAACCCAACAAGAGATTGCGGCTCGAGTAAGCGGAGAACTAAGAAAAATGACACGCTCCCGGGCCAATGTCATTCAACAGTCCACTTTTGGTGGACGCAGGGCAGGATTGCCGATTCAATACGTTCTTCAGGCTCCCAGCATCAATAAGTTACGTGAGATTCTGCCGGCATTTATGAACGAGGTTTATAACAGTCCTGTTTTTGAGATGGCCGATGTGAACCTGAAATTTACAAAACCTGAATTGCAGATTGAGATTAATCGCGATAAGGCCAACCTGCTGGGGGTCTCTACACAAAATATCGGACAAACGCTTCAACTGGCCTTGAGTGGGCAACGTTTCGGTTATTTTATCATGAATGGTAAACAATACCAGATATTGGGCGAATTTGCCCGCGAAGACCGTAACAAACCACTCGACCTGAAATCATTGTATGTAAAAAACGACAAAGGGCACATGGTGCAACTTGATAATTTTGTCAACCTCCAGGAATCAACAGCTCCTCCCCAGCTCTTTCGCTACAATCGTTTTGTAGCGGCTACCATTTCTTCAGGACTGGCAGAAGGAAAAACCATTGGTCAGGGCATTGAGGAAATGGACCGCATTGCTAAAAAAGTACTCGACGATTCTTTCCGCACAGCACTTTCAGGCGATTCAAAGGACTTTATGGAGAGTTCTTCCAGTTTAATGTTTGCTTTTTTATTGGCTATTGTTCTAATTTTCCTGGTTCTTTCGGCACAGTTTGAAAGCTTTAAAGATCCACTCATTGTAATGATGTCGGTTCCCCTGGCGTTAACCGGAGCCTTACTTTTTATGTGGTATTTTAATATAACCATGAATATTTTCAGCCAAATTGGAATCATCATGCTCATTGGACTGGTTTCAAAAAATGGTATTCTAATTGTCGAATTTGCCAATCAGCGTAAATTAGCCGGAATGAACAAATTTGAGGCCATTCGTTATGCATCCGCAGCGCGATTCCGACCCATCCTGATGACCAGTTTATCGACCATTTTGGGAATACTTCCGCTGGCTCTCGGCTGGGGTGAAGGAGCTCAAAGCAGGGTTGCCATGGGGGTTGCTGTAGTTGGTGGTTTAACCATTTCAACCCTGTTAACGCTTTATGTTGTACCCGCCATTTATTTATTTATTTCCAGTGAATCAAAAAATAGTAAGAATGAATCAAATACTACCGAACCCATTGAAATGGCTTAAATATTATAAAACCTGTCTGCTTTTATTCCTCTTGGTATTTATGCTTAACCGTGCTAAAACCCAGGATTTATATGATTTAAGCCGCTGCATAAAAACCGGACTTGAACAAAACTTTTCGCTTCAGGTTGAACGAAACCGGGAATCGATTGAGGCCAATAATTTTACTTTGGGTAACGCCGGAATGCTACCAAAAATAACCAATACCAATCGTTTGGGGGGTTCCCTGAATAACGTGCAACAAAATTATAGCGATGGTACCGATGCTTCGGCGTCGGGAATTCACAATACATCGGGCTCCGCATCAATAGATTTGGGAATGACCATTTTCAGAGGATTTCAGGTTAAAAACACCTACAAAAAACTGGGTCAGCAAAGCGAAATGGGCGAACTAAAAACCCAAATGGCCGTTGAAAATCTGGTAGCACAAATAGTTTCGGAATACCATTACTATGTGCAGCAACTTATACTTTACAACAATATGGCTTATGCCGTTTCGCTTTCGCGGGAGCGTGTTCGTATCGATGAGCAACGCTACCTTTTGGGAGGTGCATCTAAAATGCAATTGTTGCAATCGATGGTTTACTTAAATGCCGACAGCTCGCGTTTCGCCCGACAAAAAGAAGTACTGCACACCTCGCAGATAAAACTCAATGAGTTAATGGCATCTGAAGATTTGGGCCGTGCTTTAATAATTAAAGACACCGTGATACCTATTAACGACAATTTACTGTACGAGCAACTTTTATCGCAGACCCTTGAAAACAACACCGAACTTCAGATAGCAGCAAAAAACCAGCAAATATCGGCTTACGATTATAAAATTATTGCATCGCGTGCTTATCCTTACCTAAATCTGAATTCCAGTTATGGCTATAATTTTAATAATTACGCTGCCGGCGATTTAAGCAGCCAGCAAATAGCAGGCTTAAACTATGGTGTAACTTTTGGAATTGATGTTTTTGACGGATTCAACCGTAAAAGGGAAAGAAGCAATGCACGCATTGAACTCGAGAACAAACAAATTCAGTTTAACGAAATTGAACAGGCGGTTAAAGCCGATTTACTTACCCTGTATTATGCTTACGAAAACAACCTGCGTCTTTTACGTCTGGAAGAACAAAACCTGGAAGTTGCCCGCGAGAACCTTGAAATTGCCCTGGAGCAATATAAGTTGGGTAGTTTGGCCGGACTCGAATTGCGCGAAGTACAAAAAAGTTTGCTCGACGCTGAAGAACGCCTGATTTCAGTAAAATTCATGACCAAACTGGCTGAAATATCGTTGCATCAAATTTCGGGCAGAATATTGGAATACCTTTAGTTAAAGCGGATAAAAAGCCCGGTGGAATTTAAAAATACTGTTCGGCCGGCCTTTTTACCAAATTTAAATACTATTTACTTGTCAATTCCGTTTGTTCTTTATCTTTACAAAAAAACAAAAGAATTGAAAAAACCGCTTATTTTTCTGATAGTGATGCTCCCCTTGTTAACCCTGGGCCAATTAGGTGGAGATTATGTCTATAACTTTCTTTCTGTTCCACTTTCACCACGTGCGGCCGCTCTGGGAGGTTCTGCCATAGCCATTAACGATGGCGATATTAGCCTGGCAAACGATAATCCGTCGTTGCTAAATGCTCAAACCGATGGCAAGATTGCGCTCGAATACAACAAATACATCAGCGATATTCATTTGGGATACGTTTCGTATGCAAAACATTATCAAAATCTGGGAACTTTTTCTGTCGGACTCCAATACCTCAATGGCGGCGAGTTTACCGAAGCTGATGAAAACGGTTACACTTACGGAACCTTTGGCGTTTCGGAATTGGCTTTAAACCTCTCCTATGCCAAACAATTCGACAGCTCACTGGTTATTGGTGCCACTTTAAAGCCGGTTTATTCGCATTTTTATAATTACAATTCACTGGGTCTGGTTATGGATGTGGGCGCATCGTACACGCTTAACAACGGATTATTTACCGCTGCGGTTTTATTTAAAAATATGGGAGCCCAAATCACAAAGTATTACGACGAAACCGGACCGGTTCCCTTCGATATTCAGGTGGGAATTGCAACAAAACTGGCCCACGCTCCCTTCCGTTTTTCAATTGTGGCACATCACCTGAACAAGCCCGACTTATCGTATCAATATTACAATCAATCGGACATTACCAACATTGAACCAACGCCAGAAGAAGTTCAGAACACCGCTTTTTTTGAGCATCTGCTAAATCACATGATTTTTGGTGTAGAATTTACTCCTACAAAAAGCTTCTTTTTACGGGCCGGATACAACTACCTGCGCCGCCAGGAACTAAAACTTGACAACAGACCGGGAATGATTGGTTTTTCGTGGGGGTTCGGATTGCGTATAGCCAAAATGCACTTAAGCTATGCCAATGTACGTTACCATTTTGCCGGAACATCGAACCAGTTTGCACTTACAACCAACTTAAACGATTTCTTCAAATAAACCGTTTAAGTTTTGGGTTACCGGGTACCCGGCCGCTCAAAAAGTTGCTTTTTAAAATAAAAAGCCAAAAGCAATAAAAAATTTACTTTTATGAATTCGGCGGCAATATAAAAAAAGTGAACTGCTGATTTACCAACCTCTATTCCCGTCATAATCTGATTAGCTCTTTCGACCAAAACGGGTAGCCAGTAAAAAGTTTGAAGAAGCAAAATAAGCAGGATTGACCCGGAAACAAACAAAAAAACAGGATGCTTTTTACTGAACAAGCGTAAAGTGCAAATTAAAAACAACAACAACAAAACCCACTCAACCCGGTTTAAAGCAGTAAAAATTAAACTACCAATGCTCAATCCAACCGATAAGTTTACACCGGGAGCACGAAACTTTAACCAGGCTTCCATAAAACTTATGGCACTAACAAATCCGGCCCAAAACAATAAAATCAGGATGGCATAAAACAACGAATTTCTCACTTTTCAAAAATTTAAAACCAACATACTGCTACTACAATATTGGCAGCTTATTGTTTTGGAATGCTTTTCAGAAAAGGAAAATTCCCAATGGATTAATCAGGTACTAAAAATACTTTTATCTTATACTACCACAACAGAATTGTCGCCATCGATATTGTTGGGTACATACTTATCGGCCAGGTCGTCGTTAACCCAGGTATTTCCGTCAACAAGATACTTGAATTGATAATTTTTATCGATGGGTAAGTTAACCGTGACGGTAAAATCGCCTCCTTTTAGTTTTTTCATTGAGGTAGCTTTGGGATCCCAATCATTAAAATCGCCAACTAAGTTAACCTGAGTTGCTTCGCCTGTAATATTACCCGATAGTTTAAAGGTAACTTTGCATAACGGCTTAGTTTTTAAATAGTCTTTTTTTATCATTGCTTTTAGGTTTAGTCTGCTTAATTAAAACTTTTACTTTTTTCGGTAGAAAATTGGATGACCGAAATTAAATAATTTTCACCACTCCATCAAACATTTTGTTTTAACTCTTTAAGATAAATGAATTATTTAATAGGAATTAATAGCTAAAAGAACCTCTAATCCTTCACCATAGTTTGAACAAAAGACCCCCTTTAACAAAAAATACGTATAAGTCATCTTATTTGCCATATTTTGCTACAACTTCTGCAAATATTTTCTTCAAAAAAAAGGATTAAGCCTATATTTACTTTTTTATTTAAAAATGCTGAGTATATGTACCAGAATTATATTTTTAGCGGATTTGGTTTTGTAACCGGAACCTATCCGGTAACCAATGCCGACATTGAAAAAGCGATTAAAGACGGTTTTTTTGAAGGCCTTGATGAAGAACGCATCCGACATTCCGAAAAATTTCAATCGCTACATCAGGAGAATCCTAATTTAACACCTTTTGAATACATGGCCGAACACATGATGGGTTTCCGGCGCCGGTTTCATGTAGTTCCCTTTCCTCCGCGCGAAGAAAGTTATAAAGTAGCCCAAAATACACTCGATTTATTGGTCGATGCCATTCACCAGGCGTTCGACGACTCTGGGGTTCACCCCGACGACATTGGTGCCTGGATGGTGAGTTCGGCAACACCACACGAAATGGCACCAGGAACCGCTGAAACTGCCAAATGTTTTTTTACCCGCCTCGATAACCACACCGAAACCATGACTACCACCTCAGCTTGTGTGGGTTTTAACATTAATGTGGAACGGGCTATCAACTTTCTAAAAAATCATCCAGAATTCGATCATGTACTAGTGGCGCATACCGAGGTAATGAGCGCTTTACTTCTCGAAGAACGCGACTTTGTTCCTTTCACCACCTTTGGCGATGGTGCCGCTGCAACCATCATCAGCCGGCATCAATCGGAACAAAAAGAAGGCATTTTAAATGTGGTCAATTACGAAGACCTGGCAATGATTGACTTTTTGGGAGCCGATCGCGATGGGAACCTGATTATGGAGCCCCGACGGGTAAAAAACCGCGCCGTACCTAATATTGTTAAAGCCGCTTCAGAACTCATGGAAAAAGAAGGCTGGACCGTTGAAACAACTGATTTATTTATTCCCCATCAAACAGGTAATGCCATTGTACATGAAGCCGGAGGGCTCTTAAAGTTCGACAAGAAAAAGGTTTTTCAGGAAATTCAGCTCGATTATGGAAACCTTTCTGGAGGTTCAGTTCCTGCCAGCCTGGCTTATTTGAAACAAAAACATCGATTAAATCCCGGGGATAAGATTATTACCTCGGTAACCGGTTTGGGTGGAGAGTTGGGCGGATTCTCCTATATTGTTCCCTGTTTCAATAGATTTACACCAAAAAATGACGACCTAAAAGGAAAAACGGCTTTGGTTACCGGATGTACCGGTGGTTTAGGCGGCGAAATTGCCCGTCAGTTAGCTCAAAAAGGTTGTCGCGTTTTGTTGCATTACAATTCCAATCAGGAAAAAGCCGAATGGGTTAAACAATCACTCGAAAACCCCTTGCTTTACCACCAGATTATTCAGGCTGATTTTGCCAATAACGATGCCATTGACAACCTGGTGAAAACCGTAAAAGACCTGGTTCCTGAGCTAAATTATTTGGTACACACTGTAGCCATTACCGGAAGTTTAAGTAAAGGTTCTGAAGTTTCGGGTGAGGAAATACAGCGGGTTGATAAGGTAAACTTTACTCATACGGCTAAATTAACCGAGGAACTGGCTCCCATTATTAGCGAAACCGTATTGTTTACCGGCTCAATAGCTCAGGATGCACAATTCAGCGGTTCGTCGTCGTATGTTTCGTCAAAGCGTGGATTGTATGGTTTTGCTGCTGCTTTTGCCCGCTTGCAACATCCACGTATTAAAACGGTGTTTTATATTCCCGGAACCATCGATGGCGGAATGACCGAGGTGTTAAACCAGTCGCAAATTGATGCATCGATGTTTGCCGTGGGACAAAAAAAGCTTATCCCGCTAAAACACATAGCCCAACGAATGGTAAAATCGCTGTACATTCCCAAGGTAGCCAATGTACGTAGCGAATACGACGGCGTTTTAATGGTGCGAAAAGATGGATATACAAATTACTAAAGGGCACACTTGGCGGTTAATCATGAATTAAAAAAAAAATTACCCGTTGAAGTTTATATAGTTAAGATTGCAGAATTAAATAAAAAGACATGAACAGTTATATATTTTCAGGATTCGGACATGCCGCAGGCAAATTCAGCATCAGCAACGAATTTATTGCTGACGCCCTACGAAAAGGTTTTTTACGTGGATTCGATGAAAACCGAATGGCTAAAAACAAAGATTATCAGACTTATCTGGAAAAGAATCCCGACATTGGTCCATTCGACTATTTTGTGCGTGAAAAAATGGGATTCAAAAACCGCTGGCACGTCACTCCTTTCCCGCCAACGATTAAAAAACTATATTATGCTGAAACCTCTTTGGAATTAGGTGTTCAGGCAGTTGAAAAGGCCCTTAAAAACAGCGGTATTTACCCCAATCAGATTGATGCCTGGTTTGTGAGTACTGTTTCACCCAATCAAAAAGCCCCGGGATTGGCCGCATCCATTAAGTCACACTTTGTGGGATTTAAGAATTTCACACCGGCTTTCTCCCTTACCAGCGGCTGTGCCGGTTTTAACATCAATCTGGAGCGGGCCATTGAGTACTTTAAAGTACATCCCGAAGCCAAACACCTGGTTATTGCACATGCTGAAACCATGTCATCGTTTTTAACGCAACGGGTTAAATTCGTACCCTTTGTCACGTTTGCCGATGGTGCAGCAGCTGTAATTCTTTCGCGTATTGAAACCGAACGGGCCTGTGGTGTTCTCGAAGTGAACAATTATCATGACATGCAGATGATAGATTTTGTAGGTGTAGATAAATACTGGAACCTGTATATGGACGATTCACTCATAAAGGATCGTGCAGCCACAAATATTCCCGAGGCATCGATAAAAGCATTGAAAAAAACAGGTTGGAAATCCAATGAAATTGACCTGTGCGTTCCACACCAAACAGGCAACGCTATTCTTTATCCTGCGGCAAAAAGCTTAGGTCTTCCTCTGGAAAAACTTTACCTGGAAGCCCAACATGAATTTGGAAACGTGTCGGGGGCTACTGTTCCTTTGGCTTTTTCTATGATGTGTGAACAAAATCGCCTAAAACCCGGAATGAAAATACTTAGTCCCATGGCCGGAGTAGGTGGTAATTATGGCGCTTTTACCTATTTAGTACCCGATGAAAAATACCAAAAGCTAAAAACGGACTACCTCTATACAAACGATTTAAAAGGTGCAAACACATTAGTTCTGGGAGCTAGCGGAACCCTGGGTTCTTCCATTACTACTGAATTAATAAAGCGAGGCTCGAATCTGATTCTGCATTACAACCGCAACAAGGCCGTTGTTGATGCATTAAAAACAGAAGCCGAAGCAAAAGGATTGCAGGTTACTTTAATAAAGGCGGACTTTAATATTCCCGATGAGGTCGATGCCATGGTAACCCTTTTAGCCGGTCAGAATAAAAGTTATCGGCATTTTGTGAATGCTGCCGGAGTTTTAATGAGTTTAAAACCAGGAAAAGTCGGCCGAGTAAATCACTACGCCCCGCTTCAGATTTTTAAAGCCATATTCCCGCGTTTTAAAGGTTCGGCCGTGTTTGTCGGGGCTGCGGCTGAAGACGTTAATGTTCCTGAAATTCATCCGTTTATTTCGGCTAAACGAAGCCTGCACGGGGTAATGGCCAGCATGTCAGGCGAAATTTATAAAGCCAAAAACTATTTGGTATGGTACCAACCCGGAATTTTAAACGGGGGAATGCTTCGGAATATCGACTCTAAGGCCCTCTATCAGTTTGCCGTTGAAATAGGACAGGAAAAACCTTTAGAAATTGACAAGACTGCTGAACGAATTGTAAGTTCCCTATACATTCCCAAGGTTGAAGGAGCCAGGCACACTTATGAAAATGCCATGGTGGTTCGCCGCGACGGGTACCAGCTGGAAGTGGATATTTAAATAAAAGATGCCGATTCAAAACTGGATCGGCATCTTTTATTCTATTTGAATTTATTATTTTAAAACCGCCAGGGCTTTCTCAATACGCAAAACCGTTTCCTGTTGGCCGATTAGCTCAATAATCTCGAACAAATCGGGGCCCATACCAGCACCCACCACACACAAACGCAAGGCATTCATGATGGCACCAAAAGCCCAGCCGTTTTCTTCGATGTGAGCCGAAACAGCCGCTTTTGCCCGAGCCGCTGAAAAATCACTTACATTAGCAATTACATCTTTAATAGATGCTATTTGCGAAGGGACTTCGTTTTTCCAGCGTTTTTTTACCACCTGTTCATCATAACTTACCGGAGCTTGAAAAAAGAAGAAGGATTGATCCCAAAAATCTTTCACAAAATTGGCCCGCTCTTTTATCAAAGCGACAATACGAATCAACTTTGCGCTGTCGACTTCAATCCCTTTTTCGTTTAAAACAGGCTGAAACAATGTGGCCAATTCAGCATCGGACTTAAGCATCATGTATTGATGATTAAACCATTCGGCTTTTTTAGGGTCGAACTTTGACCCCGATTTGGTGACGCGCTCCAGCGAAAACAACGTAATCAGTTCGTCCAGGGTAAATATTTCCTGTTCGGTTCCCGGATTCCAGCCCAATAAAGCCAAAAGGTTTACAAAAGCGTTGGCAAAATATCCCTCTTCGCGGTAACCTGATGCCGTTTCGCCCTCGGCCGATTTCCAAAAAAGTGGAAATACAGGGAAGCCCATTTTGTCTCCATCGCGCTTGCTCAACTTACCGTTTCCGGTAGGTTTTAACAACAAGGGCAAATGGGCAAATTCAGGCATGGTGTCTTCCCAGCCAAACGCCCTATAAAGCAATACATGTAAGGGCAGCGAGGGCAACCATTCCTCGCCCCGGATAACATGCGATATTTTCATTAAATGGTCGTCGACAATATTGGCCAGATGATAGGTAGGCAACCCATCGGATTTAAATAATACTTTGTCATCGAGGGTGTCGGTATTTACCCGAACCTCGCCCCGGATAATATCGGTCATCACCACCTCATAATTAACAGGCATCTTAAAACGAATAACGTAGTTATTGCCCGATGCTATTTTTTGTTCAACCTCGGCTTGTGTCATGCGCAAGGAATTGTCCAGCCCGTTTCGGGTAGCGGCATTATAGGTAAAGGTTTCTTTATTTTCTTCGGCTTTTTTTCGGAGTTCGTCGAGTGCTTCCGGCGTATCGAAGGCATAATAGGCATTTCCACTGGCAATCAGTTCGTCGGCATATTTTTTATATATTTCCCGTCGCTCCGATTGACGGTAGGGACCATATTTTCCGCCTTCGCGGATGCCTTCGTCCACTTTAATGCCACACCAGTCGAGGCTTTCCATAATGTACTCCTCGGCTCCCGGCACAAAACGGGTTTGGTCAGTATCTTCGATGCGAAGTAAAAAATCGCCCCCCTGTTTTTTTGCGAACAAAAAATTAAACAAAGCGGTTCTTACACCACCCATGTGTAATGGCCCGGTTGGGCTCGGTGCAAAACGCACGCGTACTCGTTTGTCGTTCATTTTTTATTTATTTTTGGCAAAGATAAGTGGAATTTTGGCTTTTTCAACCCGACAAAAACATCCTTCTGTATCGGTAAGATAAACCCGGATTTTTCAAAGTATTGGTAACCCTGAATCAGAAATAAAATTCAAAATTGTTAACTGATGACTGCAGGTGGATTACTGAATAACCCGTTTATACAATTCATAGCGACGCACTACTTCCTTTACATAATTGTAGGGTTCCTCGCCCCGGCAATAACCGTATTTTACCCATTCGCTGTTGTAGTACTCCGGATTCGATTTATTACGCAGGAATTCATCCACCTGATTGTCCCAGATATTTGGGTTACCGCCATGTGCCTGGGTAAGCCGTCGGGCATCGAGCACATGCCCCAGCCCCACATTGTACGACGCCAAAATAAATTTTATCCGTTCATCGACATCGGGAATGGAATCGATCAATTGGTTGTCGATCCACTTAATGAATTTTACCCCGGCTTTGATATGTTCTTCGGGCGATCCGCTGTGTGTTGCTCCAAACCGGCGCGCTGTTGTGGGCATGAGTTGCATTAAACCAAAAGCACCGGCCCAGGAAGTAACCTGAGGATTGAAACGCGATTCCTGATAAATTAGTGAGGCCAGTAAACGCCAGTCCCAATCAATATATTTGCTGTGTTTTTTAATGTATTTGTCGTATTCCGAAATCTGACCTTTATTAAGCGACAGGTAAGGACTCACACTTCGACTGCGCGCCTTCATGTCTTTAAAGTACTTATTGTAAATAACTGCATGCAAAGCACTGCCATTGGTTTGCTCAATCCAGTTATTAAGTTCATCGAGCCAAATTAGCGATTTTTTATTTACCGCCCAGGCCTGATTTTGAGGAAAAGAAATTGCAGTAGCCACATCGATATTGGGATAGTAAGTTTGATTAAGTAGCGCCACGTTTTCATCGGCTACGGTGTAGGCAATTTCGCCTTTTGCCACTTTTGCAATTAATTGTTCCACTTCAAGCTTTTCACTTTCAACAATATGAATGGTGTCGCCCATTTCGTCTGAAAGGTTTTTCAGGCGTTCGGCAAATGCAGAATTGGCCATAACATGCACGGTTTTACCTAACAAATCCAATTGATTCCGTATAAGTTCGTTTTCAAGATTGTACCCGGCCATTGCCTGCCAGTTTTCGGGTTTACGCTGTACGAGAACCTGCCTGGTTTGCCCGATAGGTTTGGTAAAATTAACTTTTTGCTGGCGATCTTTTGTCACATTCAAACTCATGGCAATCAGGTCGCATTCATTATGTTGCAACATCTCAAATGCTTTGTCGAGGTTATTCTCAACAATTATCTCCAAATCTACATCAAGATGCTTTGCCAGCAATTCCAACATATCGTACTGGTAACCCATGGGCGCTCCCCGATAAATAAAATAACTGGATGAATTGTAGTCGGTTACGGCAATTAGTTTGCCGCGAGTCATTATGTCAGGTAAATCGTGAGGCATTGATGTTTTTTTTGTCCGACTTTGATTGCATGCATTATAACCCAACAAAATAAGGGTGATTAATACTACCAGTCGTAACGCTTTTAGTAGTTGCTTCATTGTTATTACTTAAGGTTTACAAAGCTTTTAGATAAATAAATAAGATTATTGTTTTACCTTGCTTTTTTAATTGGGGCTTATTGAATTCAAAAATTATACCCAAAAGCATCTTACGCATAAAAACACATTAGGTTTTAAGCTGTTGGGTAAGCGTTAGGCTTAATAATTCGTCTTTATCCTTAAAAACAATAAGTACAGGATGAATAAAATTTTCAGAAAAAAGCAGGTAGCATACCACCCTGAGCTTAATGTACCAACATTAATCTTTTTATAAACCCTGGGTGAAATTCATCGTAAAGGGATTCAAAACATAATAAAAAAGGGTGCTTCAAATAAAGTTGATGGTACTGTTAAATTTATTGACCAAACAACACCAGAGTTGCAGACCATTTTTATATTTTTACCACAAAAGTTCAATCACTTGAGAAACTGCACATTCATACTATTCATTTTTACTCTGCAAGCGTTAATTATTCAGGAAGGAAAGACACAAACAACACCAAAATATTCCAATGAATTTTTAGCCATAGGGGTTGGGGCAAGGGCTTTTGCCATGGGCAACAGTGTGGTATCAACAACAGAAAACATAACGGCTGTTTATTGGAATCCGGCAGGGCTTACGGCACTTGAAAACCCAATCAACATTGGACTGATGCACTCGGAATACTTTTCGGGTTTGGCTCAATACGATTTTGGAGCCCTTGCATTCAAAACCGACGAAGCGAATGCTTTTGCCGTTTCATTTATCCGATTTGGCGTTGATAACATTCCAAACACTTTAGAACTTATCGATCAGGATGGAAATATACGTTTCGACCGAATACAATCATTCTCGGTGGCCGATTATGCCATTACTTTTTCATACGCAAAGCGCTTGACCGTGGAAGGATTAGCTGTGGGCGGAAACTTAAAAATTATTCGACGTATAGGCGGTTCATTTGCCAGTGCCTGGGGTTTTGGTATTGATCTGGCTGCGCAATACCATTGGAAACAATGGCATTTTGCACTTATGGCCCGTGATATTACAACTACCTATAATGCCTGGAGTTTCAATACTGAAGAATTGACCTCCGTTTTTACACTTACCGGAAATGCAATTCCCGAAAACAGCAGCGAAATTACCCTTCCCCGTTTTGTTTTTGGTGCCGCAAGGGAATTCAAGCTCAGCCCAAAGTTTGGATTGCTAGCCGAGGCTAACCTTGATGCGACCACGGATGGTAAAAGAAATGTATTAATTAAAAGCAATTTATTGAGCATTGATCCTCATATGGGGGTTGAAGTTCATTACCAGAATATGGTTTTTTTACGAGCGGGGATAAATAACCTGCAAAAAGAATACGATAGTGGCGAACACACTACCTTACAACCTAATATTGGTTTGGGCTTTCGTTACAAAAAGTTGTGCATTGATTATGCCCTTACCAACGTTGGAAATGTTTCTATTGCCGGGTATTCGCATGTGTTTAGTATCAGCATTGCTTTAGATAAAAACCAGATAAATATTAATAAACCATGATAAACAAGGGCAGGCATCGGGTTAAGTTAATTTGGTTTTTGGTAACAATAGCAATGTTTTTACCAGACCTGTTGATTGCCCAAAACCATAGTAACCAATGGATTAACCTGAACCAAACCTACTATCGATTCAGCATCCCCGAAACGGGTATTTACCGAATAACGGCTCAGGAATTGCAGCAAGCAGGAATAAGCGGAAGTTTTAGCCCGCAAAACATTCAGCTTTTTTACAAAGGCCAGGAAATCCCCTGCTATATAAAAGGCGAAAACCTGGGTTTGACTGAATACATTGAATTTTATGCAGAAAAAAACAGCGGTTGGTTCGATGTTGAAATGTACGATCTTCCCGACAATCAAGCCAATCCTTATTATAGCTTAATTACCGATACAGCTGCAGTTTTTCTTACCTGGAACAACAGTTTTTCCAACAAACGCTATACGGTAGAAACCGATGTGAATTTTACGGGTTACACCCCTGAAACCTATGCCTACTATCACAGCCTGGTTCAATATACCAATGGGTTTCACCATTCGTGGCCCGGAAGCAAATACCTTGAAGGAGAAGGTTATGCCGATGCCAGCCATTTGGCTCTGGGAGCCAGTATCGTTCGAAAAGTAGTCACACCCAATTTTGTTTTAAACGGAGAACCAACTACCGTAAGCTGGTCGATGCTGAGTAAATCGGTTTACGGCCATCACCTGCAGATTACCGGTCCGGGAATTGCTTACGACACCATTTATTACCAGTACAAAACCATAAAAGGCTTTCATAAAATTACCGGGCAGGAATTACCGAACGAAACTACGTTAACCTTTACCAGTGTTAACGATTTAAATGTACCCACCGATTTTTCGGCGTTGTCGTACATTCGTATTTCGTATCCACGAAGTTTTCATATTGAAGGCCTGAATACCTATCCCTTTACTTTACAGGCAACCGGAACCCAAAAAGCCTATCTGGAATTTACCGGTTTCGATGCGTCGGCCAGTTACGTGTTACACGATATTTCGAGAGGAATAAAAATTCCTGTTCGTGTCGAAAACGGCTTGCTCAAAGCATTGGTTCCGGCATCTTCAACTCCCGTTGATTTGCTATTAACCAAAGAAACCAGCGTACTTAAAATCACCAACATATCACAAAGCAAAATGGTGAACCACGCCAACATAAATAAGGAACGGCTGATACTTTCGCATCCAAAACTTTGGAATGCAGCCCAAACCTATGCTGCTTATCGTGGCGCTTACCTGATAAATGTGGAAGAGCTTTACAACCAGTTTGGCTATGGTATCCGAAAACACCCCATGGCCATCCGAAATTTTTTAAAATACGTATTTGATAACTGGGAAATAAAACCGACCGGATTATTCATTATCGGAGATGGCTTAGGAGCATTGAATTATCGAAAAAACACGACTTACTATCAACAATGCCTGATACCTCCCATGGGCAATCCGGCCACCGATGAATTGTTTGGTTCGCGTTTCGATGGAAGTACTGTGGCTTCAATTATTCCCATTTCACGTCTGGCGGCAACAACGGAAAATGAAGTGCTTGACTACTTAGACAAGGTAAAAGCCATGGAACAAAATGTGCCCGGTGCGTGGATGAAACAAATTTGCCATTTTGGAGGAGGAGCCAATAGCATTGAACAGAACCGCTTTAAAAATTTTTTATATAACTACGAACAAACTATCGAAGACACTTCTTTTGGGGCCTATGTTTCCACATTCCTTAAAAACTCGTCCGACCCCATTACCATTTCAAGAACCGACAGCATTACCAGTCTAATCAACAATGGCGTAAGTTTAATGACCTTTTTTGGACATGGAACCTCAACGGGTTTCGATCAGAATATTGATGAGCCCATTGTATATAACAATCAGGATCGCTATCCTTTATTGTTTGCAAACTCCTGCTATTCCGGAAATATTTTTTTAGCCGGTATGCAAAGTGCCAGCGACCGCTGGGTGCTTATTCCAAACAAAGGCGCCATCGGGTTTTTAGCTGTGGTAAACGATGGAGTTGATTCCTACCTCAATTTATTTGCGACAGAGTTTTACAAACAACTTACTTACAAATCGTACGGACATGATTTGGGTACTTTGATTAACCGTGCCAAAAAAGCCATTCAAACCACCAACAATCCGGGGTATTACCTAACCAGCACCATTGAAGAATACACTTTGCATGGCGATCTTTGGGTAGTATTAAATAGTTTTGAGAAGCCTGATTTAAGCATCGATAGCAAAGATGTATTTTTTACCCCTGCTACACTGACTACTGAAATTGATTCGTTTTTTATGCATGTGGCTCCCACCAATCAGGCAAAAGCCACAAACAAAACATTTTTGGTTGAAGTTACCCGCTGGTTTCAGGACGGTAGTTACGAAGTGTTTCAAGCTACCGCTAATGGTCTGAATTTTAAAGACACCCTTACGTTTAAACTCCCGGTTGATTTTGTAAAAGGCCCCGGAAACAATCGCTTCTTGATAAGTATCGATGTGATGAATCAGGTGGAAGAGATGAATGAAGCCAATAATACAATAACCATTAATCAGTTTATTTCGAGCTCCGATTTACAGCCGGTAATTCCCTACAAATTCAGTTTGTGGCCCGAAAACGCTCCCCAGTTAAAAGTAAGCACCGGAAATGCATTTGGAAAAGAACAAACCAGCATTTTCCAGATTGATACCAGTTATCGTTTTAACAGCCCTGAACTTTATCAGGAGGAGATTGTTCATGCTGGCGGAGTAATAAACTGGCAACCTCCCGTTTCGCTGAACCAGAATCAACCCTATTACTGGCGGGCGGCAAAAAAGACCGCTCCAGGCACTGAAATCTGGTCGAGTAGTTCCTTTGTTCCGCTGAGCGGAAAATCGGGCTGGCATCAGCGGGCAATAGGACAAATGCTTCAAAACTCCTATAAGTTTATCGAAATTGACGAGGCTAACCGCCAGTTTTCCTTTACCGATTTACCAAAAACCCTTACCTGTCATAACATTGGGAGTCCGGGAAGCGACGATTTTTATTATATCCGATATTCAATTGATGACGAAACCGGTTCAAGTTCCTGTGGAGCAACCCCGGCATTATTAGTTGTTGTTATTGATTCAACCAACTTAAACGTTTGGCGATCTGATCGTGGCAATTTTGGACATCAGAATTATGAAACCTGCTATGGCCGAACCCGGCCTGACAATTATTTTGTGTTTCACTTAAGAGACTCATTAAGCCCATTGAATATGGACAATGTGGTAAACCTTATTGAGAACCAGGTTCCTGATGGATTTTACTTTTTAATTTACTCATTTATTGCCGGAAATTACCAGTTTTGGCAGGAACGACATTTTTCAGCCTTCCAGGCATGGGGAGGAACAAATAACCTCCGGTTTACTGAAAATAATCAGCCGTTTATCTTTTTTTCTCAAAAGGGAAATCCCGAAATAACTGAAGAAGTCATTGGCCAATTGGGCGAGACCATCGATTTGCAGGTGCCGCTGAAAATGGATAATTATTATGGCAGCATTACCAGCCCTTTGATTGGTCCGGCCAAAGAGTGGAATTCTCTTTCGTGGGAGAGTTACCAACAGGAAACCAACCCCTCTGAAACTGCATTTATCCGGATTTTTAGCGAAGATGGGGTTGGAAATCAGGTATTGTTAATGGATTCAATTACTGAACCCAGCATGTCAATTGCATCGATAAATGCGACAACGCACCCGTATTTAAAATTACAGTTCTTTACCAGCGACCCGGAGCATAAAACACCTTCGCAACTTCGCTTTTGGCAGGTTGAATTCACTCCCTTCACCGATTTGGCTATAAATACTCAGCGGGATTGGCTTTTTGAAAGCGACACACTGAATGAAGGAGCTTTGGGAAAATTGGTTTTATCGTTTGAAAACATTGGCAATCAAAATGCCGACAGTGTAAAAGTAAATTACTGGATTCAGGATGCCAGCAACCTGCAAATAGCATTAAACCAAACTCAGCTTGGTGCTTTAGCAGCCGGAACCTGGATAAGTGACACCCTTATTTTTAAAACCAAGGGAATACAGGGACAAAATCAGCTTTGGGTAGAACTAAACCCCAGAAACACCTATAAGTCAACCGCAATTCAAAACGAACCTTATTACTTTAACAACCTGGCTCAAAAATCATTTTATGTAAAACCCGACCAAACCAGCCCTTTGCTCGATGTTACATTCGATGGCATTCATATTATGGATGGTGATTTGGTGTCGGCAAAACCCGAGATTGCAATTCAATTAACCGACGAGAACCCCTACATTGCGCTGAATGATACGGCACTGATCTCGGTGTATGTTAAATCACACAAAACCGGTATCGAAGAAAAAATTGAATTAAAAAACAATCCGGAAATTACCTTTATTCCGGCTGATTTACCCAACAACAAAGCGCAAATTATCTATCGAGCCCAGTTTCCCGATGACGGCGTTTATGAATTACGGGTTCAGGCTGCCGATGCATCAGGAAACGAATCGGGGAGCTACGATTACCTGATTTCCTTTTCTGTAATCAACGAGAGCACCATTACACAGGTGTTTAATTATCCCAATCCATTCAGCACCTCAACCCGTTTTGTTTTTGAACTTACCGGAAGCGAAATACCCGATGAAATGCGCATCGATATTATAACTATTACCGGAAAAGTGGTTAAAGTTATTTACCAGGAAGATCTGGGCTT
The DNA here is from genome assembly GCA_002840905.1 of Bacteroidetes bacterium HGW-Bacteroidetes-4. Taxonomy (GTDB): domain Bacteria; phylum Bacteroidota; class Bacteroidia; order Bacteroidales; family SZUA-534; genus GWE2-40-63. The sequence continues at coordinate 166,003 of PHDD01000006.1, read as the reverse complement.
GATTGGTGTAGGGAAAAATATCTCAACTTACGCCTGGGACGGTACCGACATGTATGGAGACCCGTTGGCAAATGGCGTTTATTTCTATCGGGTTTCAGCCAAACTAAACGGTCGCGAAATTAAAATTCGTGATACCGGAACCAGCCAATTCTTTAAAAAAGGTTTTGGAAAAATGTATTTGATGCGATAGTACAATTATTCCAGAAAAAAGCGATCGAGATTCTTCGGAATTTTCTTTACATGAGCATACAAATAAGGATTACCCGGCCGACAACTTATTTTTATACTATCAACTGTTATTTCTTTATTTACCAGCACTTTAAATACTGCTTCCTCTGGAAATGAGAGGTCTATCAATCGTAACGATGCATATCCCTGATTCACTTTGTTGGCCCGATTCATAAAGACAAATGACCGTTTATAATAAACTTTATCTTCACTTTCAATCGTCAGGCTAAAATCCTGGTTTGAAATAATGTTATTTGTATCACAATAAACAATAAAATCAATAAAATTATATTTTGAGAAATACCAATCAGAAAGATTCCCTTGTAAGGGAAATTTTGGATAAATTATCACTTCTGACTTATCCTGATTTCTTTGTTTGGAAGAATCTGACTTCGAAAACAATAAGGCTTCTCCACCAATGGTAAACTCTTTTTGAATGACGTTAGGAAAGTAACTTGTAATTAAAGGATATATTTCTGGTGGTGGAAAATCACAATTCAAAAACATCAAATTTTGTAAATGAGTTGAAGACAAACAACTATCAACTTCTGGAAGTAAAGTTGAAGAATTTATTAGATATTGATGGCCCTCAAAAAAGAGTTTCTTTTCCAATTGAGCCGGATACTTGAAATAGTTTAATACAATAAGGTTACGCCCGTCTAATTTGATCTCCCATTCCTGTTTTTTTTGTTGAACCATTAGGTATCTGTTTTTGTAAAACAAATTGTAATGTTTGCGTTCTATTACCAGAGAAAAAACAGTAACAGCAGTTAAACCAATGGCTAAAAACCAAATTTTATTGACCGGTAATTTGCGAAAGAACCCCGAAACGGAAAGAAGTATAAAAGGGAACGCAAAGTAAAGCACACGCTCATGCATTACATTCATATAGTAATATGAATAAACACTCCCTATTAAAAACGATAGGATAAATACTCCACCTGAAAAAAGCATAAGTTTTAAACGCTCTTTGCTATATCGGAACAAAAATATAAAGGTGGCGAGATAAACTGTAATCAAAAACCACGACTGGTGCAACACAATTAAAAAATAAACTATAATGTAGGTAGGTTTATATGGGCCAATCCAACCCTGGATTCCTCCTTTATCAAAAATTTGATAAATTGTTATGGGCAAGTGGGGTAAAAAAGCTAAAATAACAAATCCGCCAACCATTAATAATTTCCATACCTGTTGTCGGTTTTTGGCTAAAAGAACTGCTAAGGTCAAAAAAATAGCAACATAAAGTGAAGCAAAATAATGCGAATAAACACTAATAATAGCAGCTATAATTAACAAAACCAGGTAATACCATTTAGTGTCATTTTTATAAAAATACCTTGTCCAATAATAAGCAACCAATAAACAAAAAAGAATTCCGAACCCATAGGGTCGCGCAATTTGACTGTTTACTACGGTATATTGCAAGCTGGCATAAATAGTCGCTGAAATAACAGCCGATGTTTTCCCAAACCACAATAAAGCCAATTGGTAAACTACTAAAACAGCTAATACACCGAAAACCAAATACGGCAGCTTTAATACAAACGCCTGCTCACCAAATAACCGAACATAATAATAAGTAAACACCTGCACACCTGCAGGATGACCATCTTCTCGTATTCCTTTTTGAATTAATTCATTAAACGTAGAAAAATGAATGCGATTCAAGGCACTGTATTCATCATGAGTTATCGGAATATTAAACGCATCGTAAAATCTCAATACAAATGCTACCAATAAAATAAATAATAAAACAAAGTCGACTGATTTGGTTTTATTATAATAGCTGTTCAAAAAAGAAGATTCTACACGTTTTTTAAGCATGTTAAGGGTTGTAAAATTTTGTCATTTTCGTTTAATTAAAGTATAAATATAGTAATTTTGACCACTTGAAAAATCTGCCAAATTAAACGCATAACAATGGAACCAAAAGAACAAGTTTTAAAAGCCATGCAACAAAAAGCAGCCCCCATGGGCGCTGGTGAAATTGCCGAAATTACCGGCCTCGATAAAAAAGTAGTCGATAAAGCCATGCAACTACTCAAAACCGAGGAGGCAATTTTTTCGCCCGTTCGCTGCAAGTGGCAGGCAAAATAACATAAAGCCCTTTGAAGCCTGGCTTCAAAGGGCTTTATTAAAATGAACAATTCTTTCTATTTCAGCACTCCCAGATCTTTGCCCACTTTGGTAAAAGCTGCAATGGCTTTATCCAAATGTGCTTGTTCGTGAGCCGCCGATAATTGAACCCTGATTCGTGCCTGACCTCTGGGAACAACCGGAAAATAGAATCCGATAACATAAATGCCTTCTTTTAGCAAGCGGGCGGCAAAATCCTGCGACAGTTTGGCATCGTAAAGCATTACAGCACAAATTGCCGACTGCGTAGGTTTAATGTCGAACCCGGCCACCGTCATTTTTTGCATAAAATAAGCCGTGTTGTTATGCAATTTATCCTGAAGATCGTTGGTTTCAGTCATCATCTCAAACATTTTTATTCCGGCAGCAGCTACTAATGGAGGAATGGAATTTGAGAATAAATAAGGACGCGAACGCTGACGTAACATATCGATAATTTCTTTTTTCCCGGTAGTAAAACCACCAATAGCTCCGCCAAAAGCTTTTCCCAGGGTTCCGGTAATAATTTCGGCTTTGCCTTTCATATTGTACAATTCGGTAACTCCCCTTCCGGTATGGCCCACAACTCCTGCCGAATGCGATTCGTCAATCATAATCATGGCGTTGTATTTTTCGGCTAAAGCCAGAATTTCATCCATAGGGGCTACATTGCCGTCCATGGAGAAAACCCCATCGGTAACAATTAAACGGAAGCGCTGTGCCTGAGCCAGCTTCAGTTGCGTTTCCAAATCGTCCATGTCGGCATTTTGATAACGGTAACGCACCGCTTTGCAAAGGCGTACCCCATCGATAATTGATGCGTGATTTAAGGAATCAGAAATAATTGCATCCTCTTGTCCCAATAAGGGTTCAAAAACACCTCCGTTGGCGTCAAAAGCTGCGGCATATAAAATGGTGTCTTCGGTTCCAAAAAAATCAGCAATCTTTCGCTCCAGGGTTTTGTGCAAATCGCCGGTTCCACAAATAAAACGCACCGACGACATGCCATAACCATGCGTGTCAAGGGCTTCTTTGGCGGCTGCTATCAACTTGGGGTTATTCGATAAACCCAGGTAATTATTGGCACAAAAGTTCAGCACTTTTTGTCCGGTGCTTACTTCAATTTCGGCGCCCTGGGGCGAAACAATCACCCGTTCGTTTTTATATAATCCGGCATCGGCAATAGCCGCCAGTTCCTGAGTCAAAAAATCTTTAAATGCTGCGTACATAATTATTAGTTTAGATTTCTAAGCAAACAAAAATAAGAGTTTTGAACCGATAATCAGGCAGCTAATATATGATTTCAAGCATATCTTAAACATGTTTTTAATCAACGCTGTTTAAAGGGGGATTAATTACTTTTGTATTCACACAAATAGAAAAAAAGTACCGTTAAAAAATTACCAATATGACCAAAATGAAAGCGCTTGTAAAAGCAAAAGCCGAAAAGGGACTATGGATGCAGGAAGTTCCGGTTCCCAAAATTGGACCCAACGACGTATTAATTAAAGTGGTCAAATCGGCCATCTGCGGAACCGATTTGCATATTTACCTTTGGGACGAATGGGCTCAAAAAACCATTCCGGTGGGCATGACCATTGGCCACGAATATGCAGGATATGTTGCAAAAGTTGGTAGCGAAGTAAAAGAATTTAAAGAAGGCGACCGGGTTACCGGTGAAGGGCACATTGCCTGCGGACATTGTCGCAATTGCCGTCGCGGGCGACAGCATATTTGCGAAACTACCATTGGTATTGGTGTTAATACAAACGGTTCATTTGCCGAATACGTTAAAGTTCCATCGAGTAACGTAATGAAAATTAATGCACAAATTCCCGATGAGATTCTTTCCATAATGGATCCTTTTGGAAACGCGACGCACACCGCCCTTTCGTTTCCTTTAATTGGCGAAGATGTGCTGGTTACCGGTTCCGGTTTGATAGGCAGCATGGCCATAGCAGTAGCTAAGTTTGCCGGTGCCCGCTATGTGGTGGCTACCGAAACCAGCGAATACCGCGCTGAACTGGCACGCAAAATGGGCGCTACCCGCGTGGTTAATCCGCTTAAAGAAAACCTTCGCGAGGTAATGAATGAACTGGGAATGATTGGTTTCGATATTGGCCTGGAGTGTTCGGGAAACCCGATAGCATTCAACCAACTGGTAGAACACATGTACAACAGCGGAAAAATATCCTTGTTGGGAATCCTTCCGAGCTCCACCACCGTTGACTGGAACAAAATTATTTTTAAAGGCCTTACCATGAAAGGTATTTACGGACGCGAAATGTACGAAACCTGGTACCAGATGGAGCAAATGCTTATGTCGGGACTCGACCTCTCGCCCATAATTACTCACCGCTTTGGTATCGACGATTTTCAAAAAGGTTTTGATATAATGGAAGCCGGAAACTGTGGAAAAGTAATCTTAAACTGGGATTAATCCCAATACCGATAAAAACACCGGCCCTGCTCCATTTATTTTTGAAGCAGGGTTTTTTAGTATAAATCAGATATGCCGCTAATTTCAAAAAACTTGTATTTAACTCTTTTGAATTGATTACATTTGTGCTTATTTCCTAACAATGAACAAAGGAAAAATTCTTGTAATAGACGATGAAGAGCAGCTCAGAAAAGCCCTTTCGAGAATAATTGAGCTGGAAGGCTACGAAGTATATCAGGCTGAAAATGCCATCAAAGGACTTCGCTTACTCGAGAAAGAACCTAATTTTCATCTGATCATTTGTGATGTTAAGCTGCCCGATATCAACGGCCTTGAGTTACTACAAAAAATTAAGGCAAAAAATTACTTCTGCGAGGTTATTTTAATTACTGCATTTGGAACCATCCACGATGGTGTTTTTGCCATGAAACAAGGGGCTTTTGACTACATAACCAAAGGCGACGGCGACGAACAAATACTAGTTACGGTTGAAAAAGCCGTTGAGAAAGCCAACATGCAGAAACGCATTCTTGAGCTTGAAAATAAATTAGAAACACGGTATAGTTTTGACCGAATCATAGGTAAATCGCTTCCAATAAAAGCCGCAATTGCCCTGGCCCAAAAAGTTGCTCCCACCGATTCAACTGTTTTATTGGAAGGAGAAACGGGTACCGGAAAAGAACTTTTTGCTCAATCCATCCACAACGCCAGCTTGCGCAAAAACAAACCGTTTATTGCTATTAATTGCAGCGCTTTTCCAAAAGAATTGTTGGAATCAGAAATATTTGGACACAAAAAAGGATCCTTTACAGGAGCCAGTTACGATAAAAAAGGATTGTTTGAAGAAGCAAACGACGGAACCTTGTTTTTAGACGAGATTGGCGAAATGCATCCTGACCTGCAGGCTAAATTGTTACGGGTTTTAGAAGAGCAATCGTTTACAAAAATTGGCGACACCAAACTCACCAAAGTAAACGTACGCATTGTGGCAGCCACCAACCGCGATTTATTATTAGAAGCACAAAAAGAAAAATTCCGAAGCGATTTGTATTATCGATTATCGGTTTTCAAAATAAAAATTCCTTCTTTACGCGAACGAAAAGCTGACATCCCGCTTTTGGTTGAAGGTTTTGTTGCTATTTATGCTGATAAAACAAAAAAGAAAATTACCGGAATTACTCCTGAATTTTTTGAAATCATTACAACTTATAACTGGCCGGGGAACACGCGCGAGCTTAAAAACGTAATGGAACGTGCAGTTATTCTTGCTGAAAACGAAAACATTACCAAAGAATTACTACCCCTTGAAGTTTTATTTCCATCGGAAAACGAATCCATGAAAACGCTCGGTTCGCTCGAAGAAGTTGAAAAAAAACACATACAACGAACCCTGTTCTTTACCAAAGGAAATAAAACCAATGCAGCTAAATTACTTGGTATCGGGGTTCCAACTCTTTATCGTAAAATTGAACAATACCATTTAAAATAATACACTTCTATTTTAGAAATTACCCTTTTAAAACAGAAGACAAAATCATTCCCACAAACGGCTCACTTACTATTTTTTTATTCTTTTAAACCCTGTGCAACAACAATATAACAACAATTAATACACAAGAACCCAATTCTGGTATATCCTTTGGCTTATCAAGCCAAAGCAACCATAAATGGTTTTCTGTTTTTGGTTCAAAAAATTGTTAAAATGATACGAATAAATTTAAAAAATAAACTGCTCTTCGGGTTTGGATTCCTGTTTTTTATGATAATTCTTCTGTGGATTATTGGTGGGTATTTTATTTACGACTTATCGAATCGTTCGGCTGCCATGTTAAAAGAAAATTACCAAACAGTAGAATCAACCAGGCACCTGATTCAGTCCATCGACGAGCTAAAAAACCAGCAAATAAAGTACTTTCTTGACCAAAGACAACTTTTTAGCGACAGCATTTATTTTCAAAACAAAAATACCTTTAACAAACATTTATCGGACGCCCAAAATAACATAACCGAAGTGGGTGAACAACTTATTATTGAGCAACTCACCCTTACTTATACAAGTTACCTGAACACCTTTGAACAATTAAAAAAAGTAAACCCACCCGATTCACAAAATATATTCCAAACCCTTATTCCCGAATATACGGCAGCCCGAAATCTGATTTTAGATTTATGGGACATGAATATGGATGCCATCGGGGCCAAAAACCGCTTGCTTAAAAGCACCGCACACCGGGCTTTTGTTATTATTTCACTTATCGGAACTTTTTGTTTTATTATTTCTGCCCTGTTCTTTTTTCGTTATCCCCGAAACATTGCCCGTCCAATTGGAGAACTCATTCGCGGAATCACCCAAATAGCTAACCGAAATTACAGCCAACGACTCAACTTTCAGTCGAACGACGAACTGGGCGAATTAGCCAATGCATTTAACAGCATGGCTGCCAAACTCGATGAATACGAACACAGCAATGTGTCGGAATTGGTGTTCGAGAAAAAACGCATCGACACCATTATTAATAATATGAAAGATGCCATTATTGGATTAAATGATAAAAACGAAATAATTTTTTCGAACACTTATGCCTGTTCCCTGCTCCAAATGAAGGAGCCGGCATTAATTGGTAAACAAGCTACCGAATTAGCGCTAAACAATCCGGTTTTTAATCTTTTACTCCACGATTTTTTTGAAAAGAAACCAACCGATTTCAAAGAATTCAAACCCATTCGAATGGTACTGAACGATAAAGTCCGCTATTTTACACGAGAAATACTGGAAGTAAATATTACAAAAACCGGAGAAAGCAGGCCCATTCAGGCTGGTTATGTTATTGTGTTAAAAAATGTAACCCGTTATTTAGAACAGGACGAAGCAAAAACCAATTTTATAGCTACCATCTCACACGAACTTAAAACACCTATTTCGTCGCTAAAACTGAATTTAAAACTCCTTGACGATTCCAGAATAGGACAGTTAAATCAGGAACAACTGGATATAGTAAAAGCCCTGAAATCGGAAACCAACAAAATGCTTACACTTACCTCTGAACTATTAGATTTGGCACAGGTTGAATCGGGAAACATACAACTAAACCTTCAAACAATTTCACCATTGAAAATACTGGAATACATTAAAGAAACCACAGAAAACACAGCAAAGACAAAACAAATAACCCTTGAATTTAATACCAAACCAAGCCTTTCAAAAATTACTGCCGACTATGAAAAAACAGCCTGGGTTCTTATTAACTTAATTAACAATGCTATACTATACTCCCCCTCAGGCAAAACGGTTCATGTTTCCGTTGCGCAAAACGAACGGGAAGTGATTTTCGCTGTAAAAGATTTCGGACAAGGAATTGAACCACAATACTTAGAGTTGATATTTCAAAAGTTTTTCCGTGTTCCAAACACCCGTGAAAAAGGTACCGGTATGGGACTAGCCATTGCAAAAGAATTTATCACAAAACAAAACGGTAAAATCTGGGCAGAAAGTGTCCCCAGCCAGGGCAGCACCTTTCTTTTTAGTTTACCCATAGCCCCAAGCAAGTAAGGTATTATGAAAAATATTGTTAACCTGAAGATTGTTTTTAAGGTTATAAGCCGTAATTTATTTATTCTTGCGGCTTCATTAATGCTCTGTGTGGGTGTAGCCTTATATTATTCCGAATCGTTTCTTCCTTTTGTTTGGGCTGCATCAATTTCGTTTTTACTGGGAGTTATACTTTTCCGCTTTACCCATAACCAACCAAACAACAACACCATAAGTAAAAAAGACGCTTATTTAACCGTTACCCTGTCGTGGTTATTTCTTGCGCTTATCGGAAGTTTACCCTATCTTTTTTCTCAAACCATTCCTTCAGTGGTTGATGCTTTGTTTGAATCCATGTCCGGATTTACAACCACCGGTTCATCCATATTAACCGATATTGAAGCATTACCCCAATCGATCTTGTTTTGGAGAAGTCTTACCCACTGGATAGGTGGAATTGGAATTATTGTGCTGGTAATTGTGGTAATGCCCACCCTTCAAATCGGAGGCTATCATTTGTTTACCCTCGAGTCGTCGCTACAAGAGAAGATACAACCAAGAATAAAATCGGTTGGCAACCGCTTACTTTTTATTTATGTTGCGTTAACGATAAGTGAAGTTATTTTTTTGCTGCTGGGGCATATGAGTTTTTTCGATAGTGTTTGTCACGCTTTTGGAACGGTTGCAACCGGAGGCTTTTCTCCAAAAAACACCAGTATAGCTGCTTATTCTCCATACATACAGTATGTTATCATGCTTTTTATGTTACTAGCCGGAACCAACTTTGTCATTCATTATTATATGCTCAAGCGACAATTCGCGAAAGCCCGCAAAAATGAAGAGTTGAAAATCTATTACGTTATTGTTTTTTCTCTGGGTATAATAATCGCTGCCGCTCTTTATTTTATAATGGGCAAACCGCTTGAAGAATCGTTTAGAGAATCCTTTTTTCAGGTTATTTCCATAATTACCTGCACCGGTTTTGCTTCAGCCGACTATTTGCTTTGGCCTACTTTTGCCTGGGTACTTATTTTTTTAGCCATGTTTTTAGGCGGAAGCACCGGTTCAACGGCAGGAGGAATAAAGATGGCGCGACATTTACTTCTCTTTAAAAATATCAGGCGTGTTTTTTACCAGATGATGCACCCCAAAGCCATTTTACCCATTCGGCTAAATAATAATACCCTGTCGGAAGAATTAAACAGCTCAATCCTTACCTTTGTATCGCTATACCTGATAATTTTTATAGTTGGTAGTTTAATTATGTTGGCTCTGGGACTTGATGCAAAAACAGCTGCCAGTTCGGTGGCTACCTGCATGGCAGGAATTGGCCCCGGCATTGGGAGTGTTGGTCCGACCGGAAATTTTGCACATCTACCGGAAATTGCTAAATTACTGCTGACTTTTTTAATGCTGGTAGGAAGACTGGAGTTATACACCGTAATCATGCTTTTTACCCGTACTTTTTGGAGTAAATAACTAAAAAATGGCTCAATGAATATCATTTATACTATAATTATCCTTGGCGTATTAATTTTCCTATCTCATGTATTCAACGAATTGTTCGACAAGACAAAGATTCCCAATGTGCTTTTACTTTTGCTTATCGGTATTTTAATTGGCCCGGTAAGCGGAGTGGTTACCAAAGATTTTTTTGGAGAACTGGGCAGTGTTTTTACCACCATAACCTTAATTGTAATCTTGTTTGAAAGCGGCGCCGGACTGAACCTAAAAGCGATAAAAAAAGCCATTGGTTCCGCAGCTTTGCTTACTGTTATGAATTTTGTAATTACTGTTGTTCTAACCTCCTATCTTTCACGCTGGTTGCTTTCGCTCGACGTGCTAAGTTCTGTCTTTATTGGAGCTATTGTAGGCGGAACATCGTCGGCAGTGGTTATTCCCATGGTTAAACAACTTAAAATGGGGGAGAAAAGTACCTCGGTACTCATACTCGAATCAGCTTTGAGCGATGTGCTTTGCCTGGTTGTTGGTTTGGCACTACTCGACGGTATAACCGAAGGCGTTGTATCGGTAGGAATGGTGCTGTCGAAAATGTGGAAAGCTTTTGTGTTTGCTATTGTACTGGGGCTTTTAAGCGCCTTTGTCTGGTCAGCACTTATCCGGCGTATTCGCAGTATAAAAAACTCCATGTTCACCACATTGGCTTTTGTATTTGTATTGTATGGCCTGGTTGAACTCATGGGTTTGAACGGGGGAATTGCCGTGTTATCGTTTGGTATTTTATTAGGCAACATTGAACTGTTTGAATCCTCACCAAAATTTAAAAAAATTTTCAAATTCGATAATTCCGGATTTAATGTAAATGAAAAAGATTTTTTTGCAGAAATCGTGTTCATTATGCAAACCTATTTCTTTGTATTCGTAGGAATATCTTTGCAGTTTGGTTCTCCCGCTATTTATGCCACAGGTTTTTTAATCGTGTTGTTAATTATTCTGTTTCGCATTCCCGGTACCGTTTTTCTTTCGGGGAAAAACATTTCAAAACCCGAGCGTGCAATCATGTCGGTAATGACACCCAAGGGCCTGGTTCCGGCTGTTTTGGCTTCATTGCCTTTACAGCGGGGATTGGCACATGGCGATATTATTCTCGATTTGGGTTACTCCATTGTTCTTTTTAGCATTATTATCTGTTCAACACTGGTTATTGTGTTAAGTTTGAATCCAAAAATAATCGATAACATACGTTTTAAAGGCGTAAGCAAAACAGAAGAAGCCGAAGAACCTTTGCCATGATTCGTTCCAAATTAAAATATATTCCTTTGCTGGCCAGCCTGCTTGCTCTGGTAACCTTAGTTGTTGATTTTGGATACAACCATGAGCCAGGTACGCAACAACTGATTAACTATTTCTATTTGGTTAGTTTGTTGTTGTTGGTTTTGGGCATACCCCTAAAATATTTGGTCGGTTTTAAAAACACACAAAAACCCCGCATCTGGTTAAGCGATACTTTTTTCTGGATATTATTCATTCTTCTGCTGATAGGTATTAATTTCAACTCCCTTTCGTTTAAGCATTTTCTGGAACCGATAAGTCCGAAACTTATTCTTTTAATCATTTTTCTGTTTAACTTAATAAGAGAAATTCAGGGATTGCGTTTAGGAATAAAATACAAAAGACTGAATCCGGCATCCATTTTCGTTCTTAGTTTTGCCTTGTTAATTATTTTGGGCTCCCTGCTGTTACTTTTACCCCGTTCCACCCACTCGGGCATAAGTTTTACCGACGCCCTCTTTACTTCCACCAGTGCGGTTTGTGTAACCGGCCTGGTAGTAGTCGATACCGGAACACACTTTACCATTCTTGGTCAAAGTATCATTATGTTGCTTATTCAATTGGGGGGAATTGGCATCATGACCTTTACCAGTTTTTTTGCTTATTTCTTTTTGGGTGGAGCCTCTTACCAAAACATGTTATTATTGGGTAGTTTAACCAATGAGCAAAAAATATCGAGGGTATTTAAGACCCTAAAAAAAATCCTGTTTTTTACCTTTATGGTCGAAATACTGGGAGTGCTGCTTATATACATTAACCTTAAACTAAATACTACATTTACCCACGCTGAAAATTTGTTTTTCTCCCTTTTCCATTCCATATCAGCCTTTTGTAATGCGGGTTTCTCAACGCTTTCGAACAGTTTTTACGACGTGAACTTTCGGTTTAATTACCCGCTCCATCTCATCCTTGCGTTTTTGTTTATTATTGGCGGCTTGGGCTTTCCTATCATGATTAATGCTAATTCCTGGTTTAAGCACATTATAGTAAACCGTATTTTACGCCTGAATAAACGCAGAGAGGTATTGTATAAAGCCCATGTAATAAACCTGAATACCAAATTAGTGGTTTACACCACATTAATATTGCTGGCTGCCGGAACCCTTTTGTTTCTTTTGCTGGAATGGAACAATACCTTAGCCGAACATCATGGACTGGGAAAATTGGTTACTGCATTTTTTGGAGCAAGTACTCCCCGAACCGCCGGTTTTAATACCATTGACACCGCTGCCATAAGTACACCTACGGTTATGCTGGTTATTTTTTTGATGTGGATTGGAGCTTCGCCAGCATCTACCGGAGGAGGAATTAAAACCAGCACTTTTGCACTGGCTGCCTTGAATGTTATTGGTTTGATTCGTGGACATTCTAAAGTAGAATTAAATCGACGTCAAATTCCTGAAACCTCATTAAAACGCTCGTTTGCTTTTATTTTTCTTTCTCTTATAACCATTGGCCTTGTAATATTTCTATTAAGCATTACCGAACCTCACCTGGAGGTTATTGATTTGTCATTTGAAGCGTTCTCAGCATTCAGTACAGTAGGGCTGAGTCGTGGAATAACCGGTGATTTATCCAATACCTCGCGTTACATTCTTGTTTTCGCTATGTTTGTCGGCCGGGTAGGAACCCTAACTTTTTTATCTTCACTGGTTGCAAAAAAAATTGAGAAACGTTTTCAATATCCAACTGAAGCTATTTTAATTAACTAAAAATACAGAAACCATGAACTTTTTAATCGTCGGTTTGGGAAATTTTGGTTCATCGCTGGCCATAAGGCTCACACAGCTCGGCCATGAAGTAATAGGTGTTGATAGCAGCATGTCGAAAGTAGAGATGTTTAAAAACGACATTACCCACACCATTTGTGCCAATTGCACCGATATTCATTCAGCTAAAGATCTCCCGATTCAAGATACCGATGTAGTGGTTATCAGCATTGGCGAAAACGAAGGCGATTCCATTATGGCAACAGCCATTATGAAACAATTAAATGCCAAACGAATTATCGGACGGGCCGTTTCAAAAACGCAGGAAATCATTTTGAATGCCATGGGAATCGATGAAGTGGTACATCCCGAACAGGACTCCTCGTTTAAGCTGGCTAAAAACCTAACTACCGAAGGTTTAATCGACACCTTTGAACTATCCGACCGGTACAGCATTGTTAAGGTTACCGTTCCCGAGCGCTATGTAGGAAAAACCCTTCAGGAACTTGACCTCAGAAACACATACAACTTAACTGTACTTACCACTTTAACCAAAACACAAAAAAGAACTTTTTTTGGTCTCCGAAAAGGAACTTTTGAGGTAAATGAAATAGCTAAGGCAAATACGGTTTTGGAGGAAGATGCTGTTATGGTTCTATTTGGCGATGTAAAAGATATTGAACGCTTTTTGGAATAAACTGCTCCCCAAAATCATTATAATAAACATTAAAAATACGGATTCATTGGTCTGAAACCAATCGCTGTTCTCAGCAACTTCCGGCAACTAAAAATTCTATAAAAACTCTTCCCTGCCACCCTTTTCTTTTTAACTTTGCCCCTTGATAAAATCAGCATGGAGACAAAGAAAAATAAACTCACTATAGCCATCGACGGGCATTCGTCGTGCGGTAAAAGCACCGTTGCCAAAGACCTGGCCAAAGCACTCGGTTACACGTATATCGACAGTGGTGCCATGTACCGTTCCGTTACCCTGCTTTGTATGGAACACGATTTAATTGATGGCGAGCAGGTGAATCTGGTAGCACTAAAACCCTTGATGGAAAACCTGAGCATCCACTTCACCTTTGATGTAGAAAAACAGCAATACATTACCTGGATGAATAACCGCAAGGTAGAGCATAAAATCCGAAGCATCGAAGTGGCTAATAACGTGAGTGTTGTAAGTAAAATCGACTTTGTACGAAGCAAACTGGTAGCCATGCAACAAGAAATGGGTAAACAGGGGGGCATTGTTATGGATGGCCGCGATATTGGTACGGTAGTTTTTACCGATGCCGAATTGAAAATTTTCATGACCGCATCGCCTCAGGTTCGTGCACAACGGCGCTTCGACGAACTGAAAGCAGCCGGGCATCAACTTACTTTTGAAGAAGTGTTGGAAAATATCGAAAAACGCGATTTCATGGATGCCAACCGCGAAATTGCCCCCTTAAAAAAAGCTGATGATGCTGTAGTGCTCGATAACAGCTCCCTAAGCAAAGAAGAACAATTAGCAATACTCATTGACCTTGTCGAACAACGAAGCAACTAATCGGCTTATTTATTCCGGAAAGCGGATTACCATCGAAATCGATGGCCGGTCGGGCTTTTGCTTTGGCGTACGCCATGCCATTAACAAAGCCGAGGAACAATTACAAAAAGGTGAGAATCTGGTTTCACTTGGCGATATTGTACATAATCAAAAAGAAATTGAACGGCTCGAAACGCAGGGAATGAAAACCCTTTCGTATGCTGATTTTGAAACCCTTAAAAATAAAAAAGTACTATTCCGGGCTCACGGCGAACCTCCCGAAAGTTATGAAAAAGCCAAAGACAATGGGCTTCAGGTAATCGATGGTACCTGTCCGGTGGTTTTAAAATTGCAGGAACGCGTTCGCAATGCCTGGGAGGCCATGAAAAAAGTAAATGGCCAGGTAATTATTTTTGGAAAGAAAGGACATGCCGAAGTAACTGGTCTGGCCGGTCAAACCGAGAATCAGGCGCTAATTATCAGCAGCATCGACGATTTATCAGCCATCGACTTTAACCGACCCATTGAACTTTTTTCGCAAACCACCAGCTCTATCCACGCGTACCAGTACCTGATCGATCAGATTCAAAAAAAGGCCAAAGCCGGATTTCGTAATAACGACACCATCTGCCGGCAGGTATCGAACCGTGAACCCAGGCTCCGCAGCTTTGTGAAAAATTTCGACGTATTTATTTTTGTGGGCGGAAAAAAAAGCAGCAATGCCAAATTCCTTTATCAGGTCTGTAAAGAAACCAATCCCAATTCCTACTTTATTTTAAATGCAGAGGAACTGGATTTTAACTGGTTTACAAACAAAAAAAAGGTGGGTATCAGCGGTGCAACCTCAACCCCTCTTTGGTTGATGCAGGAAGTAGCCGAAACCATTCACCAAAAATTAAATAAAGAATAATAACAACGGGCAATACCATGGCAAAAATTAAAAGAATTGGCGTACTAACCTCCGGTGGAGATGCTCCGGGAATGAATGCAGCCATTCGGGCGGTAACTCGCATGGCCATTTATCATAAACTCGAAGTTTACGGTATCCGTAGCGGCTACCATGGAATGATAAACGATCAAATCGTAAAACTCGAATCGCACGATGTGAGCAATATCATTCAAAGGGGAGGAACCATCTTAAAAACCGCCCGCAGTGCCGAATTCAGAACTCCCGAAGGAAGGGCTCAGGCTTATGCCAACCTTAAAAAACATCAAATCGACGCGCTGGTAATTATTGGCGGCGACGGCTCCTTAACCGGAGCCCGGTTGCTATCGGAGGAATATGACATTCCCTGTGTGGGCGTTCCCGGAACCATTGATAACGACTTGTACGGAACCGATTATACCATTGGATATGATACCGCCATTAATACAGTGGTTGAAGCGGTCGATAAAATACGTGATACCGCCAGTGCACACAACCGCCTGTTTTTTGTTGAAGTTATGGGTCGCGATGCCGGATTTATTGCCTTGCGAAGTGGAATTGCCGTTGGAGCCGAAGCCATTCTGGTTCCCGAACGCGACACTCCTTACGAGAAGCTAAAATGCTACCTCGAAACCGGTTTTGTAAATAAAAAAACCAGTGGCATTGTCATTGTTGCCGAAGGCGAACAACAAGGCGGAGCTTACGAAATTGCCAATAAGGTTAAAACCGATTTTAGTCAGTACGAAGTAAAAGTAACCGTACTGGGCCACATCCAACGGGGAGGTTCACCAACGGCTTACGACCGCGTAACTGCCAGCCACATGGGCGCCGCTGCTGTAGATACCCTGCTCGACGATCAAAAAAGTGTGATGATTGGCATTGTGAACAAGCAAATTTTACACGTACCCTTTAATAAAACCATTAAAGCACGCAAACCACTTAACGAAGAATTGCTGAAGATTTCACAAATACTATCAATTTAAAAAAAACGGGCATTATAAACCTGTTCAGAAACGTAAATTGATCAGTTCCGGCGTATTTATCCGATACGCTGGCTTAAAAACTAAAATAAATGTTGCGGCGTAGGCTACGTGGATACTTCATTCAACGATTTACTGACAATTGGACGCTACGGCGACACTTTTTAAACGAAGAACCGCCATTTGGACAGTACGGAAGCACTCCAAACTTTGAAAAAGTGAAACTGTAGGCTACGGGAACACTTTTTAAACAAAAAACTGCCAATTGGACGCTACGGGAACACTTTTACAACGAAAGTCTGCCAATTGGACACTTGCTGCTGGCTTCTTCACAGTAATTTTTCAATTGCTACATAATTGCCGGGCCATTTCATGTTTTTACATGGCTTCTTTGCAAAAAAACGGCATTCCCTGCTATAGTTTTACTATTTTTATCCGACATTTTTATTTACAATGAATCAGCAACTCACCTTTATCGATGTAATACTACCGCTACCCCTGAAAAGTTTTTTTACCTATCAGGTTCCGGAGTCATGCATACCATTGGTAAAGCAGGGTGTGCGGGTAATTGTTCCTTTTGGCACAAAAAAATTATACACCGCACTGGTTTTTTTAGTTCATCATAACAAACCCACAGACTACCAAACCAAAGCCATTCTTGAGGTACTTGATGCCAAGCCCATTATTAACCCTTTTCAACTGCGTCTTTGGGAATGGACTGCGGATTATTACATGTGCCCGCTGGGCGAAGTGTACAAAGCGGCACTACCTTCAGGTTTAAGGCTCGAAAGTGAAACCCGCTTGCTCACTTCTTTAGACGAGATACCGGAATTGGTAAACGAAAAAGAAGAACTGATTCTCCGCATTGTACAAAAGCAAAACCTGCTGAGCGTAACCGAACTCGCTAAGATTTGCCAACTGGAAAACCCCTTACCAGTGGTAAAAAAAATGATGGAAAAAGGCTGGCTCAGTATTCAGGAAGACCTGAAAAAGACTTACAAACCCAAGATGGTTAAATACCTCTGCCTGGCCAAACGCATCGACACCATCGAAAAAATTGAGAAATGCCGAGTCCTATTGGAAAGAGCTCCTAAACAGCAGGAATTATTCAACTTTTTTATAAAGAAACTAAAAAATGATCCCTTCTCCGGCCAGGAATTTATTAAGGCTGAACTTTTGGATGAAGCTGGAACAACAGCCGCAACGCTAAAGAGCCTGATCGAAAAAAACATCATCAAAGAAACCGAGCAGGAAACCTCACGCTTAAGCTGGAAAAACGACGAAATAAAGCCGGTAAAAACATTAAACCAGCAGCAATTGAAAGCCATAAATGGGATTCGGGCAGCTTTTGCCGAAAAGCCGGTTGTTTTGCTACACGGAGTTACTTCGAGCGGAAAAACCGAAATTTACATTCACCTGATTCAGGATGCACTCGACAAGGGAAAACAGGTACTTTACCTCTTACCCGAAATAGCCCTTACCTCGCAAATTATCCAGCGTCTGAGCCGGGTATTTGGAAATAAGGTTGGCGTTTACCACTCTAAATTTTCCGATGCCGAACGAGTAGAGATTTATCAAAAAGTAGCTGAAAACAGCGATTCGCAACTGCAAATAATTCTGGGAGCCCGCTCTGCTATATTTTTGCCATTTAGCAACCTGGGCCTTATTGTGGTCGATGAAGAACACGAAAACACTTACAAGCAGTACGACCCCGCGCCCCGCTACAACGCCCGCGATTTGGCCGTGGTATCAGGCCTCATACACAAAGCGCCGGTACTTTTGGGAACTGCTACCCCATCGATTGAAAGTTACTACAACGCACAAACCGGCCGATACGGACTGGTGGAACTGATGGAGCGACATCAAAACATTAAAATGCCCAAAATTCTGGTAGCCGATGTGCGTAAAGCGCATAAGAAAAAAGAAATGCACGCCCATTTTACCCCCATGCTTATACAAAACATCGACGAGGCGCTTGAAAATAAAGAACAGGTAATTTTGTTCCAAAACCGTCGGGGATTCAGCCCTTACCTGGAATGCGCCAGTTGTGGATGGATTCCAAAATGCAAGTGGTGCGACGTGAGTCTGACTTACCACAAAGGCATTAACAAACTAACTTGTCATTATTGCGGATACAGCATCGACATCGTATACCGCTGTGGCCATTGCAAACAACCCGATTTGGAAACCAAGGGATTTGGAACCGAAAAGGTGGAAGACGAAATTCAATTAATTTATCCCGAAGCCCGGGTTGCCCGTCTCGATTTGGATACCACACGCGGAAAATACGGTCACGAAACCATCATCAATAATTTTCAAAACCAACACATCGATATTTTAATTGGAACTCAAATGGTTTCAAAAGGATTAGATTTTGACCACGTTAGTGTAGTGGGAATACTTAATGCCGACAACATGCTTAAATTCCCCGACTTCAGAGCTTATGAACGGAGTTACCAGCTGATGGCCCAGGTAAGTGGCCGGGCCGGACGAAAAAACAAACAGGGAAAAGTAATCATACAAACCAACGACACCGAACACGCCATTGTGCAACAGGTTATTCAGAATAATTACAAGGCCATGTTCAATCAGCAGCTAAGCGAGCGCAGGAATTTTAACTACCCGCCTTTTAGCCGCCTGATAAAGCTTACCTTAAAACACCGCGACCAACACGTAGTAACCAAAGCATCGCAATTTCTGGTTAATGCCATTAAGGCCATGAAGCACCTGAGCATATTGGGGCCCACCGTGCCGGCAATTCCCCGCATACAAAACCAGTATTTACGCACCGCTTTAATAAAATTGGACAAGGGCAATCAGGTAACTCAGGTAAAACGGCAAATCACCGCTTTAATCGAAGAATTGAAAACCCATCCACAATTCAAGTCGGTTACTATAATTCCTGATGCGGATCCGCAATAAATTTATTCTCTTCCAATCTTTAAGAACTTCATAAAATAAAAATTGTTTACGCAACGTTAGTTTCGAAAACAATACAAAAAGATTCACCCCAAATACCAAAACTATGGCAACTGTTTTAAAAAGTAAGGATCGGGAGTTTAAAGAAGATCCAAATAAAATTGAACCTTTTCGCCTGTTTTCCGATGTGTCCCGCATCCAAAATGGCATAAAACCACAACAATTAAACTTCGATTTAAGGCAATTAAATCCGGGACAATATTCATCGCTCTACCATTTCCACCGCCATGCCGAAGAATTGTTTATGGTGGTTTCGGGAACCATGACCTTAAGAACACCCCTGGGTTTGGAGCTTATTTCCGATGGAGATATCGTTTTTTTTGAAATGGGAGAAAGCGGTGCCCATCAGTTGTTTAACCACAGTTCAGAACCCTGCACCACCTCGATGTAAGAACATTTATGGGCTATGATGTATGTGAGTATCCCAATTCCGGAAAAATACTTTTGGCGCCATCATACGAAATCTTCGATAAGAATTCACAGAAAAGTTTATACGAAGGAGAAGATAACATACAAAACCTTTGGGAACAACTAAAAAACAGGGAATAACTTACTGTTTATTTTTTTGCTTTAATGTAAACGTGTTTAATGTTTGCCCGGTCGGTTTCGCGCTCGTCGATAAAAAAATTGCGTGTAAGCGATTTTATAAACGGCGTCAATTTCGAAAAGCCATAATTCCGGGGATCGAAACTGGGCATTTTCTTGTTTATCAGGTTTCCCACATCGCCTAAAAAAGCCCAGCCGTCCTCGTCAGCAACCGCATCAACAGTATTGGCAATCAGGGCAATGGTTTTTGCATTAACTTTATGCAACGATGCCGGCTTTTTAACTGTTGGCGTTGGAGAAGGTTCGTTTTCATCTTTAAGCTCAGCAGTTTTTAATATTTCAAGATATACAAACTTATCGCAGGCTGCAATAAAGGGCGTAGGTGTTTTTTGCTCGCCAAAACCAAACACTTTCATGCCCGACTCGCGCAAACGAATGGCCAGGCGGGTAAAATCGCTGTCGCTCGATACAATACAAAAACCATCTACTTTTCCAGTGTATAAAATATCCATGGCATCAATAATCATGGCCGAATCGGTAGCATTTTTTCCCGTGGTATAACCATATTGCTGAATCGGAGTTATCGCGTTTTCAAGCAGTACGTTTTTCCATTGAGCCAGATTGGGTTTGGTCCAGTCGCCATAAATCCGCTTAAAAGTGGGTGTTCCGTATTTGGCAATCTCTTCCATCATCCCTTTAACATTGGCAGAGGGAACATTATCGGCATCAATAATAACTGCCAGTTTTAAGTCGCGCGTTGTTTCCATGGTCTAAAGATACGCCGTTCTCATCACAAAAAGGAACTGCAAAACATTTATTTTTTGTTTCCTGACAAGGAGCTATTGACACCTCACATAAAAACCCTTCCATTTACAAAGAACCAAAAAACCCCACTTAAAAAAACAGGGTTCTGTTTAATATCCTTATGTTGACTTACTGTATTAAACCGAGTATATTTCTGATGGGAACCTGACCCACCATATTCATAAAATCGTTTTCGCTGGCTGTTCCCGAATATTCAAATTGGATTAAGGAATTATTTACAGGCACCATAAGGTTGTAACCCTGAACCTGATTGTTTTGATCGATGCGTTTTTCGAACAAAGCCTTGTAGCCCTCAACGGTAATCTTCTTTTGATTGGCATTGGCTCCCAACATCATGGGCATGGCCAGCATAGCATTTATTCCGGTTAATAAAGGAGAATTACCCATAATCGAGAAATCAAGACTTTCGGTTTCCAGGGTCCATTCCCGGTTAACCATAAGCCCTACCATTCCGGATGAAGCATCGGTAATATTATCCTGATTGGCGGAACTACCCATTCCGTTAATGGTAGCGGGCAACATAGCAATAATTTCGTTCCCTATTTTTATATCCAACTCACGCAAGGCGTCCTGAATAGCATTGCGGGTTACATCGAGCTGACCCGATGCATAAGCCGAGTTAGCCTGCGAAATGTATTTTTCCACATCCTGAGCGTTTACCAACGTAACGTAGCCCAATAAAAAAAGGATGGTTATTAGTTTAAATATTTTGCTCATTGTTCTAAAGTTTAATTTTCTCCAAACATCTTTTTAATAAACGCGTAATCGAAAGCCTTGGCCATTTGCGTAAGTTCCGCTTCGCTGGCAATGTTTACCCCTTCAATTAAAATCTGGGTTTGCTGACCCAGCGACAGGTTAATTTTGTATCCCGACGATTCATCGAAGGTAATAATTGCCTGATTTCCGGCAATTTCAACCGTTTTTTGGCTGGGTTGATTCGAATAAGTGTACATTCCGGTGTTTATGGCAGCATTGGCAAAAGCAGCCAGAGCACTGTTCATTACGCTAAAGCTGAACCATTTATCGCCAAGCTGATACTCTCGTTTAATTATTAAGCCAGCCCAGCTGGCAGAACTGGAAGCAATCTGATCGTTTTCTGCTAAAACAGCAAGGCCTTCAACGCTCGAAGGAAAGGACTGAAGGATTTTATCACCAATCATCAAATCCAGATTGCCTAAAGCTTCGGTTAGTCCGGCACGGGTTTTTTTGTAATTGCTTCCGGAAAAGGCATTAGCGGCCTCGTTTAACGAGAGGCTTACATCTTTCGATGATTTTTCGAGTCCTTTTGAGCTTCCGGCCCTTTGACCCGGGCGGCCTGTATTTTCAGTTTCCTGATACGGGTCTTCCTGTGGTTGCTGCTGCTCGTTTTGTTCGGTGCCCAGCACCTTATTTATAGCTTCTTTTTTTAATTTATTCAGCGCTGCCCCCCGGAGCGATTGTGAATAAACATTGGGTGAAACAAGCAATATCCCAACCAAAAGTAAAATTAATCCTCCTTGTTTTGCTTTCATAGCTTTACTTATTTCGGTTGTTACTAATTTGATTATAATATGGGTACTCAAAAGTAAAACATATTTTTGTTAAACAGATCGGCAAAGCTATAATTTAACAACATGCTGGTTTTTAGCCAACAATAGCAGCGCTGCTACTGTGATGGCATCTGATAATAAGAAAAAAAGAATTATTCCGGCCTTATTTTTTTCGGCTGATGGTATATTCTACCAGTTGAACCAGCGATTTATTGGCATCGTTCTGGGGAAAATGACTTAAAATTTCCAACGCCTGGTTTTTGTAGTTATTCATTACTTCGGTGGCATATTCAATGCCTCCGTTTTTTCGCACAAAATCCATAATGTCGTCAATCATTTTAACGCTTTTGTTTTTTTGGCGCATCATGCGAATAACCTGACGTTTTTCAGCAGCAGAACATTGGTTTAATGAATGAATAAACGGAAGTGTCATTTTCCGTTCTTTGATGTCGTTTCCCGATGGTTTGCCAAAATTTCCGTTACGGTCGTAGTCGAACAAATCGTCGCGTATCTGGAAAGCCATTCCCAGACATTCACCAAAAGCTTCCATTTTTTCAATTCGTTGGCCGTTTACGCCCACCGAATGTGCTCCGGCTTTGGTACAGGCAACCATTAATGCGGCTGTTTTTTTTCGGATTATTTCAAAATAGGTTTTTTCATCGATGTCGAGTTTGCGGGCCTTTTCAATTTGCAAAAGTTCCCCTTCGCTCATTTCCTCTACTGCTGTTGAAACTATTTTTAATTGCTCAAATTCATTTTTGTGAACAGCCAGCAACAAGCCTTTGGCCAGTAAATAATCGCCCAAAAGCACAGCAATTTTATTCTTCCATAGTGCATTTATCGAAAAAAATCCCCGACGCATGTTGGAATCGTCAACCACGTCGTCGTGAACCAGCGTCGCCGTATGCATCAGTTCAATAAGCGAGGCTGCATGGTAGGTTGATTCGTTAACCGTTCCATTTAATTGGGCGGTTAAAAAAACCAACATGGGGCGCATTTGCTTGCCCTTACGTTTAAGCAGGTAATTAATAATAATATTTAAAAGTGAAGCCTTACTTTTTAAATAGGATTTGAAATAGGTTTGAAACTTTTCCATTTCATCCTTTATTGGGGCTTTTATGATATCAATTGTCGACATGTGTTCCGATTTGCGGTAAAAGTAATAATTTATTGATAATAACCACCAGCCATTTATGGCATTTCAAGCGCGTTACTGCCTTAGAACAATAAAGAAATCCATAATGTTGTTGGGGACTATTACTTTTAAAACATGTCCGTTATCAAATACAAATTCCATAGGACGATCGCCATTTGTTAACACAAAGGTTTGAGCATCTTTTTTAACCAGGGGTTTGGGACTACCGTCAAATTCTGAAAATATTGTATCCGGTAAAGTTTCAGCATTAAAATACAAGCGGGTAATTCCGGTGGTTATGTCTTTCTGATAGTATAAATCCGGTTTGTTGAGTTTTTTTATGATATAACCCATTTGCGTTCTTTGAATTTGACAATAATGGTAAAACCGTTTGTTTACCTTGATGTATGCCAGCGAGTTTATTAAAACATTCGCCTTAAAGGCCGTTTCCATATGATATTCAACGACATATTTCCTTAAAAAAGGAACCTGGGCAGTAAGGTAATAATAGCTGTTGTAATTGGCCATTTTTTGCACAACCTGCAACTCGCCCAGATAAACCAGCCGTGATTTTATATCGAACCAAAGCGTATCCTGAGCCAAACCCGAACTTACTGTAAAAAACAAAATCGTTAAAAACAATAATCTATTTTTACTCATTAGTTGTTATTCTTTTACTAAAAACAGCTGTACTTTTTATACTTTGATGAATGATTCACAAAACCAAGGGTTAATTTACGGCAGAATGGTTAACTTTGCCGCGTACTAAGCAAATAAATTTAAAAAAATATTTCATGCATACACCTTCACCCCGACAACATAAAGTATCCCGGCTTATTCAGAAAGACATGGCCGAAATGCTTCAGCTTTTTGCTAAAGACTGGCTTCCGGGAGTTTTACTCAGCGTTACATCGGTGCGAGTCAGCCCCGATTATGCCCTGGCAAAAGTTTACGTAAGCGTTTTTCCTTCCGATAAATCGGATGGCGTACTCGAAATGCTAAACAAAAACAACAAAGAAATACGTTACCAACTGGGGCAACGGGTAAAAAACCAGTTGCGAAAAATTCCTGAAATTGCAATATTTCTCGACGATTCGCTCGATTACATGGAACAAATTGACAAAAAGCTAAAAGATATTTAACCCCAAACCCGTTTGCATTGATGAAGTGGATTATTGGAATCGCCAGCAGGTATATTCCCCGTCATATTCAACAACTATTTGCCCATTGGTTACTAATTCTGATTTCACCTTTTTATCGGGGAAATCGCTTTGAAGATCCCATTGACGGAAAAACGTACCGAAAACTCCTGCCTTACGGACAATTGAATAAACGCGAAAACGCCCTGGCACCCTTAAGCCTTTCGCTGGAAAGGCATCGGCTAATCTGGTTGTACCTGAAAGAACAAACCGATTTTTTTACAGCGCCCATCCGGTTTTTACACGTAGCGCCCGAATATTGTTTTCTTCGTCGCTTTAAAAAGCAAAAAAATCTGGATTATGTAAGTGCCGATTTAATTTCGCCCTGGGCCGATATTAAAATGGATGTGCGAAATATTCCATTTCCTGAGAATAGTTTTGATGTGGCCATGTGTAATCACGTGTTTGAGCATGTTGAGGAAGATTTTCAGGCGATGGCTGAATTTTACAGGGTACTAAAACCTGGTGGATGGGCTATTTTTCAGGTTCCTGTTGACTATTCGCGTAAAGAAACGTTTCAGGATCCTTCGATTACCGAACCTAAAGATCGGGAAAAATACTACTGGCAACACGATCACGTGCGTCTTTACGGACGCGATTACAGCAAACGTTTGGCATCGGCCGGTTTTGATGTAGATGAGAACAATTATGAACAACAATTGGATGAAACTTTAAGCAGGCGTTATGCCCTGCCAAAAGGCGAAATACTTTATATTTGCCGAAAACCAAGCCACTAAACAAAAAAAGGTTAAACCATGAACTTTGCCGCTTTTGTTGCCCGCAGGTATCTATTCTCGAAAAAATCGCACAATGTAATCAATATCATTTCAATGATTTCGGTTTTTGGCGTGGCAACCGGGACTATGGCATTAATTATTGTATTGTCGTTTTTTAACGGATTCGACAACCTGATAAAATCAGTTTTCAGCACCTTTGATCCCGATATAAAAATTACCGTAACCCAGGGAAAAGTATTCGACCCCAATACACAAACTTTCGACAGCCTGCGTGCTTTGCCATTTGTAGAAATGGTAGTACCCACCCTTGAAGAAAACGTGCTGCTCGAATACGAAAAACGAATGTATCCCGCGGTAATTAAAGGAGTAACCTCCGATTTTAAAAAAATGAGCGGGGTAGATACCATGCTTATTGAAGGCAACTATGTTTTAAACAATGGCAATCGCGACTATACGGTTATTGGGGCAGGAATTTCATATTATCTGTCGGTTGGTTTGAGTTTTTTAAGCCCAATTGAGATTTATGTTCCCAAACGAACGGCACGAATTTCCTTAAATCCCTCAAGGGCTTTCAACAAAGCCTATATTTTTCCATCGGGAATTTTTTCCATTCAACAGGAAATCGACAGCAAATATATCCTGGTTCCCCTTGGATTTGCCCGACAATTGCTGAGCTATAACAGTGAGGTATCGGCACTGGAATTAAAATTAAAAAAAGGAATTAATCCGGAACAGGCTCAGGAAACCCTGGCACAGCTTCTGGGTCCGGAGTACACCATAAAAAACCGCTACCAGCAACACGAGGTGCTTTACCGGGTAATGAAAAGTGAAAAATTTGCCATTTATTTAATCCTTACTTTTATTCTGATTGTGGCCAGTTTTAACATAATTGGTTCTCTCAGCATGTTAATTATTGACAAAAAGAACGATATAAATACCCTGCTTAGCCTGGGACTGGATAAAAAAACCCTGCAAAAAATATTTTTGATTGAAGGTTGGATGATAAGCATTGGAGGAGCTATGATTGGTCTGCTGATAGGAGCAGCGGTTTGTTTTATACAACAAAAATTTGGTTTGTTAAAATTGAGCAATACAGGCACCTTTTTAGTCGACAGTTATCCGGTAAAAATGCTCTGGACCGATTTTGCCGTTATTTTTGTTACCGTGGTGGTTATAGGATTGCTGGCCTCGTGGTATCCGGTTAAATATTTTACAAAACGCTATTTACACGATTAACAATGAACCCATTCAGACTTTTTATAACCTTATTTTTCCTGACCGCTGCTCATTTTATGGCCATAGCCGGTCGCGAAATGCCGCCGCTTGAACCCCTGAGCGATAAGGCTTCAATTACCATTCTTACCTGCGATCCCGGAGCGCAGCTTTATTCTACTTTTGGGCACAGTGCCATTGGCGTTTTCGATCCGGCACAGGGCGTGAATTGGGTGTTTAATTATGGAACATTCACTTTTAATGTTCCTAATTTTTACTTCAAGTTTGCCTCAGGAAAGTTACTTTACAACCTGAGTTTTGGCCCAAAACATCGCTTCCTTCAGGAATACCAGCGTGCTGGCCGAATGGTTACCGAAGATGTATTAAACTTAAGTCCTTATCAAAAGCAACGCTTATTCGATTTACTGGTCGAAAACTATAAACCTGAAAACCGGAATTACCAATACGATTTCTTTTTTGATAATTGCGCTACCCGCATTCTCGATATTATTTCGCTTACACTGGGTGACAGCCTTACATACCAACCCATAGGAAACGAACCGGTACAAACATTTCGTAATTTAATTGACGAGTATCTTGAAGAAAGCTACTGGAGCGATTTTGGAATTGACATTGCATTGGGTTCGGTTATCGACCATCCGGCAAGTCCCGAACAAAAAGCCTTTTTACCCGATTACCTGAAAGAATACCTTTACCGGTGCACGCTTAATGGCAAACCCCTGATAAAAGAATCGCACACGCTGGTCTCCGAGTCGCGTCCTTTGCCCGTAACCCCGTTTTTATTGCGTCCGGCCGTACTTTTTTGGCTTATTTTTTTCTTGCTAACCTATCTTACCATTCGCTACAGGCAAAAAAGCTGGGTTATTGGCGATAGAATTCTTTTCTCAACCTGGGGGCTGGTTGGTGTAATTGTTTTGTTACTTTGGGTAGCTACCGATCACGATGCTACCGCCGGAAACTTAAATGTTTTTTGGGCAAACCCGCTTTATTTGGTCTATGTTTTTTTTATTACTGATAAAAAAAGCCGCCTGGTAAAATGGGTTTCGCTTAGTATCTTAAGCATTAACCTGCTATTACTAATTGGCTGGGGTTTAATTCCCCAGGAGTATCATCTGGTATTTGTTCCCATTATAGGATCGCTGGTGATACGCAGTGCTGCACAATACTTAAGAAACAAATAAGAGTAACCGTTTTTCAATAATTAATTTTTTTCGCAAAATAAACTTTCCGACACATGGGCTTTAGCGACCGCATTACCATTGCATACAACCGATTGGCAAGCAATCATAGCTTCCACTTTGTGTATTGGTTCCTTGCGCTCATGTTCTACCTTTTTTTAATGGGGAGCGAAAACATATTCAGCACATACAAACCTATTATTGAGATTAATTCCGACTATTTACTGATAACTTTCCTGAGCATATTTACCGCCATTCTTTTCAGTATAATCGATGCCCTTTTTAACGAGTGGATTTTGCGTATTTTCCCCATCGGATTGATGGTTTTAATGAAATGGGCGCTTTATTTAGCTTCCGGCTTTTTGGTATTAACGGTGGCTGCCATTCCTTCGGCCAACCGGATTGAAACGGGCCAATACATTACTTACCTGATAGAACTACCTGCAAACGATCTGGTTTTGATGCGTTTCCTGGTTTTTTTTTGGCTAGCTGCATTTTTAAATACGGTATTCAAAGGCCTTCGAAAAAAAGTTGGTCCCGGTAACTTTAAACGCTGGTTATTTGGCTTTATGAATAAACCCCGTGAGGAGGAACGCATCTTTATGTTTATCGATTTAAAAGGCTCGACCACTGCTGCTGAAAAACTGGGGCATCGAAAATTCAGCCGGCTTTGTCAGGATGTGTTTAACGATATGGCCATAATGGATAATTACTATGGCGAAATTTATCAATACCTGGGCGATGGTGCTATTGTTTCGTGGAAAGTTTCAGCCGGTTTAAAAAATCTTCGTTTTTTGCATGCTTTTTTTGCTTACACCCGGGTTATTTATAGCCGAAGACACTATTATAACCGAAAATACGGTTTTATTCCCCAGTTTAAGGCCGGTATTCATGTGGGAAAAGTAATGGTACTGCAAGTGGGTAAAATCAGGCGCGACATTTCGTACAATGGCGACACCATGAATACCGCCGCACGTATCGAATCAAAATGTAACGAGTTACATCAGCATTTACTTATATCAGCTCAGGTTTTTCAACTACTACCCGACAAAAAAACGTTCCGTTTTAAAAATGTGGGCGAAATTCCGTTACGTGGCAAACGTAAAGCCGTTGAAATATATGGCGTACATCAAAAAACAAAATAATATTTGGCGCGAAGCTACATTGCAACGCACTAATTACCAATTGAATTACTACCTTTGCAAAAATTTTAAAATTTCGACACTTTGACTTTTAACGACTTTAATCTAAATACGCCGCTACTCAATGCTTTGAGCGATATGGCAATTACTCATCCTACAACCATTCAAAAAAAGGCCATCCCGGCGGTAATGTCGGGAACCGATTTGGTGGGAGTGGCCCAAACCGGTACCGGAAAAACCCTGGCATACCTGATTCCCTGCCTCAGGCTATGGAAATACAGTAAAACCCGCTGGCCACAAATACTTATTTTAGTACCCACACGCGAGCTGGTTATTCAGGTGGTTAACGAAGTTGAAAAGCTTACCAAATACATGAATGTGGTAACCGTGGGAATTTATGGCGGGGCAAACATAAAAACTCAAAGTCAGCAGGTATATAATGGACTCGATGTGCTGGTTGCAACTCCGGGGCGCCTTTTCGACATTATGATGATGGGTACTTTACGTTTAAAAACAGTAAAGATGCTGGTAATTGACGAAATGGATGAAATGTTGAACCTGGGTTTTCGTCCTCAACTGGTCAGCATTCTCGATGCCCTTCCCCAGCGCAAACAAAACCTGATGTTCTCGGCTACTTTAACCGACGATGTGGAAGCATTTATTAACGATTATTTTGGTGTTCCTTTAAAAATTGAAGCGGCTCCCTCAGGGACTCCGCTCGAAGACATTCACCAAAGTAAATATGCGGTTCCCAATTATTATACCAAGGTAAATTTATTGAAACACCTGCTTAACGACACTGCAACCTATACCCGGGTTTTGGTGTTTACAGCCACAAAAAAAATGGCCGATCAAGTGTTCGAAGCTTTAGAACCACTTTTTCCGGAGTCGCTGGGAGTTATTCACTCCAATAAGGCGCAAAACAATCGATTTAACACTGTAAAAAAATTCCAGAATGGCACCTACCGGATATTAATAGCCACCGACATTGTTGCCCGTGGTATCGATGTGTCGGAAGTTAGCCATGTAATTAATTTCGATATTCCTGAGGTTCCTGAAAATTATATTCACCGAATTGGCCGCACCGGGCGTGCCGACCGAAAAGGAAATTCTCTTGCGTTCTTTACACATAAAGAAGAAGATGCTATTGGGCGAATTGAGCAACTGATGAACCAAACCATTGAGATTCTGGAAATTCCAGATGAGGTTGCTGTTTCAGAAATACTCACCCCCGATGAAATGCCCGATGACAAACAAAAAGAAATCCAGATTCGCCGCCCCTCCATTGAGGAAAAAGGGCCTGCTTATCACGAAAAGAAAGAGAAAAACAAAAAAGTTAATGTAAAAATTACCCGCGCTCAAAAAATGAAATTGAAATACAATAAACCCAAATCGCGAGGTGGTAAAAGGAAATAACCGAATATGTCATAACCCAAGCAGCAAATAACTGCCTGTTTGCCTAAGTATCAAGCGGCATCGGTTAACGCATTCGAGAATTGGTTTTTATGCCATATAGTGCAAACCAATACTTTTTTTCCGGGAATAGGCGTGTTTAATTACCAGATAACCTACATTGATTAAGTTCCTTAACTCACAAAGCGGAACCGACAAGGTGGTGTTTTTATAAAGTGCTTCGGTTTCATTATAAATGATCCATAAACGGTCGTAAGCTCTTTTCAGTCGCACCTCGCTACGTACTATGCCCACATAAACACTCATAATTTGACGTACCTCTTTTAAACTTTGGGTAATCAAAACCATTTCTTCAGGATGTGAGGTTCCTTCGTCGTTCCAATCAGGAATAGCTTCGTTAATTTGCACCTCATTCATCAGGGTTATTGCATCTTTAACCGCCCAATCGGCATATACCAAAGCTTCGAGCAAACTGTTCGAGGCCAACCGATTGGCTCCGTGCAATCCCGTATTCGATGTTTCACCGGCGGCATATAAATTTTTTATTGAGGTGCGGGCACTGGAATCAACCCGAACACCACCGCAAATGTAGTGAGCCGCCGGAGTCACCGGAATGGGTTCTTTCGAAGGATCGATATTAATAGACAAACACTTTTGGTAAATATTCGGGAATTGTTCTTTAAGTTTCTCGGTATCCAGATGGGTGCAGTCGAGTAAAACGTATTCGTCACCACGGTTTTTAATCTCATTATCGATGGCTCGGGCAACAATATCACGAGGTGCCAGGCACCCCCGCGTGTCATACTTATGCATAAATTCTTTGCCATCGATAGTTTTTAAAATTCCGCCAAATCCCCGTAAGGCTTCGGTAATAAGGTACGTAGGTTTTTCTCCCGGATTGTATAATCCTGTGGGGTGAAACTGTACAAACTCCATATTATCGACAATTCCTTTGGCTCGGTACATCATGGCAATGCCATCGCCTGTAGCTGTTAAGGGATTGGTTGTGTTCATGTAAAGATTTCCGGCACCGCCTGTAGCCAAAAAAGTAAACTTCGATAAATAGGTTTTTACTTCGCCGCTTTCCACATCAAGTACGTACGCACCAAAACAGGCGGTATCGGTATGATGCCGTTTTACCAATTGTCCCATATGATGTTGAGTGATTAAATCAACTGCAAAATGATTTTCATAAACCGTAATGTTTGGATTATTCTGAATCCTTTCTACCAATGCCCGTTGAATTTCAAACCCGGTATTGTCTTTATGGTGTAAAATCCGGTGGTGTGAATGTCCTCCCTCCATGGCTAAATCGTAGTTCCCCGATTCGGTTTTATCAAAATTTGCTCCCCACGCGATTAATTCATCAATTAATGAAGGTGCATGGGTTATTACTTTTCGAACAACGCTTTCGTCGCACATACCCGCTCCGGCAACCAGAGTATCGCTAATGTGTTGTTCAAAATCATCTTCGGGGGTGATTACAGCAGCAATGCCCCCCTGTGCGTAAATGGTATTGCTGTCGCTCAGTCCGGCTTTGGTAACAATAACAACTTTTCCGTATTCCGATGCTTTTATAGCCATGGAAAGTCCCGCTAAACCGGTACCTAAAATTAAAAAATCAGAATGAATTCTCATGAGATCAGTTTCCTTTTAAACAGTCGGTACACAAGCGTATTTCCGGCTTAATTTTTAAATGTTCGAGGGATATTTGTAGATAGCAGCCGGCAAAAAAGCCAAGATTGGTATCGTTTTCAATAGTTTTTATTTGTTGTGTTTGTAAGGTTTCTGGCATGGTGTTATGCCAAACGGCTTCATAAAGGCTCTTGTTAATAATGGCATTCATTCGCGAAACCCTGCTAATTGCTTTTTCGGGCAAAACCAATTTGGCAAACATTATATATTCCAAAGCTTTGTGGTTGAATTTGCTTTTTTCCTCCTCAATAATCTTAAAAAACAACGGTTGCTCCTGCTCTGTCATGATCTGTATTAATAAACAATGGCAAAATAACATTTTTTTATTCAGATTCGGAAAAGGTTTAGCCGCCAAATAATTCGGCTGCCCGATTTGTTTGTTCCGGGTCGCCAAGCACATAAACAATATCGCTGGTTAACAACTGCGTAGAAGGCAAGGGATGTTCCATTATCTGATCGTTGCGCTTTATGGCCAGCACATTTACCCCAGTTTGCTGACGTAAATTTAGTTCCCGTATGGTTTTACCTTCTGCTTGCGATTCAGCATCAACTTTTAGCGCCGAAATACTAACACTGGGTAGTTCGTCGATTAATGTGGGTTTGTTCACTTTGTCTTTTTCATTAAACACGCCCAGATGCATGTTACGAATATGTGTTAACATCCGGTTTATTTCCTTATTGGGATATTGCCGCTCCAGAAGCACCCGATTGAACATATTAATGGCAATTTCCATTTTTTCGGGAACCACCTGATCGGCTCCCAGATTATAAAGTTGCTCCACATTACTAATGTATTTTGCCCGAACCACAATGCGTATGTTTTTATTAATCCTACGTATTTTTTCAATAATTGCCATCGATGGAATTAAATCGCCCACCGAAACAACTACTATGTTGGCTTTATCAACATAAGCTTTTAGCAGAATGGGTTCGTTCACTGCATCGCCATAAACAACCTTATCTCCCGCATCCATTTTTTCTTTGGCTTTGGCCGGATCAAAAACAATGGAGACATGTGGAATATCGAAATAACTGGCCATAAGCGATAGTTTTGTGGCGGCAGAATCTTTTCCAATAATTACCAGATGATTTTTTAATTCCGGAAAAGAAATCTCTTTTAAAGGGAAAAGTCCCTTCACCATAAATTCAGGCAAAGGAAGTTTTAATAATAAATTAGCCAGGGGCATCGAAAGACGCATTAAAAAAGGAGTTATTGCCATGGTAATTACCGCTACTGCCAGAAATAACTGATAATAATAACTGGAAAGAATGGTTAAAGAATATCCGATTTTTGCAAGAATAAAAGAAAACTCTCCTACCTGACTTAAAGCCAGTCCAACAACAACGGTACCCCTGAACGTGTGTCCCAGAAAAAAACCGGTACCACCGGCAATAAACGTTTTTAAAACAATAACCAGAATTACACTAGAGGTCACCAACCAGGGATTATCCATAATAAACGAAAAATCAAGTAACATGCCAATAGAGACAAAAAAGAAACTGGTAAACGTATCTTTAAAAGGTACCAGATTGGCAAAAGCATTGTGGCTGTATTCCGACTCAGAAATCATAAGGCCGGCCAAAAAAGCCCCAAAAGCGATAGACATTCCTAAATGCGAGGTTAATAAGGCAATAGAAAAGCAAATCAGAAAAATGCTCATCATAAACAGCTCTTGATTTTTGGTAAGCGCTATTAAATGCAAAAGTTTTGGCAACAACCATTTGTTACCCACATAAACCAAGGCTATGATAAAAGCCGCTTTTAATCCAAGATTTATAAGTTCTTTATTTAAATCAACCGTATTGTCAGAAAGTATATTGGTAAAAAGCAATAAAGGTACTAGTAAAATATCCTGAAAAATAAGAATCCCCAATACTGTACGCCCATAATTTGACGAGAGTTCAGAACGTTCCTGCAAAAGTTTTAACACCAAAGCCGAGCTGCTTAGCGCTGTTAAAAAACCAATAAAAATACCGGTTTGCCAATCGAGATGGTAAATAATTGAAACTAAATAAAAGACTCCGGCAGTTAAAAAAACTTGCAAAAAACCACCCAAAAATACAATGCGGCGAATTCGCAACAAATGTTTTAACGAGAATTCCATTCCAATAGTAAACAGCAATAAGGCAACACCAATCTCGGCCAGCAATTCAATCTGGTGCTCATCACTAACCAGTGATAAGAGATGCGGACCGGCAAGTATTCCGGTTAAGAGATACCCGACAATGGTTGGAATTTTTATCTTGTTAAAAAGCAAATTAACACCTGTGGCCAAAGCAAAAATTACCACAATGTCCTTTAGAATGCCCATCTCCATAACCAAAATGGCTTAATCGTTTATTTTTTGTGTTTTGGTGGTCAATCTTTTCACTTATTAATTACAAATAACCCGACGAACCTAAGATAACCCTTGTAAAGCTAACTATAAAAACGAAAAGCTGCGGCGAAAGATCTTAAAAATAAGGTCGTAAATTTTTTGAATCGAAAAGAAATATTTAGCTTCGGCCTGCTATTAACTGGAATATATATCGATGCAAAAATATGTGCTTATTGTTGCCGGAGGGAGTGGCAAGCGAATGGAAAGAGGCTTACCCAAACAATTTATCGAAGTGTACGGCCTGCCCATTTTAATGCACACCATGAATCAGTTTTTTACCTTTGACCCATCAATGCCCCTTACCCTTATTTTACCCGAAAAACAACAACACTATTGGCAAATTTTGTGTGTGAAACACAATTTTACGCTTCCCCATCAAATATGCCCTGGCGGACCGGAACGCTTTTTTTCGGTTAAAAACGGACTGGACACGCTGCCCGATAAAGGTTTGGTAGCTGTTCACGACGGCGTACGTCCGCTGGTAAGTAACGAAACCATAAAACGCTGTTTTCAAAAAGCGAAAAAAACCGGTGCGGCCATACCGGTGATGCCGCTAAGCGAATCGCTGCGTCAAACCACACCCGATTCCAGTATTGCGGTCGATAGAAATAACTATGTATCGGTGCAAACGCCTCAGGTTTTCTCGTTAGAACTGCTTAAAGAAGCCTACCAGCAGGAATTTGATGCCCACTTTACCGACGACGCCAGCGTGGTGGAAAAACTGAACCATCCCATCCATCTGGTTGAGGGAAATCCGGAAAACATTAAAATTACCCGACCTATGGACCTGTTAATTGCCGAAGCCCTGATTAAATCGTTCAAAAGTTGAAAGCGAATCACCAAATCCGGTTGAAACTTTAAGGGAATTTACTATTTTTGCGCTCCTGATAATGAATAATATACCACTGCGATGAATTTTATTGAAGAACTGAAATGGCGTGGCATGCTCCACGATGTAATGCCGGGAACCGAAGAACAATTGCAAAAAGAAATGACTTCGGCCTACGTAGGTTTTGACCCAACTGCCGATTCGCTGCATATAGGAAGTTTGGCACCCATTATTTTGCTTATGCGGTTTCAACAGGCCGGACATAAACCCATTGCCCTGGTGGGTGGCGCAACCGGTATGATTGGCGATCCTTCAGGCAAATCGCAGGAACGAAATTTACTAAATGAAGAAACGTTAGAGAAAAATCTTAACGGGATAAAAAATCAACTCTCCAAATTCATCGATTT
Source organism: Bacteroidetes bacterium HGW-Bacteroidetes-4 (assembly GCA_002840905.1). GTDB lineage: Bacteria > Bacteroidota > Bacteroidia > Bacteroidales > SZUA-534 > GWE2-40-63. Next base: position 130,525 of record PHDD01000006.1, on the reverse strand, counting down.
TAAAACCAATGTGCCCAATAAAGCCGAAATGGTAAACAATTACGACTGGATGAAGGAACAAACCTTTCTCTCGTTTATCCGCGATATTGGCAAACACATAACCGTAAACTACATGATGGCGAAAGATTCGGTAAAAAAACGCCTGAGCGCCGATTCAAAAACGGGCATGTCGTTTACCGAGTTTACCTACCAGTTGGTTCAGGGCTATGATTTTTACTGGCTGTACGAAAACATGAACTGCAAATTGCAGATGGGCGGCAGCGACCAGTGGGGAAATATTACCACAGGAACCGAACTCATTCGCCGCAAAAGCGGGGGCGAGGCCTTTGCCCTTACCATTCCGCTAATAACCAAAGCCGATGGCGGAAAATTCGGAAAAACCGAATCGGGTAACGTATGGCTCGACCCCGAACGTACAACGCCTTATAGTTTTTACCAGTTCTGGCTCAATACCAGCGACGAAGACGCTGAAAAATTCATCAAAATATTTACTTTTTTACCTAAACAAGAAATTGAAAGCCTCTGCTCCAAACATAAGGAAGCACCCCACGAGCGGTTGCTGCAAAAAACCCTGGCCCGCGAAGTAACCACAATGGTTCATTCCGAGCAGGATTACAACACCGCCGTGGAAGCTTCAGAAATTCTTTTTGGAAAAGCTACCAGCGAAGCATTGGCAAAACTCGATGAAAGAACCTTCCTTTCGGTTTTTGAAGGGGTTCCAACTTTTAAAGTTAACAAAGCAGATATCAAAACAGGAATAAATGTGGTTGATTTACTTACCGAAAAAGCTGCGGTCTTCCCTTCGAAAGGTGAATTACGACGCCTACTGCAAGGTGGCGGCGTTAGCCTGAACAAAGAAAAAATTGAATCGGCCGAGGTGGTAATTGAGGCTGCAAACCTGATTAACAACAAATACTTGCTGGTTCAGAAAGGCAAAAAAAATTATTTTCTGCTGATTGCGAACTAACAGAAATTACGAAATAAACCTCCGGTGTTGTATCTTTGCATGCAACACCGTAAGTTATGTTTCAACTGATAAAAAATTCAAATACTGAATCATTGGTAGCAGCCATCAGGCATTTGCTGCAACAAAGCAAACCCGGAATCAGCGCACAAAAAGCCATGCTTCCCAAAGGGCGCGTGCTGAGTTCTACCAGCAATATTCCGCCCCGAAGCAGCGCCGTGTTGTTACTTTTGTACCCAAAAAATAACGAACTTTATTTCCCTGTTATCCGCCGGCCTATTTACGATGGAATGCACAGTGGCCAGATGGCTTTGCCTGGTGGTAAAACGGAAGAGGGCGATGCTTCGCTAATAGAAACTGCTGTACGCGAAAGCCACGAAGAAATAGGTGTCGATAAAAATTCAATTGAAATATTAGGCTCGCTTACCGATCTTTACATTGAAGTTACCCACATGCAGGTTTTACCTGTGGTTGGATTTGTAGATAAAAAACCCGATTTCTTTATACAGGCCAGCGAGGTAGATGCCCTTTTTGAGATTCCTTTAAGCCACTTATTTAATCCGGAGCTTAAGAAAAAAGAATGGTGGAATTTACGTGGCGAACTTATCGAAATTCCTTTTTACCATTTTGCCGATCAAAAAGTTTGGGGCGCCACCGCGATGATTTTAAGCGAATTTGAGCAATTGCTTTTGCCCTATAAGGAAAACCTTAAATAAAAAACAGGTCAACCTGCCGGAACAGCAAAAGTGCTGCATGAAACAACTAATCAAAATTTAAAACCCGGCTTCCATCAGCTTTTACCATAATTCGCACCTTTACCATATGGTCGGGTAATAATTCCTCAACCAGTTCTGGCCATTCCACAAAACAATAGTGATTGCTGTAAAAATAATCTTCGTAGCCCAGATTAAACACTTCTTCCAAATCTTTAATGCGGTAAAAATCGAAATGGAATACTTTATCGTTTCCAAGCGTCTGATACTCATTAATAATGGAAAACGTTGGGCTGGTAACCACATCGGTAACCTGCAATAAGCGGCAAACTGTTTTAATAAACGTGGTTTTACCAGCCCCCATGTCACCATAAAAAGCAAAATGCTTTTTACCCTTTTGTGCTGCTAAAAATTCTTTACCCGCCGCTTCAATCTTATCTAGTGTATTAAATACAATTGATTCCATACCATAAAAATTAATTGGGTAAAGATACAAAATTACTCCATTGCTCTGGTTGACGTATGCCTGGTCCGAATTTTCTGCCTGGTTAAATAAAAAACAAGACTTACAGATGTGCAGATTAATACTATTTTTGCTTCAATAAGTATGGAATGAAAACCGACGAAAAACACATTGAAAAACTAAAGGAACTGGTGGCAACCCTTCCCGATAATCCGGGGGTTTATCAGTATTTTGATACGGAAGGAACCATTATTTACGTGGGAAAAGCCAAAAACCTAAAAAAACGGGTGTCTTCGTATTTTACAAAATACCACGACAGTGCAAAAACCCGAATCCTGGTTCGCAAAATTTCCGACATAAAACACATTGTTGTCGATTCGGAGCAAGATGCCCTGCTGCTCGAAAACAACCTGATAAAAAAATACCAACCCCGATACAATGCCTTGCTTAAAGACGACAAAACCTACCCGTGGATTTGTATAAAAAGCGAAGCTTTTCCGCGGGTTTTGGCCACACGCAACTACGTACGCGACGGCTCAACTTATTTTGGCCCATATACCTCAGGAAGAACCCTGCGGGTGATGCTTGATTTTATCCGCCAGTTGTATCCCATCCGCACCTGTTCCTTAAACCTTTCGCCGGTTCAGATTGCCAAAGGAAAATACAAGGTCTGCCTCGAGTATCATATTGGCAATTGCCTGGGGCCTTGTGTTGGGGAGCAAAGCGAAGCCGATTATTTGCAAAATATTCAAGACGTAAAAGATATTCTGCGTGGAAACATTGGGCAGGTAATAAAGCTCCTTAAAGATAGAATGTCTTTATTGAGCAAAGAATACCGGTTTGAAGAAGCACAAAAACTAAAAGAAAAACTAAACCACCTCGAAAACTATCAGGCCAAATCAACCATAGTAAGCCAGAGCATCCACAATGTGGATGTGTTCTCGTATGTAGAACACGAAAACAGCGCCTTTGTGAACTTTTTAAAAGTGGTAAACGGTGCTGTAATTCAGGTGCATACCGTAGAGCTGAAGAAACGTACCGACGAAGATAAAGAAATGTTACTGTTAACTGCGATCGTAGAAATCAGACAACGATTAAACAGTACTTCGCGCGAAATTATTGTTCCTTTTGAACTCGACTTTGAATTTAAAGCGGCTTCTTTTTTAGTTCCTCAACGCGGCGATAAAAAGAAACTTTTAGACTTAAGCATGCGCAACGCCTTTTACTTTAAACAGGAAAAAATTAAACAAGAGGTGAATCGCAGTCCGCAAAAAGCTGCCGATCGGGTTATGGAAACCATGAAACGCGACTTACGTTTAAAAGAAGCGCCCATTCATATTGAAGGATTCGACAATTCAAACATCCAGGGAACCAATCCGGTGGCTTCGTGCGTTGTGTTTAAGAATGGAAAACCCAGCAAACGCGATTACCGGCATTTTAATGTAAAAACCGTGGAGGGCCCCGATGATTTTGCCTCGATGGAAGAAATTATTTACCGGCGTTACCATAGGCAATTAAACGAAGGACAAGCCATTCCACAACTAATTGTGATCGATGGCGGCAAAGGTCAGTTAGGCGCTGCGGTTAAAAGCCTTACCCAATTAAAACTTATTGGTCGTATTGCCGTTATTGGCATTGCCAAAAAACTCGAAGAAATTTATTTCCCCGGCGATTCAGTTCCTTTGTACCTGGATAAAAACAGCGAAACCCTAAAAATTATTCAACACATCCGAAACGAGTCGCATCGTTTTGGTATTAATTTTCACCGGCAAAAACGCTCACAAAACTTTATTACTTCGGAGTTAGATGCCGTTGAGGGAATTGGCCCAAAAACCGTTGAACAATTGCTTACCCATTTCAAATCGGTCGAAAACATAAAGCAAGCAAGTCCCGATGAGCTTTCACAAGTAATTGGAAAAGCAAAAGCCCAAAAACTGATGCAGTTCTTTAAAAAAAACAACTGATTAATTAATAGGTTTCGTCACATACGTAGCTGTAATAAGTGTTGTAGTAAAATTGATTGAAGTTTTTATCAATAAACGATTCGTAACTGTAGTCAGGATAACCCTCGTAATTATAAGTATAATCAATCTCACTGGTAGCAGTGGTGCCATCGGCATAGTCATACACAGCACGGGTTACATTATTTTTCGAGAAGGTTGGGTCGAGCCAGAATAACCCAACCGAAGCTTCCGCATTGGGATTGTTATCGTATTGAAAAGTAACAGTATAGGAGCGGGAATTATCAGTCGATTTTAAACGTTCCTTAGGTACAAATCCATCACGGATGGGTTTAGGCTCAAAGGCCACCTTTTTATTGGTAAACCAATATTCCCACTTAATAATATTATTGTTGCTCCAGGTGTAGAGCCGGTACCCCACATGTTGCAGGCCATAACCAGCGTCCTTATACCAATCGCGGCGTGTTGCCTGCCCCTTACTATTTAAGGTATAAATATATTGGTTTTCAAGAAAAAACTGGTTGTAATCGTTTAGTGAATAATAATTTATCACCAACTCCTGGCTGGTCCACGAATAGGTTTCGTAAAAAAACGGGTTGCCATAAGTACTTGCATTGTATCCACTAACTTTATAATCGGTAAATCCCGATGCAGAATAAACGTTATTTGCACCATCGTTATCGGTGTAAGTTACTGACGTCAGCCGCTTTTCTTCATCATACGACAAGTAGTAGGAATAATTATCACCAGCTTTATAGGTTAAGCGACATGCTGGTTCATCAACAAAAGGCTCGCGGTCTTTTTCCTTTACACACGATGTGAAAAATAATACTACAACAAGGCCAATTACAAGTGACAGTCTTTGCTTATTCATAGGTTTCGAATTTGATTGACAATTGGATTTTACCAAACAAATAACCCCATACATGGGTTTTTTGTTTTAAAATTAAAACTAAATTGTAGATAAAATAAACAATTTCTTACTAATTTTGGTTTAACCGATAATTAATTGCTCGTGTAATAACATTCAATAGCCAGAGGTAGTATGTATTTAAAAAGTGCTTTTACTGTATTGGTGATACTATTGACCATGCAGTCCGGTTTTTCGCAACATTTTCCGGCCCCCAACCAAAATGTAAAAGATGCGTTCAGTTTAGCCACATCGCTATTTTCAAGCCACCGAAACAATTTAAGTTATGAAAACCGGATTAACGCCATTGTTACCATATCGGCTACAACCAGCGACCCCGAACAACTTGTTCGGGAATATACAGCTAAAATGCGACAATTACAGGAAGAAGCCGAATACAGAAAACAACAAAAAGAAGCAGAACTCCGCAAACAAATCGATTTAATAAACAAAGGCGTTGATGAAGCCCTTAAAGCAGCCGATGTGGATTTGGGAACCTGGGGAAATCTGGCTAAGGATTTGGTGGCCGGAGCATCGAAAAACGCATTGGTTGCCAACGCAAACAAAAAAATTGAAGCAGCCAGAGCTGAGGCTCAAAATGAATTGGATGCCGAAATGGAAAAAGCCATGGGCGGTATTTATGAGCAAATTGTTAAAGAAAATCAGGACGCCCAAAAAGAATACTTATTCGCCGCTGCCGAAGTTTTTTCAGAACGCGAGGAACAACATTACATTGCCTACTTCCAGTTTCATAACTGTATGCTGGAATCCATGAAAAAAAATTACAATTTCAGAAGTGCCGACTGGATAAAAACGGGATGCGCTACTCCACCACGAACTTATTTTAGTTCAGGACAAACGGTGCAACTCGACTATACCCGATACAACCAAAACCAAGGTTCATCAACCGGAGAACCTGATTTATCAGTGCTAACCCCCGAAGGTCAAATTGCAGCCATCGATAAAAAACTGGAAGAATCGGTAAAAAAAATGGACGATCTGATAGCCAAAACCACCGATGCCTTCCAAAAAGTAGAATACTTATCATTAAAGCAATCGCTTATTGATAAAGCAAATGAAGAAAAAGAAGCCATAAACAGAGGTGACTTTTTGCTATCCAATCAAGCAACGGCTGCCCCTCAACAAAACACCCGGCGTTATCAACCTTTATTGGAAACAGCTATCAGAAAACTAAACCTGTTTAAAAACGACATGCCCTATCCGGAATTTCTAGACGCAGCTAAAAAATATGCTGAGGCTGAATTGTCAGAAAACAATCAAAACCCCGATGCTTACCTGTTTTTGGCCGAACTTACCGAAGATGTTACCAAAAAATACGAACTAACAGCTTATGCGCTCTATTTAAACCGGGGCAATAAAGAGGTAATAACAAAATTCAACGAGGCAAAAAGCAACTTCGGAAATGCAGTGTTTTCAGCTATTGAAAGCAACAACATGGCTTTTATTACCGATGCTTACAACAGAAACCTGTTGAATGGTTTTGAACACAATAAAAATACACCTTTTCAGTACGCCGTATCCAAAGATAATGCCGAGGTTATGGAACTTTTAATGCCGCCGGGCACCGATCCTTATGCATTGCTATTCTATGTAATTGAAAATGGTGGCGGACGAATTGCCAAAAACCTGATTGAAAAGGTAAACGTAAATAAGGCACCGATAATGAATGGTTTCGACCTGTTGACGGCGGCCGTGTATTTCGACAAAAAAAGCATTTCCACCCAGTTGCTCGAGAAAGGATTTGCCTACAACAATTCGCTCGATATTGCCATGTACTCAAGCAGCGAACTGTATAAAAAAATGACTACCACTCTTTCGGTTTATGCCATTGAACACGACAACGCATCGATGCTCGACCAGGTTTTAATAAAAACACCATCCATTGTACAAGCCGATCCAACCATGGGCGACAATGTAGTTAACGCTATTGTTAAAGCCAACCGGACCAACCTGCTTCCTGTTTTATTAAAACACAAGTTCAATGTAAAACAAGCCGATTACGCCTACCTGCTGGAGTTGGCTGCCAATTCAAATTCGGAAGAAATTGCTTTAAAACTGGTGGAATTAGGCATCAATTTAAACCACCAACCCAAAAGTGGTGGTTCCATGATTAATCTGCTGGCTTCGAAACAGGGAATGAATCGCTTATTTAATGTATTAATTGAAAAAGGCGTTACTCCAGCTGCTTTAAATAACCACGACGAATTGCCCATAATGACTTGCATGCGTAATGCACAACACAGCAAAACAAAAAAACTCCTTGAAGTAAACAGTCCTCTTGGTTTTGGTTCTAAACTATCGGGGAATCAAATTCACTGGATTGTTGAAAACAACATAGAATCCGGATTTATTGAATTGCTAATGCAACATAATATCTCATTGGAGCAAAAAGATAAAAATGGTGATTCGCCTTTGTTTTATGCTTACAAAGAAAATAAACCGGTTTATGTAAACACACTTTTGAATTTGGGAGCCGATCCCACCCAAATGAACAATTCACAAATAGCTGTTTTGCATTATGCGGTTTATCAAAAATCTCCACTGTTACCCGGAATAATTCAAAAATGTAACAACACAAACGTTCAGGGTATCAACGGTTGGACCCCCTTACACTTTGCTGTACGCGAAGGAAATTATGAAGCAGTGAATCAATTGTTAGCTGCCAATGCCAACCCCCTAATTGCAGACAACTGGGGACGAACCCCATATCGTGTAGCAAAGGAATATGGTAATGTAGAAATTCAAAAAGTATTACGAAAAAAAATGAAACTGGGAGGCGTAATTAAAACCGCTTATGCTTTTAACAAGAAAAAACCAAATTCTTAAACTTCAAATTTATTGTTTTACTTCAATAACATTGGAACAGTTATGAAAAACTCCATAAAAACTACTTTAATTGCGGTTGTTATTACCCTATTTTCAGCTTCAGATGGTTATAATCAATACTTTAGTCCCGATTATTTTGAACCCGTCCCCATTAGTGCACAAAGCCGTGAAACGAACTCCTTTTTTTATATTTCGTATGGATTAACCGCCTATACCGATTTTGAAAATGTATTGGATGCCGATTTTGGAAGTATTACCGATGATTACAAAAACAACAGGGCCTCACGAAACCTCACGGTTACCTGGTACACCAACAAAACTCCCGAAACACGAACCGGTTTCGAAATGCAGTTTAACTATGAAGATCGCATGGTATATTTTCCCCATCAACTCGATTGGCAAACTTATCTTTTAAAATTATCGTCGGTAGGAAAAAAAGGATCGAACGTAACCGTTTACGGAACCCGCGACATTTACGATACCGAATATGGTTTGTGGGGCTTCGGTGTTGAATTGACTTTTGGTGGTCATGCTTTTTTAACCCAAAAGAAAAACCGCTGGCCTTTTAGCTTTACTTTTGGTGTCCGGCAAGCCTATCAACAGCCCCTTATTGGAATGGAAAAAGACACCTGGGTAAACATTAAAGATGAAAACCTGATAGAATTTTCATACGGAGCTATTTATGGTAAAATGTCATTACAACGTTTTTCGTACAAAAAAGGGCTTCGCCTATACTGGCGCTTCGACCTTGAAGCCGCTTATGAAATGAGCTATTTATACACAAACGAACATCCGTTTTTTGAAGACAACCATTCGAACCTGAAAAGTGGTTTTGCATTAGGTCTGATGTTTTAATCCAAAAAATTTTAGTAAAACAATAGCGTAAAAACATATTACACTCGGCTCAGTACCCTTTGGTTAAATGGCTATAAATTAATACCTTTGAATTTAATTGAAACTCTTGCTTTTGATAAGTTACGACTATTCAGAAACAATTAATAGCCAATTGACTAATTTTACTTAACAGCAAGCCCAAAAAAACAGATGGAATTACCGCAAACTAAAAAGCTCTACAAAGCAACCGGGTCAATTGTAAATATAAAATCGCTTTTTGTTTTTTTGCTGAGCCTTTTCCTTACCTATAGTTTTGCTTTCATAACCAAGCGAAATGCTGAACGTGAAGCAAAAAAAAATTTTGATTTGATTTGCCTTGAAATAAAAAATAAAATTGATGTTCGTTTGAAATCTCACGCGCAACTTTTGCGTAGTGGAGCCGCCTATTTTACAGCCTCCGACACCGTTACCCGTGACGAGTGGAAACGCTTTAACGAAACTGAAAATATTGACAAAAACTTGCCCGGCATATTAGGAATTGGATTTGCATTGTGGATACCAAAAAACCAATTGGAAGCACACCTGTTAATGGTTCAAAAATCCGGATTCCCTGAATACAAGATTAATCCTGGGGGCGAGCGTGAATACTATTCCTCCGTTCTCTACCTCGAACCATTTAAAGGGCGTAATATAAGCGCTTTTGGCTTCGATATGTTCAGCGACCCTATACGTCGTAAAGCGATGGAAATAGCCAGAGATTCAAATTTTGCCGCCCTATCGGGTAAAGTATTACTGGTTCAGGAAACCAACAAAGACATTCAGGCGGGAACCTTAATGTATGTTCCGGTATATAAATACGGTAAGCCTATTAAAACCGTTGAACAAAGACGCAAAGCTTTGGTTGGCTGGGTTTATAGTCCCTACCGGATGAACGATTTGATGACCGGTATTTTAGGTAAAAGAGGATTACCCGATGAAAATTCCATCCGGCTAAAAATATATGATGGAGACAACATAAACCCGGAATCGCTTCTTTACAGTTTTCAAACTACAGTTAAGGAACAAAAACAGAAACGAGGCATCCAAAAAATACTACCCATTAATTTTAACGGTACCCGATGGACTCTTTTGATTGAAAGCCATAACCGCTTTTTAACGGAATCAACCAGAGGGGTATGGATTGTTGCCCTTAGTGGTATTGCTATCAGCTTATTATTACTGGCACTTTCTATGGCCTATTTCCGCGATAAAGAACGAATGCAACAAATATTACACCTTAACAAACAACTTGAAGTGTTGGTTGCTGATAAAGATCGGTTCCTTTCTATTTTAAGTCACGATTTACGAAGTCCTTTTAGTGCTTTATTGGGCTTTACCCAATTGTTGGAAAATGATTTCAAGGAATTTTCAGAAAAAGAGATTAAGTCCTATTTAAGCATGATAAACAACTCAGCCAAAAACATATTTGACCTCCTCGATAATATTTTGATGTGGAACCGTTCGCAGGCGGGAAAATTAAGTCCAAAGCCTCAGGTACTTTCATGCTACGAATTAAGCACAAGTGTAGTCGAAAACCTGAAGCTCATTGCCCTGTCCAAAAAAATTAAACTGGAGATAAATGTTCCTAAAAATCTGGAGGTATTAGCCGATAAAGAAATGATGAATACCGTATTGCGAAACCTGATTTCAAACGCCATTAAATTTTCATACCCAGGAGGGCTCGTAAATATAAGTGCCGAAGCACAGGATAATATGGTGCTTTTCTCAATTGCTGATATGGGTATAGGTATTGCCCCTGAAATCAAGGAGCAACTATTTAACTCCGACGATACATATACCAGCCCCGGAACTTCAAACGAAAAAGGAACCGGTTTTGGTTTATTAATTTGCAAAGAGTTTGTTATACAAAACGGTGGCAATATTTGGGTTGAAAGTTTACCGGATAAAGGCAGCACATTTAAATTTACCCTTTTAAAAAATCCCAAATAATATCTTTTATTAAACTAATAATAAAATCATTGCACTTTCTTTTTTGGAGCTTTTGACTTTTCACATTAACTTTATCGTTTATTGTTACTTAATTCCTAAATCTATGAAAAAGACTCTACAAATGACCCTTGTTTTTATGTTTTCGCTTATGCTAACAAATGCTCAGGATATAACTTTGCCTGAGGTAAATAAAACCGGAGGCATGCCTTTAATGGAGGCTTTAAACCAAAGACACTCTTCGCGTGAATTCAGCAGCCGGGAACTACCTTTGCAAACCCTGGCCGATTTACTCTGGGCCGCTTATGGTATAAACCGCCCTGAGGCCAGCAAAAGAACTGTTCCTTCGTCACAAAATTTTCAGGAGATTGAGGTTTACGTTGCTTTAAAAAGTGGCTTTTACCGTTACGTAGCAAAAAAGAACCTGCTCCTCCAGATTCATAAAAACGACATCAGAGCCAACACAGGCAAACAAGATTTTGTAGCAACTGCTCCTTTTAATTTAATTTACGTGGCCAATTCCAGCAAATTGCCTGAAAATATTGACATGGACACTTATTTAAAGACCTCATACGCCAATGCCGGGTTTATTGTGCAGAACGTTTATCTGTATTGTGCTTCTGAGGGATTAAATGTAGTTGTGCGTGGTTACTTTGATTCCGATGAATTAGCCAAAGCCATGAAGTTGCCTAAAACCCACCAAATAATATTAACACAAACCGTAGGTTTTCCTGTTATAAACTAACTGATTATCAATAAAAAGCTGCCTCAATCCTGAGAATTACAGGTTCGAGGCAGCTGATGCATGTTTATTTAATCGAAATTATTCTCCGCTGATAACAAACTTAATGTTATCGAAATTTACTACCATATTTGCTCCAGTTGCGCCTGAGGCATAACCTCCCTGAAACATAATCCCAATAATTCGGCAATTGTTTGGAGCCATGCGCCTTGATGAAGCTTCAGGCACATTGGTATTATACATGTATGAATCGCCAGCCACATTGGTAGCATATAAATCAACCACAACATGTTCCCAAAAACCAACTCCGTTATATGGCACCAAAATATGATCGCTGTAATAACCATAACCACCGCCTAAACTTTGATCGGCATTAAAAAAAATAAGTTTAAGATCGACCTCATTATTCTCGTTAAGTAATTCAGATGGAACCACATCCCATGAAATATCGAATTCAAAAGAAACCCCTTCAGAATTTTCGCTAAACAAAAGAAAACGGTCATTGGCTGGATTGGCTAAATCACCTTGATCGCCCCGTAGGTAAAAACGTGGTGAGTTACTTTCGCCAAAAGTTACATCGAATTGGCGGAAATTACCGTAAGCATCACCTTTATTCTGAATACTCTTTGAATTTACTGTAATATCGGCCCATTGTTCACTATTTGGGGCTACAGTATACATGGGTTCATTAAACAGGCGCACCGGATCGTACATATTATCATAATCGGCCAGCCAAAAATAGCCATAAAGAATAAAAGGAATTACACTTTTTACCGGGCCATTGGCAGTATTTAACTGCAAAAATCCTCCGGCAGCACCACTTATACTAAATGTAAGGTGGGTGTTGGTTTGTGCCTGAATGGTTCCGGTAAAAGTACCCATACTAACACTTTCGACTAAACTAAAATTGGTTCCAATTACTGCGAAAACCCGCTCAGTTGGCGAAATATCACCTCCTTTAAGCGGTAAAAAACTGGTTATTGATGGCAAATTAATAGCAAAGCTCTCTACCGATTCTGTATCACCATCAATTACCATTAAAATTATCTTACCACTAACGGCTCCTTCCGGAACTACCACTTTTAGTTTTGTATCGCTGATAATTTCGAAATCTTCAGCTTCTACATCACCAAAGAAAATTTTCCGAACCTCATCGAACATGGTTCCTGTTAACGTAAGCGTATCGCCAATATCCAACAAACTAATATCCGGCTCAATAGATTCAATTACCGGAAGCTTAAGAGTAAGAACTATATTGCTTTTGGCCACACCAACTTTTTGTATTCCATAGCTGGTCATGTAATCGTAATACAGGTTAATAAAATCAGTTTGCATCTTTTTTGGAGTCACTATCTCAATAGCAATAGCCGACTGCGAAATAACTGTTGCCTGCAACGAACCAATAAATACAGAGTCTACCAAATCGAGCAAGCTACCCGTTAAAAGAACGGTATCCTGAGAACCCACTATTTCGGGTGACATCTCCATAATGGTAGGAATGGGCGTATCGTCAACTTCAAAATTAACAAGTGAGGTCACTACTATTCCATCTTTTACCAGTTTAATTTTTCCGGTTGTAGCGCCAACAGGTACAACAACGTTCAATTCACCTTCCGATGCACTGGAAATTGTGCCTTCGCGATTGCCAAAAGCTACCTGTGTTACACCACTAACCACGTTTCCGGTAATTTTAACGGTTGTACCCGGATAACCATGATCGGGTACAAAGGTAAACAAGGTGTCCTTTTGAATGGGATCAATGCTAAGCGGAGCACCTTCGTCACAACCAGCAATGCCAAGTACAATTAGCAGCAGTCCCAATTGTGAAAATCTGCTTATAATTTTAATTCTCTTCATTATTTTTCGTTTTAAACGGTTTTTATATTGCTGTTTTTAAAGCATATAAAGCTGATTACATCAACTTTATATGCAGCACCCATTAATCTCTGATAATAAATTTAACATTATCAAAAGTAATCGTTTCGCCAAAGTTTTTTTGATCGGCAGAAGCTGGTAACGACCATTTTATCATGGTGTACTCCTCAAATGGAATCAAAGGATCGTCGGTAATTGGATCTCCTCCATAACCCTGTCCCAATACTGTAAATGGTACAGTAATGGTTTGCCACTCCTGAGTTACTTCTGTTGTTTTTCCCCATAAGCCCGGAGGGTTGTGGTTTTTCCCCACCATAAAATTAAAGCTTAGTACTTTTGAAGCCTTCACATCGGCTACCATTTCAACTTTGGTTAAATCGATGGTGTTTCCATTAATGGTAGCTGGCATATTTTGCAAATTAAAATCGCAATTTGCTCCCCAACTCGAACCATTATCCTCAATAGTAATTACATACACTTTATTGCGTGGAAAATCGTCACTGGCTTCAGCGCCACTGGCATTTGAATAGGAACCAAAATTATTCAGAATGTCGCCGTTATTGTCAATATTGGTAACCAATAACTCGGTACCTAATATAACCGGACTCGGACTCATTGATTCTCCTCCGGTTTCGGTAGTTATAACAACATCTCCTCCGGCAAATCCATCAGGAACAGTAAGGCTTATTGTTTTGTCATCAATAACGGTAAAAGTGGCATTTACTCCACCAACAGAAATTGACTGTGCCAAATACAGTTCGCGTCCAAGTATGGTTAACTCCTCGCCGGGATAAGCAGCAATTGGAGATACTTCCATTATTTGAGGAGGTGAAATAATTTTAATGGTTCGCTGTGCCAAACCTTTTCCCGAGAAAAAAAAATTGATGGTCACCACATCGCCCAGTGGGGCTTGTGAAGGTACTGTCATTTTTAATTCTGTTGAGGTAGCTGTAAATTGCACATTAAGAGGCTCCTCATTAAACATTATCATGTAAACCTTATCAAGGTTCGTTCCGGTAAAGGTAACTATGTCGCCAGGTTCAGTAATGGTTTTGTCAACAGCAGTAATATTACCGTTTAAATCGACCACTTCTTCAACCATAGGATTATACTCTTTTTCGCATGCGGTAAAGCAGGGAAAAGATATCCACAGGATGGTCAGTATTAATCCAATGTTATTTATTTTTTGTTTCATCTTTGTTTGTTTTTTTATTTAATCATTTTCCAAAAAACAGTATGTTATTGCCTGTTAATTTGAATAACCCTCATTTTGTTTAAATTCATTGGTTACCAAATCAATCTGATCTTGTGGAATTGGGTATAACACGTGATAATCCTTAATGGCATCTTTAGCCGGTATTTCAGGTATCAGGTTACGAACCCGGTAAAGCAACTGGACTTGGCCTGTTGTGGTTCGGGTTCTGGCTAAGTCGAAAAAGCGCATGTATTCGCCGCACAGTTCACGCATGCGTTCATCCAATATAAAATTAATTCCCTCTTCCAAATCGGTCATTGACGGAATCCGGTTCAATAATCGTTGTTTAGCAAATGCATTGTCAGCTGCTGAACGATTTGGGTCATACGATGCCCGCGTACGCAAAACAGCTAAAAGGTCAACCGATTCCCCGGCAATACCCAAATACATAGCGGCTTCGGCTGCAATTAGGTAAGTTTCGGCAAAACGATGTACGATAAACGGACGAACAGAAGCGTCGTTAACGGTTGGCCTATCGATATCATCGTATTTAGAAAGCGAAGGATAAATCTTTTTTGTTTGCTTGGTACTATCGGGTAGCAAATTATCGTAATACAACGAAGGAGGATAAATATTCATTATATTTAATCCGGGTTTGTAATTCTCTATACCTGGCAGCCAAATGGCTGTATCTCCCAATTTGAAAGAACTATTTGTTAACGAGGCTTCATTATTAAGCAACCAAACAGTCTGGAACGATTTATTATAACGGGTATCGTACAGTTTATCTTCGAAAGCCACATTTAACAAATAATTGGTTGGTCGTACACGAATCCAGGGGCGACCGTATTCAAGCGTACGGGCTAAACCACCGAAATCAGTACAAACCTCATAGTGAGGACGGAAGAAAAAACTACTCCGGTTGTTTTTGTTGCCATTCTTATCGGGGTCAGCATCGTTATACAAAGGATCGGCATTTCGCTCAACGGTAAATATAATTTCGCTGTTGTGTTCATTTCTGGGCATGTGTACATCAGCAAAATCTTCCAAAAGAGCCAATCCATAAGTACCACTATTAGAAATTAATTCCATGGCATTATCGTAGGCGCTTTGGTAATCGGTTGATACACTTGCTGTAGCATGTGTTGCCCGTGTTAGATAAACCTTCGACAGCAAATGGTAAGCAGCAGCTGCATCGGCTCTTCCAATCTCTTCGGCAACAGCAGGCAAATTCAGCTTTGCAAATTCCAAGTCATCAATTATAGCCTGGTACACTTCGGCTGCCGGGGTTCGCACGGCCTCAGTAGAAGGTTCGGTTATAAACTCAAGGTTCAAAGGGCAATCACCGTAAACCTGAACCATAATAAAATACC
This sequence comes from Bacteroidetes bacterium HGW-Bacteroidetes-4, assembly GCA_002840905.1. GTDB lineage: Bacteria > Bacteroidota > Bacteroidia > Bacteroidales > SZUA-534 > GWE2-40-63. The sequence continues at coordinate 114,662 of PHDD01000006.1, read as the reverse complement.
AGGTAGCTCTAATGTATCGGGCTTCTGCTATTCTTTTTTTGGCTAACGATTCATTCATTCCTGAATTTGCAGCAAATCCAATTACTGCATTGGTTGTATTGATTGATGTATATCCCCAATTCCAGGTTGTTCCAACCATTCCATTGGCTGGTAACCCGTCGGTATACATATTAAATTCGGTACTTCCATCAGGTCCGCGTTGCCATTCATCGGTTCCTGAACAAGTCACGTTTAATGCACTCTCGCCGCCATAAAAGTAACGTAAGTCGGAATAGGCAGAATTAAGCGCAGCATCTACTCCACCCGGGGTTTCCAGGTATTGAGCTGTAAGGCTTTTGGGCTCTTCCATCAGGTAGTCTTCACAACTGGTTATAAGAATCAGACCCAAAGCAAAAAGCAGGTATGTTAATTTCTTTATCATCGTAAAACATTTTAAAATTTAATATTTACACCAAAAAGTAACTTGCTGGTTGGTGGGGTGTTGTAACCTACTACCAGAGTTCGGTCTGGCAAACTAATGCCTTCAATGTCATCAACTGCAGTGTTGGTTGGTTCGGGATCAACGCCTCCAGCTTTCAAATAGGGTGAAAAGAAAATAAAAGCATCGGCCAGCGAAGCATAAACCCTGACACTGGATCCTTCGCCAAAAATGCGGGATGTAAGCGCCGGATTAAAGTTATATCCCAGGTTAATACTTCTGATTTTTAAGAACGAACCATCAAAATAACCCAAAACATCGGTACGCGATGCGTCAATTGTAGCACTTGGTTTTGGCATATCATTAGTTGGATTCTCGGGAGTCCAGTAATCAACCACAATCTGGTTACGTCGCCCATCGAGACGGTTCAGGTAATTGTTTGGCATGTGCAGTGTACTGGCAATAGTTCCACCTACACGGAAATAGCCAACTACCGAAAGATCGAAACGTTTGTAACCCCAGGTTGATGTGAATCCTCCCATCAAGTCGGGTTGTGACGAACCCAGAATTACCCTGTCGTTGTCGTCAATATCGTTGTCTCCATCTTGATCCTTAAGCTTAATGTCACCCGGTTTTTTTCCGTAAATTGCGGCTTCGGTTTCTTCGCCCAATTGCCAGATACCTATTTTTTCCCAGTCATATATGGCACTCGAAGGATGTCCGACAAACCACCCGTTTTGAATATCTTGCGAAACGGCTTCGTCCTGAAGCGCAACAATTTTTTCCCGGTTCAGGAAAAGGTTTACATTCATTTCCCAGAACAAATCATCATCACTGCCAGCATTCAATATAACACCATTTAAAGCAATTTCAAGTCCTCGGTTTTCAGTTTTTCCAATGTTTTCGAGAAACATACCGGGAACTCCCTGCGAAGGGGGCAGCTTTTTACCCAATAACAAATCGTTGGTTTGTTGCAGGTATGCATCAACAGAACCACTTATCCGGTCATTAAAAAAACTAAAGTCGATACCAGCATTGTATGTTGTGGTAAATTCCCACCCTAACGTCTTGTTTGGAAGGGAGGATACATAATAGCCCTTTACCCCCTGGTTTCCAAAATTGTAATAGGTAAGATTTAATCCACCTAAAGTACTGTAGGGAGGAACTGAAGTGTTTGATGTTTGGCCATAACCTGCTCTAATCTTAAGATTTGAAACAAAATTTACATTTTCCATAAAAGCTTCTCTTCCCACATTCCAACCCAGAGCAAAAGCAGGATAGGTATGCCATTTGTATCCTTCGGCAAAACGTGACGAACCATCAGAACGCCCTGTAATGGTAAAGAGGTATTTATCGTCGAAGGCATAGTTTACACGAGCCATATACGATAACAAGTTCCATTTTGTATAGAAATTATCATCAGCAGGGACACTTACGCTTTCTGCTAATGAAAAATCATAGTATTGAATGTAATCGGCAGGAATTCCAATGGCATCAATGCGCGAACCAATAGAAAGTGATTCTTGAGCACTTTGCATACCGGTAAAATTTATCCGGTGACGACCGATGGTCTTATCGTATATTAACAGGTTTTCAACGGTATACGATTGATCGTCGGTATGTCTGATTCTTGCCTGATTTTGTTTTCCAGCCCTAAAAACGGTATTGCTTCCGTAAAAGTTGTTGTATTTACTGGCTCCGTATTCAAAACCAAAATTTAATCGATACTTTAATCCTTCAATAATTTTTACCTCTGCATATAGGGTATTAAACGATGCAGCTCGTCTGTTTTGTTCTTTCCATCGCTCGCTATCTTTAATGGTTAACGGATTATACCAATCTTCATTAGGATATTGAGGAATGTCTTTCACGGTTCCGTTATCGTTGTATGGTTTTGCTAAAGGAGATAAAGCTAATACCTGAAACATGGGGTTAGCTGATTGACCATCGGTAATGGAAAGTGAGTTCATAGTAGTTATCCCCATTTTTATTCGTTTACCTATTTGCTGGTCGAGTGCCAATCGCATGTTATAACGTTTAAAACCCATGGCGGGTAAAACCCCGGTTTCGTTATAATAACCCCCGGTAAACGAATATTGGGTAGTTTCAGACCCCCCCGAAAGACTAAGCTCATGGTTAGAGGTAATACCTGTCTGATAAATTAAATCCTGCCAATCTGTTTCACGTCCGCTAAGCATCGATTCCGTTTCATCGGGTAAATAACTGTAGTTTCCCGCATCACGACGAAGTTTAACAAATCCTTCGGCATCATAAATATCATATTTACGGGCTACCTGAGTTATTCCCTGATATCCATTGTACGATATTTTCAAATCTCCTAATTTACCCCGTTTGGTAGTAATAATAATTACCCCGTTAGCACCCCTAGAACCGTATATTACTGTTGCTGAAGCATCTTTTAATATTTCCATCGATTGGATATCATCTGAAGCAATATCACTTATTTTACCTCCAAAAGGAATTCCATCGACAATAATTAAAGGATCGTTCGATGCAGTTAACGAGCGATTACCCCGGATACGAATTTGAGTGTCACCCCCGGGACGACGACTGGTGTTTACAATCTCAACACCGGCTGTTTTTCCCTGTAAAGCTTTGGTTAAACTCGATGAAGGCACATCGCGCAACTTGTCAGCCTCAACAGAAACTATGGAGCCAGTAACGTCGCTCTTTTTTTGAACTCCGTAACCCACTACCACTACATCGTCGAGCGAGAATGCATCGGTTTCAAGACTTACATTAACAACACTTCTTCCGGCTACAGCCACTTCCTGCGTCTGAAAGCCAATAAAAGAATACACCAAAACCGCATCGGCTGAGGGTATTTCTAATTGATACTCACCTTTTGCATTGGTGATGGTTCCTGTGGTGGTACCCTTAACGATTACGTTTGCTCCCGGCAAGACTTCGTTGTCCGATGCCGATCGCACGGTACCGCTAACCTTTATCTGTGCATAGATAAAAGTGCAGCTCATACTTAAAATAATAGCTAATAGAATTCTTTTCATAGAAAACACATTGTTTGTTGAAAGTTAAATAGTTATTAATATGATTTTAATTATTAGAAGGATGCATAGTGAAATAATGGCTGCAAAAACTATTTGCATCATAATATGCCTGTTTCGTTTATTCATCTTCGAGTCAATAAACAGTTCTATATTGTTTTTTAGTATTCTAAAGAATATGCACAACAAATTACAACGTTTGCATAAAACAAAAGGGTAATAATTGGTTAACTTGGGGTTACAAACTTTGCGAGGTGTAATTTTTGGTAATTTTACTGTAACAATTATTTTAACCAAATAGTCTCAAAATCACATATATCATTGTTTTATTGATGATTGCATTTGATTTTATTGCGAAAAAAATTTAAATAAAAAATAGGTTTACCTTGAGCAAAAACCAAATTCATGTGTTTTGAATATTGTATTTTTGCACAAAAAAATAGACTAATGTTACCCATCTTACTTTTACTCGCAGGCTTTGCTGCTTTAATTTACGGAGCCAATCAAATGGTGAATGGAGCCTCGTCGCTGGCTAAACGCATGAATATTTCAGATATCGTTATTGGCCTAACCATTGTTGCTTTTGGAACATCTGCTCCAGAATTAGTAGTAAACACTCTGGCTGCAATCAATAAAAACACCGAAATGGTTTTAGGTAATGTAATTGGAAGCAATGTTTTCAACGTTTTGGTAATTCTTGGAATCACAGCTTTAATAGCACCTTTGAATGTTAAGAAAAGCACCACATGGATCGAAATCCCATTAAGTCTTTTGGCTGCACTTGCTGTTTGGTTAATGGCTAATGATACCCTGCTTAATCGCATAGATGCGGATGCCATTTTACGTTCCGATGGTATTTTGCTACTGCTTTTCTTTACCATTTTTATGGGGTACAACCTGGCCGTTGCCAAAAAAGAACCGCACGAAGAAAATTTGAATTTACCTTCGATAAGTATACCCAAATCCATATTCCTTACCTTGTTTGGATTAGTACTCTTAATCGTTGGAGGTAATCTTATTGTTGACAACGCCGTGTTAATTGCTCAAAAAATCGGTCTTTCGGAACGGGTTATTGCATTAACCATTGTGTCGGTAGGAACCTCACTTCCCGAACTGGCTACTTCTATTGTGGCCGTACGCAAAGGAAATGTAGATTTGGCCATTGGAAACGTGGTGGGTTCCAATATTTTTAACAGTTTCCTGATTTTGGGCGTTTCGGCCATAATATCGCCCGTTCAGGTTACCACAAATGCTCAACCCGATTTGCTTTTAAATATAATTGCCGGACTTTTACTATTTATTTTTGTATTTATGGGCAAAGGAAGAGTAATAAGCCGCATCGAAGGATTTATTTTTCTGGTCATTTATACAAGCTACATATTCTGGTTATTATAAAATATTTACAGCTTCTGTTTTATTGGTTTTGTTTTCAACATAATCAATGTTGAAGGTTTTTTTTGCCAATGCAATAAAAATTGATTTTTATTCAAAACAAAAAACCTTACTTTAGTAAGCATTAAAACTAAGAATTATGCACATTGCAATAGCCGGAAATATTGGTTCGGGTAAAACAACTTTAACCCGCTTACTGTCGAAACATTATAAATGGGAACCCCATTACGAAGATGTTGAAGAAAATCCGTATTTGAACGATTTTTATAACGACATGCAACGTTGGTCATTTAACTTGCAGATTTATTTTTTAAATAGTCGCTTTAATCAAATACTGGACATCCGGAAATCGGGCAAAACGGTAATTCAGGATCGTACCATCTACGAAGATGCTCATATTTTCGCTCCCAACTTACACTCCATGGGGCTTCTAAGCTCACGTGATTTCGACAATTATTTTTCTCTTTTTCAGTTAATGAACTCACTAGTTCAACCACCCGATTTATTAATTTACCTGCGTGCATCGGTGCCTACGCTGGTAAGCCAGATTCAAAAACGAGGACGGGATTATGAAAATTCCATCCGACTCGATTACCTGAAGCGATTGAACGAACGTTACGAGGCCTGGATTGGAAAATACGATCTGGGAAAACTTTTGGTTGTTGATGTTGATAACTTAAACTTTAGTGAAAAAAACGAGGATTTAAGCTACATTATTAATAAGATTGACGCTGAAATACACGGGCTATTTTAATTTCCACAGCCATGCTCACAAAAAATGTTATTCCCTTTTTAAGCGATTTAGCACACAATAACCACAAAAACTGGTTCGATGCCAATAAAGAACGGTACCAACTGGCACTTGCTGATTTTACTGATTTTGTTGGACAGCTTATTGCCCACTTTGCTCAAACCAATCCGCAACTAAATGGGTTACTGGCAAAAGATTGTGTATTTCGCATCTATCGCGATGTACGCTTTAGCAAAGATAAAACGCCTTATAAAAACCATTTTGGTGCTTACATTGCTCCCAATGGACGAAAAAATAAGCTTTCGGGTTTCTACGTCCACATTGAACCCACGGGAAAAAGTTTTACCGGTGGTGGCATATTTATGCCCGAGGCTCCGGTTTTAAAAGCTTTGCGTAAAGAGTTTTATCAGGTACCGGAAGAACTGCTTGAACTTTTAGAAGCCCCAAATTTTAAAAAATATTTCAGCGGCTTATGGGATCAGGACAAACTCAAAACGGCACCCAAAGGTTTTCCCAAAGATTTTGAACACATTGAGCTTTTAAAGTATAAAAGCTATGTAGCCACGAGTTCCTTGACTCTTTCCCAACTTTCAACCAACAATATAATTGAATATCTTAGCGCTGTTTACAAAGCAAATTATCCGCTTATCCGCCTTGTTGATACCATTATTGAAGACGCTGGACTTTCACAATAAAAAAACAGCTCTTAAAATGAACTTTTAAGGGCTGTTTTTCGTTCTTTCTGAAAATCGGAATGTTTTTAATTGCTTCGCACGCTTCCACCCGACGATTTTTCAATGTCTTTCATTTTTGGACTTCCACTATATTTTATGGTTCCACCTGAACTGGCTTCTGCTTTTAATTCTTCATTTGCAGTAACTTCAATGCTGGCTCCGCTTGAAACATCGGCATCCACTTTATCGGCTTTTAACAATTCCGCATCAATACTGGAACCACTACTTGATTTGGCCGAAAATGTTTGGGTTTCACCTTTTAAATCGGCACTGGCCCCGCTGCTGGTTTTACACGACGCCACCGGCGATTTAAAGGCCACCTTCAGGCTGGCTCCACTACTTGACGACATCTCCAGCTTATTCGATTCAAGCAAATTCTGCGTAATTATACTTGAACCACTGCTTGCTTCAAGCCGTTCCATTTTAACCGCCGTAACTTTTACCAAAACTTTAATGTTCCAACCATTCCAGTTATTGCCTTCCATATGAATACGCAAATCATTTCCTTTAAGCTCGGTAATTACTCGCTCCATAACACCTTCATCAGTAGTTACTTCAACGTATTCTTTATCGCCATAGGTCAATTCCACGCGAATGCCTTCGCTAACATCAATTCCGCTAAATCCTTTTACATTGCGAACTTCAGTTTTTTGTTGGGCGCTTGCTGCTATTGAAACAAACAAAGCAAACATTCCAAAAGTTAGTGTTTTTAGGGTTCTCATAACATGCGTTTTTTAGTTAAATACTATGCTAAATGCAAAACAAGGACGGATTCTTTATTGTGATGTTACACTTATTTCAAAAACTATCCATATTTCTTTAATTTATCGGACCATTTTTCCGAAATTTGCTTTCATTTGACAACATTATTAAATGAGATTTCTATTTAATAACTGCACACGATGAGTGAACTTACTATTGCAATGGCACAGCAAAAAGTAGATGATTGGATTAAAACCTACGGTGTCCGCTATTTTAGTGAACTTACCAATATGGCAGTTTTAACCGAGGAAGTGGGCGAACTGGCTCGAATAATGGCCCGTACTTATGGCGATCAATCGTTTAAAAAATCGGATTTAAAGAGTAACCTGGCCGATGAAATGGCCGATGTTCTTTGGGTGTTAATTTGTATGGCAAACCAAACAGGTGTTGATTTAAGTGATGCTTTTGAAAAAAACCTGCAAAAAAAAACCTTGCGCGATAAGGAAAGGCATCTGAAAAACAAAAAGCTTTAAAAAGAATTGCTAATTTTGTTTCGGTTTTAAAACCATTATTCTTTTATTTGGTTTTGACACAGAAATAATTTCTTTTTATCAGACTTAATTTAGGAACAAACTATGGAAATACTAAACAAATATCCACTGCCTTTCGACGACAGTCACATAGCAAATAAAGTAATTGAAGCAAAAATGCTGGCCAAAGAACTTTATAGTGCCGACAACCTGAAACTGGCTTTTAGTTTAATCGATTTAACAACCTTAAATGCAACCGACACCTTAGTAAAAGGCCAAAAATTTGCTGAAAATGTTAACTCGTTTCAGGAAAAATACCCCAACATTCCCAACGTTGCGGCAATTTGCGTATATCCTCCGCTGGTGAAAACTGTTGCAACTTACTTAAAAATTAAAACCGTAGGGCTGGCTTCAGTAGGTGCTGGTTTTCCATCATCACAAACTTTTTTGGATGTGAAATTACTCGAATGTAAACAAGCGGCTTTAAATGGAGCTACCGATGTGGATATTGTTATTTCATTGGGAACCTGGCTTTCGGGTGATTACCAAACTGTGTATGACGAAGTAAAAGCTATAAACGAAGTCATTGGGCATTCGCACCTGAAAACCATTTTGGAAACGGGTGAATTAAAAACTACTGAACACATCTGGAACGCCAGTGTTGTGGCCATGGAGGCCGGTACCGAATTTATTAAAACCAGTACCGGTAAAATGGATCCGGCAGCTACACCTGAGGCTGTTTATATTATGTGTAAAGCCATAAAAGCTTACTACGAAAAAACCGGACGCAAAGTGGGAATAAAACCCGCCGGAGGAATGGTTACATCGGAAGATGCATTGATTTATATAGCTATTGTTAAGATGGTACTTGGCGACGAATGGCTAAACAAAAAACTTTGCCGCCTTGGAGCAAGCCGCCTGGCTAATAATCTGGTTCACGATATTATAAAATTGGAAACAGGAAAAGATGAGCCGATAGCTCATTTTTAATTCCAAACCATAGATATAAAAAGTCGGAACCTTAAAAAACGTTCCGACTTTTTTCTTTATTGCCAGACAGGTTCTTCAAACTGTTTTCTAAAAAACTGGTTCTTTATGGAATCCATTCCCCTAAAAATACTATCCATACGTTCCATGTTGCGATGAAAGCGATTGGTAAAAAAGTCATCTTTATAAAAATCATAAAGCAATAAAGAATCTTCAAAAAAGAAATCAGAAAAAAAGGGCGATTCTGAAAAGAAATAGCTTTGGTTAAAATGGTTTCTGAAACGATTAAAAATACTGTCTCCAAGCAGGGTATCGCCTTCAATATTCGAATAATAATACGAATATGTTGAATCGTACCGGATTAAATTACCCGATTCGTCGTATTCTTTATTTACCGAGATATTGGTTTGTGGGTTCACTGCTGGTTTTTCCTTTCCTTTTTGTTTTTCGTCCTGACCCTGGCAACTGCTTATTTGAAACACAACCGCCAGGCAGGCAATTGCAATTACGTGTTTCATAATACTTTAAATTTTAGGTTCAACAAAAAACAAACCGGCTGGCCAGTTAACCAGCCGGAATTTTAATTTTATGAAATAGCTATCTGACGGGCCGGTTTAGGTTTGGCTTCCTCTTTTTTGGGAATAACAATTTTCAGGATACCATTATCGTACAAAGCTTTAATTTTATCGCTGTCGGCCGAATTGGGTAAGGTGAAACTACGGCTAAACGACTGGTAACTAAACTCTCTGCGGGTAAACTGTTGCCCGTCTTTGGTTTCGTTTTTAACTTCCTTATCCGACGACACGGTTAACACATCGTGGTTTAGTTCAATTTTAAAATCGGTTTTTGAAAAACCGGGTGCAGCTACTTCAACCTCAAAGTCATCGTTGGTTTCCTTTATATTTACCGATGGCAGGGTGGTGTTAGTTGAAGAAAAATTCCGATTCGACCAATCAAACAAATCGTTTTCAAAAAAACGGTCGAACAAAGTCGGGAAAGTGTTTGAAAATCTTACAAGTGACATAACTCAATCCTCCATTTTTTAGTTAAACAATTAATTGATGATTTACTTTTTTCAAAGAAAATGCCAAATACAAGATCTTAAATCTACAAATCATATAATGTTGTTTTATAGGTTTTTACTCTTAAGTTTTTATTTTATAGTAAACTGAAAATATTTCATAGTGTTCAAATAACTGTCAAAATTTCAAGCCAAAAGGAATTTTTGTCGCAAATTACACGCATAAAAAAACAGATGAGAATAATGTCTTAATTCTCATCTGTTAATACAGTAAATCGGTATCGAACTTTATTTCTTAAGCACCTTTGGTATTCAGTAATTCTGACTCTAATTTTAATGCCTTTGGAAAAAGTATATTATTCTCTATATGAATGTGACGGTGTAAATCTTTCTCAAAATCTTCCAGAGCGCGGTTGGTAACTTCGTAAGTGCCGCAACCATCGTCGGGTGTAAGGTAATTGTTGCTTAGCTGGCGTAGTTTCCGAAACCTTTCTCCTTCCACATCATGCTCGGCCATCATCACATTTATCGGATCCAGAATATTTCCTAAAGCTGATGTTTCAAAGCTTCCCTGTTTTTGAAAAGCAATCATTTTCTTGATGTAAGGAAACAGAATCAACTCTTCTTTTTTCATGTGTGCCGTTAAATTTCCAACAGCGCCATCGAATAACTCCTTTATCTCAAATAATTCGGGATGATGATTGCCATGAACTTCGCATAATTTAGCCAGCTTTTGTTGAATAAAAACCGACTTTTCGCTTACGTAGCTATGATGTCGCTGCACCACATAATCGGCAAGCAAATCAATAGCTAATTGATTTATGTATTTTGAATCGGGGTCATCGCTACCGAGCACCTGCTGTAGTTTGTTTAATAATTTTGAACTATCGGCACCCTCTTTATTACAGGCATCGACAATGGAGATATTACCCCCACAACAAAAGTCAATTCCTTCTTTTTCAAATATTTCAGCGGCACGGTAGTTTAATTTAACCACCTCACCTACTATAGCGTTTTCATTAAGTTCCATAAGACCCATTTTTAAAGATTTATGGAACAAAGATAAGAAATAATTATAAAAGGATGTTAACATCCTTTTATAATTATTTCTTTAATATTTTAAAACAGTGGTTGAGCTTATAAAAAAGCAAACGGCCTGTGTTTTAGGGTTCAGGTGTTTCCTCAAATTTTTTAAGGGCAATCCATATCAGTTTGTAACTTACATAAATAAGAACCGGCCAACTGAAAAAGCTAATTATCTGAATAATATGCATAACAATCATTTTAAATTAATTCAAAGCCCATTTAATACACATGCAGGCTGTCGTCTTCTTCCAATTCTTTTTGCGTAAGCTGTTTATTGTTTATCGATTTCCATGCATACCAAATGTAGGCAATAACAAAAGGAACCATTATAGAAACCACGGCCATTACTTTTAAAGTAAATTTGCTCGAGGAACTGTTAAAAATTGTAAGTGAACTCTGCAAATCGAAATTTGAAGGATAATATGCCGTATTATTAAATCCGGCGACCATTAATAAGCCCAAAACAGTTAAAATAGTTCCGGCTCCGGCAAACCAGATTCCTTTGGTGCTTATCTTACAAAAAATCGTGATCCCAATTCCGTATAGTACAGCTAAAACACCGACCAAAAAAACAATCAATACCAGTGGCATCTGTAAAAAATTATGCAGGTATTTGAATTTTTCCATATATACCTCACTGGTTTCCGGATTTACTGCAAAACCATCTTTAACCAAAAGGTAAATAACAAAGTAGAGAAAGAAAACCAAAAAGGGAATTGTGTTAACCAATAAAGATTTTTTAGCTTTTGGAATTATAATCTCATCGTCGATGCTATTGATAAAGTACAAGTTGGCCAAAACCCGGCTTAGGAAAAACACGGCCAGACCCAAAGCTACATTATGAAAGGTAAGTACGGCCTCTAAGCCATACCAGGAGGTTTGCCATTGCGAAATAACCGGGTTATCGGGATTGGTCAGGTTCATTTTATTAACGGTAAACTCAGCTCCGTTAAAAAACGTTCCTACAGCTGTGCCAATCAACACGGTACCCAGCAATCCATTAATAAACAGAAAAGCTTCGAAGGTTTTTTTACCCAATACATTGTGTGGTTTAGTTCTAAACTCGTACGATACCGCTTGTAAAACAAAAGCAAACAATATGGTCATCCAAACCCAATAAGCACCGCCAAAGCTGGTGGAATAAAACAAGGGAAACGAAGCAAAAAAAGCACCTCCAAAAGTTACCAGGGTGGTAAATGTAAATTCCCATTTCCGGCCCAAAGCATTAACCAAAATTTTACGTTTATCTTCGGTTTTTCCCAAACTGTAGATCAGAGTTTGACCTCCCTGCACAAACATTAAAAAAACCAGAATTGCACCCAAAAGCGATACAATTACCCACCAGTAGTGCTGTAATAAAATATAAGTTGAATCAATCATAATTTCTTTATTAATGGTTAACTATTCGTCTTTCGGTCCAATTTGTATTTGCTTTCGCATAATACCAATTTCTGCCACCAAAAGCGCGGTAAACACAATCAGGAACAAAAAGAAGGTAACTTTTACCGCCATGGTATCGATTTGTGACACAGCAGCAACCGTTGGCATAATATCCTGTATTACCCAGGGTTGGCGGCCCAGTTCTGCAACAATCCATCCGCACTGCGAAGCAACAAAAGCCAGCGGTATGGTTACAAAGGCCAGGCGCAAAAACCATTTTTGCTTTTCAATCTGGTTTTTATAAACAAAATATAGAGCCACAATAAATACAAGCATAAACCAGAAAGCCAGAGCAACCATAATATGGAAACTATAAAAAGTCATGGGAACATTGGGAATAATGCTTGCCGGATCGTTTAAAAAGCCATAACCAAAATACTGAAAATTTTCTTCAAGACTTTGCAAACTGGCATGCTGCAAACTATCAGCTCCATCGGCTTTTGCTTGCTTATAAGCTGCCAGTGAATTCAGCGCCATTTTTCCCCGTTTCATTTTTTCCTCAGCCGAAAGTGCAGTATGGGTCTGACCATTTTCATCCACATAAGTATAACCACCTTCAACAATATCTTTAATTCCGGGAACAAAGGCATCGGCATTTCGGTAACCTAAAAAAGAAAGCAACTTGGGTATTTCAACTTTAAAATGATGCGCTTCCTGATCGTCGTTATATTCCTTGTCGTTATTCAATACACCAAAAACAATGATACCGGCTCCTTCCTTTCCTTCGTACAAACCTTCCATAACCGCCAGTTTCATAGGTTGTTTTTGTGCCACCTGATAGGCCGAACCGTCGCCTGACCAAACCAGATACAAACTGCTGGTTAATCCAAAAACTGAAGCCACAATAATGCTTCGCTTGCTGAATAAAATATGGCGTTTTCGTAACAGAAACCAGGCACTGATACCCACAACAAAAATTGCAGCCAAAACATAAGCCGAGGTAATGGTGTGTAAAAATTTGTTAATGGCTACCGGTGAAAGCGCCACATCCCAAAAGTTCATCATCTCGTTTCGTGCAGTATCGGGATTAAACTTCATTCCCACCGGGAATTGCATCCAACCATTGGCAATAAGAATCCAAAGTGCAGAAAGGTTTGCCCCAAAAGCCGTAAGCCAACTTGAGAGCAGGTGAAACTTCTTACTGACTTTATTCCAGCCAAAAAACATGACGGCAATAAAGGTGCTTTCCATAAAGAAAGCCATAATTCCTTCAATGGCAAGAGGCGCTCCAAAAATATCGCCCACAAACCAGGAATAGTTGCTCCAGTTGGTTCCAAACTCAAACTCCAGTATTATTCCGGTAGAAACCCCAATGGCAAAATTTATCCCAAACAGAGTCATCCAGAATTTTGTAATGCGTTTCCATTCTGGATTACCGGTACGGACGTAGATGGTTTCCATTATGGCCACTATAAAAGCCAGCCCAAGGGTTAGGGGCACAAACAACCAGTGATACATGGCGGTAAGCGCAAATTGACCCCGCGACCAGTCCACCAGTGACAAATCAAAATTCTCAATCATATGGCATTATTTTGGTGATATTAATTGTTCAATTACATAGTCCGACCGCTCCTGGTCATTCTCAAATTTGCTTCCTAAAAAATCCTGAAAGAAAAAAAGTTTTAACACCGCAAAAAGTACAATTAATTTTATTATGATGATGGCCCAAAGTTTCCGTCCCACAGTCATATTGGTGAAGCCCTCGTAATAAAACCGGAAAACACGGATAAAAACATTTTTACTCACGGTGCGGTAGATTATTTTGAGCCATAAAATTAACCATTTTCGATGGAGCTGCATTTTTTAATTTCATCTTTTTTAACAGCAAATGCGGCAATAGTGGTATTTTTTTAAACAACCACGATTTAAACTACACCATATAAACATTTGCAGCAATGAAGCTACCTGTTGTTGTTCAGTCAATTATATGTTGTAATCGAAAATGCAACCCCGTTTTGTCAATTATATTTCAAATTGTACTTTAGTATTTTGAAAAAAATCAGAAAAGAATTCAAACTTTACACGCATTTTATAAATATTCGGGCTTGAATAAACGTGTTTTATACATTTCGTACGATGGCATGACCGACGCGTTGGGGCAATCGCAGGTTATTCCCTACCTCAGCGGCCTAACAGCCAAAGGACATCAGATTTGGCTCTTAAGTGCGGAAAAGAGAGAAGCGTTTGCCAACCATCAACCAAAAATAAGGGCGCTTTTACAGCAGCACAACATTTATTGGATTCCAATACCTTATACAAAATTTCCACCAATTATTTCTACCTTAATCGATATCATCCGGCTCCAGCGAAAAGCAAAAATTCTGGTGAAAAAAAACACCATCGAGCTGGTGCATTGCCGCAGCTACATTACTGCTTTTGTTGGATTACGCCTTAAGCAAAATGGGCTTCGGTTTGTGTTCGACATGCGCGGGTTTTGGGCCGACGAGCGAATAGATGGAAGCATCTGGAATTTAAAAAATCCGCTTTATCGCATAGTTTACCTGTTTTTTAAACGAAGTGAAAAAAAATTTCTGGCTTCAGCCGATGCTATTGTTAGTTTGACAGAAAACGCAAAAACTGAAATGCTGCTTTGGCAAATTCCGGGCTTAAACCCCGAAAAAATATCTGTAATTCCCTGTTGTGCCGATTTAAACTTTTTTGATTACAATCTAATCAAAAAATCGACCAACGAAATGTGGCGCCAACAACTTAACATTTCGCCGAAAACTTTTGTATTGAGTTATTTAGGTTCGGTGGGAACCTGGTACCTGCCTCAAGAAATGCTGGCGTTTTTTAAAGAACTGCTAATACAAAAACCCGATAGCTGCTTTTTATTTATTACCAAAGATGCTCCTGAAATGATTCAGCAATTGGCATCCTTGCTGGGAATTCCCCTTGAAAAAATTCGCATTCAGCCGTCCGAAAGGGAACAGGTTCCCGAATTGCTTTCCATCAGTAATGCCAGCATTTTTTTCATTAAACCGGCTTATTCAAAAAAAGCCTCCTCGCCAACTAAGCTGGCCGAACTCATGGGATTGGGTATACCGGTAATTACAAACCGGGGAGTGGGCGATGTGGAAAAAATTATGATACAGAATCCATTGGGAATTATGATTCATGAGTTTAATTCCGATGCTTACAGCCTTGCATTAAAAGAACTTGAGCAACTCCACAGCATGGAAAAGTATAAAACACGTCAATTGGCTTGCGAATATTTTTCACTTGACCGGGGAATTGCTATTTTTGACGCCATCTATCAGAAATTACTTTGAAAACAAAATTACTTTATATTGCTCCGCACCGGCCAGGCCGTTCGCCCGGGCAGCGCTTCCGTTTCGAGCAATTTACAGACTATCTTCAGGAACAGGGGTTCGAAATAACTTATTCGTTTCTGTTGAACAGTATCGACGACAAAATATTCTACCAAAAAGGAAATTATTTGATAAAACTGTTTATCGGCTTTAAAGGGTTGTTTATTAGAACACGCGACTGGTTGCGGGCTGGCAGTTTCGATATTATTTTGGTTTATCGCGAAGCCCATTTTATTGGAACTACCTTTTTTGAGAAACGTTTTGCTCACAGCCGCGCCAAACTGGTATTCGATTTTGACGATGCCATATGGTTAAACGATACCAGCGAAGCCAACAGCAACCTAAGTTGGTTAAAAAAACCAGAGAAAACCGGAGAAATTATTCAATTAAGCGATTTGGTAATTGCCGGTAATAAATACCTGGCCGATTATGCCCGCATATTTAACAACGACGTTATAATAATACCAACCAGCATCGACACCAATTACCACAAACCACAAACCCCTGATAAAAACAACACGGTTTGCATTGGCTGGACCGGTAGTTCAACCACAATCAAACATTTTCAGGATGCGGTGTCCTGGTTAATCCGTTTAAAAGAAAAATATGGCAATAAAATTACCTTCAAGGTTATTGTGGATGCAAAAATGTCGTGGCCTGAACTGGGAATTAAAAGCACTCAATGGAATAAACGAACCGAAATACAGGAACTTAACACCATCGACATTGGTATCATGCCCCTGCCCGACGACCAATGGAGCCGTGGTAAATGTGCTTTTAAAGGCCTTCAGTACATGGCCCTGGAAAAACCTGCGGTAATGAGTCCGGTGGGTGTAAACAACGAACTGATTATTGACAACGAAAATGGCTTTTTAGCTGCTGATGAAAATGAGTGGATAAGCAAAATATCGGCATTGATTGATTCCGAAGGCTTGCGAATTCGTATTGGAAAAGCCGGACGAAAAACGGTGGTCGACTCCTATTCGGTCGATGTGCAAAAAGTAATTCTTGCCGATGTGTTAAAATCATTGGTACACTAACTAAACCAGGTAATACCAAAGAAAGAACCAAGGTAAAAAAACAGAAAATATTTAGTCAAGCGATGCTCCACAAAAAGATTAGAAGTGTGCTTCGCTTACATGTCCCTCTTTTAGACAGTGCTTGCAAACCCGTGTGCTTTTCCCCTGTTCATTCTGATGAACACGTCCCATTTCAGCAGTAACAATACCCGTAGGAACCGCAATAATGGCGTAACCCAAAATCATAATAAAACTGGCAAGAAACTGACCAAGCACCGTTTGTGGAGTGATATCTCCATAACCCACCGTTGTTATAGTAACAATTACCCAATACTTGCTTTTTGGAATACTGTAGTAGCCATTTTCTGATCCTTCGACAAAATAAATTGCTGCTCCTAAAATAATAACAATCATTAATACCGCATATAAGAAAACACTAATCTTAAAACGACTGGTCCGTAGAGCCTTCGCGATAAGATTTCCTTCCGAGGTATAACGGTTTAGTTTCAGCACCCTGAAAACACGTAATAAACGTAAAGCCCTTATTACCATTAAACCATGAGCCCCGGAAAAAAAGAAATCGAGATAAGTTGGTAAAAAAGCCAGCAAATCGATGATTCCAAAAAACGAAAAAATGAACTTTCTGGGTTTGCTTACTATCCAAATTCTAACTACATACTCTAGCGTAAATAAAAAGGTTACCAACCACTCAAACGCTTATAAATAAACCCAAAAAAGTTCTTTTATTGAATTAACACTCTCAAGTATTACAGCAAGAATACTCAACAAAATAAGTACAATAATCACCACATCAAATTGTTTCCCTGCCCGGGTATCTGCTTCAAATATAATTTTGTAAAGCCGTTGTTTTATTTGATCCTTCTTCATAAAATAAACACATCAAACGATTTGTCTTTGTCCAATCATCAAACCTATGCTACAAATGTATGTATTTATTAAACCTTGTGGTTGAACAATATTTGATACAATTACAAAGAATACTGATAATTTGTTAATTTTGGTCTAATTATGCATATCATGAACTATTTAAGTCGCTTTATTTGGATTTTACCCGTGGTTTTGCTTTTCACTTCGTGCCACAAAACGAGTAAGGAAATTACCCGTAAAGAGCACTCGGCGCCAAAAGCAGAAACTCCTGAAGTTAAAAAAAGAAGTAAGCCATTATATTATGAGCCTTTTAACTCGTTTTCATCCCGGTTTCATTCCGATAGCCTGTTCCAGATAAAACGGATAAAGTTCCCTGTTGATGGTTATCTCGTCAATCCGGAGGGCATCGAGACCCCATGGGATAAAAATACCTGGCTGATGCATCGCATGCCTATACAGCAGATTGACACTTCGGAGTTTAAGGTTAAAATTACCGAACAACCGGGTGTTCGTATCGAGGAAATATTTATTGAAGGCAGCGGTTTTCGAACCCGGCGGGTTTTTAAACAAATAAAAGGCAAGTGGTATTTAACTTCATACATCGACGAGCAAATGTAACCTATAAATACGGCGAACATGTTGGTTAAAACTTTTGGTTCGGCTGTTTTTGGCATTAACGCCACCACCATAACGGTAGAAGTAAACATTTCGATTGGTGCTACCTTTCACCTGGTGGGCTTACCCGATAATGCGGTTAAAGAAAGTCAGCAGCGCATAAATGCGGCCTTAAAAAACAACAAACTCGATTTTCCGGGGAAAAAATTTGTTATCAATATGGCTCCAGCCGATATCCGTAAAGAAGGCAGCGCTTATGATCTCACCCTGGCCATCGGTATTCTGGCTGCATCGGCTCAGATTATTTCAGAAGAACTGGAAAAATACGTTATTATGGGTGAGCTTTCGCTCGACGGAAGTCTGAAACCCATTAAGGGAGCTTTACCCATTGCCATAAAAGCCCGCGAAGAAGGTTTTAAGGGATTTATTCTGCCCAAACAAAATGCACGCGAAGCTGCTGTGGTAAATAATTTAGCGGTTTACGGAGCAGAAAATATTATTGAAGTGGTCGATTTCCTCAACAAAAAGAAGGAGCTTGAACCCATAAGGGTTAACACGCGCGAAGAATTTAACAAAAGCACAAAAAGTTACGATACCGACTTCTCTGATGTGCGTGGACAAGAGAACGTGAAACGCGCCATGGAAATTGCAGCCGCCGGAAATCACAACATTATTATGATTGGTCCGCCTGGCGCCGGTAAAACCATGCTCGCCAAAAGAGTAGCTTCAATATTACCTCCCTTCACTTTGCAGGAAGCTTTGGAAACAACCAAAATACATTCCGTTGCCGGAAAGATTGAAAAAGACACTTCACTGATGACTCTTCGCCCCTTTCGTAGCCCCCATCACACCATTAGCGATGTAGCTCTCGTAGGTGGAGGAGCCTATCCACAGCCCGGCGAGATATCTCTTGCGCACAATGGCGTGCTATTTCTCGACGAATTACCAGAATTTCAGCGTACAGTTCTTGAAGTTATGCGTCAGCCGCTCGAAGATCGCGTAATTACCATATCGAGGGCAAAATTCTCGGTAGAATATCCGGCCAGTTTTATGTTGGTTGCCAGCATGAATCCTTGCCCCTGCGGCTATTACAACCACCCTGAAAAAGATTGTGTTTGCTCGCCAGGTATCAGGCAGAAATACTTAAACAAAATATCGGGGCCCTTGCTCGACCGCATCGACATTCATATTGAAGTAGTGCCTGTGCCTTTCGAAAAACTTTCGGGAAAAGAAGCCCTTGAAAACAGTCACACCATCCGCGAACGTGTAAGCAAAGCCCGTGTGGTTCAGCAGGAACGCTTTGCCGGTATTCCAACCATTTATAACAACGCACAAATGAACACCAAACTTATCCGGAAATACTGCCAGCTCGACACCACCGGTTCACAACTAATAAAAACGGCAATGGAAAAAGTTGGCTTAAGTGCACGTGCCTACGACCGGATACTAAAAGTGTCGCGTACCATTGCCGATTTGGAAGGCTGTGAAAACATACAGCCCAACCACCTGGCCGAGGCCATTCAATACCGCAGCCTTGACCGCGACAGTTGGGGAACCTGATGCTAAAATTATTCGTTTTCGGGCTGCTTTCTGCCACTAATAAACAACATACTTCCTACCCTATAATAAGAAAAAGTAAGTCCAAAGAAATGAAAAAGCTCAAGTATTTCTGCCGATGATACCGGCGTCCCGACAATGTTTTGTTGATATTGAAGCTATTTTATCTTAAACAGCACATTTCTTCCGAGTATCACTCTCCCAAGATGACTTTTGTTAACGCAAATTTGTTATTTTTGATTAAAAATTTGGCAAGCACTTTTTCAATTACTTTGTATGTACAAGTCTATCGCAATAGTATTAATTCTTTTATGTTTCAATTCATATGCAGGAGTTATACAGGACTTAAGCACCAGCTTTACATTTACAACTATTGATAAAAGCAATGGTTTGGCAGATAACAATGTAAGTTGTATATATAAGGACTCTGATGGATTTATATGGTTTGGAACCCGGAATGGATTATGCCGGTTCGATGGTTATGAATTCCGCGTTTTTCGAAAAGAGGCTATTCCCGGTTCTATTTCAGGTAACCGCATTTTGGATATTTGTGAAGATAATCTGGGAAATTTATGGGTTGGCACCTATAACGACGGGCTTAACAAATTCGATAAAAAACAAGAGGTTTTTACCCATTATCATGAAATACATGGTATTGGCAACCGAATAAATCGTATAAAAACGTTTAAAGATGGTAAGGTTTGGATATGTTCAAACCAGGGATTGGCCTATTATCAACCGGATTCGGATACGTTTTTTACTTATCAGGCCGACCCAAAAAAAGCAACTGCACTACTTTCAAACCATGTATATGATATTATTGAAACCAAAAACGGCTCAATATATGTTGCTCCGGAAGCCAATGAACTACAGCAACTTAACTTTCACTCTAACACCTTTGAAACCAAAGCATACAAAAGACATCCCGAATTACAAAATAACTATAATAAACATATTGTTGAAGGTACAGACGGACTGTTATGGATTTCAGCCAGTTATCATGGTTTGTGTTCCTATAATCCTGAAACCGAAGATTCAGAATTATACACAAAAGAAACCCAAAGCCTTTCAACCAATGTTTTGATGGGCGATATGGCTGTCGATATTTTAGGGAACATCTGGATTTGCACAGAGGGTGACGGTATAAACTTGTTTAACCCCACTTCCAAAACTTTCCAACAACTTAAACATCAAAAAGGAAATCCTGAATCATTGAATTCAGACCATACCTATACGGTTTATTTTGATGATAACCACATCGCCTGGATAGGAACCTACGATAAAGGAATAAACAAAAGCGATCCTTATCAGAAAAAATTTTTTGCTTCGCTCTTCGAGGCCAACGACTTAAGGTCCTTAAACGGTTTATCGGTACTCGACATATTTGAAGATTCAAAAAAACGAATCTGGTTTGGTACTGATGGAAACGGCTTATATTGTTTTGAAAAAGGGGCACTACCCAAACATTTTATGCAAGATGATAAAAAAAACAGCCAGGCACTAACCTCAAACATAATTACGGCTATTGGCGAAGATAAACAGGGTAATATCCTTATTGGCACTTATGCGGGTGGCTTGCGGGTATTTAACCCCGAAACAGAAACCACTGTTTGCTATCTGAGCGAAAAAAACAAAACCTCAGGCTTATCTTCGTCCAATATCTGGGAAATATTTACAGACAGCCGGAAAACAATATGGCTGGGTTTATTAGGCACCGGAGTTGATGAGTTTGTATCAGACAGCGGTATTTTTATCAATCACGGTCCTTCATCAACAGACAATTATAAAATTGAATTTCCAAATATTATGGTAATTCTCGAAGACAACGATGGTGACCTGTGGTTTGGTTCTGAGGGTAAAGGCCTTTTTATTCTTGATAATCAAAGCCGAAAAATACAGCGCATTCCATACGATTCTGTTTATAATATTACTACCGAAGGAATTATTAAATGTCTTTTACAGGATCAATGGGGC
Organism: Bacteroidetes bacterium HGW-Bacteroidetes-4; assembly: GCA_002840905.1. GTDB lineage: Bacteria > Bacteroidota > Bacteroidia > Bacteroidales > SZUA-534 > GWE2-40-63. The sequence goes on along the minus strand of PHDD01000006.1, from coordinate 93,211 downwards.
TATTTGTGGATTGGAACTGAAGATGCGGGATTGTTTAAATACAACAAAAGAAACCAACAAATTAACCGTGTTACCGCAAAAGAAAACTTATTGAACTTTTCCATTCAAAGCATCCAGGAAGACAACCTGGAAAATATTTGGATAGGGACCTCAAATGGACTCTACCGTTACAATCAAAAAAACCACGAAATTATTTTGTTTGTTACTGATGATGGCTTATCTAGTAATGAATTTAATCAGGATGCCGCGATCAAATTAAGCGATGGGCGTATTATTGTAGGTTCAAGAAATGGAGCCGACATTATAATACCAGAAAAAGTGTTTCTGAACCAAACCCTGCCAAAAATTATTTTTACCCGCCTTACGATTCTTAATAATGAAATCTTCCCCAAAACCCAAATCAATAACAAAGTAGTTGCCGACACCAGCATTTCCTACTTAAAAGAGCTGAAACTGAATTGGAAGCATAAAATATTTACCCTTGAATTTGCTGCATTAAACTACACCCTGCCCCATAAATGCGAATACCAATACCGCTTAGATGGTTTTGATGAAGATTGGGTGAACACCCCGTCAAACCGAAGAATTGCCAGTTATTCAAATTTAAAACCTGGCAAATACCTTTTCCGGGTTAAAGCCTCAAACAACGATGGAAAATGGGGAAACAATGAAACGTCACTATCTATTCTGATAAAACCTCCTTTTTGGAATACGCTGGTTTTTAAAATATTCTTGGGGTTACTGGTACTATCAATCGGCTATATAGCCTATAAATACCGCATCAACGTGCACAAAGAACGGTTCCGTCAAAAGCAGATGGAGCAAGAACGGAAAATTATTTCGCTCGAAAAAGAAAAATTGGAATCGGAACTTAAAAAACTGGCATTTAGTGTTATTAACAAAAACAAATTGCTAATTGAACATAAAAATAAGTTGCTTACGCTGTCGAATAAAGCCCGGGTAAGTGTTAAAGAAGGGCTTCAGAGAATAGTAGAAAACATTGATGAAGATTTAAACGAGGAAAAAGACTGGAAAACCATTGAACCCCAAATTGATAAAGCCTATAATCAATTTGTAACCAAGCTTAAAGAACTTCACCCCGATTTAACTGCTTCGGAAATACGAATTGCCGCCTACATACGCATGAATCTTTCAACCAAAGAGATTTGTGAATTTATGAATAAAACCCAGCGAGCTGTGGAAAACGATCGTTACCGCTTAAGAAAAAAAATTGGCCTCGAATCAAATGATTCCATTCAAAACTACCTCTTAAACCTTTAGGTTTCTTTGCCGTGCCACTTATTATTTTTTACCATTATTAATAGCTAATTATAACGCTTTTGCGCGCTCTTGAGTGTTTTTAAGTACCCATATATAATAGCGGGTGAAATTTTAAGTAAATCCAAATTCTGTATTCCCTTTTCAATGGATTAACTTAGCTATTAAAATAATTACTGGTAACTTAATAATAATAAAAACTTATTGAAATGAAACTAAAAATAATTTTAAGCCGGTTCTTTGCTATAATGCTGGTAATGCTGCTTAATGCTTGTGGAAATCAGGACAAGCAACCCCACACACCGCAAAACAACAACCAACAAAACCTTGGTTTTTCCATTGTTACTGCTGAACAATACCTGACAGCAAAAGAAAGTAACGCGCGCTTAACAAAGATGGAATCGTTAAAATTTGAGCCCTTTAACCAACCCGATGAGCATTTTGCCACCTTAATGGTCGATCCCACAAAAACCTTTCAAACTATCGAAGGTTTTGGAGGTGCTCTTACTGATGCAACAGCAGAAACCCTTGCCAAATTATCGCCAGAAAACCAGGAGAAGATTTATACTGCATATTTCGATAAAAAAGAAGGCATTGGGTATAATTTATTCCGTACGCATATCAATAGTTGTGATTTCTCCAGCCAATCGTACGCTTATGCCGAAGTAGACAGCGATTTTGATTTACGTCATTTCTCCATCGAAAGAGATTTGAAGTTCCGAATCCCCCTGATTAAAGAAGCCATTAAACGAACAGGAGCCGATTTTAAACTTTTGGCATCACCCTGGAGTCCACCTGCATGGATGAAAACCAATCAGCACATGTTGCAGGGCGGAGAGTTAAAACCTGAACATTATCAAACCTGGGCCAATTATTTTGTCCGGTTTATTGAAGCCTATCGGGCAAAACAAATTCCTGTTTGGGCAGTAAGCGTACAAAATGAACCAATGGCCGTACAAACTTGGGAATCCTGTGTTTATACAGCAGAACAAGAACGCGATTTTGTTAAAAACAATCTGGGTCCAACTTTTGAAAAACACCAATTATCCGACGTGAAAATAGTTGTTTGGGACCACAACCGGGGCATTATGTATCAACGCGCTTCAACGGTTTACGACGATCCTGATGCACGAAAATACGTGTGGGGAACCGGTTTTCATTGGTACACGGGCGATCATTTCGATAATGTAAAGCAAGTAGCCGAAGCTTTTCCCGATAAAAAACTACTTTTTACCGAAGGTTGTGTTTTTCCGTTTAACTACGACAAACTTAATGATTGGAATTGGGGCGAACGTTATGGTGAGTCAGTTATAAAAGATCTGAACAATTCGGCTGTGGGCTGGATAGATTGGAACATAGTTTTAGACGAAAAAGGAGGTCCAAATCATGTGGCAAATTATTGTTTTGCTCCGGTTATTGGAAACACACAAACCGACGAAGTAATTTTCATGAATTCCTTTTATTACCTGGGACACTTCTCCCGTTTTATTCGTCCGGGAGCTAAACGCATAATCTGCTCAAGCAATTACGACGATTTATTGGCTACAGCTGCCATTAATCAAAATGGGAGCATTGTTGTGGTAGCCATGAACCAAACCGATAAGGAAATACCATTTAAAATATGGATTCAGGGAAAAGGGGTTCAAACTGCATTACCGGCTCATGCAATAAAAACTACAATTATAAATTAAAAACAAGCACCACCAAAAATTTTTCCTAATTGTTGTGTTCCCAAAGTCAGGCTCCCCATGGATGCTTGACTTTTTTACATCCGTCAATTATTCAATTATTTTTCTACATTGGTGCTAAAAATTAAAGCCGTAAAGATACAATCCCTACGGCTCTGAATTAAAACTAAATCTCAAATTATGAAAACAACACACATCATATTATTTCCAGATAAATGTACCAACCGACCCCTTATCAAGTGATACTACCGCACCTTTATTCTTATGCCAGATAGTAAAGGTTTGGGACAAATTACTTTTGTTTAATACAATTAATACGATTTGTCCGTCTGGCGTTTTATAAGCCACATTGGGCAGTAAATCGGGGATATTCGATGCAATGCGAACGGAACCGGGGCGTACAAATTTTGAAGCATGGGCTATAATGTAATATGCAACATTTCGGCTTACACGGTTTCCAATGGTAATAGCACCCAGGCAACTGGTACAACCACCCGCAGTATGAGGTAAATAATTGGGATCAGAAGCAAGATTCCATTCCAACACAACCTTACTCCAGTTTCTGGAAGCACCAACAATCAAATTTTCAATATGCCATTTCAAATCCCCTTCAAAATAACTGGGACCACCAACCCATTGTTCTGTAAAATACAGATTCTTGTCGGGATGAGCTGCGTGAACTTGCGAAAGCGCATCAATACTTCCGCCATACAAATGAAAAGCAGAACCATCGATGTATAATCTGGCATCCTGATCATTCAAAATAGTTATGGGGTAGTCGGGCCTGTCGGCATTGTGATCGTAAATTATAATTTTTGTGGTTAGGTTATTATCAGCAAAAGCAGGACCCAGATGGTTCTTAACAAAATCCAATTGTTGTGCAGCGCTCATTAACATGCTCGGATTATTTCCCCCGTGTAAGGGTTCGTTTTGAACGGTAATGGCATCTATTGAAATCCCTTGAGCCTGCATGGCTTGAATGTATTTTACAAAATATTGAGCATAAACGGTATAATACTCCGGCAATAACTCTCCCCCAACAAAACTTTTATTGGTTTTCATCCAGGTTGGAGCAGTCCACGGTGAACCCATCAGCTTTATTTCAGGATTTATAGCTATAATTTGCTTCAACAGTGGAATTAAGTCCTGCTCATCGTTAACCAGACTAAAGGCGTTTAATTCAGGATCTGTTTCTCCGGCGGCAAGTTCATTATAGGTAAATTCTTTGCTGCTTAAATCGGAAGCACCAATACTAATTCGCAAATAACTTATACCCAAATCTGAATTTTCTATGCTAAAAAGCTCCTGCAACAGGGACTGTTTAACCGCCTCGTCGAGCGTGTTAATCAATTCGGCACTACCTCCGGTTAAAGTAAAACCAAAACCATCCATAACTTGATATCCGACAGCATCGTTTACTTCAATGGCAATACCGGTTTCTGTTAGCTCTGAAAAGTTCAGAATGGTGTTCTGCTTCTGAAACATTACTTTTTGATCGCCTTGAGTCAGCCAAAAGCTTATGTCTGATTCGTTTTGTTGCAAAGAATCCGATGGTGTATCAATCGGGTCAATCTTTTCAGAACAACCAGGAGCACTTGCCAATAAAACAGCAAAAAATAATGATAGTAGCATGTGAAAAATAATTTTTTTAGGCATATCTTCAATAGTAATTAGTATCCAGGGTTTTGAATCAGTTTGGTGTTTTTATCCATTTCTGCTTGTGGAATTGGCCAAAGTAAACGATTTTCGTTCAATTGATAGCCTAAAGAATTGCCATTCTGATCGGTTGCGCTGTTAATAACCTCAATAGCCCTTCCGGTTCGTTTCAGGTCAAACCAGCGATGCCCTTCAAAAGCCAATTCCAAACGACGTTCTTTCTCAATGGCCAGGCGCATTTCTTCCTGTGTGTCAGCAGGGGTATCAGATAAATCAACCCGCGAGCGTATCTGATTCACCAAATTAGCTGCTCCGTTTACATCGCCCTGTTCATTGAGCGCTTCGGCTTTTAACAAAATAATGTCGGCCAAACGAAGAAAAATATAATTTTGAGGACTGGGACTACTGTAAATCCGATACTTATAAATAAACGGATAAGCCGTTTGAGGCCAGTGCGAATCGCTCCACTTGCCAGAAACATCCATAAAAGTTATTGAAGCTGCTTTTCGTATCACATCGTTTTCTTCATCAAAGGCTCGTACCAAATCATTGGAAGGAATATTGAATTTTTTCCAATCGAAACCAATAAACATACCTGCTCCCCAGTTACCACTCGAAGATGTTCCTTCGTAATTAATTTCAAAAATGGCTTCATCAGAGTTTTCATTCTCGTTGTTCCATAAGTCATCGTAATTAGGTAATAGATTATAGCCTCCAGTGATTACATCGTTACAATAACTCTCAACTTTTGGCCAGTCCTTGGGTTCCTTTGTGGCATAAATTTTTGCCAGCAATGCATTTACAAATCCCCGGGTAATATAGCCTTTATTTATAGCTGTGGTTCGAACAAATGGCAAGGCAAACTCTAAATCAGCTATTATTTGTGCATAGACATCCTCTTTGGGTTTGCGGGGTGGAAACAGTATAGGATAGATTTCGGGCAAAACTCCGGCACTTATTGTAGTAACCTCTTTCAATTGAAGCGGAACATCGCCCCACAATTGTACCAGCTGAAAATAAATAAATGCTCTGATGGCCGATGCTTCGGCTTTTATTTGTTTTTTATCGAAATCGGATAAATTAGCATCGGTGACAGCTTCCGCATTATTGATTACCAGATTGGCTTTACCGATAGTTGTGTACAAATAGCCCCAATCACGGCTTACATTGCTGTTTGTAGCATCAAGTGTATAAGCATCAATCTGAAAATTAGCCGGGTTATCGGCACCGGCATAGCAATCGTCTGATTGTGCATCACCATTTACAAAATAGTCGAGTTCAAAATATTCGTTTCTAAAATCATCGTACACTCCGGCTAAAGCAGCTTCCAGCTCACTGGCAGAATGGTAAACAATGGTATCTGTTTGTTCTACTTCTTCAGCTACACTTTGCGAAGATGGTCTAAGTTCCAGAAAGTCTTCACAGGAAAAAAGCAATAAACCAAACAGCAAAACGGTCAGCCATGTGTATTTTATCTTTTTCATATAAAAGTCAAGTTAAAATTCAACGTTTAATCCAACAATAAAAGTTCGCGCCTGCGGATAAGTCCCATAATCAACACCCTGTTCGGTTGCACTGTTACCATAGGCATTCACCTCCGGATCATACCCGGAATAGTTGGTAAAGGTGAGTAAGTTTTGTCCGGTGAAATAAGCCGTTAGCTTTTTAATGGCTTTAAAGCTTTTCTCGTTGTCTAAAATACGATACGATAAAGTAAGTGACTTAAGCCGCACATAAGAACCGTCTTCAATAAAACGGGAAGAATTCCAAACGTTATAAACACTGCCACTACTTTTGGGTATGGCTCTGGGAATATCGGTTTGTGTATTTTCGGGAGTCCAGCGACGGAGTACCGCTAAGGATTGGTTTTTGCTATCGAACATTCCTTCCAGATCAATACGGGTTGCATTGTAGATTTCATTTCCGTAACTACCCTGAAAGAAAAAAGATAAATCAAAGCGTTTATAGGTAAGGGTATTGGTTAAACCAAAAATAAAATCGGGCTGCGCATTCCCAATTACTGTCCGGTCGCCCGGATCGTTAATGCCGTTATTATTTAAGTCGCGGTAAATCATATCTCCTGTTTCAGTATCTACCCCGTCGGCAACATATCCATAAAACGACCCTAAAGATGCTCCTTCTTTCAGACGAATTACATCCTGATTGTTACTGTAAATTCGTCCAAAATCATACGACTCTACATATTCCAGTTCAACTACTTCGTTACGGTTAAATGATATATTAAAATTTGTTGTCCAGTTAAAATCTTCAGTACTCTGGTTTATCGTCCGGAGATTTATTTCGAGTCCTTTATTATTTATTTTGCCGGCATTGGTTAATATTCGGGTAATTGGTAAAGTGCTAGGCAACTGCACATTTAAAAGGACATCGCTGGTTTTTTTAATGTACGCATCCACATTTAAAGCAATTCGGGAATTAAACATCGAAACATCAATGCCCACTCCGGTTTGAGCCGAGGTTTCCCATCGGAGATCAGGATTTCCGTAGGTAACCTGTGCTGAACTTGGCCCCGACAAGGGGTTGGTAGGCGTTCGGCGGTAATAGTTAACCAATCCATATCGGGCATAATTGGCGATTCCCTCCTGGTTACCATTTACGCCCCATCCTCCTCGTAGTTTTAAATCGTTTATAACTTGAATGTTTTGCATAAAAGGCTCGGCAGAAATACGCCAGCCCGCAGAAAAAGCAGGCATGGTTCCCCAATGCTGTGCCAGTTTTGAAGAACCGTCGTGACGGATACTGGCCGATACGTAGTATTTGTTATTAAAATCGTAAGTTGCCCTGCCAAAATATGAAGCTAAAGACCATTCGTCTTTCCACGTGCTCCCGGTTATGGTGTTGGCCGCATTTAATGTGATTACCGATACATCTTCTGGGAAATCGGTTCCATACAAATAAGAATCATGACCTTCAAATTTCTGAATGCTGGTTCCAATAAGGCCTGTGAAATTATGTGGGCCGATAGTTCTTGAATAGTCTAACATATTTTCAATCATCCACGATTGGCTCATGTATTTGTCAGCTTGTCCCACGCCATTATTATTCCTCCCATAATTGGTGCGAAACGGATCGAGGTAATAATTCCACTGATGATTATTAATGTCTACTCCGAAACGGGTTTTATAAAACAATCCATCTATAAGCTTGGCTTCGAGCATTATGTTACCAAAAAGTTGCCGGTCAATTGCTTGTTGATCGGCTCCTTCCATATAAGCTACGGGATTTTCCCAGGAAGCCTGAAAAGGATTGGTATCGAACTGTCCGCTGCCATCGGGATTATAGACATGTAGAAAAGGAGGTGTATTGAGTGCTGCCATAATAACACCTCCGCGGCCTGAACTGGCATTATCGGGTGTGTCTTCAGTTTTTATCTGTAACAAATTTACACTCGTTTGCATTTTCAACCAGGGGCGTATCTGGTTGTCGAGATTATAACGAACCGAAACCCGATCGAAGCGTGCCGGTCGTACTATTCCTTTGTTGTTCAGGTAATTTACCGCCAAATAATATTGTGATTTTTCATTTCCATCGGAAAACGATAACTGGTACGATTGAATTTTGCCCGTACCAAAAACTTCTTTATTCCAATCGTTAAAATAGGTGTCCGTAGGATCTAGTTCTTCGCCACGTTCCTGCATTAAGTCGCGATACTGCTTGGTATTAAGAACTTCAATGGTTTTACGGATATTTGAAATTCCAAAATAGGTGTTAAAGTTCAATTGTGTTTGTCCTTTTTGGGCTCTTTTTGTTGTAATTATTACTACTCCATTTGCCGCTCTTGCCCCATAAATTGAAGCGGATGATGCGTCTTTTAAAACAGACATTGATTCAATATCGTTTGGATCTATGCCTTTAATATCGGTAGTAGGTAAGCCGTCTACCACATAAAGCGGTTCGTTTCCGGCTTCTACCGAAGTGGCTCCTCGAACCCTTACTGAAAGGGCTACACCAGGTTTCCCCGAAGGCTGAATTACCTGTACTCCGGCTGCTTTACCTTGTAATGCTTCAGCAGCAGAAACCAAGGGCCGTTCTTTTATTTCATTTTGTCCGACAATAGATACGGCTGTAGTCAAATCTTTTTTTCGTTGGGTTCCATAGCCAATAACTACCACCTCGTCAATGTCTTTGGTGTCAGCAAGCAATACGACTGAAATAACCGACTGATTTCCAATTTCAATTTCCTTTGAAATAAAACCAATAAAACTGAAAACCAAAATTCCTTGGTTGGCCTTTATGGAAAAAAATCCATCTGCATCAGTAACCGTTCCTTGAGTAGTCCCTTTTAAAACAACAGTAGCCCCGGGAATACCCATTCCTTCGCTATCAATTACCGTACCCGTAATTTGCCGTTCCTGGGCGTATCCATTAAGCGAAAGACTAGCAATAAGGAGAAATAAAATAATTTTTTGCATGGTGTTTTATATTGCGTTTAATACTAATTATGCCCAGATTATTTTTCCTGGATTCTATGCATAAACAGCTTGATAGAATTACTTGTCAAGATAAAGTGAAACCATTCAAGATCGGAACATGTTCCTCCCAATCTTGAATGGTTTAAATAATTATCGCTCCAAAATAGTTGACCAGGAAGAGCCCCCAGTATGATCCGCTGAAAGATCTACGGTTACAAATAAATATTCCTTAGTTCCTGAGTTGGCATAACCCATAACTTCATATTGATTGGTTAAATTTCCTCCATTTGGAGCATTGGCCCCATCGGAATTTTCTCCCCCATAATAACCTTTATAAAATCCTAAAAATGCAGCCATATCGCCACCGTTGGTAAGAATAATTCTGGCTCTTTCCGTATCGGTAGCCGGGATAAATTCATAACTGTGGGTAGCCGAACCAAAAGCAGCACCGTTTCCACTGGCTGCTATTTCTGCATCAGAAATACATCCGTTGGGGCTACCGAAATAACCATCGTTGCGGGCACTTCCGTTGGTTGCATAAGTATAAACGCCTCCAGCAGCAAAAGTAAACTCATCATCAGCCATACACGACCAATCGTCGGTTCCGGTACTTTCACCTGTCAGAAATTTTTTAGGTACACTCCACCATTCACTGCTACCCATAGCAGGACCTACAAAGATCGATTTTTCATTAACAGAAACCTTCCAAGCAGTACCTTGAAGCATCTCATCGGTTAATGCGGTTGCGGAAGCAAAGAAAACGGTATTAAACGCTTCATTGGTTCCCAATGCATTGGTTGCAGTAAGCGTAACAGTATAAAAACCATCATTGGTGTAGGTATGGCTTGCATCTGCTGACGAAGCCGTATTTCCATCACCAAAGTCCCATACAAACGAATCGGAATACTCACTGGTATTGGTGCAGGTAATAGTTTTTCCTTCTACTGTCATGGTAAAAGCTGCTTTTGGTTGATTTCCAGGAATTGGAGGTTCATCGTTGGGATTGTCGTAATGCACAAAAACAAAGCGCCAGTAGCCTCCAGGACCCGGATCTTCGGCATTAAATTTATACTCCGCTTCAACAATAAGGGTGTCGGTTGTACCATCATATAGTGAAATAAGATTATAGGTAACCGATTCTTGAGGAACTTTTACTTCAATATCGGTGGCAACTTTCGACAAACCTAAAAAGGCACCCAACCCAATAACTTTTAACGTTGGATTTGCTCCGGTAGTTAATTCGAAAGCGTGGGTTCCACTTCCCCAAGCAGAAAGATCTTCTCCATTGGGTCCTACCATTTGATCGGTAGAAGCACAAGTATTAGCCGGTTCAAAAACCCCACCTTCAGCCCAATAATCGCCATTGGCATTAAATACCATGGAACCGTCTCTGTTAAAAGTCCATTCGTCGTTCAACATGCAGGGGCGATTCGCTAACTCGTCGTTATTTCTTCCTACTGCCCACCATATTTGATCCCTTGCGATCGGGCCAACCTCAAGTGGAAATACCCCACCACTTACATCGCGAAGGAGTTTCCAGGTTTTAGAACTTTCACCTACCAATTTTGTTAATTCCGCATTTGGATCTTCAATCTTTACAATTGCTGAATAACTGTCGGAAACACCTCCGGTAGAAGTTGCTGTTAATGTAACGGTAAATTCACCTACAGCCGTATAGGTGTGAACCGGGTTTTCCTCCGACGAAGCTTGTGATTCGTCACCGAAATCCCATGAAAGTGACACATAATTCTGTGATGCATTTGTAAATGTCACTTTCTTATAGTCCGCTTCATCTACCTGAAAGGTAAAACTGGCAATTACATCACTTTCGGTGGTATCGTCTTTACACGAAGCCAGCTGCAAAAAAGCAAGCAAAAACAATACTCCTTTTGCAATTCTAAAATAGTTTTTCATTTTAATTTGGTTTAAGTTAACACTTCATTGGCTTTAGTTAAAGCCCATGCTTCGAAAGCATTTGTTCAAAAATAAACATTTGCGCAATCGTTTGTATAGGATTGTGCTACTTAAAAACTCATCACATTAATGGCCTGTGGTACTCAAAACCTCTCAAAAGCAAGTATGTTTACTTAGTAAACCCTCCTATAAATCTTGTATTTAGGTTGTTGAAATCAATCGTGAAGCGTTTATTTTTCTCAAGGTGTTGTTTTGTAAGCAATTCTCTATATTTCTATCGACGATATAAATCCTAAAATTGTTTTATATGCTAACATTAAAAAGTAAGCGATTCCGGTGATAAAAATCGGCTATTAGTAACAGAAAACACCAAGTTTTCAAATCAAACTCATTCGTTTAAATGCAAATAAAAAAAACAGGTTTTTGAAATTTCATTTATAGTTAATTCCCAAAATTAAAACAGGTACTTAGGTAAATCAGTTTAGGTAAGTACCCAAATTAAAACAGGTACGTACCTGAATTAAAAAAAGGCCCTGATGTAAATGAAACCTGGTACGTACCAAAATGAAAACAGGTCCGTGACTAAATCAAATTAAGTACGTACCTAAATTAAAATTGGTACTTAGGTAAATTACAATAAGTACTTAGGAGTTTTAAAAGGAGTTCTAGCCTGATTTTGTATCTACATTAAACAAGATGTAAGTGCATAAAAAAAGCCCTCTAAAAAGAGAGCTTTTATATGTTTTTAAAAGGGAATACTACATCATTCCGCCCATTCCGCCGCCCATAGGAGGCATTGGAGCCGGGTTTTCTTCTTTTTCTTCAACCAACACACACTCGGTAGTCAGGAACATTCCGGCAATAGAAGCGGCGTTCTCAAGTGCTACACGACTAACTTTGGTTGGATCGATAACTCCGGTTTTAAACAGGTTCTGGTATTCTTCAACGCGGGCGTTGTAACCAAAATCGCCGGTACCTTCTTTTACTTTTTGTACCACAACCGAACCTTCGCCACCAGCGTTGGCCACAATCTGACGCAAAGGCTCTTCAATGGCACGGCGAACAATAGCAATTCCGTAGTTTTGGTCGATGTTTTCGCCTTCTACTCCGTCTAAAGCTTTGATGGCACGAATGTAAGCCACGCCTCCACCGGGAACAATTCCTTCTTCAACCGCAGCACGGGTTGCGCTTAAAGCATCATCCACACGGTCTTTTTTCTCTTTCATTTCAATTTCAGATGCAGCGCCAATGTACAACACGGCAACGCCACCGGCTAGTTTAGCCAGACGTTCCTGTAATTTTTCCCGATCGTAATCAGAGGTAGTTGCCTCTATCTGAGCTTTTATTTGATTAACGCGGCCTTTAATGGCATCTTTATCACCATTACCATTTACGATGGTTGTATTTTCCTTGTCGATGGTAATTTTTTCGCAGGTGCCCAGCATGTCGAGTGTAGTGTTTTCAAGCTTCATGCCTTTTTCCTCGGTAACAACCACACCACCAGTAAGTACGGCAATGTCTTCCAGCATTTCTTTACGACGGTCGCCAAATCCCGGTGCTTTAACAGCAGCCACTTTTAACGAACCGCGAATGCGGTTTACCACCAGGGTAGCAAGCGCTTCGCCATCCACGTCTTCAGCAATAATCAACAAAGGACGTCCACTTTGAGCTGCAGGTTCAAGTATGGGCAGCAGATCCTTCATGGTCGATATTTTCTTGTCGTAAAGCAAGATGTAAGGATTATCAAGTTCCGCCTGCATCTTTTCGGTATCGGTAATAAAGTAAGGAGAAATATAACCGCGATCGAATTGCATACCTTCAACCACTTCAACGGTAGTTTCGGTTCCTTTGGCTTCTTCAACAGTAATTACACCTTCTTTTTTAACTTTCTCCATAGCTTCGGCTATCAACTTGCCAATTTCAGCATCGTTATTTGCAGAAATTTTCGCTACTTGTTCAATTTTTTCGTTGTCTTCGCCAATAACGTGCGACTGCGATTTCAGGTTTTCAACTACTACAGAAACTGCTTTATCGATTCCCCGCTTAATATCCATAGGGTTTGAGCCGGCAGTAACGTATTTAAGTCCCACATTAATCAGCGATTGAGCCAATACGGTAGCCGTAGTTGTTCCATCACCGGCATCGTCGGCAGTTTTAGAAGCTACTTCTTTTACCATTTGAGCACCCAGGTTGGCGTAGGGATCAGAAAGTTCTATTTCTTTAGCCACGGTAACCCCGTCTTTGGTAATTTGTGGGGCACCATATTTTTTATCAATAACCACATTGCGTCCTTTAGGACCTAAGGTAACTTTTACAGCATCGGCCAAAGCATCCACACCTTTTTTAATCAGGTCGCGGGCTTCAACATTAAATTTAATTTCTTTTGCCATTTTTCAAATTGTTTATTAGTTACAAAAATTGATTAGAAAATGTAAAGTATGTCGCTGTGAGCAATCAACAGGTATTTCTCACCGTCAATAACCAGCTCGGTGCCGGCGTATTTTCCGTACATTACCTTGTCGCCTTCTTTAACCTCAACGTTTTGATCTTTAAGCGCTACCCCGGTTAAAACCACTGTTCCGTGTAAGGGAGCATCCTGTGCTGAGTCGGGAATATAAATACCGCCAGCAGTTTTTGCTTCGGCTTCTGAAGGACGTACAAGTACTTTTCCTGCAATAACTTTACCATTCAATTTTGCCATTTTTTGTCTATTTTAAGTTTAACATCTTATATTTAATTCAACAGCCGGCTTGGGTCATAATTTGTGCCAAAGACAAATCTGCACTAAGCAAACGACAGAATTACCGTTTGCTGGCACTTACCCTGTTATATAATTATTATTAAGTAAGGCTATTGTGCAGAAAGAAAGGTGTTTGGTGGGGATTAAAAAAAATGTCAGCCTGTGTGACAAGCTGACATTTTTTTTATGGCTAAAAAAGCTTATTCTTTATTTTCGTCGCTTTCGGTAGGAGCTGTTAAAGGAAAATTACCAGGAAGAGCAGTAGGATCCTGGGCTGCATCAATTTGTTCCTGCATAAGTGAGCGGGTGTCTTCACCGCTTTGTCTCTCAATAAATGCAGCAGCCATAATGCTCAAAAACAACAATGCTCCGGCAAGCGTCCAGGTTGCTTTCTCTAAAAAATCGGTAGTTTTCCGAACGCCCATCACCTGATTTGACGACGAAAAGTTTGCAGCAAGTCCGCCCCCTTTTGAATTTTGAACCAGAACGATCAAAATCAAGAGAAGACAAACAATTAAAATTAGTACTGAAATTGCGTAAAACATCGTTTCTTATTTATTGATTATTAATAATTTGTTTTATTTTATAAATTTGACCGGCAAAGTAACTATTTTTTTCCGGATATTTCAAACTTAATTTTTCGTAGGCATGTATTGCTTTATCGTAAAATCCTTGTTTAATATATATTTTGGCCAGGGTATCGGTAATCATATCGGGATTAAGTTGTGGTTCGGATTCAGGTGTTGGAGTCTGTTCTTCTACTTTCTTTTCGGGTTTTGGGACAATTTTGGGTTGTTCTAAAATAAAACTGTCGATAAGCGCATTGCGCCGGTTTTGCTCTGGTTTAGCTGTATCGTCTTGTTTCTCTGATTCCGGTTCGTTCGTTTTTTTTCTTTTAAATGTGTTTTTAAAATCTTCCAAATCTACCTGATCGCCTACATTGAAAAAGGTTCCTGACTGCGCTGCACCCGACATAATTAGAAACTCCAATTCATCGTTTTTATCATAAGAATCCCGTTTATTATTCGAAGGAGAAAAAATATCAAAATCGGTAAGTTCCGACAATTGGGTAAAGTCGATTGTTGCACTCTCGTTATAAGCAGCAGGTCGATTCACATTTGCTTCTTCATTTATAGGAAGCAGTACCCGTTTATCGAGCAGGTAAAAAAGGCGGCTTCGATTGGTGATCCACACCGCATTTGTTCTTAATTCCCTTTCATAACTAATTGTTCCCTGGTTGTTAAGGTTTTTCAACAATAACATCCGGGCCGACTGAAAATACGGATACTCATCAACAATGGCCTGCAAGTCAGATAAGCTACGGTCGTCTAGCAATTCAGGATGAGACAGGTAACTGTAAAAGGTTTCTTTATTCATAACTGCTTACCAGTTCACTACGGCTTTGTTAAAAATGTCGTCCACCAATTGTTCAACAATAATTTCAATCAGAGAATCTTCAACATCCTGCAAATTCTGGTCACTACTGTAATCTTCGTATCTTGAAAACTGGGTGTCGAAATTTGCTTTTGGATCTTTATCATTTACAAACTTTACCTTAATGGTTATAGTCAGGCGGTTTTGTGCGGCCTGGTCGGTTCCAGCCTGAATAGCCATTGGTTTGGTGTTGTAATCAACAATAGTTCCCTCGAACTGCAAATGGCCGTTTTGCTGAACCAATTGCAGACTGGTTTGAGTCATAAACTTATCTTTCAGGGCTTCGCTTAAAATATTGCTCAACATGGGGTTTACCAGGGGAGCCATATTGGGAAACTCAGCAACTGATACCGTTTCGGCTCCCTGAGGAATACTTGCTCCGGTAAATGAATATTTAATGCTACAAGCTGAACTTAAAACCAAACTCAGGATTAAAATAGTGCTTACGGTGTGACGCATGATATTTCTTTTTTATAAATCCAATTCATATTCCTTAATCTTACGATAAAGGGTTCGTTCTGAGATACCTAAATCTTCCGCCGCATACTTGCGTTTTCCTTTGTGCTTTTCAAGCGCTTTAACAATCATTTCTTTTTCCTTATCTACTAACGAAAGTGATTCCTCAATAAATTCTTCGGTGTCCTGTATCTGTTCGTCTTGACCAGTATCGCGACTGATAATTACGGTTGGTTGTCTTTCGGCTGTTTCGGGAATTGATATATCGTTATCATCCCACAGATTCTTGATTATTTGTGCGTGCTCATCGTTCAGGTCTCTTTTCTCAACGCCCTGTTTCATTAAATCGAGTACCAATCGTTTCAGGTCGTTCATATCACTTTTCATATCGAACATCACTTTATACAGTATTTCGCGTTCTGAATTAAAGGTTTGCTCGTCGATTTTTTTGTATAAAGCCGGTAACTTACTCCCTTCGTATATGGGTAGGTATTTTTTTAAGGTATCGGCCGACACATCGCGTTTTTCTTCCAGAATCGAGATTTGCTCGGTAATATTTTTTAGTTGCCTGATATTTCCCGGCCAACGGTAATTTTCAAGCACCTTTCTCGATTCAGCATCGAGCGTAAGTGAGGGCATGCGGAATTTTTCGGCAAAATCGGTGGCAAATTTTCGGAAAAGCAGGTAAACATCCTCTTTTCGCTCGCGCAAAGGAGGAACTTGTATAGGAACAGTATTTAAACGGTAATACAAATCTTCACGAAATTTTCCTTCGTCAACAGCTTTTACCATACTTACATTGGTTGCTGCCACAACCCTAACGTTGGTTTTCATTACTTGTGAGGACCCTACCCGAATAAATTCGCCGGTTTCGAGTACGCGCAGTAACCTTACCTGGGTTGAAAGAGGCAGTTCTGCGACTTCATCGAGAAAGATGGTTCCATTGTTGGCCACTTCAAAATAACCTTTTCGGGTGTCGGTAGCTCCGGTAAACGCTCCTTTTTCGTGTCCAAAGAGTTCGGAATCAATGGTTCCTTCAGGAATAGCGCCACAGTTTACCGCAATATATGAGCCGTGCTTGCGGCTACTGTATTGATGGATAATTTTCGGGAAAGTTTCTTTTCCTGTTCCACTTTCGCCACTAATCAGAACTGTTAAGTCGGTTGGAGCTACCTGCATGGCAATATCCATGGCTCGTAATAAACCCTGTGAATTTCCAATAATTCCAAACCGTTGCTTTACCTGTTGAATTTCCATAATATTTATAACATATGTATTTTTTGATCTCTTTGCCTGAAAAGAAAACCACATACAAATTATATCATTTGTGTTTTAGCATCAGTAACAGGCTTAACTTACAATAAAACAAAACCAACACGGTTTGTTTATAAAGCCTGACAAAATTACATATTTTTAGGAAACTCTATACTTAGAAAATCGATAATTGAGGTAAAAACAAGGGTAAAACCCCTTATTTTAGCTTTAAATAAAATAGAATATAAAAAACCGGCCATTACAAGCTAAAGGTTATGATTCGGGTTTCCAGAAACCAGTAGGTTATATTGGTTAGTATGTTTTTAGATTAATGAATTTCGTAAATCGGTAATGTAATCTTTTATCTCTACCAGCTTTTCTTCTTTCTTTCTACCTTCATGTGCATTATTTATCATACCCATTAGGTTTGCCAATGATTGATAAAGTTCCTGAAACCCGGCTTGGTCCTTATAAGGACTTATAACCATAAGCAAATCGTTCAAAGAGCTACGGTTCTGGAGCATTTTTTCGTAAATGGCTTGTTGGTTTTCGGCAAACTTCAGGGTTGCACCCATTAAATACATGCCTTCAATCCAACTTCCGGCAAGCGCATACAAAGCCACTTCATTTTTATTGTTTTCCTCCAGATTTTTATGCGTATCGTATTGTGCGTTTTTAATCAAAAACAATAGAGAATCCTTATTGTCAAGGTTTGATTGAACACTTTGAAAAAACTCACGGTTCAGGTTCGATATTTCAAGATCTTCAACCAATTGCACAAAATTGTCGAGGTAAACAGCTGTTTCATCTTTTTTCTGATAGGTAATGGTATATATTAAATCAGCCGCATAGACACCCAAATTTATGGATTTTTGCTTGTATGAAATGTAGTTCGACACATTCTCGGCCGGATTGGTAATGTCAAATACATAGCCGGCACCTGATTTGTTTAAAAACTCAATCATCTCGTACGATGAGGGCATCGGATATTTCTCAATCATTTTAACCGCATCATCAACTACCACGTCATCAAATCCTTTTTCAAGCTGTTTGCTCGATTTTTGATTGTTACATCCTGCAAAGACAACAGCAAGAATTAAAAAAATTAAATTACGGTATCGGTTCATCATAATCGGGTTATTAAAAGATTTCAAGTAAATGTAAAAAAAATGTTTGATAAATGTATTACTCCAAACAAAAAAGCAAATAATTCATAGCGAACCAGAACCATAAACGGCTCCGGAAAACACATTTTAAACCTCAAAAAATCCAAAAGCCGACACTTTTAAATTCTATTATAAGTCAATGAGAAAGCAACTCTTAGGATAATTAACAAAAATTGTTGATAATAATTGTGGTTTAAAATATAAATTGTATTTTTGCAGACCACATTTGGGGAATAATATCTCGTTGTATTTATGTATTAATTAAAAAGTTAGGAGTAGCGTGGATACGTTAAGTTTTAAAACAAGATCGGCAAACAAGGCAACCGTTGAAAAGAAATGGGTTGTAATTGACGCAAACGAAGAAGTTTTGGGTCGCCTTGCCACAGGTGTTGCTTTCCTTTTAAGGGGTAAGCACAAAACCGATTTCACTCCTCACGTTGATGGTGGAGATTACGTAATTGTAATCAATGCTGAAAAAGTTCAGTTAACCGGAAACAAATGGAGTGATAAAGAGTATGTTCGTCACACAGGTCACCCTGGAGGACAACGTATTGTAACCGCTGCCGAGCTTATGGCCAAAAAGCCAATAGCTATGGTAGAAAAAGCTGTAAAAGGAATGTTGCCTAAGAACCGATTAGGCCGTCAACTTTACAGGAATTTATATGTATATGCAGGTGAAACGCATCCGCACGAAGCGCAAAAACCTGAAAAAATCAGTTTAAATTCAATTAAATAGAAGAAATGGAAGTGATTAACGCAGTTGGACGAAGAAAGTCTGCAATCGCACGCGTTTACTTGAGCGAAGGAACAGGTAAAATTACGGTAAATAACAAGGACTACAAAGAGTATTTTCCAACAGGAACTTTACAGTACATTGTTTTACAGCCACTTAACCTGCTCGAACTTGCTAACAAGTACGACGTAAAAGTGAACTTGGATGGCGGTGGTATTAAAGGACAAGCCGAAGCTTTACGTTTAGGTATTACCCGGGCTTTACTCATTATTGATGAAGAGAGCCGTGGTAAACTTAAGGCAGCTGGATTTGTTACCCGCGACCCACGCGAAGTTGAGAGAAAAAAACCAGGACAGAAAAAAGCACGTAAGAAATTCCAGTTCAGTAAGCGTTAATAGCACTGCAGAATTTCGTTTAGTATCTAAATTGTTAAGATTTCTTGGTACCAAAATTCTAACGGGCACAGATTATCCAGTTCGTTGATTTATAAAGAACTACTTAACGATTGCTTTTTCAAAGAATGTAAACGAGTTAAAAAAATTAAAATGTCAAGAGTAAGTTTTCAAGAATTATTAGATGCTGGTGCTCATTTTGGACACCTCAAAAGAAAATGGAACCCAAACATGGCTCCCTATATTTTTATGGAGCGCAACGGTATTCACATTATCGATCTACAAAAAACAGTAGTGAAAATTGACGAGGCTGCAATGGCTATGAAGCAAATTGCCAAGTCTGGTCGTAAAATTCTGTTCGTTGCTACCAAAAAGCAAGCAAAAGATATTGTTGCCGAACAAGTAAGTAAAATTAACATGCCTTATGTAACTGAACGTTGGTCAGGTGGTATGTTAACCAACTTCCCCACTATCCGCAAAGCGGTTAAAAAAATGACATCAATTGACAAAATGGGACAAGACGGAACCATGAGCCATTTGTCAAAAAGAGAAATACTACAAATTACCCGTCAACGGGCAAAGCTTGAAAAAAACTTAGGTAGCATTGCCGACCTGACCCGCTTACCTGCAGCTTTATTTGTGGTTGATATTCAAAAAGAAAAAATTGCCATTGCAGAAGCCCGCAGATTACAAATTCCCGTATTTGCAATGGTTGATACCAACTCAGACCCAAACCTGGTTGACTATGTTATTCCATGTAACGACGATGCAGCAAAATCAATCCAACTTATTTTGGATACCTTAACGAAAGCTATCGAAGAAGGTTTGTCGGAACGTAAAGTGGAAAAAGACAAAGACGCTCCGGCTAAAGACAAAAAAGCGCCTAAGCGTGAAACCAAAACAACTGCTAAAAAATCGGCCGCTAAAAAAGAAACTACCGAAGTAGTTGAAGAGTCGAATAATGAAGTTGATGCAATAGAAAACGAAGAATAATCATAAAAACATTATAATATGTCAATACAAGCAGCTGACGTAGCAAAATTAAGAAAAATGACCGGTGCCGGTATGATGGATTGCAAAAAAGCCCTTACCGAAGCCGATGGTGATTTTGACCGTGCAGTTCAAATTATCCGTGAAAAAGGCCAGGCAATTGCAAATAAACGTGCCGACAGAGAAGCCACCGAAGGTGCCGTAATTGCAAAAGTATCGGCTGACGGTAAAAAAGGTGCGCTAATTGCCTTAAACTGCGAAACCGACTTTGTAGCAAAAAACGACGATTTTGTTGCTCTGGCACATAAAATCTGCGATTTGGCTTTAGCTAACTTACCCGAAAACCTTGAAGCACTTTTAGCGTTAAATTTTGACGGAACTACTCTGGCTGAGGCTGTTGTTGCTCAAAGTGGTATTACTGGTGAAAAAATGGAAGTAGCCTTTTACGCAAAAGCTGAAGCAGAATACGTGGCATCATACATCCACATGGGTAACAAATTAGCTACGCTAATTGGTTTTAACCAGGCTGGCTTTGATGCCCAAATTGGTAGAGATGTTGCCATGCAAGCTGCTGCAATGGCTCCTGTTTCAATCAGCGAAAACGATGTGCCTGCAGCAGTAATTGAAGAAGAGCTGAAAATTGCTAAGGAAAAAGCACGCTTAGAGGGCAAAGCAGAAGAAATGCTTGATAAAATTGCCCAGGGCCGCTTGCAGAAATTCTTTAAAGAGAGTACACTGCTTAATCAGGCGTCGGTTAAAGATAACAAAAACACCATAGCTCAAATACTTTCAGGAGCCAGTAAAGGCCTTACTGTTGTTGCTATGGAGCGTTATGCTTTAAAATCATAAGTAACCTTAATAATTCAAAAAAGAGTCCTTTCAGGGCTCTTTTTTTTTGCCAAATATTTAATTTTTATTGACTAAAAGCAACAAAAAAAGAAATCCCTTTATCAATAAAATGAATTCATTGTATTATATTCGACTTAAAATTTAAAAACAATACTATGTTAAAATACAAACGGGTTTTGTTAAAATTAAGTGGCGAAGCCCTAATGGGAAGCCAATCACATGGTATCGATCCCACACAATTGAAAACCTATGCCCAACAAATTAAAACCATTGTCGATAAAGGAGCACAAGTTGGAATTGTAATTGGTGGTGGAAATATTTTCAGAGGTGTAAGCGGTGCCGCACAAGGTTTTGACCGGATTAACGGCGATTACATGGGAATGCTTGCTACGGTTGTAAATTGCCTGGCACTGCAGTCGGCTCTCGAAAGCATACAATGCAAAGCAACTGTACTTACAGCCATAAAAATGGAACCTATTGCCGAATTTTACAGCAAACGAAAAACCCGTTCGCTACTTGAAGAAGGACAAGTAGTTATTTTTTCGGCCGGTACCGGAAATCCCTACTTTACAACCGATACAGCTTCGGCCTTGCGGGCCATTGAAATGCAGGCCGATGTAATGCTCAAAGGAACCCGGGTTGATGGCGTTTATACCGCCGATCCTGAAAAAGATTCCAAAGCCATAAAGTATCAAACGTTAACCTTTGACGAAGCCTATCAAAAAAACCTTAAGGTTATGGATCTCACCTCGTTTACTATGTGCAAGGAAAACAACATGCCCATTATTGTGTTCGATATGAATACCAGCGGCAACCTTGAAAAAGTAGTTGCAGGTGAACCCATTGGAACTTTAGTGAGTAATTAATTATATTTTTACCTTGAAACTTTAAACGGAATCCTTATGACAGAAGATATTCAAATGGTAATTGATCTTACCGAAGAATCCATGTCCAAAGCAATGGAGCACCTTGACGAAACACTGATTCACATCAGGGCAGGAAAAGCCGATCCGCGTATGCTCGAAGGTCTTACGGTTGATTATTATGGTTCACAAACGGTTATAACACAGGTGGCCAATATCAACACACCCGACGCCCGTACCATTAAAATTCAACCCTGGGAAAGAAACATGATTGATCCCATTGAAAAAGCAATCATGTACGCCAATCTGGGTTTTAACCCAACCAACAATGGCGAAGCAATCTTGATTAATGTTCCGCCGCTTACCGAAGAACGACGCCGGGATTTGGTTAAACAAGCCCGTCACGAAGGCGAAAACACCAAAGTGAGTATCCGGAACGCGCGTAAAGACGCGAACGACCAATTAAAAAAAATGCTTAAAGATGGCTTAGCTGAAGACCTGGAGAAAGAAGCAGCAGCACGAGTACAAAAAATGACCGACGACTACACCAAAAAAGTCGAAGAACGCATCAAACTAAAGGAAGAAGACATCATGAAAATATAAAATCCGCCTTAGGGCGGTTTTTTTATGATGTAATGCAACTGATAATTAGTATATTTAACAACTTTTTATTCGGATGCTTCGATATATTATATACCTGCTTCTCTTGCTTCTGTTATGGCACCCTAAGGCTAAAGCTCAATTGTCGGGCGATAGCATTAAAAACTTATTGCCTACCATAAAGAACGATTCTGTTTATGTTGATTTACTCAACCAGTTGTCAAAAATCTATCGGTACAATGAACCCACCGAGTCGATTGATTTTGCCGTTAAAGCAGAAAAAATTGCACAAAACTGCAATTACCAGGAAGGGTTAGCCATTGCTTATCACAATCTGGGTGCTTTGTATGCCGATAAAGAACGAAACGAGCTGGCACTTGAGTATTACAACAAAAGCCTGAAAATTCAACGAATTTTTAGCAATCAGCAAGCCATGTCAAATCTTTACGATAACATGGGCCTAATTTACCGACGCCTTTTAAAATACGATCTGGCTCTTGAATATCATAACCTGAGCCTGGGTATTAAACAAAAACTTGGCGACACCATTGGAATTTCGTATTCGTATGGCAATATTGGGCTTATTTTTTCTGAACAGGGAAAATATGATAAAGCACTCATCCATTTTTACAACAGCCTTCGGTTAAAAGAATCACTTAAAGACAAATACGGAATGGCCAATTCGTATGGTAATATTGGTGTAATTTATTTAAAGATTAAAAGCTACGACCAGGCTTTAGCAAACCTGGAACGAAGTCTGGCTCTGTTTGAAGAAGTTAAAAACAATACCGGAATAGCCGAATCGCTTTTATACCTGAGTGATATTTATGCGCGTCAAAATCAGCTTCCAAAAGCCATTGAATCTTTAAATCGTTGCTTGTCAATTTATCAGGCAAAAGGAAACATGAAAGGGTTGGCCGAATCTTACCTGAAACTTGGAAAGGTTTACATCCAGAAAAAACAAGGACACTTTGCACACGATTTTTACCTGAAAAGTCTTGAATTATATCAAAACCTGAACCACCAACCAGGTATAGTGGAAACTAAAATTGCACTTTCAGACTATTACTACAACCAAAGCGATTATGAAACCGCAAAGCTTCACCTGCTATCAGCCATTAAGATAGCAACTCCCCTGGGACTTAAAGAATTTGAACTGGACGCGCTGAAAATTCTAATTCAGATTTATTATAACGAAGAAAACTTTTATAAAACAACCGAATTGCTTTTTAAAGCCGCTGAACTCTCAGACTCATTAAACGCCAAGCGGCGTGAAAAAGAAATTGCACAAATACAAATGCAAAATGAATTCGACAAAAAGCTTTTAACCCGCGAATTTGAAAACAACCGGATTGCTTTTGAAGCAGAACAGCGAATAAAGCAATTCAAATTAATCAGGAACTTATTAATCGGGGGTTTGACGGTTCTTTTGCTGCTCCTGATAATTATCTGGAGAAAGTCGTACAAAACGGCAAAGCAAAACAAAAAACTTGATTTGCAACAACAACAAATCACAGAACAACTGGTTGCTCTGGAGGCTCAAAAAAAAGCATTATCGTTGGCAAACGAAACAAAAAATAAATTCCTTACTATTATTGGCCACGATTTACGATATCCGTTTAACGCCATTATCAGCTTTGTGTCGCTTATTACCGACAGTAAGACCCAGATAGACCCGCAACAAATGCAAAAATACCTGTTATTAATTAAAGAGTCGGGGACCAATGCGCAAAGTTTGCTTGAAAATCTACTTGAGTGGGCAAGAAATCAAAGTGGAGAATTACTGGCTAAAAAGGAAAAAGTGTCGCTTAATTATATTATCAGGGGCAATATATTACTTATAAAAGAACAGGCTGAACAAAAGCAAATAAGAATTATTGAAGACATAGAAGAGAGCAATCCCCAGGTTATAATTGATAAAAACATGATTAATACCGTATTACGAAACCTGCTGTCAAATGCCATCAAATTTAACAAACCGGAGGGTTCTGTGGTAATTAAAACCACCCGTTTTGAAAACGAAATCAAGATTACCATTCGGGATACTGGAATTGGAATATCTGCAGAACAACTAAGCCGGCTTTTTGAACCGAATTCAATCCATCAAAAACAAAACGCAGCTGGAACTACCGGATTGGGACTGATTTTATGCAAAGAGTTTTTAGCAAAGCATCAACAGGAATTAAGAGTGGAAAGCACGTTCAACGAAGGTTCTTCGTTTTGGTTTTACCTGCCATTAAGTAAATAATGTGCATTTTTTTTAACAATCAATAGAATGTGACCTGTTATAGTTTCTCCAATTATTTAATAAGAAACAAAGCACAAATAAAATGAAAGATATTAAAGGAATTATCGCCATCATAATTCTGGCGCTGCTTATTTATGTTATTTACGATAAAAAAAAGGCTGAAAACCAGGGAAAAGCCATACAGGATAATCAGCCCAAAATTGAAGTAAAAAAACGTTTCGATGAAAAAGGAAGGCTCGAATCCGATGCGGAAACGTTAAACGGAGTCCATCACGGGATTGCACACAATTACTATTCCGATGGAACGGTTCACAGTGAAATGCATTACTTGAATGGGATGAAACAAGGAAACAGTACCTGGTATTATCAAAGTGGTAAAAAGTATCGGGTTACTCCCTATTTAAACAATTACAGAAACGGGATTCAACAAAAGTTTTACGAAAACGGAATTCTTATGGCAGAGATACCTTTCAAAAACGACACTTTACAACCCGGCACCAAAGAGTTTACCACTACCGGAAAACCAATTGATGACTATCCTGATTATTCCATTCGGGCTGAAAAATACACCCAAAACCAAAATTTTATTCTTTTTATCATCTCGGGGAAAAAAATAAAACAGCTAAGACAACTCACGGTTTTTATCGGAACAGAAACCCACCTTGTAAAAAAACCAAATCATATAAGCGCCAATGAAGCACATTATTTAATTGAAGTGAACAAGAACTACACTACAAGGGATTTTGTATGTTGGATTGCCTTTAAAACCGATTTAAACAATCTTAAAATAACAGAACAAACCACATCGTTGTAATTTGGAAAAAACCCTTTGCTCTTAAACATTCGATGACGCTTATTTATAAAAAACCATAAAAAAAACCCGCTGGTATAAATCCAACGGGTTCTGTTTTATAAAACCGTTACTATTCTGCAATTTTTGCCTTAAGGTATTCGCGATTTAAGGTGGCAATGTTAGCAATAGAAATTCCTTTAGGACATTCTACTTCACAAGCTCCTGTATTGGAACAATTACCAAAACCCAGTTCATCCATTTTTGAAACCATAGCACGAGCCCGGCGGGCAGCCTCAACTTTACCTTGCGGTAGTCGGGCAAGATGCGATACTTTGGCTGATACAAAAAGCATGGCCGACGAGTTTTTACATGTTGCCACACAGGCGCCACAACCAATACACGAAGCAGCATCCATGGCCGCTTCGGCATCGTCATAGCCAATGGGAATAGCGTTACCATCGGGAACACCTCCGGTATTCACCGAAACAAAACCTCCGGCATGTAATATTTTTTCGAAGGCTGATCGATCAACCATCAAATCTTTTATTACCGGAAACGATGCTGCACGAAAAGGTTCAACGGTAATGGTTTCCCCCTCTTTAAACTTGCGCATGTGCAACTGGCAGGTTGTAATATCATCGTCGGGGCCATGAGCCCGGCCATTAATAAATAAGCTACACGTTCCACAAATCCCTTCGCGGCAATCGTGATCGAATACAATAGGCGACTTTCCTTCTTCAACCAATTGATAATTCAAAATATCGAGCATTTCAAGAAAGGAAGTGTCGGTTGATATATTGTTAACGGTAAACGTTTCGAACCGTCCTTTATCGCTGGCGTTTTTTTGTCTCCAGACTTTTACTATTATTTCTTTTAATATTTTTTCGCTCATCTTTAAAAATTTTAATGTGTTATTGAGAAAAAGAGAAAGGTAAAAACCCTCCTGTCCAACAACCCCGATGTTATTTATAGCTTCGCTGAGTTAATTCTACGTTTTCAAAAACCAGCGTTTCTTTATGCATTACCGGCTCCTGATTTTCACCTTTATACTCCCAGGCCGAAACATAAGTTCCTATCTCGTCGTTTCGTTGGGCTTCGCCTTCTTCGCTAACACTTTCTTCTCGGAAGTGTCCGCCACACGACTCGTTACGTGCCAGAGCATCGCGTGCCATTACATCGGCCAATTCAATAAAATCGGCAACCCGTCCGGCTTTTTCCAATTCCTGATTCACTTCGTTTTGTTCGCCCGGAACTAGCAAGTCTTTCCAGAATTCGGTTTTAACTTCAGCAATTAGTTCAATGGCTTTTTTCAAACCGGCCTCATTTCGGCTCATCCCCACGTAATCCCACATAATTTTTCCTAATTTTTTATGGAAATAATCGGTAGGTTTTGTTCCTTTTATAGCCATTAGTTTATTTAAGCGGTCGGTAACTGCTTTTTCAGCTTCGGCAAATTCCTGAGCATTGGTATCGGTTTTGGGAACCTGAATTTCGTCGGCCAGGTAATTTCCAATGGTATAGGGAAGCACAAAATAACCGTCGGCAAGGCCCTGCATTAGTGCTGAAGCACCCAAACGGTTTGCTCCGTGATCGCTAAAATTGGCTTCGCCAATTGCATACAAACCCGGAATGTTTGTCATCAAATTATAATCGACCCAGGTTCCACCCATGCTGTAGTGAATGGCTGGATAAATCATCATGGGTTCTTTGTAAGGATCGGCATCGGTAATTTTCTCATACATCTGGAATAAATTCCCATAACGCGCCTCAATCACATCGCGACCCAATCGTTCAATAGCGTATTTAAAGTCGAGGTATACAGCTAAACCGGTATTATTGACACCAAAACCGGCATCGCAGCGTTCTTTGGCTGCTCTGGAAGCCACATCACGAGGAACCAGGTTTCCATAGGCCGGATAGCGACGTTCCAGATAAAAATCGCGATCTTCTTCAGGAATGTCATTGGCTTTAATCAAACCTTTTTGCAATTTCTCCGCATCTTCTTTCTTTTTGGGTACCCAAATTCTTCCATCGTTTCGCAACGACTCCGACATTAAGGTAAGCTTTGATTGCTGATCGCCATGAACCGGGATACAGGTTGGGTGAATCTGCACAAAACACGGATTACTCATAAAAGCCCCACGTTTGTATACCTGCCATGCTGCCCCGGCATTACAACCCATGGCATTAGTCGAAAGGAAAAACACATTGCCATAACCTCCGGACGCAATAACAACGGCATGAGCACCATAGCGTTTAATCTCGCCACTTACCATATCGCGGGCAATAATTCCACGAGCTTTTCCGTCAATTTTAACCAGGTCGAGCATTTCGTGGCGTGGAAACATTTGAACTGTTCCCTTACCAATTTGGCGATTTAAAGCACTGTAAGCGCCTATCAACAATTGCTGACCGGTTTGACCCCGGGCATAAAACGTACGTGAAACCAACACTCCACCAAAAGAGCGATTGGCCAAATTACCACCATACTCACGGGCAAAAGGAACTCCCTGTGCAACACACTGGTCGATAATACTTCCTGAAACTTCAGCCAAACGATATACATTGGCTTCGCGGGCACGATAATCACCTCCTTTAATGGTATCATAGAATAAACGGTAAACGCTGTCGTTATCGTTTTGATAATTTTTTGAAGCATTAATACCTCCTTGTGCTGCAATTGAATGAGCCCGACGAGGACTGTCCTGATAACAAAAAGCCTTTACCTGGTAACCCAGTTCAGCAAGGCTTGCTGCGGCACTTGCACCGGCTAATCCGGTACCAACAACAATTACTTCAAGTTTCCGCTTATTGGCCGGACTTACTACTTTTATTTTTTGTTTATGCTTCGACCATTTATCGGCCAAAGGTCCTTCGGGTATATGTGAATTTAAAACTGTCATTTTAGTATGGTTTTTAAATTATCGTTTGTATAAAAAGCCTGTTCAATAGACTCACACTTAAAACTTAATCAGAAAGTAAAGTGGAATAATTGAAAATCCAACAGCAATTAGAATTGCAAATACTTTGCCTACAAACTCTATTCGTTTGCGCCAAATGTCGTTGTTCCATCCAATGGTTTGAAAAGCACTCCAGAAACCATGCGTTAAGTGGATTCCCAAAAATACAGCTCCTGTAATATAAATTAAACAGTAAATTAAACTCGCTTTAAAAAGACCTGCTACCAGTCCGTAGGCATTCTCCATCTCAACACCATCGACCATTACACCTGGAACCGTATGGCTTACTTTAAGCTGCCAATAAAAATTTATGATGTGAATCACCAGAAAAATCAGGATTAAGGTGCCCAACACAAACATATTACGCGACGCCCAGGAGCTCGACTTACTTAAATCGGCTTTTTTGTAATTTACCGGACGGGCTTTTTGATTTTTCAGCGTAAGGTAAGTAGCATATAAAATATGCAAAACAAAACCAAGGGCCAAAAGAGGTTCCACAATTTTAATAAGTGGATTGGTTGCCATAAAATGGGCGCCCTGGTTAAATAAATTGCCACTGTCGTCGAATAACAAAAGCAAATTTATACTCAAGTGAACCACTAAAAACATCATCAGGAAAAAGCCTGTAATGCTCATAAAGAATTTTTTCCCAATGGAGGAATTAACAAAACTGCTCATAAGGATTCTATTTAAATTAAGTTGTTTTAATTGTTTGCTGAACGAAAAACAAATCTAATTATTTTCCGCTTTAATTCCCTTGTAATCCTTTTCAAATATGATTCAAAGTTTATGTCAGGCAGCATAACAAAAATACTTATTAGCAGAATGGCAAGGTTTTAAGGTTTCAACTGACAAACACAAAAAAATAAAAATTAAAAATCCTCCCAAACAGGCCATCAAAGCGCCTTAAAGGAATAACCATTTATATGTCAATGTATTTCGGCTGCGAATGTGTTGTTTTTTTAATATACAAATCTTATATTCGTATTTTATTAACAAATTGTTGATAACTCCGATTATGCCTTACCGACGATTACCCAACACTGATGTAGCCCGAATCAGGGCTATGCAAAAAGCGCTTCAAAAAACTGAAGGAGTTCCTCCTTTCAACTTACCTTTTAGTGTTTCCATCCACCAGGAATTAAAATATTTTTTTCCTGAGTTTAAACAAGCCCTCCAATTCCAAAAGGAAGCCCTGGAACGACAAAACCTTAAACAAAAGAAACATCAGGAGAGCTTTAAAAAAGCCCGGCTTTACGTGTCGCATTTTATTCAGGTTTTAAATTTTGCTATAATACGGGGCGAACTTAAACCGGAAACCCGTGCTATTTTTGGATTGGACGAAGACGAAAGGAAATTGCCCCTGTTAAATTCCGAAAAAGACCTGATAGAATGGGGCGATCGCTTAATTAAGGGGGAGTACACCCGTTTAACTTCAGGTCAGACTCCCATAACAAACCCAACTATTGCAAGGGTAAAAGTGCATTATGAAGATTTCTTAAAGATTCACCAAAGTCAAAAATATTTACAAGAAACGCATACCAAATCGGCAGAAAAAATAGTTGAACTACGAAATAAAGCCGACCAGATAATTGCTCAGTTGTGGAATGAAATTGAGGACAATTTTTCTGATTTACCCGCAGAAGAGAAGCGAGAACAGGCTGAAAACTATGGGTTGGTTTATGTGTTCAGAAAAAACGAACGTTTAATGTTCCGAAATT
Source organism: Bacteroidetes bacterium HGW-Bacteroidetes-4 (assembly GCA_002840905.1). Classification (GTDB taxonomy): domain Bacteria; phylum Bacteroidota; class Bacteroidia; order Bacteroidales; family SZUA-534; genus GWE2-40-63. The sequence continues at coordinate 63,043 of PHDD01000006.1, read as the reverse complement.
TAAAATTGGGAGTAGTAAAATAAGTATTGTTAACTGCGAAGGCAAAAAAACACACAGCGAAATTACTTACTTCGTGAATTTATCCTTTAACCAAAAACCGCTCTAGCATGGCCAGCAATTTATTAATATTGACTGGTTTACGAATTATGGCATCGAACCCTGAATTGCCAAATTCCTTTTCAGTAATTTCTTGCTGATAAAATGTCTGTGCCACTACCGGCAGGCCCGGCCTAAGTATTTTTATCTGCTTAGCGGCTTCAAAACCATCTAAATTTGGCATATAAATATCCATTAAAACCAAATCAATTTCGGGATGGGAAGTAACCAAACTTACGGCTTCGGAACCGTTTTCAGCCCGTAGGATCTTCACCTCGGTAGAATTTAGAATCTTCTCGATAAATAAAAAATTGGCTGGTTCATCTTCGGCAACCAATATGGTTTTATTGCTCCAGTTTTGAGTCATAACAGGTTAATTATTTGGCTGTATAAATTTCGGAAAAATATTTAATTAACCAATGTTTACGTAAAAAAGTTTGCCAATCAACCTTTTGTTTATCAAACACCTGTTTTTATTGACGAACAAGCTTTTTTTACTCGTCACAAAACAACGATTCAAATAAATTTATTGAAAACCAGCGCAGAATTAAGTTATTTCCGGGGTTCAAGAAGGATAAAAGGAATCAACATTTCTTCCAATGAAACACCTCCGTGCTGAAAGGTGTTTTTGTAATAACTTACATAGTGATTGTAGTTGTTTGGATATGCAAAAAAGTCGTCGTTGCAGGCAAAGGCGTACGAAGTACTGACATTTATTTTTGGCAAATAAACCGATTGTGGATTTGGAACTTCAAAAACCTCTTTGGGATTATAAGATAACGATTTACCCTGCTTATACCTCAGGTTGGTGCTAATGGTTTTATCGCCGGCAATTTTTACGGGATTATGGACCCGAATGGTGCCATGGTCGGTAGTAATGGCCACCGGAATTTCTTTTTCGGAGAGTTGTTTTATTAATTCAAACAAACTGCTGTGCTCAAACCACGATAGCGTAATGCTCCGGTAAGCCGATTCATCGGATGCCAATTCACGAATCATATCCATTTCGGTACGTGCATGCGACAACATATCGACAAAATTTACCACTATAACCGATAAATTATGGTTTAACAACCCACCGAGATTATTTACGAGTTTGCGTCCTTTATCGATATTGTTTACTTTTTCGTAAAATAAACTCGCCTTTATACCCAAGCGACTCATCTGCTTTTGCATCAGTTGCTCTTCAAACTGGTTTTTACTGCCCTCATCGGCTTCGTTTAACCAATATTCGGGATGCAGTTTCTCAATTTCAGAAGGCATTAACCCGGCAAACATGGCATTTCGGGCAAACTGAGTAGCGGTAGGCAAAATACTATAAAACAAATCATCTGATTTTACCGAATAATAAGGAGCCAATAGGGGTTCCAACATTTTCCACTGGTCATACCTCAGGTTGTCGATAACAAAAACTACCGTGTTTTTTTGTTGCGAGAGCTTTGGAAAAATCTTCTCACGAAAAACATTAGGCGACATTAATGGTTTTTTGGTATCGTTTGACTGAAACCAGTCGATATAGTTCTTTTTTATGAAGCGGGCAAAGGCTTTATTGGCGTCAACATGTTGCATTTGCAGCACCTGATCCATACCTTGTTCAGCGTGTTTTTCGAGTTCAAGTTCCCAAAAAACAAGTTTGCGATACACATTTATCCAATCCTGAGCGGTTTGGCAATCGCTTATTTCCATTCCCAGTCGATTAAATTCGGCCTGATAATTTGCTGTTGTTTTTTGACCTACCAGCCTGCGTTGTTCGGTAATTTTTTTGATCGCCATTAATATTTGCTTGGGATTCACCGGTTTTATCAGGTAGTCGGCAATCTTTGAGCCAATGGCTTCCTCCATTATATACTCTTCTTCGCTTTTTGTTATCATAACCACAGGAAGAACCGGAGCCATATCTTTAATTTTCGATAAGGTTTCAAGGCCACTTAATCCGGGCATGTTTTCATCGAGAAAAATTAAATCAAACTCCTTATCACGAACCATATCAATGGCATCGGCACCATTATTTACGGTTTCAACCCGATAACCTTTCGATTCTAAAAAAATAATATGGGGTTTTAGTAGTTCAATCTCGTCGTCGACCCAAAGTATATTGACTGCTTTCATCATAATAAAGTTAATTTTTTTAATATCGACGCCCGCTTATCGGCAGACGTTAAACACATCCTGAGGGTTTATTCCTATTGTTTTTTCATTTTTAAAACAGGTGTGTTCATCTATTTAAAGTTTTAATTATACAAGAACCGTGCTAAGCGAATTCACCACATTGTATGCATGTTTAACAAAAGGAAAGAAACAAAGTTATAAAACGGGTAGTAGTTTTATCAATAATTACTTTTTTAAATAGTTGTTATCGAAGAATTTTTGGTATTTGAGTACGTTTTTATCCTCTAAAAAGGTTTTTAGGTTATCGGTTGAGATAATAAAATCGCGGTAGCTGTCGTCATCAAAATCACTAAGCACGTCGCCGGCAATTCGAACCGATTCATAATAATTGTTGGCCATATTCCGGTTTTTAAACAGCTTTACCATTACCAGTGAATAATCGGCTGATAGCAATTGGTTTTCAACTTCAAAATTCAGGAAGTCGTAGTAATCAATGTTAAAATTTTGCACACGAAACTGTACCAAATTGGCGCTCACTTTTTGGTTAGCCACTACCACCATGTAATAATGCGGTTGGCTAAGATCAACTTTATAAATGGCCAGATCGGCAGAGTCAATAGCTGAAACTTCGGCTAATTCACTTCCAAAAACAGGTTCTACTTCTTCAAGAATAACTTCGCGCGGTTTGCGTTCCAAAGCAGCCAGCACTTCGTTTGCATAAACAACTTCTTCTTTGCCCGCAAAACGGGTTACAAACGATGTTAACAGATTTTTTAAAGCCAGGGTGTCGCCGGTATGGCCTACACACAAATGGCTAAGTAAAGCAAACTTGGGCAACAGGGTGCTTTCGGAAAAAGCAGAATCGACGTATTGATAATTGTAATGCACCTCGTTGCAATTGTTATTGATAAAATACTTGTAAGTAGCCTGATACATGAATTTAACCTGATTGTCAATTTTTTCGAGTTCTTTAAAATACTCGGGATTACCTAATACTTTGGCATATTCACTGTTAGGAAATTCATTAATCACCCGGTTTTTATATACCTCGGCCTGATTGTAGTTTTTGGTTAAAAAATACAGCTTATACAAATTATAATAACTAATCAACTTATGCCCGGTGTCGGGATACTTTTTTAATAAATTCAAATAGCCATCAATACTTAGTCCAAAATCGTAGAACTTATCTTTGTAAAGGGTAGCCATATTAAAATATGCCTGCTCAATTTTAGCGTTTGAAACCTTAATGGCGGAATCCGTTAAAGGCAAATCAACCAGATAATAATCGCGGGTTTTATTGCTCATTTTGCTTTTTGCATTATCTGTTTCTGTTGTTTCATTTGCTAAAGCATCTCCAAAATCACCAGTCGCTTTGTTTTTTCGCCGCCAATTGTCTTCCAGTTTTCGATCGCCCCAACGGGTTTTAAACTCTTGTTGCCCCATACTTAACATAGCCGGATTATAAAAATACCAGGCACCACCCCCTTCGTTACGCATGGTGTTTCCCTGTTGTTGTAAAAAGGCCATCTCCTGCTGTTGCTTAGCTTTTGCTGCTTTCGCTTCCATTTCCTTATCAATGATTTGTGCAATTAATTTATCGATAAGAGCGTTTCGTTCAGCATCGGGCAAAGCTGCAATTCGTTGTAAACTATCCTGCTCTTCAATTACCAGCAAATTTGTTACCAGCGCATTCAGGTTTTTATTTTTAGTTTTTAAAGCTGCGTAGTCGGGATAATCGGACGAAAGTATTGCTACTGCGCTGTCATAATAAGCCTGGGCTTTACGATATTCGGGCTGTTCAAAAAACAAGTCGGCAGCTGCCAGATACGAAACCGATTTTTGATTGGTATTAACCGTGCTAACCCGTGCCGATTCAAGGAAAAAATCAATGGCTTCGTTGTTACGCGATTCGTTCAGCGCTATTTTACCCAGAGCATAATAAATCTGATCGCGAAAATCGATGTTTTTTTCATCGCGTAACATTTTATTTAACTCTTTTTTTAGGGGTCCGCTATCAGCGGCTGAGGCATTAAAAATACTTGCCCGATTAATGCGCGCGTTAAAAGTCATTTCGTAATTGGGATTCTGATCAATTACCTTTCCAAAAGCTTCGAAGGCTTTGTTTTTTTCATCGTTCCGCTGATACAACTGCGCAAGAATATAGGTATAGCGTGCTTTCTTTTTTTTATCCGATGTATAATCGATGCCCTGAATAAGAAAGGGAATGGCCGATTCGTATTGTTTCTGTTTCATTCTAATATCGGCATTGGTTAGGGCCACTTCACCCAAAAGTGGTTCTGGAACCAGATTTTTCTCACTTTCGAATTTGCTTAAAAACTCCAAAGCCTGATCAAATTTTCCCATTTCAATATAAGTTCGTGATAACCACAGGTAAGCATCATACTTAATGGGCTTGCTTCTGTATTCGCGAATAAGGTAATTAAAGGTTTCGATGGCGGCGTAAAAATCGTGCTTGTAAAAATGGGCTTTCCCAATTAACAAATAGGAATCGTCGATCCATTTTACAAATTCATTCTGGTTATAAAAATCCTTGTCTTTTTGGCTTTGTTTTTTAGCATCTTTTCTCTTGGGCTTAACCCGGATGGAGTGTTTTTGAATGCATTTAGAGCCTTTTTCGATGGCCCGGTTCATCTCACCAAACGAACCCCGGGTAATTTCGCTATTACTGTATTTAAAAATGGGTAAAATCAGGGAGTAATTATCTTTAAACGATTTGTCAATTTTTTTTACCCCGTTTATAAAAGCCTCGTTACCGTTGTAATAAACGTTATAATATGATGTTAGGTTATGAAAAGAACGGGTAACTACCGTATTTTTTTTTGTTGAACAGGCCTGTATCGTTAAAAGGCTTATCATCAAAAAAAATATGCGTTTATGTTTGATGTAGATTTGTAGCAAAATGAATGTGTTTTTCAATGAATAAACTTAGATTGGGCAAAAATATTTTATTTTTTGTAATCTTTTTAATGAAACCCGAATAATCTGGCTAATGTAATCAATGTCGTTAATCTATTTTCAGGACAAAACGACCCATAGAAACACCTTATTCTAAGGCGTTTGAATAATCCGCATTTAATACCGTATCGCCCCACCCAAGCCTTTTTTAATAATTGCGTAAACCCGGCTCAATCCATTCGTGTTTCCAGACTTCGAACAAACTGGAGTCTTCTGGAATTTGTTCTGGTTCGTTTGCAAGGAGTTCTTGTGCTGCACTAGTAATAAATTCGTTGCTAAATTCAATTTTAGTAAGCCTTTCGGAACCAAAAGCATATTTTTTGTGATTTAATGATAATAGCTGAGCATTTTTCGACGGGTTGTTCTCATCGGTTAAGCGTGCTATATGGTATTCAATTCCATCCGGGTTTTGCTTGCGTATATATCCCCGTTGCGAAAGAGTTGGTTGTTCAGGAAAAAGCAATTTACTAATTTGTTTGCGAAATCCGGCTGATTGAAACCTGTTTTTAAAAAAGAACGAACAGTAATTTACGCCTATGGGTAACTGCTGTTTATCTGCATAATGCATAATTTCCAAAGCAGCCAATTCCGATTCGAGCACAAGTGGTTTTTCGGCTGGGATATAGGTATAGGGACGATTCTTAAATTTTTCAACATTATAAGGCGTTAAACGCAGTTGGTGCAGGTTTAAATTGCTTACCCCGGCATCAATCATCTGGGGTAGCAGCTTAATCAATCGTTCTTTTTCTTCGGGTACTGCCGGTATTTCTACGGTAAGATTTTTAATCAGCCCTTTGGCCATTTTAATCTTATCGAGATTGTAATTGATTGCACCAATATCAAAGCGCACCTCGTTTAAGTTCTGAGAAGCAAGCTTTTGAAACACTTCGGGCGACGCCAAAATTCCATTGGTATACATCCAGGTATAAATATCGTCGGGAGCAAATTTCCGAACCGCTTCCAAATAATCATAAACCCTTTGTGCATATAACAAGGGTTCTCCCCCACTAAAACTAACCCCTTTAAATCCAAAATGTTTTATATATTCAGCATATGATTCGGGAGTAGGAAAAGTTAAGCCCTGCGAGCTTGGTAACTCATCGGCATTTTGCGATGTGGGACAATAAAAACAATTTGCATTACACTTGCCGGTAATAAATAAACAACTCCACAAACCCGCACCACAGATGCGGCAACCATCTGACAATTGCTTATAATATGGTTTGGTTTGTTTAAAAAGCGTGGTTTGTCCGGGAGTGTTCAGTAATTCGTTGCGTATTTCCTGAAAATCTTGTGCAGCATAGGGATTCAACCAGTTTAAGTCTGGGTAAGCAGCATATTCTTTTTTGTTTTTGCTAAGTAAGTGGTTCAAATAGCTATAATAGGCATCCATAAAAATTCATTTAATGATAATTACATCAAGTAATTGCGGAAATACCGCAGTTTTGGCCTGAATTTGTTATTATAAAAAGGTAAACTTCCACACGGTTTATAAAGGAAAGTATGCTGTTGCCGTGTCCAAAAAAATTGAATGGTGAGTTTACAGCTCAGAAAAGATGTATAAAAACATCAGCAAACCATCGTTTTGCTGATGCCCTTTAAGAATACCGATACGTTTTTGAATCCGATTCATGCTGAGGGTAAAAGTACTACTAATTGATGGATGTTGGTAAGCTAAAACCAGCGTTTTTTTAAATTATTGGCAGCAATTAATTTAAAAATCAATTAAACAAGATGGGTTGTTTCAGGGCGACTTCTATTCTTTGAAGACGACGAAACGTTATGATTTAGGATTGCAACACCTGCTTTAGTTCGTTAGCAATAGCCTGCCATGAATATTGAGCAAAAAAACTATCGGGCGTACTTTCCTTTTCTGATAAGGCTTCAGCTATTTTTTCGGTAAAACTATCCCAATCGTTATCGGCAACTACTTTAAGTTTTTTCCCACAAAGGCGTGCATCAATTCCATGAGCTCCGGTTATGGTCGACACCACTGTTTTATTAAAGCCAAGAGCTTCAACAACACGGGTACGAATTCCTCCTGCACTTAACACCGGATTAATTACTACATCGGCACTGCCTGTATATTCGTCAATGTCGGGAACAAAACCTGCGTAAATCAGGTGTTTATTGGAATATCCCCTCAACTGTTTTTCGTAATCGGCCGACAAGCCACCTCCACAGATAAGTACTTTATAGGAAAAATCAAGCTTTTTTTGCAAACGAGGTAATAATTCGTTAATAATAATTTCAAGCGCTTCAATATTTGGCAAATATTTTAGAGCTCCAAAAAACATAATAACCTTTTCCTCAGGCTTAATCCCTACCAACGCTTTGGTTTGAATGATGCTTTCGGTGGGTCGTTCCAGAACTTTGGTTTGAGGAATTCCATAGGCTGAAATGTGACATTTCTGTTCCGGGATTTTAAATTTTTCAATAGCCAACCTTCGATCTTCTTCTGAAACAAAAAATATGGCTTTGGCTTTACTGTAAGTGAACGATTCCCATAAGTACAACAAGGGATACCACCATTTACCCAAAGAGCGATAACGAAGGTATTCAATATTGTGGGCATGTATAAAAAAAGGTGTTCCGGTTTTTCTTGAAGCCATGTAAACAATGGGCCCCATAAAGGGTTTTTCTAGCAAAACAGCAACCGGCTTTATTTTGTTAATTTTATTTACAATGTATTTAAAGTTGCCAAACGATAAATATTTGCGAACCCTGTGTTCAATTTTTGGAAGCAATTCAAACGAGTGCCCTGCTTTTTCTGATTTGGTGTCGGTTATACAAACCAACGATGTAATTTTCCCCAATGCATCGAGCATTCCATACGTGTGCTTTTGTCCGCCATCGACCGGAGGTAGCAAGGGTGAGGGAACTATCGATAAAACAACTGGCTTTTTTGGTGCTGTTTCCATTATTCGGTTTTCGTGAAAATAAAGCTAAAAGTAAAAATTATTCATCTGCTCCTTTACTTTTAAGCAAGAAAAAACAATTTGCTTAAAGTACGTCTATAATGCCGGCCAGTCTTTTTGCAATGCCACTGCGCGAGAAATCATTAAATCGCTCTTCGCGTGAACGGTGTTGATTCTCATTAATCAATTTTTCAGCATCGCTTCCTTCGGGCGAAACCAGAATTATCGGGCGCATCGAACCCAGGTATTCAAATAATTTTCCGGGTAAAAAATCGCGATGGTTTATAAGTAATAATTTTTCGGATGTACACATATAAGCAATAGCCTTCTCGTGAGGGACATAAGGAATTACTTCGGTTCCTTCGGGCAGCCAAACACCTTCTTCAACCGGACCTATCTGGCGAAAAATATAGCCTTTTTCGATGTATGATTTTATTAGCGGTAAAGCGCTTTTATAAAAGGTGAAAAAAGATCCCACATGGCTTATCACTTTGGTTTCGATGTTGGGTGAAGTGTCGGAGAAAAATTTTTCGTGAAACCCCATGGGAATAATGTGGATGGGTTTTGTGGTTTTTTGCTGATACCGGCTTTTTGCTGTCTGGCAATGAACCAACACCACATCAGCGTTTTTTAATATTGATTTTTCGAGCCATTTATCTATCCATTGGGCTGGCCAAAGTCGGTGAAACTGATCAAGGTAAAGGGCATCGGTCCAATAATCGTGAAAATCAGCCATCCATTTCAATTGCTTTCTGAATTTTTTTCCGACAAAATGGGTTGAATGTGGAGGCCCTGCGGTTATAATTACATCAAATTCGTTTAAATGCTCTTTAATAAAAGTTTCGGCATGCTTATTCCAATTCAGGCGAGGATCGGGTAAAAAGAAATTACCCCGGACAAAACGGGTAACAAAATTACTTCCAACTTTTTTCATGGTCCCTGAAACCAGATTTTTATATCCCACTTTTACAACCCTTATTTTTGGATCGACGCGTTGCAAAAGGGTTGCATCGGTATAAGGAAAACCGGGGTTTTCAGGTGTAAGAACCGTAACCTGGAAATTATTATTAACCAGCCAGGCTGAGAAATCGACCCAACGCTGCACACAAGGCCCGCCAGTTGGTGGCCAATAATGATTTACTATTAATATGCGTTGCGCCATGGTATTGAATAAGTTAATTAAAGTGATTTAATCACCCTTAATAAAAAACCCGAAACTTCAAAAATACAAAATTCCGGGTTTTTTTGGCTTTGCCAGATTATAGATTACTTTGCTGCTGGTTGTAAAATGTTTTTATACGAATCGTTGTTGCCAAGAATCTCCAATGCTTTTTCAATCACCGGATCGTTTGAGATATTTGCCTGAGCCCTTCCTGTTTGATAATAATAGCGACTCACAATTTCTTCGCGTAACAAATCGCTGATTTCGGCTTTAAACAGCTCCAGGTCCTTGTTTTTATCATGAGCCAGTTTTTTGCGCAATATATTAAGCTCATCGGCAACCATAGCATGGTATTTTTCTTGCTTAACAACCTCTTCGAGTTTTGAAATCATTTGTTCGCTTTCTAAAGTGTAATCGAAATCTTTGTTCGCCAAAAAGTCTTTAAAATCATTGTATATCGACTCATCAATTGCAAATTCATGAACCGGAGGTATGCTTTCGTGAGTTTGTTGGTATTGTGTTGCAAAATCAAAAATAAGACTTTTTGTGTACAAGCTGATTGATATTTTGCTGAGCATTTGTGGCTGTACATTTATATCGGGCATTATGCCTCCACCATCGTAAACTTTGCGTCCTCCTTTGGTTGTAAATTCGCTTATCAGCGAATCGGGTACACGGCCTACGCTACCGTCCTGGTTCCGGTGTGAATAATCGAGTGCCTGAATGCATCGCCCGCTGGGTATATAATATTTAGCCGTTGTAATTTTTAATTTTGAATTATAACTTAAATCGCGGGTAGTTTGAACCAAACCCTTCCCAAAAGTTCTTGTTCCTAAAACAACACCACGGTCTAAATCCTGAATAGCTCCGGAAACAATTTCTGATGCCGAAGCCGAACCGCTGTTAACTAATACAGCCAAAGGAATTTCGGTGTCGTATGCATCGTTGGTAGCCTGATAAGCCCGGTTCCATTGAGTAACTTTTCCTTTGGTACTTACAATTTCCTGTCCTTTAGGAATAAAAAGATTTGAAACGGCAACGGCTTCCATAAGCAAGCCACCCGGATTTCCACGCAAATCGAAAACCAGGCCTTTAAGCGACTGATTTTTTTTCAATTCTTTAAGTGCTCCCTTAACATCCTTACTGCAGTCTTCAGTAAAGTTTGCCAGACGAATATACCCGATAGAATCGTTAAGCATGCCGCTATAAGGCACGCTGTTTATCTTAATTTTTTCCCGGACAACAACCTTGTCAAGTGTTTTTTCAACCCCCGGTCGCTGAATTCCCAGTTTTATTTCGGTTTTTGGTTCTCCTTTTAACAATTCGCTAATTTCTTCTGAATTTCGTCCTTTCACCGATTTGCCATCAATTTCTACAATTTTATCTCCGGCTTTTATGCCCGCTTTAAAAGCAGGAAACCCCTCGTAAGGTTCGGTTATAATCACATAATCGTCGGCATTTCGGATTAAGGCTCCAATCCCTCCGTATTGTCCGGTTGTCATAAAGCGGTAATCTTCCATTTGCGATTCGGGAATGTAAACTGTGTATGGATCGAGCGACTCCAACATTTTATCGATACTGGTTTTTACCAAATCAGCCGGATCGGTTTCATCAACATAATATAAATTTAACTCCCGGAAAAGCGTGTGATAAATATCCAGACTTTTTGCAATCTGAAAGTTCTCATCGTCGAAGGAGATAAAGCCAAGTGTAATAACAGCTACGGTTGCTACAAATCCTATTTTCCATTTTTTACTGATGCCTCTCATATCAATCGTATTTTCGAATAATTCAACGGAATAAAAAATATGTTACCCTCAGGTACAAATACCCAATAAGGTTAAAGAAAATCATTTGTTTTTACTTTTTCACTCAAACGAAACAAAAGTTGTTTTATTTTTTGTTCAAACTCGGTAAATGGTACAATTTCGCTGGAAAGATAAATAAGCATAAACGAAAGCTCAATATTTTTACCGTCAATCGACTGATAAAGGTCCAGCTTATTGGTTCGGTAGCACTCGCGCATACGCCGTTTAATAAAATTGCGGGTTACTGCTGAGCGATGATTTCGTTTTGAAACAGATACTCCGGCTTTTACCATTGACGTTCCTGAAGATGGAACAATCATCCATACCAGCTTAAAGGGATAATTCTTAAGATTTTGGTTTGTGTCAAAAAGCGCCTGAATAGTGGATCGGCTTTTTAGCCGTTCCTTTTTTTTAAAGGTAAGTCTTTTATGCTGACTATCAGAATTCATCATATAAAAAGACCTGTGCATACACACAGGTGCTTTTATTTTTTACAATTCTTATTTGCATCCCGAATATACTGATCAAGAGCCATGGTCATTGATGGAGCCTCGGGAAGCGGAGCCTGAATGTCGAGGCGTAAATTTGCGTCTTTAACAGCTTTGGCCGTAGTCGGACCAAAGGCGGCTATCCGGGTGTCGTTCTGCTTAAAATCGGGGAAATTATCGAACAAAGATTTTATTCCCGATGGACTAAAGAATACCAGGATATCATAATTTACATCCGACAAATCGGAAAGATCGCTGGCAATGGTTCGATATAAAATAGCAATGTTATACTTTACCTTGAGCTTGTCGAGTCCTTTAGGAATTTCCGGTTTGTGCATATCAGACAACGGTACAAAGAACTTTTCTTCTTTATGTTTTTCTATCACCTCCAGCAATTCAGAGAAAGAACTCTTTCCAAAAAAGATTTTTCGCTTTCGGTATACAATATATTTTTGCAGGTAAAATGCGGTAGCTTCTGAAATGCAAAAATACTTCATGGTGTCGGGCACCGTAATCCGCATTTCTTCACAAATGCGGAAAAAATGATCGACTGCCGTACGCGCCGTAAAAACAACAGCAGTATGATCCAAAATATTGATCCGCTCTTTACGGAAAACTTTTGAATCAACTGGTACAACCTGAATAAAAGGTCTAAAATCAATTTTTAGATTATGCTTCTCAGCCAGATCAAAATAGGGCGATTTTTCGGTTTCCGGCTCAGGTTGAGATACAAGAATCTTTTTAATTTTCAATTTTTCAGTTTTTTTGTTACACACCAACCTCGAAATGTTACTTTATATGTAGGTTTCAAACAATTTGTAAAGAACCAGTAATGGTAAAATTTCAAGTGCACAAAGGTACAAAATCAAATAGAAAATTGAAAGTCTATTTTTGATTCCAAAATTTAATCCCCTAAAAATTCGAAAAACATAAAAGAATGCAATCACCAAAAATCCCGCGTAAAATAGCCAAGGCGTGACCTGCGGGTCGATAAAAGGAATTACGGCAATTAAAGGCAGCAACAATAAACCTATCATTCGGTTGTAAATAAATATGGTAGCCGTGTAATACATAAAAGAACCTTTTGCCAGAAAAAGGAAATCTATTACAGCCAGAACAACACCCCGCAAACTATAAATAACTATTACAAAGGCCAAAACAGCCAAAAATAAAAACATACCACTTAGCCCCAACAACTCCCAATTCTGATAATCGAACCACTGGGTAACAAAAAGGGCCAAATTGATAAAAAACAAGACATTCATAAAATGAAAAATCCGGCTTCGTAATATATTCGATTCTTCACGAACACGCTTTGCGGTGTAAAAGTTAAAAGCAGTCTGAACAGCTAATTGTACATAACGCCCATAACCTACACGCAGCCAACCAAATATTACAAGAACCAAAATTATTAGCCCAAGCATCCAGTCGGTTGATTCGAAAAATGTACCCGATTTATTTGCTGTTCGTATCGGTTTTTTTTGTTTTACCTGCTCCCGAACTTCAACCTGACTAATTTCAGAAACTTTTTCAGCCTTTTGCTTTGTAAAAAGTACCGGAGCTAATTCCGGTTCAAAGGGCTGAATCGAAAGACTGGCAAAAAAATCCGAATCTCCGGGTAAAACAAAATTATCGTCGAGCACATTATAAACCGGATGCACTATGCTGTCCTTTTCAGGAATATTGGGAACCGTTTTAACAATCGGAATTACAACTTTTGACTTATCAATTCTTGAGGAATCGACCGTAAAAGTACGCACCGATCCCAATTCCATTGTTTTGCGGCCAATGTCGAGCTTGTTATCCTGGGGTAAAATGGTTGGAGTATTAATTAATAAACCCTTCGTGGGAAGCGTATCCTGACTCTGAATGATAAAATTTTTATAAACCATGCGATCTTTAACTGTTTTTCCGAAACACCCTGTATTTTAAGCTTGCTGCTTTTACATTCGGTATTTTAATGCCATAAAAATAATAAGTTTAAGCGATAATAATTTATAATTGCCAATTTTAGTTTTGCCTTAAGGAATAATTTTGAATTAATTGTATCTTTGGTTTCGAAAATAAAATTACCATGCATACACTTAAACTTTTTGTATTTATTGCGCTGGGCTTTGTTGCCATGAACGCCTGCGTTCCAACCCGGCAATTCCAGGAATTAAAACAAAAAAATGAAACTACTGTCCACGAACGGGACTCGCTTAAAAGCACCAACGAATCGTTAACCGTTCAAAACACCGAAATGGAAGCTGAATTGGAGGAATTGCAAAAACGCTTTACCCAAATGGCTTCGCAACAAAGCGGTTTAAAAGATTCGGCTGCATTTTACAAAAAACAGTTCAAGGTTTATAAAACCATGTACAACGACCTCTCGAACACCCAGTCAACCGTTGAGAAAGGCCGCGATGAAGAAACGCGAAAGCTGCTGGCTGAACTTCAGGTTACCAAAGAAGACTTGCAGGTGCGTGAAGATGAATTGCGGGAACTGGAAGACAACCTGATGGCTAAACAATTGGCTTTGGAAGAACGCGACGAAATCCTGCTTGCTTTGGATGCATCGCTAAACCAGAAAAAGAGAGAACTGGAAGCACAAAGCCGTCGCATGAGCGAATTGGAAAACATATTGCACAGTAAAGATTCTGCGGTTTTTGCCTTAAAATCGAAAATTACCGATGCCCTTTTGGGATTCGAAAATAAAGGACTTACCATTCAGCAACGCAATGGAAAAGTGTATGTTACCATGGACGAAAAATTGCTTTTTAAATCGGGACAATGGGATGTTGACCCCAAAGGACAGCAAGCCATCAAACAAATTGCCGGTGTATTGGAGCAAAATAAAGATATTAATATTGTTGTAGAAGGTCATACCGACGATGTTCCCATGCGCGGAAGTGGCGAAATTAAAGATAATTGGGATTTAAGTGTAAAACGGGCTACATCGATAGTAAAAATTCTCCTGCAAAATTCAAGCATGGATCCCAAGCGGGTTAGTGCGGCTGGTCGAGGCCCCTACTTCCCGATTGATACGGCTAAAACTGCCGAAGCCCGGGCAAAAAACCGAAGAACAGAAATTATTTTAACTCCAAAACTCGATGAGTTGTTCCAGATTTTAGAAAATAATTAAGATACCGCTGACAATTGATAATAAACCTAAGGGTGCATTATCCTTAGGTTTTTTTATTCCACACATGATTAGCTTTTACGATACCTATCAGTTTTGCAAAACCCTAACGATTAGAAAGGTGTTAAACGGAACGCTGCTGCGTCTCAGCTATTTCCTGTCGCGAATCAGCGGAAGCATTATACGCTGGGGCTTACCCGAATCGCTCAGTATTGAGCCCACAAACCTTTGCAACTTAAAATGCCCGGAATGTCCGTCGGGAAACAACGGCTTGACTCGCCCCCGACTTTTTTTATCAGAAACATCCTATCGCAACCTGATTGACAAAAACAAAAACTACCTGGCTTTTCTTCAATTGTACTTTCAGGGCGAACCTTTTTTACATCCAAAAATATACCAATACATTCATTACGCTACTAAACACCGTATTTATACGGCCACATCGACCAACGGCCAGTTTTTGACTCCGGAAAATTGCTTAAAACTTGTTGATTCGGGTCTTCAACGACTCATCGTTTCCATCGACGGCACAACTCAGGAAAGCTATGAAAAATATAGAGTGGGCGGAAGCCTGTCTTTAGCCTTGACCGGAATCAAGAATCTGATTGCCGCAAAAAAACATCGAAAGAAAAGAACGCCTGCTGTTATCATCCAGTTTGTTGTTTTTAAGACCAACGAACACCAGATTCCTGAAATAAAACAACTGGCAAAGAAACTACAGGTTGATGCGTTAAAGTTGAAAAGTCCGCAACTTGAGGATTTCGAAAACGGACACCCCTTAATGCCTGAAAACAAACGGTATAACCGATATAAAAAAAGCGCATCAGGAACTTATTTCCTTAATAAAAACAACCGGGTAAAATGCAAAAGAGCCTGGAATGGTGCCGTACTAACTGCCGACAACCGTCTAATTCCCTGTTGTTTTGACAAAGATGCCAAATACCCTTACGGAAAATTATCAGAAGGGGAAGGTAACCTGAAAAATCTTTGGAAAGGGGAAAGCGCAGATCGGTTTATAAAAACCGTATGGAGCAAAGACAACCCTATTGAAATGTGTAAAAACTGTACGGAGGGATTAAAACAAACCTGGTTTTAGTGTTTGTAAGTACATTCAAAAGTAGTTGCCGGTATATTTCTTTGTCAGATGAAAATAAATAGTTTAAAAATGGTTAGTTTTGAACCCTAAAATTATCGGTTCATGAATCGCACCCTTATTTTATTGGTTTTAGTTTTCACAACCTCTCTTGTACATGCCCAACTTTCTATTGGTGTTCGTCAGGGCTATGGAAACCACGGCATTCATCTGGAACCACCGGGACTTGAACAACTTCAGTCTGATTTTTGGCTGCCCAATACGGCCTTTGTTATTGCCTTCAACAATAAACTAAACAATGGACTGCAAATGGAGTTTTCATTGGCACAAAAAGGCTGGCGCGAAGTGGATACTATTCCGGATGCTTACTTTAGCCGAAAAATTACTTATCTGGAGATTCCCTTTTTCAGTCATTTTGAAATTGGCCAGGGTGCTGTTCGTCCCGTGATTCTTGCAGGTCCTTACCTGGCATTTAAATTATCGGAATCTACAGAAAATCACAACTATAATCATCCGAACGAATTCGATCACTATACTCAGGAAATCCGAATCCTCGATTTTGGAATAAAAGTAGCCGTGGGTTTGCGCTATAATATTAACCGACGACTGGCTATTTTTGGTGAAGCCCGCTATGATTTACAAATGGCCGGAGGGCGCGATATTTTTATCGACAGGCCCAATGGTATTCAGGCTTCCAGATTAAGCGAAGTGGGTGGTACTTTTGGAATACTCTGGCACATAATTCCACAAGCTACAAAAGAAGAAAAGAAAGGCTATGTTCCCAAAGAAGATTTGTTTGAGTAACGATGTGTTATACTTCTGATTATATTATATATGTGCTCATTTAACTAAACTTACACTTTGGGTAATAGAGCAACTAATTCCTTTAGCGAAGAAACCACTACATTTCCATTTACCATTAATCGCTCCCTCGATTGATGACCATTTGCCACCAAAACACAAGAACAGCCCAATTCCGAGGCAACTTCCTTATCATGAAGAGTATCTCCAATCAATAAACAATTTTTACTGCTTAAAACAAGCTTTTCAAAAAGTAATTTTCCCCGGTGAATTTTTCCATGCGCAAAATGATCTTCAATTCCGGCAATCGCCTCAAAATAATCGAATATGCCCAGCTTACGAATCGAATGCACCAAACTTTTTTGCTCCATGGCCGATAATACCACCTGCTTATAACCCCGCTCCTTCAAAAAAGCAAGGGTTGCTTTAACTTCGTTAAATAAAAGCGCCTTGGGTAACCGTCGGTGGTAATTATCCATGAACTGCAACGCGGGTACATCAAAAGGCTCGTGCTCAAAATCAAACCCCAATGCCTGATAATAATCTTTAACGGGAAAATTAAAAACCTTTAAATAGTGCTCCCGGGTTAACAGGGGCAAACCCCGTTCGTGCAGCAAATCATTCATGGATTGAATACAAATTTCCCGGTCGTCAAGCAGGGTTCCATTCCAATCCCACACAATGGTATTGATGGCTGAAAATTCGAAATTACACATAGTATTACTTTTAATAAATACTATTTATTATTATATATAAGCACTTTATCTTCTGTTAATATGGCAATATTATTTTTTTTCCAGGCAAGATCAATGCTTGTTGTTGGAAGGGTAATAAGTTGATCCTGTTGCTGTAAAAAGGGCGCTTGCATTTGGTAAAGCCGGGATCCGTCGTATATTATCAAATGCTTTTCTGAAAAAAAGACCCGTTGAATGTTTTCACGATGAATGGTACTAAGGTAGGCCCCAAACAAATCGAAAACCAGTAGCTTGTTTTGACAGTTCAGATAAACTTTTTGATTGTTCTCATAAATTGCATTTACATTATTTTTACCAATCCACTGGTTTAAAGGCTGTGTTTCTACAAGAATTTTTCTTTGGTCGTTTACCCTAAAAAGTTTTTGCTGTTCCGGACTATAGGCCCAAAATCCACCACTCGATGAAGCACAAACCCGGGAAATTTCGGAACCAAATACAGCGTAGGTTTCAAATGGATCAGATAATTGAACCAACTCCCTATCTAAAAAACTTACCAGACCAGCTTCCTTATAAAAAACCAGTACCTGCATCACATTGGCCACATCAACCGAATGAATGGTTCCGTTTAGCGACCAACTAAAGCGGTTTACCAACAATCCTGAAGCATTGTATTTGAACAACTCTACATCATTAATAAGGTATAAATTTCCCAACGCATCAAATACAACCTGTTGCGCTTTTTGGTTAATTTCAACCATCGTCTGAGCTCTTGTAATAAATAAAGAGCTTAGAATAAAATTAACTATTATTATAATGTTTTTCAACTACTTGTTTTTAATAATCTTAAGTATTTCATCAACAAAATCGCGATTGTTCGACAGTCGGGGAATTTTATGTTGTCCTCCCAGTTTACCCTTTAATTGCAGCCATTTGTGAAAGGTTCCTTTCTCAACACTATGAACTATAGGCATATCAAGCGTATAATTTTTAAAGCGTTTGGCTTCGTAATCTGAATTTACCGACTTCAGGGCTTCATCGAGCATGTAGGTAAAGTAATCCATATCAGAAGGTTCTTTCTCAAACTCAATCAACCATTCGTGGGCTCCTTGTTTATTTAACTCCATATAAACCGGGGCTGCAGTATATTCGTTAATTTCGGCGCAGCTTTTAGCACAGGCTGCTTTCAAGGCTTTTTCAGCATTATCAACAATCAATTCTTCGCCAAAAGCATTGATAAAATGACGTGTTCTTCCGGTTATCAGAAATTTATGGGGGTAGGTACTGGTAAACTGAACCGTGTCGCCAATAATATAGCGCCATAGTCCACCATTGGTCGATATAACCACAGCATAATTCTCCCCTGTCTTTACCTCGCTTATGCGCAATGTGGATGGATTGGGATTAGAAAATTCCGACATGGGAATAAATTCATAAAAAATTCCATAATCAAGCATAAGCATCATTGCCGGATCGTTGGGGTCGTCCTGAATTCCAAAAAAACCCTCTGATGCGTTGTAGGTTTCCATGTAATGCATCTCAGAATTGGGAATCAATTGCTGGTATTGCGAGCGGTACGGAGTAAAACTTACTCCGCCATGTATAAACAACTCCAGATTCGGCCAGACTTCCATTATGTTTTTTGCCCCGGTAATTTCCAGTATCCGTTTTATTAAAACCAGGGTCCATGAAGGAACTCCCGATATGTTGGTCACATTTTCCTTTATAGTAGCATGCGCCATTTGCTCAAGTTTTTCTTCCCAATTGTCCAATAATGCAATGGATGCTTTGGGCGTTCGAAAAAACTCAGCATAAAAAGGAATATTCTCAATTAAAATGGCCGACAAATCACCAAAATACGATTCGTTATTAAAGTTGTTAATTTTATGACTTCCTCCGATTATCAGGCCCTTGCCCTTAAGCACACGATTTTCGGGATACAGATGCTCATTGATGTACATCACGTCTTTTCCACCGCGCAAATGAGATAGCTCAATGGCCTCCTGGGTTACCGGAATAAACTTACTTTTATCGCTGGTGGTTCCACTACTCTTGGCAAACCATTTAATCTCTCCCGGCCAAAGCAGGTTTTTTTCCCCGGCACGCAAACGCTCCACGTAGGGTTTAATCTGATCGTAATCCTGTAGCGGAACCCGCGATTTAAAATCATCATAGGTTACTATGGTATCAAAATCATGAATTTTACCCCATTCCGTTTCACGCGCTGCTTCAATAAGACTCATCATTACATCGTGCTGTACGTTACCCGGATACTGCCGAAACAAATCGATTTCGTTCATCCTTTTGATGGTAAGCCAGCTAACAATCCCCTTTAATATCGGCATAAGTGTAGGTTTTTCTCAAAGATAATTTTTTTGTAGAAGGCATTAAAATTATTGAAGAATATTTAAAAAACCAACCAAAATACCGTTATGTGTTGCGCTATAATAAAACGTAAAGAAGCCACTCATTTTCGAAAAAACAAAAAAGGCCGGTTCAAAAAAACCGGCCTCCTTCTCAATATTTAAAAAACTATTTTGCAAGTATTATTTGTTCTTTGAACAGATGTTCGGGTGATTGTATTCTCAAGATATAAACCCCTGCTTTAGCATTCGAAAAAACAATCCGGTTTTCAAGCTGATTTAATTCGGTTTGCACAATAACAATTCCTCTTAAATCGGTAATTGTCATTGCTGTACCCTGAATTACCTGATGTAATAGTATGGTAAATTCACCCTGACTTGGGTTTGGATAAATACTGCTTACCAAAGCTCTCTCTGTGTTTATTCCTACATAAAGCAGTACTATATCCACGGTAAGGTCGGCATCAACCACCGAGAGCGTACCCTGATACTCCTCAAAAGCCTCCGGCTTACTGATGCTAAAAGGGGCTTCACTTACGGGCATTATTTCGGTATAAACGGCTTTACCGGCTACATCGGTGAACTTTGATTCGCTATTAAACAACACCTCAGCTCCTTCAACCGAATTTCCATCTTCATCATAAACGTTAAAAGTAACTGAATAGGTTTCATTCACCCGAAGGGTAAATTCAACGGTATAAACCAACTGTGTTTCGCCATCTTCGGCGGTAACTGTAATTACGGCCGTACCCGGAAGTTCCGTTGCCTGAACAACATCAACCAAAGCTTTGACATCACTGGCTGTGGCCGAAACTACAGGAATCGTGGTGGTGCCATTGGGCAATTCCACTTTATAGCTAAGCTTAGTTGCATCAAAATCTTCGAGCAATACCTCGTCAACCCTCAAAATACTTAAGGTTGCATCGCTATTCGGCGCCAAAGTAAAGCTTACCGTATAAGTTAACCGTGTTTGACCATCCGCTGCGGTTACCAGAATGCTTGCTGTGCCTGGTAGGGCTTCGACCTGTGTTATGTCGACCAATGCATTTAAATCGGTCGAACTGGCTTCCACTAAAGGTAAGTCTGTTGTTCCGTAAGGCAGGATTACCTGATAGTCAAAAGTATTGGCGTCGAAACTGCTTATTGCTTCACCATTCACCGTAATTCCGTGTAAGGTAGCGTCGTTATTCGGTGCCACACTGAACTTAACCGTATAGGTTTGTTGTGTTCCCCCGTCTTCAGCCGTAACAAGTACCGTTGCATCTCCGGGCAATTGGGTAGCCTGAGTAATTTCCAGACTGGCATTGGCATCGGTAGCTGTAGCATTAACTTCGGGTATAGTGGTCGTTCCATAAGGTAGCTCAAACTCGTATACAAAAACATCGGCAGCAAAAGTTGCCAGAGGAACTTCATCGACACTTATACTGCTTAAACTGGCATCGTGACCTAAAGACGCATCCACAAAGGAAACTTTGTAAGTAAGTATGGTGGAATTGTCCTCGGCTGTTACCTGAATACTTGCAGATCCGGGAACCGCTGTAGCCTGAACGATATCAACGGAAGCTTTGGCATCATTGGCCACGGCAGTTACCTCTGGAACGCTTTCGTTAGAAACGGGAAGGACATACTCCAGGGTACCCGGAACAAATCCGGTCAGCGATTGTCCGTCAACGAGAATATCACTTAATGTAGCATCGGTATTTAAAGCTACACTAAAATGGATGGTGTAGGTAAGTGTGGTTACCATGTCTTCGGCAGTTACTTTTACCGAAGCGTCGCCTGGTAACTGAGGAGCCTGGGTAAGCACAACATTGGCCTTAGAGTCGGCAGCCACTGCTGCGATTACCGGTACCATTGTGGTTCCGTAGGGCAGCACCACCGAATATTCATACTGGTTTGCAGCAAAACCTTCCACAGCCGTGCCGTTGTAGCTTAAGCTACTAAGAGTAGCGTCGGTATGGTAAGGAGTAACTGTAAACTGTACGGTATAGGTTTGCTGACTTACACCGTCTTGTGCCGTAACTTTAACGCTTGTGGTTCCCGGTAAACTTGTGGCTTCATTAATCTCGATGCTTGCATTTGCATCATTGGCTGTGGCAACAAGCACAGGGACTTCGGTAGTACCTGACGGCAAGCTAACCGAATAAGATAATACGGAAGGATCAAAACCATCCAATGGAGAACCATCAAGGGTTATTGCACTCAGGCTGGCATCATTCGACGGGAACGACAGATCAGCAGCAAAACGCGCGGTAATATAATTTCCAGTGGTTCTGCTATGTGCAATCCCGCTAATGTTTCCGGTGGTTTCCGGCAATATCGTTCCGATATAATCGGCATCGTAGAAATTAGTGTAGAAGTTGCCTGTATTTATCTGATCGCTCATTGTATAGCTGGTTCCTGTGGCAAATGTCATGCTGCCATCGGCCTGGCTAAATGTTACGCCTTCAAAAGTAAGTAATTCTGCTTCATAGGCTTCAAAATCAGAAGTAAAGGCTTCCATAGTTACCACTTCGGGAATAATTTCGGTTCCGTCACCCGAACTTACGCCCGGATCGGCCGAGGGTATCAGCTGTAACATGCCTCCATATTCCGTTAGCGAGCCTTCAATACCACTCATATTAGCTCCAATGGCATAGGCTGAAGTAATTTTACCCGCCACATCGTCGATAAGGACTGCGGCCGAAGCATCCTGAATAAATTTCTGGTTGCGATAACTTTGTACCATGGTTACAGTTGCATTGCCGGCAAACTTAACTTTGGCTCCACTACCCTGACTGCGCAATGCGGCCAGTGTTTGAGGAACAGCAATTATTTCAAAGTCGTTGCTAACTGAATTCGTAGCCGCGTTTAATGCATCACTGATGCGTATTTTATAGGTGTTTCCATAATAGCTGTCGGCGCCCACGGTTAAGGCAACACTACCGGTAGTAGCGTCGGTCGATGCCAATAGTTCGGTCCACACGTTGAAACGGGGTACATAAACCTCAACATTAATATTTGCTATGTTCGCTGCGTTCCAGGTCAGGGTAACTTCGTCGCCGGCATAGAATACTTCGCCACCGACCGGATAAGTCAGGCTTAGGCTTTGTACCGAAGCGTCGATGGTGGTAAAGCTTGCCTGTGTGCTGAGGTTAGGGTTTCCGGCCTTATCCTGAACCGCATCGGCTTTTAATAACAGGGTATATTGTGTGTTGTTTGCCAAAGCAGCATCGGGAATCACCGTAATTATCCTTCCGCTGATTGTAGCGGTAAACGCTACGGTATTTGCCGGAGAAGCTGTTTCGTAGCACTCAAGCAGGGAGCTGACATCAGCTCCATCGGCAAAGGCCAGGCCGCTGGCATCGAACACATTCTCGTTAAAGGTGAGTGTAGGATGCACATTCACAAACACATCGCTTGCATTGTTTAAGGGTTCAAAAACAACCACCGGACCTTCGGTGTCGGGTGCCTGAACGTGTGAACCCAGGTAAGAAACCTCGTCCTGTGGGTAAACCAGCCATTGGGAATCATCGGTGTTGGTTCCGGCAGAAAGGGCCCAGTCGGTAGTGCCAATTTCAATGGGTGCTTTACGTACCAAAGTTCTGTCAGCGGTAGCGTTGCTAACTCCGGCTACCGGCCAGCCACTTCCGGGATCTACACCCACGTTGCCAATGACATCGATAAGTATATCATTTTTAAACAAGCCCACGGCATCGTCGCCATTAAAATTGGCCACACCCGAGGTAATGTCCCCTGCATAGTTCCCCAGCTTGCACCGTTGGTGGCCAGCTTAACCGAATAAGCCGATAAATCGACATCCGCTCCGGTGGGATTGTAAATCTCCAAGGCCTTGTTGCTTGAAGAACCTTCGAGGTATTCCGAGAAAAACAACTCACTGGTTGGGGCTTCATCCAATGTAAGCGCATAGGTTTTTTGGGTAGTGCCATCCTGCGCGGTAACTACTACCAGGTAGCCGCTTTTCAGATCGGTCGCTACCGAACTGCCGTCGGACTGATACACCTCAAAGCTGGCATAGGCTGCCGGAGTCAGGTTAGCTTTAAAGGCCGCCAGGCTGGTTCCGTAAGGAATTCCGGTAAGGGTGTTTTCGGTATCGTTAACCAAATAGTTGGCAGAAGTTACATAAGCTTCCGTACTGGGTGCTTCCCAGGTAAATTCGATGGAGTAGGTTTGGGTGGTAAGTCCGTCCTGAGCGGTAACTTTTACGCTGCTTGTTCCGGGCATTGATTCTGCCACAGTCAGCTCCGCCGATGCGGTGGCATCGTTCAGGGTATAAGTAACCCCAGGAACGCCTGCCGTTCCGTAAGGATATTGGCGGGTATAAGCATAAACCGCCGGACTGAAGCCTTCGACCACTACCTCATCGATAAACAGGGCACTTAAGCTGGCATCGGTATTCGGAGCCTCAGGAGTAACGCTAACCTGCCAATCCTGATTGGTAGTTCCGTCTTCGGCAACAATGCTGTAAGTTACGGTGCTTTCAAAATTGTTGACTGTTACGCCACTTTCCTGGGGTGTTGTTCCCACTTTGGCGGTAGCCCCGACACTCAGGGTAAAGGTGGCAACCAGGGCGCTGCGATTGCTTCCGTAAGGTACCTGAATGCTCAGGGTATGGGCATCGGCATCGATGGTTGCCTCTCCGGTCTGGCCGGGAACGGCAAAGCTAAGGATGTCGGTTTCGTTGTTTACGAAAGCTATTTTATTTATGGTATAGGTTTTTTTTGTTAAGCCGTCTTCGGCCACACAAATTAGCTGATAGCCATCGAGCAAATCGGTAGCAACACTAAGTCCGTCGGCCAGGTACACATCGTACGAAGCGCCGCTTAGGGCAAGCACATTGGCTTTAAAAGCCGTCAGGTCTTCGGAATAGGGAACATTGCTGATGGTGCTGTTGCTATTATCGACGGTATAAACCGCTGAGGCAACTTCAGCCACCGTTCGGGCTTCGCGCACGGTAAAGGTGGTACTGCTTTCGGTATTTTCGTTTCCGGTGGCATCTTCCACGGTATTGGCCAGAAGGCTCAGGGTATATTGCATGCCCAGTTTTAAGTCGCCGGTGGGATTGACCACTATCTGTTGTCCGGAAATACTGGCCACAAAGGGCAGCGTGTTGGCCGGCGTGGCTGTTTCGGAGAAGGACAGTTTGGCGGCTAAATCGTCGTTGCTGATGGCCGAACCATCGGCATTAAAGATTTCCTCGTCGAAACTTAGCGTGATATCGGTGGTTTCAGTAACCTGCGAAGAACCATTCAGGGGAGAAAAACTTACCACAGGTGCCTCATTATCGGTAAACTGAACATGAGAACCTAAATACGATAATTCATCCTGACTATAAACCAACCACTGAGAATCATCGGCATTCGTTCCTGCCGAAGAGGTCCAGGAGATGGTTCCCATGTTTATTGCTGCCTTTCGTACCAAGGTCTGGTCAACCGTACCGCTGGCATCGTCGGCAACTGGCCAGGCTGTTCCCGGGTCTTCGCCCACCTGACCAATGACATCGATAAGTATATCATTTTTAAACAAGCCCACGGCATCGTTGCCATTAAAATTGGCCACACCCGAGGTAATGTCCCCTGCATCTATAATAGCCTGAATGGCGGCACTTGATAGTTCCCCAGCTTGCACCGTTGGTGGCCAGCTTAACCGAATAAGCCGATAAATCGACATCCGCTCCGGTGGGATTGTAGATTTCCAAAGCTTTGTTGTTTGAAGAACCTTCGATGTATTCCGAAAAGAACAAATCAATAACCGGCTCATTTACCGTCAGGGTATAGGTCTTTTGGGTGGTTCCATCCTGAGCGGTAACCACCACCTTGTATCCGCTTAAGAGATCGGTTGCCAGGGTAGTACCATCGGCAAGGTAAACCTCAAAAGCAGCTCCTGTGGCAGGCGTTAATGCTGCTTTAAAGTCGGCCAGGGTTGTTCCGTAAGGTATGTCGGTAAGGGTTTCGTTCCCATCGTCGACCGTGTAGCTGGCCGAAGTAAGTGTGGCCTCACTGCTGGGTGCTGCCACGGTAAAGTTGATGCGGTAATCTTTTTTGGTGGTGCTATCCTGGGCAGTAACCTCAACGCTGGTAGTACCTGGCAGGGAGGCTGCATCGGTTTGAATTACCGTAGCGGTGGCATCGCTTAAGGTATAAGTAACGGTAGGAACCGTGGTGGTGCCATAGGGCAATTCCACATCGTAGGCAACCGTTCCGGCATCGAAACCGGCAATGGTGGTGCCATCGACTTGTAAGTCGGTTAAGGTGGCATCGGACGATAAGGTAGCTGAAGTGCTAAAATTCCAGTCCGTTGAGTTGGCAATTCCGGCATATGGGTTTCCGGCTATATCGGTAAAGGCCGTGGCATCGACCATTACATAATAGGTTTCACCGGCACTTAAATCCGAAAACAAATCAACCACGGCTGTGGCATCAGTTATAGTAACAGCTTCCGTACTTACATCAACTGCCTCAATTAAAACATCGCTTGCATTATAAACCGAAATATTACCTGAACCTTTGACTATGTTTTCATTAAAAGTCAGGCTAAGGACGGTGCTAATATTTATATCGCTTGACCCATCGGCAGGTATCGTTGATAAAAGCAATGGGGGGTCGGTATCAGTAATTGACAGAACACCAGTAATTGAAATATCATCAATTCCAACACCAATTGAATTGCTTGTACCTAAAACAGAAAACCTTAATTTAACTTGTGTACCATTATAGGAGCTTAAGTCGAATAAAGACATTGCATTCAAAGAGTTTGTTGTAGGCACACGATTCCCAATATTTGTCCAACTCAAACCATTATCTTCAGTTATATCTATATAAACAGTGTTTTCAACTTCATTAGTTCCACCATAAGTTCTGGCTTTAAAATTTAAAGTTTCACTTGTATAGATACTAAAGTCCATCGATGGTGTAATGGTAACCGCTGTCGCTTTTAGCAACTGAAGATAAGTAGTACCCCCAATGTCGATATCGGTCCAAGTCGAAAAACCAGACACATCAGTTCTTATTGGTGTAATGGTTTCCTGCCCCCATCCCTGGGAACTAAATAACAATAGCAAAAGCAAACCCGGCACTAAACGCCGCAGCCCGCTTGGTAAAAGCGTAGTTTTTTTCATAATCTTTAATTTAGTATGTATTGAATCCTTGGTTGCTTGTTATCTGTCTATAGGGTATTCTTTAAATAGGAAATGGTTTGGCAATTTATGCTATTTTACCAAACTAAACAATAGTTGTAATTAATTTTTTTGGTGTTATTTCCTGTGTTTTGTATTTGTTTCGTAACAATTGTGATTATACTACATCCGGTTCAGAAACTGTTTTCTTATTCCCGGCTTACCACCCCCCCTGGTTTCCGTCGGGTGGGCTTAGCAACTATAAACGTTATTTTTAAAAAGCAAAAAAAGCCGGTGGTCGGGCCTGCTCTTTTTCCGAATCATTAGGAACCGTTGCCGGAACCCTTTGGTTGCCCCACAATGTAAACAGGACCTGTCGAAACACCGACGCTTACGCCTTCTCCTTAGCCCGGGTGCCTGTTCATCTGCATACGGTTCAGCGGCTTAAGAACCCTTTGTTGGGCAGCAGCAACCAATTCAGGGGCTGAAAAACATGCTGACAG
This sequence comes from Bacteroidetes bacterium HGW-Bacteroidetes-4, assembly GCA_002840905.1. Lineage (GTDB taxonomy): Bacteria > Bacteroidota > Bacteroidia > Bacteroidales > SZUA-534 > GWE2-40-63. The sequence goes on along the minus strand of PHDD01000006.1, from coordinate 35,799 downwards.
AGCCGTTGAATGTACAGATTGAAAAATATCAGTTAACCGTTAAAACACGACTGGCCACTCCGGAAAATCCCGAAGACGAAACCGTCGAAATCTGATCTGCGAGGGAAGAAATTGGACATTGAAGCAAAGGAACAGCAGGAACACCGTGTGTGTTTTAACCCAGAAGGCAAAACGCACCGGTGTTTTGTATTATTTGCCTAAAATAACGCCGGGAAAAGAATAGCCCAGGGGAGCAGCATCAAATTTGCCGATTAACGATGCGCTATTTTCTAACTGTTGTTGTGTTGCGCTGCATGATAACGAAGCTTTTCATGGAACCTTTGCCGCCTGCAGCGCTTTGCATGGGGTAAACCAAACCCCGGGTTGACACCCGGGGCTATTATTATGGCACCCCTTCGGGGTTTGCTGCCATTTGCGAATCATAAGAAGCCGGTATTTTATGGCAAGATAGCAGCGCTTTATGCTGCGGAGCAAATTAATGCTAACGAGCTATAACTCCTTTGGTGTTTTAGCCCGAAAGGTCTGCTGCCAATTTGAACCATGCCTCCCGGCTTCCGTATCACTGAAATTCCGAATCACAGCATCACGGATGCCTGCCCGCCGCAAGGAGGGTTACCCCTACGATAACCGGGGCTGCGAACCTCCAACTGTGGGCTGAAGAATGACTAATGCGCCTCGAGCCAGTTAGAGCCCACCCCAAAATCAACCGTTAACGGAACTTTCAGCGATACTGCCTGTTCCATTTCCCTTACAACCAGTGCTTTTACCTCATCCAATTCTGTTTGCAGCACATCGAACACCAATTCGTCGTGTACCTGTAGTATCATTTTCGATTTAAGCTGAGCTTTGTCGAGCGCCTTTTGCACGTTTATCATGGCTATTTTAATGATATCGGCGGCAGCACCCTGGATGGGGGCATTAATGGCGTTGCGTTCGGCCGCCCCGCGTACAATGGCGTTGCCCGAATGGATGTCGGCCAGGTAACGCCGTCGCCCGAAAAGAGTTTCGGCAAAACCTTTTTCGCGCACGGTTCGAATGCTTTCGTCCATAAAGCGTTTTACCCCGGGATAACTGGCAAAATAGCTGTCGATAATATTCTTTGCCTCGCTGCGCGATATGTTCAGGTTCTGCGCCAGTCCAAAAGCTGAAATGCCATAGATGATTCCAAAGTTGGCTCCCTTGGCAAAGCTACGTTGCTCGCGACTCACCTCACTTTGCGGAATACCAAAGATGCGTGCTGCGGTGGCCGCGTGAATGTCTTCGCCCCGGGCAAAAGCTTCAATCATGTGTTCGTCGTTGCTCAAATGGGCCATCAGGCGCAGTTCAATCTGCGAATAGTCGGCAGCAAACAGCACGTGATGGGTATCGCTGGGAATAAAAGCTTTTCGAATCTCCCGGCCACGGGCTTCGCGGATGGGAATGTTTTGCAGGTTGGGATTGTTTGAGCTAAGCCGTCCGGTTGCGGTGATGGTCTGGTTGTACGAGGTGTGAATTTTTCCCGTTTGGGGATGCACCAACTGGGGCAAGGCCTCAATATAAGTCGACACGAGTTTTTTAATGCTTCGGAATTCGAGTATCAAAGGAATAATCGGGTGTTTATCGGTAAGTTTTACCAAAACCTCTTCGCCGGTAGCGTATTGTTTGGTTTTGGTCTTTTTGGCATCCGAAACAATCCGCAGCTTTTCGAACAGCACATCGCCCAATTGCTTTGGCGAAGCAATGTTAAAGGTTTCGCCGGCCAGATGGTAAATCTGCTGTTCAATTTCGGCCACTTCGGCATTCAGCTTGTCGGCGTAATCAGCCAGTTGATTTTTGTCGATCTTAACCCCTGTATATTCCATGTCGGTTAAAACGGAAATCAGGGGTATTTCAATATCGTTGAACAGGCTGTTCATTTTCCACTGTTCCAATTCCATTTTTAGCTTAGGATACAGCCGAAAAGTAATATCGGCATCTTCGCAGGCATAATCCTTAACCTTTTCCACCGGCACCTTATCCATGGTAATTTGGTTTATGCCTTTTTTACCGATAAGTTCTGCGGTTTTGATGGTCTCGTAATTCAGGTAGCTGCGGGCCATGTCGTCGAGGTTGTGGCGAAAATCGGGCTGAATGAGGTAATGGGCAATCATGGTATCGAAAAAGGGGCCGGCAAAGGTTATACCATAGTTTTTCATTACCTGCAGGTCGTATTTCAGGTTCTGACCAATTTTCAGAATGCCCGGATGCGTGAAAAAAGGAAGAAAGCGATTGACCACTGCCTGTGCTTCGGCGTGTTCCTTTGGAACAGCAACATACCATGCTTTGCCTTCGGCATTGGAAAAAGCCATACCCACCAACCGGGCCGAATGGATTTCGAGCGAAGTGGTTTCGGTATCGAAACACACTTCATTACTTTTGAGCAATAGTTTAAGCAAATCGTCCTGTTCTTTTTGAGAAACCACCAGCCGATAGTCCACGTCACCGGCTGAAAACGAAGCTGTTGAAGGCACCGTTTCATTTGCTGCCGCCGGAGCATCAAACAGGGAGCCCTGCACCGGAACGCCGGGAACCGCTTTTTTCGTTTCGGGCTGTTCACCAATTACCCTGGGCAAAAGGGTGCGGAACTCAAGCCGCTCAAACAGGGTTTTAATCTTTTCGGTATCGGGTTTTTCTACCACAAATGTTTCTGCATTAAAGTCGATGGGAACCCGGGTTTCGATGGTAACCAACTCTTTTGACAAAAGAATCTGCTCCTTAAAAGCAATCAGGTTTTCCTTTTGTTTGCCCTTCAGTTCATCGAGGTGTTCATATACCCCAAGTAAAGAACCAAAATCGCTTATCAGCTTTTCGGCCCCCTTAGGGCCAACGCCGGGACACCCGGGAACATTGTCGGAGCTGTCGCCCATAAGTCCTAACAAATCGATGATGCGTTCGGGAGCCACCTTAAACTTTTCAATTACCTTTTCGCGATCCCATATTTCAGCATCGCCGCCCGAGCGGGCCGGTTTAAAAACAAATACACGGTCGGAAACCAGTTGGGCATAGTCTTTATCAGGAGTCATCATAAATACTTCAAATCCTTCCTGTTCGGCCTTTTTAGCCAGGGTGCCAATTACATCGTCGGCCTCGTAGCCTTTTACCTCAAGTACCGGAATGTTCATGGCTGCAATTAGTTCCTTAATAAACGGAATGGAATGCCGCAGATCTTCGGGCATGGCCTCGCGGTTGGCCTTGTATTCGGGATACATGTCGTTACGGAACGTTGGCCCATGCGGATCGAACACCACGCCAATGTGCGAGGGTTGCTGTTTATTGAGCACCTCGAGCAGCGCGTTGGCAAAACCAAAAATCGCAGAGGTGTTTTCTCCCTTTGAATTCATCCGGGGATTTTTAATAAAGGCATAATAAGCGCGGTAAGCCAGGGCATAAGCATCAAGCAGGAAGAGTTTTTTTTCAGCCATTCTTTTTGTTTTTAGGGTAACAAATATAACAAAAACGCACGGGCTAACCGTGCATTTAATTTATACGCAATAGTTTTTGAACGCTGCTTGCCTAGGCATTGTCTGACGCAAACCATTCGGCGTATGATGTTTCTGTTTCATACAGCCTTAAGCTAAACAGGCTGCATTGCGACGGCAGAATGTCTTTAATCCTATAGGCAAAATCGGCCACCAGGTTTTCACAGGTTGGCTGATAATCGACATAAATGGTATTTGAAAACATCTCGTGCTGATTTTTTTCGTATACAAAACCCGACTGATTATACAGCACAAAAGCGTGATCGAAAACATTTACAATGGACTTTACAACTATTTGTTTTAAATCGCCAAAGTCAATTAACATTCCCAGCTTGGGATCTGCTGTTTTGCCTGAGGGCTCCCCTATAACGGTAACAAATAGTTTATAAGAATGACCGTGTATGTTTTTGCATGCACCATCGTAGTTGGCCAGCGCGTGTGCCATCTCAAAATTAAATTCCTTGGTAACTCGTATTATCGACATGTTTTTTACTGCATTAATTTATCCGCAAAAGTAACAAAATTAACCGGCTTATGTTTGATTGAGCCGGCTAAGCCTGCTATAGTTGCGTTATTTGCAAGCTTATCAACCTATGGTTGTAAACCACCAAACACATCTGGTTCACCAGCCCTTTTAACGGGAAAATAGTTATCTGTTCTCTTTAAACTGGATTTTTGGTAGCGGGAGTTGCTTTTGAATACGAAGCATTTATAAGAATGTAAACGTAACAATTTTGCCTGTTTCAGAATTATCACATATTTTTTTTATATTTATGCAGCATTTTGGTCGCAACAACAACCAAAAACTGAACACAAAACACTACCACGAATGAAAAAACGATACTACCTACTGCTCCCGCTGGCTTTTGTAATTTTTACCTGTTGCCAGAACCCCGATCAAAAAACCGGAGACAAACGATTTGAGGTTACAACGGATGAAACGGCAACTTCATCTAAAGAAAAAAGTGCTGTTCCCGATTTGGTTTTTTATAACCTTTTTTCACCCGTTGATGTGGATCGTGTTATTAATGAAAAAAACGGGCATTTTAATGCCGAATTTCTGAATTCGGTAAATAACGCCACACGCTATACCGACAGTTACAAGATGGCCTTAAATCTTGGGGTTTATGGAGCCGATCTGAGCTACCTTTGGATATACGATCAAACCCAACAGGCATTTAATTACCTGGCCACCATACAGGCATTAACCGAAAAGCTGGATATTCCTAAAGACTTTGTAGATTTTACCCTGCTTTCGGTGGAACATAACAGCGACGAAATTGACACCTTAAAAAGTATTGCCCGCGACGCTTACGCAGCAACCGACCGCTACCTAAAAGGGAGCGAACGCGAAAATGCCGCCGTGTTAATTCTTTTGGGCGGTTGGATTGAATCTTTACACATTGCTTTAAATCTTTACCAGGAAACCGACTCAAAACTGGCCGGTAAAATTCTTACTCAAAAATATTCGCTGAACAGTTTAATCAATATGGTTCAAAACCAACACGACGATTTAAAAATGTCGGAATACCTGCTTTTATTAAAAAAACTGAACGATGCTTTTGGTTCATTCGAAAGTAAGCTATCGCCCAGCGACATAGAAATTGACACGGTAAACAAAACCATCAAAATTAAAGAGGGTACCCGCCTTGACATTAAACCTGTGGCTTTTGCTGAATTAAAACAGCAGGTGGCAACCTTGCGGGCACACATAGTAGATTAATTTAGTACCGCTTATTTAAAAACGGGCTATGTAAATTCAATCCTTTTCTTTACTTTTAATTATTAAAAATGGTGTAAGCCAACTAATCCGAAACCCTTTGAAAAAGTTATCTTTTATACTTGTGTTTTTATTCTTTTTAAGCCCTTTTTGGTTTGCCTGCAACAATACGGGGAATAGCCAGAAAAGCATTGAACAAACACAGGAAAAGAAATTTAATTCGGCAACCATCGATTTTAACCCCGAAAATTACCGCGAAGATGAAATTGTTTTTTACAACCTTTTCTCACCCGTTGAGTTCACTTACCTGGTAACAGAAAAAACAGCCTACTACAATTCGTTACTGATAAATCCGATAAACAACATCACCAAATACAATTCGAGCGACAAGTATGCCATTAACACCGGAATTTATGGTGCCGACTTAAGCTATTTGTGGATGTTTAACCAGGAACAGCAGGCCATGTCGTATCGGGCGGCCATTCAGCGTTTGTCCGATTTACTCGATATTCCCCGTGAGTTTGTCGATTTCACTTATTTAATGGCCGAAAATCATGCGCAGGAATTCGACTCCTTAATTGATGTGGCAAAAAAATCCTATGCCTCGGCCGATAATTTTCTCCGGCAAACCGGACGCCCGCATGCTGCCGGACTAATTCTACTGGGCGGATGGATTGAAACCCTTTATATTGCCACCAATTTGTACGACCAACCCGACCTGGTGCTGTTAAGTCGTATTGCGCTTCAACGCTATTCCCTGAACAGCATTTACAGCCTGTTAACAAAATACCAAAACCGGGTGGATATTAAAGAGTACCTCTTGCTACTAAAAAAACTTAAAAAAGTTTACGATTCACACGACATCCAGCTGCCTCCTGAAATGCTGGTGGTTGATACTTTAGCAAAAAAAATTGAACTGCGCTCCCATGCCGATAAGGTGATGACCAAAGAACAATATAAGGAGATTCAGCTAACCACAAACCAAATCAGAAACGCGTTAATCCAATAAAAAGCCAAAACTCACTTCTGGCTATTGCGTCTTACAAAATGGTATTAAACAACATTAATATAATGTTACATTTTTGTTACATGGCTCGTCGATAATTGTTATTTTCGCCCCGAAATTTATCGTTATTATGAATTATTCATTGCTTGATTTTTTAACTCTTTTAGGGTCCCTGGGTTTGTTCCTTTACGGAATGAAGATAATGAGTGAGGCGCTTCAGAAAGTAGCGGGAGGAAAACTCCGGAATTTTTTAGCCGCCATGACATCGAACCGGTTTATGGGAGTTTTTACCGGAGTTATGATAACGGCCATCATTCAATCGTCGAGCGCTACCACCGTAATGATTGTCAGCTTTGTAAATGCCGGCTTGCTTACATTGGTTGAATCGGTAGGTGTAATTATGGGCGCTAACATTGGAACAACCATTACCGCCTGGCTTATTTCCATATTGGGATTTAAAGTAAAGATGAGTGTATTGGCCTTTCCCATTATTGGACTAGGCTTTCCGCTAATTTTCTCAAAAAAAACCAAAAACAAATCGTGGGGACAGGTGCTGGTTGGGTTTGCCTTACTTTTTATCGGACTGGAAAGTTTGAAAACCAGCGTTCCCAATATTGGAAATAATCCGGAAATATTAGAGTTTCTAAAAAACTTTACCGGAATGGGTCTGGGTTCAAACCTAATCTTTTTAATGATAGGCACCCTGTTAACCGTTATTATACAGTCGTCGAGTGCAACCATGGCGCTTACCCTGGTCATGTGCAACAATGGCTGGATTGGATTTGAAACCGCTGCAGCCATGGTGCTTGGGGAAAACATTGGAACCACCATAACGGCTAATTTAGCTGCATCAGTAGCCAATTCAACGGCAAAAAGAGCGGCCCGTATTCATTTGCTGTTTAACCTGATTGGTGTAGTCTGGATTTTAGCCATTATGCCCTGGTTCTTAAAAGGAATCGCCAATCTTACGGAAAACATCTCAGGAACTTCTCCTTTTGATAGTGCACATGCCATTCCAGTTGCCCTTTCGTTTTTTCACACCTTTTTCAATGTGCTCAATGTGCTTGTTCAAATTTGGTTTGTGAAATACCTGGTGCTTTTTGTACAAAAAATTATTCCCATTAAAGAAGATGAGCAGGAGTTCAGCTTAAAACATATAAAATTTGGTTTGCTAAGCACCAATGAATTGTCGCTGTTACAGGCTAAAAAAGAAATTGTTGCTTACGCTCAACACACAAAAAAACTGATTACCCGGCTTCAGAACATGTTAAATGAAACCCGCAATAAACATTTTAACAAACAGTTCGACAAAATTGATACGGGTGAGGATAAAAGCGATGAAATGGAAGTAGCCATTGCCAAATATCTGACTAAAATTGCTGAAGGAGAGTTAAGTAAAAGCTCATCGAAACGCATCAGCTCAATGCTGCGCATTATCGACGAAATTGAAAGCCTGGGCGATTCCTGCTTAAATATTGCACGCGCCATGAGTCGTGCCCGGGGCAAAAAAGAACACTTTACTCCCGAAATGAAAGAAAACATTCAAAAAATGTTCACTCTGGTTAACGAAGCATTTGAGCACATGATAGAAAACCTGAACGAACACCATTATAAAGTGAGCCTTACCCGAGCAAAGAAAATTGAAACCAACATTAATACGCTGCGCAACGAGTTGCGAAATGAACACGTAAGGGATATTGAAAACGAAAAATACTCTTACAAGATTGGTACGCTTTATAAGGATGTTTTTTCGGAATCGGAAAAGCTGGGCGATTACATTTACGCTGTAAACCAGTCTATTGTCGAGTCAGTAGAATAAAAAATAACAGACCTGTAATTGAAGCCGGATAAATTCCGGCTTTTATTTTATGTAAAAACGCCAGGGTTGGTTTTTCCAGTAATCGCCGGCATAGTCAATGCCCACACGAGGTGCTGTCTGATAATCGGTAACAATTGGAGCATCCTCAACCCAAATCTCTTCAGAATCGAGCAGGCTGGTTTTATTTAAGTCTTTTGTAATCTCAAGTAAACGGGAAACCCGCCCCGGGCCAAGAACCTTATCGACCCCTCGAATTAAAACGGCTTGCGGATTATTTTCTCCGGCCGTAACAAAGTTTAACAGGAAATGCATCCCGTAAATCAGGTACACATAAACAAAACCTCCAGGCCAATACATTACCTCGGTTCGTGGGGTTCGACCCTTACTGGCATGACAGGCCAAATCGTCCTCGCCCCGGTAGGCTTCTACTTCGCTTATAACAAATCGTTGTTCGCCAATTAAAGGAAGCTTCCGAACAAGGATTTTACCCAGCAACTCAGGCGCAACTTCCAATACATCGCGTTCAAAAAATGCAGCGGTAAGGCGTTTTTGAAACAAGGGGTTATCGATTAGTATTCTACCTTATCTTCTTTTGAATTCCATTGCTGAAAAGCCTTGATGGCTTCTTCGGGTAATAATTGGATGAACTCCACCTTGCGTTTATTTATAGGCAACTCCAATTCATCGTAAATAAACGAATCATCGAACCCGATATTCCGCGCATCACTTTTGTTGTTGCCATAGAAAACCTTATCGATATGAGCCCAGTAAATGGCTCCCAGGCACATGGGGCATGGCTCACAAGAAGTATATATGGTACAGCCTGATAAATCGAACGTTTTAAGTTTATTGCAGGCTTCGCGAATGGCTTTTACTTCGGCATGGGCCGTGGGATCGTTCTCATTGGTAACCCGATTGACACCGGTGGCAATAATTTGTCCCTCTTTTACAATTATAGCACCAAATGGCCCGCCTCCCTCGTTTATGTTTTGCTTCGATAACTGAATGGCATCGAGCATAAATTTTCTATCGAACTCTTTCATCGAAATATTAACTATTAATTATTCGGTTTATATGATGTTAATGGCTCGGGTTGGACAAACGGAAACTATTTCCTGAACCAGAAGTTCCTCGTCAGGCCAAAGCATACGAAAATAGGTATCTTTTTTTAAATCTCCATCCATTAAGTCGGCTTTTCCATCGGCGGAATTTAGTTGCCAGATATGTGGAGCCCTGATTACACAAGAGCCGCAACTGATGCATTTATTCCGGTTGTAACTAATTTTTTTCATTGGAAACGTTTATTGCATTAAATCGGGTGAGGCATCGACCCACTTATACACCTTATCGCCCCTACGAATTAAAACGTTTACCGGCATCGAAAGTTTATCGCCTTTTTTCGCCTGTTCAACGGGCTTTAAGTCGACCCGCAATTCAGAAACCTTAAACCCCTCAACTCCTGTTGTTTCGCCAATAACCAGAATGTCATCGCCAAGGTTCAGCGTTCCGCTTTCCATGGTAATTTCAGCCACATTAAGTTTGCTGAAAAAATTAGTGCACTTTCCTACATAAATCTTGCGTTTGGTGGCTATTGAGCCATAAACCTCGCTCCATTCGCCGGTTTTTCGCCCCAGATAATAACCGTCCCAAAACCCCCGGTTAAAAACTTGTTTTAACTTTTCTTTCCAATGGTTAACCCGCTCATTGGTAAATTCACCGTTGAAAAGAGCATCAAGTGCTTTGTTATAAGTTTCAACCACCGTTTTAACGTATTCGGGACCACGGGCACGCCCTTCAATCTTTAAGACACGAACTCCGGCCAAAATCATCCGATCTAAAAACGGAAGAGTGAATAAATCTTTGGGCGACATTATGTATTCGTTATCAATTTCGAGTTGGTAGCCCGATTCCTTTTCAGTTACTTCATAAGCCTTTCGGCAGGTTTGCATACAAGCTCCACGATTGGCTGCCGAATTCTGCTCGTGCAGGCTCAGGTAACACTTTCCGGAAACGGCCATGCAAAGAGCTCCGTGTGCAAAAATTTCAATCCGCATTAAATCCCCTTTTGGCCCCCGAATATTATCCTTTTCAATTTGCGCAGCAATGGCCGCTACCTGATTCAAATTCAGTTCGCGGGCAGTAACAATCACATCGCAAAACTGAGCAAAAAAGCGTACGGCTTCAATATTAGAAATATTTAACTGGGTAGAGGCATGAATCTCTGCACCCTTGCTAAAAGCATACTGCAAAACAGCTAAATCGGACGCAATGATGGCCGTAACCCTATTCTCCACCGCGGCATCCACAACTCGCCGCATAAGAGCCATCTCATGGTCATAAATAATGGTATTCACGGTAAGGTAGGTTTTTACCTTGTGCTCATTGCAAATGGTTATAATTTGTTTTAAATCGTCGATAGTGAAGTTATTCGATGAGCGCGCGCGCATGTTTAGCTGCTCAATGCCAAAATATACCGAGTTGGCTCCTGCCTGAATCGCTGCGCTTAACGATTCGTAGGAACCTACCGGCGCCATTATTTCAATGTCTTCCCTAACGATCTCTTTCCCAAAAATGGTCTTCATTTTTATTGATTTATTTATTTATGTCTATTTTTTTTGCTAATTATTAATAATTAGCTGAATTTGTTTAACCACTTCCTGAGTGTCGATGTTTTGCATGCATTTGAAATGACCTTTTGGGCATTTATTGTATCCAATTTTAGAACATGGTCGACAGCTTAGTCCAGGTACTTCAAATATTTTTGATCTTTCATCGGCCCGATACGGATACATGCCCAATTCAGGAACGGTATTTCCCCACAAGGAAACAACCGGTTTTTTAAAGGCGGCCGCTATATGCATCATACCGGTGTCGGGTGTAATCACCCCGGCTGCCTGACGAATAAAAGAGGCCGATTGATGAAGCGATATTTTTCCTACGGTATTTAAAAAGGGAACCTTTAATCCTTTTTCAATTTGTGCGGCCTGCTCAAGCACATCGTTTCCACCCACTAAACAGGCAGGAATTCCCGAGCGGTTGATAATCTCGATCAGCTTTTCGGCCGGTATTTGTTTGGTAAAATAATTGGCTCCCACAACAGCTACCAGATACCTTTTGGCAAAAGCCGCATGCATTTGTTCCGGAACAACTTCTTCCGATTCCGGAATAAAATAATCGAGTCCTTTTCCGTCGTCATTCACATCGAAAAGCCTCACGGTATCTCTGTACCTGTCCACAATGTGAACATCGGGCATGCGATTTATTTTCAGATTCACCAGCAACCATTTTTTAAAATTCAGTTTATCGAACGAAAAACTGATTAACCCGGTTTTCCTTTTTATAACTGAAGTGCGCAGATTGTGGTGTAAATCGATAAGGTAATCGTATCCTTCGTTATTAATTTCGTCAACGGTATCGTTTATTGTTTCCTTTAAAAGCAAAAGTTTGTCGATGTAAGGATTTTCAGCCAGCACTCTGGCAAACTGCGGTTTGGTTAAAAAATGAACCTCGGCATTTTCAACCTGCTGCTTTAAGCCTCGAATTACCGGTGTGGTAAGCACAATATCACCAATGGAACTAAACCGAACTATCAGGAATTTAACCATGTTAACAGAAAATTAAACAAACGGCAAAGATAATAAAATAGAAGAAATTTATCAGGAACACATTTATAAGCCCCAGAAAAAAACACTTGTGTTTAATGGTATGAATTATCAGATTTCAAGGCCATAAAAAAGGCTGATTAAATTTTTTCTTAATCAGCCTTTCATGATATAAATAGTGTCATCTTAAATTCTCTCGGCTAAAAGAACAATCTTGTTGTTATTAACTTCAATTACCCCTTTTTCAATTTCGAAAAAATGTTCTTTATCGTCCATCTCCACAATCTTAACCCTTCCTTTTTGGAGGGTAGAAATAATGGGTGCGTGATTTTTTAATATTTCGAACGAACCATCGGATCCGGGAACCTGAACCAGTTTTACCTCACCGGAAAACACTTTCTTATCGGGACTTACTATTTCTAAATGCATTGCTTATTAGTTATAAGTTTCAAATTTCAATCGATAATCATTTGACAATTAATCCAGTACCGAGTAAATTCAAAATGTTGTGTATAATTAAGCACCTTTAGCCGCAGCTATAAGCTTTTCTCCTTTGGCTATCGCTTCTTCAATGGTTCCAACAAACATAAAGGCTGCTTCGGGATATTGATCCACCTCGCCATCCATAATCATATTAAAACCTTTAATGGTATCTTCGATGTTTACAAAAACACCTGGGATTCCAGAAAAAACTTCCGCCACATGGAACGGTTGCGACAAGAAACGCTGTACCCTTCGGGCCCGGTGGACCACTAGTTTATCTTCCTCCGACAATTCATCCATACCCAAAATGGAGATAATATCCTGAAGTTCTTTATTACGCTGTAGTATTTCAATTACGCGCTGTGCGGTTTGGTAATGTTTTTTACCTACTACTTCTTCCGAAAGAATCCTTGAAGTTGAATCCAATGGATCTACCGCCGGATAAATACCCAACTCAGAAATCTTACGGCTTAACACAGTAGTTGCATCCAGGTGAGAGAAGGTTGTAGCCGGAGCCGGGTCGGTTAAGTCGTCGGCCGGCACATATACTGCCTGAACCGAGGTAATGGAACCGTTTTTGGTTGAAGTAATCCGTTCCTGCATGTTACCCATTTCAGTAGCCAAAGTGGGTTGATAACCTACTGCTGAGGGCATCCGGCCCAAAAGTGCAGAAACCTCAGAACCTGCCTGGGTAAAACGGAAAATATTATCGATAAAGAAAAGAATATCTTTACCGGCTCCTTTACCATCGCCGTCGCGGTAAGATTCGGCTACAGAAAGACCGGAAAGCGCAACACGGGCACGTGCCCCGGGAGGTTCATTCATCTGACCAAAAACCATACTAAGCTTCGAGTTTTGTAAGGCATTTGGATCCACTTTACTTAAATCCCAGCCGCCTTCTTCAAGACTTTTTTTGAATGCTTCGCCATAATCCACAATTCCGGCTTCAATCATCTCACGCAGCAGGTCGTTGCCTTCGCGGGTACGTTCACCCACACCGGCAAACACCGAAATACCCGAATAGCCAATGGCAATATTGTTAATTAATTCCTGAATCAATACGGTTTTTCCAACACCAGCACCACCAAACAATCCAATTTTACCCCCTTTTGCATAGGGTTCAATCAAATCGATTACTTTAATACCGGTATAAAGAACTTCTGTTTCGGTCGATAGCTCTTTGTATTCTGGTGGCTCACGGTGGATTGGGTATCCGTTTTCTTTTGATAAGGGACCTATTCCGTCGATGGCATCGCCGGTAACATTCATTAGCCGTCCCTTGATGTGATCGCCCACGGGCATTGTAATGGGTGAGCCGGTTCCTTCAACCTCGACCCCGCGGTGCAACCCGTCGGTTGAATCCATTGCAATGGCACGAACGGTATTTTCACCTATATGCTGCTCTACTTCGCAAACCAGAACAGAACCGTCTTCGCGTTTAATTTCCAGTGCATCCAGAATGTTCGGAAGCACGCTTCCTTCCTGCTCAAAACTTACGTCTATCACCGGACCAATAATCTGAATAATTTTTCCAATATTCTTAGCCATTATGCCTGAAATTTTATGTTATGTTTTACTTATTTACTTATCTCTTTTTAATAAATCGCGAACCAATATTTCTAACCCCTGCTTTTTTTCATTGGGTATGTTTAGCTTTGCCAGATGACTAAATGCGTCCTGCGAAAAGTTTTCAGCCTTTATTTGAGTTTGTTTATCAACTCCCAAAGTCTGAAAAATTTCTTTTACCGATGCAATTTTTTCTTCTGCGGCAAAATCAACCGCTTCAATCCAACGAAACAACTCCTTTTTTTGTTCCGGGTTGGCTAATTCAAGCGCTTTTATCAGGAGGTAGGTTTTTTTGTTCTCCAAAATATCGCCACCAATTCTTTTTCCAAAAACGGCTTCCTCTCCAAAGCTGTCGAGCCAATCGTCGATAAGCTGAAAGGCCAGACCAACCGAAATACCAAAAGAATATAATTCATTGGCATCTTTCTCAGAAGCACCCCCAATTAAAGCTCCTATTTTTAGTGCTGCTGCCAGTAACACGCTGGTTTTTAAACGAATCATTTCTAGGTATTCTTCCTCGGAAACATCCATTCGCTTTTCGAACTGCATGTCGAACATTTGACCTTCGCAAACGCCCAGTGCGGTTTCGGAAAAAACATCGAGCACCTTTGGCAAAATAGTGTGTGGCGTTTTGCTAACCAGCTTGTAAGCCTCAATCATCATGGCATCGCCCGATAATATGGCGGTATTGGCATTCCATTTTTCATGTACAGTAGGCATTCCCCGACGAACCGGAGCTTTATCCATTATGTCGTCGTGCAAAAGGGTAAAATTATGAAACACCTCCATACCAAGTGCTGGAGCTATTGCATCATCAATTTTTTCAGAGAACATATTACAAGCCAACAGGGTAAGCAACGGCCGAATTCGTTTACCATCGCTTTGAAGGGTGTAAGAGATGGGGCTGTACAACTCTTTGGGTTGTTTTTGCCAAGATAATTGTTGCATGGCGTTTTGAACCTTTTCTCTTAACCTTTCGAGTTGTTGCATTCTTTATAATTTTTCTGTTCGTACAATCCAACGTCTAAAATCATCTTAATTCCTTGTTCCACGCTCAATAACTCGCGGCCCAACAACTTTTTCATGTCAGAATTATCAGGTTGTCGGCGTTTCATATCGCCATCTTTTAAGGGATCAACATGTATAATCTTTGATTTAGATCCGGTTAAACGAATCACAATCTGAGCCAATTCTAAAATGGTTATTTCCCTGTTTCCTCCAATGTTAATCACATCGTTTACCACTTTATTTTCGTTTAAGGCCGTCAGACAAGCATCAACATTGTCATCGATAAAGCAAAAGGTTCGGGTTTGTGTTCCATCGCCATAAATGGTAATATCCTGATTGTGCAAGGCTGCCAGCAAAAATTTACTGATTACAAAATCTTTGCTTTGCTTTGGCCCGTAGGTATTAAAAAACCGGAAAATGGTATAATCCAAATCAAACTCTTGTTTGTAGGAACGCATAAAGGCCTCGCCCACATTTTTTACAATGGCGTAGGGCAAACGGCTGTTTAATGGTGTGGTATAAACATTTTGAGGAACTTCAACCGGATCGCCATAAATCTCGGAAGAAGAAGAAAAAAAAATTCGCTTTACAGTGGTGTTTTTCGATAAGGATAACACATTTTTAATGCCTTCAATATCTTTTAACACCATTACCGGATTTTCCTGAGTCCGCTGAACTCCAACCACTGCCGCAAAATGAAATACGTAATCGAACATGTAAGAAGTCATAATTGGAGCGATTTCAGCATAATCGTTCACGTCGCATTTAATAAAGCGCCAGTTTGTCGTTGGCAACTGAGGCAATTTGCCTTTATCGCCGGTCGAAAGATCGTCCACAATAACCACATAGTTGTTGTGATTACGAATAAGCTTTTCAGCCAACGCACTGCCAATAAACCCGGAACCGCCTGTCACCAATATTTTTGACATTTGTTATTTGTTTCTATAAGTATTCCATAACAACAGGGAATAACCCACTGCTAATTTTTATCAATTTATCCATTCATGGCTTCTGCGCCACTTACAATTTCTAATATTTCGCCTGTTATCGATGCCTGGCGTGCCTTGTTGTATTGTAAATTCAAGCTGCGAAGCAAATCGGTTGCATTGTCGGTTGCTTTATGCATGGCTGTCATCCGGGCCCCGTGTTCCGACGCAAAAGAATCGAGCAAGGCTTTGTAAAATTGTATTTTTAATGCATTGGGAATCAACTCGTGAACAATTTCCTCAACCGATGGCTCATAAATATAATCGGTTGTTTGCTTTTCTGCTTTTCCTTCAATTTTTAGAATGGGTAAAAACTGCTCTACTTTAAGTAGCTGTGTGGCGGCATTTTTAAATTCATTGTAAACCAGGTAAACCCGGTCGTATTTTTCTTTTACAAAGGCCTGCATAATGTTTTCAACTACCTGGACTACCTGTTCAAAGCTGAGGTCATCATAAACCTGGTTGTTGTGACTTACCTTGAAATCGCGTCGGCGGAAAAAGTCGAAACTGTTTTTACCTATAGCCATTATTTCTAAATTGCCCGCATAAAATTGTGTTTTAAAATCTTCACGAATCAACTGCATTACCCGCTTGTTTACGTTCGCATTAAAAGCACCACACAAACCCCGGTTCGAATTAACAGAAACCAACAATATTCGGTCAGTTCCCCTGTCAATTGCAAATGGATTTTCCTCTAAGGTGTCAAGGCTATCGCTTAGATTTCCCAATATTTCGTAAAGTTTATCGGCATAAGGTCTAATCCGGATGATAGCTTCCTGAGCACGCCGCAATTTGGCTGCCGACACCATTTTCATGGCGCTGGTAACCTGACGTGTAGTTTTGATGCTTTGCATCCGGGTTCTTATCTCCTTAAGACTTCCCATAAGTGTTTATTATAAGTCCGCAAATTACGGTATTATTTATATTTTGCTGTCAATTCTGTTACCAGTTCCTGAATCACTTTTTCTGTATCGGCTGAAAGATTTCCGGCTTTTAATTCGTTCAGAACGTTTTTGTATTTCATTTCCATCCGCTCTAAATATTCGGCTTCAAATTCCTTAACTTTATCAGCAGGAACCGACGACAACAATCCCTTTACTCCGCAATAAATTATAGCCACCTGTTTTTCGACAGACATGGGTTGATATTGCCCCTGCTTAAGAATTTCCACATTTTTTCGCCCCTTATCGAGCACCGCTTTGGTTGCAGCATCCATATCAGAACCAAATTTTGAGAATGCTTCCAACTCACGGAACTGTGCTTGATCAATTTTCAGCGTTCCCGCTATTTTCTTCATCGATTTAATTTGTGCATTTCCACCCACTCGGGAAACAGAAATACCCACGTTGATTGCCGGACGAACTCCGGAATTAAACAAATCGGATTCCAAAAATATTTGTCCGTCGGTAATTGAAATTACGTTAGTGGGAATGTAGGCTGAAACGTCGCCAGCCTGGGTTTCGATAATAGGTAATGCGGTTAAAGAGCCGCCTCCTTTTACTAAAGGTCCGCCGTTGTCATCTTTGGCAAGGGCCAAAACTGGTGGCAAATCGTTCATTTGTCGGGCTACCTCATCCGATTCAATAATTTTTGCCGCACGCTCAAGCAGTCGGCTGTGCAGGTAAAAAACATCACCCGGATAAGCTTCGCGGCCAGGGGGGCGACGTAATAAAAGAGAAACTTCGCGGTACGAAACGGCTTGTTTCGATAAATCGTCGTAAACTACTAATGCAGAGCGTCCGGTATCGCGGAAGAATTCTCCGATAGCAGCTCCGGCAAAAGGTGCGTTGAACTGCATGGCTGCTGGATCAGCAGCCGTAGCCATAACGATTACGGTATAAGCCATAGCGCCATGACGCTCAAGTGTTTTGGCAATATTTGCCACGGTTGAACCTTTTTGTCCAATAGCCACATAGATACAAAATACCGGTTTTCCAGCTTCGTAAAATTCTTTTTGATTGATGATGGTATCGATGGCAATGGCAGTTTTCCCGGTTTGACGGTCACCGATAATCAGCTCACGCTGTCCACGTCCGATTGGAGTCATGGCATCGATGGCTTTTAACCCGGTTTGCAGTGGTTCTTTAACTGGCTGACGGTAAATTACCCCTGGTGCTTTGCGTTCAAGGGGCATTTCGTATAATTTTCCTTCAATCGGTCCTTTGCCGTCGATGGGTTCGCCAATGGTATTTATAATGCGACCCAATAAACCTTCGCCTACGTTGATTGAAGCAATACGCTTGGTTCGTTTCACGGTGTCGCCTTCGCTGATTCCTTCGGTTGGTCCTAAAATTACCGCACCAACATTGTCTTCTTCAAGATTAAGAGCAATACCCTTAACCCCATTTTCAAATTCAATCAACTCATTGGCCTGTACTTTCGACAAACCAAATATGCGGGCAATTCCATCGCCCACAGTTAACACGGTTCCAACTTCTTCGAGTTCGTTTTCCGATTTAAATCCTTCGAGCTGTTGCTTTAAGATAGAGGAAACTTCTGAAGGTTTAATGTCTGCCATATTTTTAATTATTATTTATTATCAAAATTAAATTGTAGTATCCATAAATTGCCGCTTAATCCGTTTAAGCTTTGAGCTAACGCTGGCGTCGATTTGCTGGTCGCCAACCCGGATTATAAAACCTCCTTTTATTTCAGGATTGGTTTCGGTAGTTAATTCCAATTCGGTTTTAAACATTTCGGCAATAACCTGCTCCAATCGGTCTTGGGTTTTTGTGTCTAATTTAGATGCAGTTACCACTTTTGCTGCTTTAATCCCCTTATCATCAAAATATTGCTGAATAAAATCGCGGGCAATATCGGGTAAATAAACTTCACGCTTATTGTGTGCCAACATCACCAAAAACTTAATGGTTAAATTGTTTAGGGTGTTTTGAAAAATTTGTTGTAAAATGGCTTTTTTGCGTGATGTTTTAACCACGGGACTCTCGAGCAAGAGTTTAAAATCAGATTGACGACAGGCTCCGGCTACTTTTTCCATATCGGTTTTTGCCACATCGAGCAAATGTTGATCGCGGGCAACCTCAAAAAAAGCTTTGGCGTACCTGACTGCTATTTTACTTTGATTCATGTCTGATTAATTAATATTGGTTTGCTTAAGCAGGCTTTCAATCAAAGCTTTTTGTCCTTCTTTATCGCCCAATTCTTTTTCAAGAATTTTTTCTGCTATAAGTACTGAAAGGTTCGCCATTTCGTCTTTCATTTCGTTAATGGCTGCACGTTTTTCGTTAGCAATGGCCTCTTTTGCTGACTTAATAATAAGATCGGCTTCCTGTTTTGCTGCTACACGAGCTTCTTCCACCGTTTTATCCTTTAAGTCGCGGGCTTCTTTAAGAATCTGGTCCCGCTCGGCCCGGGCTTCTTTAAGCACGACTTCGTTATTTGCCTGAAGTTTAACCATTTCTTCTTTGGCTCTATCGGCTGCGGCTAAAGCTTCTTCAATACTTTGGTTGCGATCGTTTACTGCTCCTAAAATTGGTTTCCATGCAAATTTATAAAGCAGGAAAAGTAAAATCAGAAATATCAATACTGACCAAAATACCAAACCTATTGCTGGAGTTACTAAATCCATATATTAACTGTTATTAAGTTTTGCTTTAAAAAAGCTTTCTGCAACCAACCGTTGCAGAAAGCCTGTAATTTTTACTTTGCCACAAGTAGCGATACTACTACCGCAAAAAGGGCAACACCTTCAACAAGAGCCGCAGCAATAATCATGGCTGTCTGAATCTGCGAATACGCTTCGGGTTGACGGGCAATGGCGTCCATAGCCGATCCACCTACTTTACCGATACCTAATCCTGCGCCGATTACAGCTAATCCAGCTCCGATTGCAGCAATTGAAATTCCTGTCATAATTTTAATTTTAAGTGAATTATTAATGATGTTCCTGAACGGCCAGCCCAATAAAGAGCGCCGACAAGAGGGTAAATATATACGCTTGCAATAAGGCAACCAAAAGCTCCAACACATCCATAAACAATACAAAAGCAATAGAAACCGGAGCTATCCAAATTGTCTTAAAAATAAAAATCAACGATATTAAACTCAATACAATAATATGACCCGCAGTTATATTGGCAAACAAACGAATCATTAAAGCAAAAGGCTTTGACAGAATTCCAATTAACTCAACAGGAATCATTATTGGCGCCAACCAAACTGGAACTCCGGGAGTAGCAAATACATGCTTCCAATACGATTTATTTCCACTAACATTGGTAATAATCATGGTAATGGCAGCAAGGGTAAATGTAACGGCAATATTCCCGGTCAAATTGGCTCCTCCCGGAAAGAAAGGTATAAGCCCAAGCATATTGTTAAACCAGATGAAAAAGAACACCGTTATTAAATAGGGTAAAAAACGTTGGTATTTGTGTTCGCCAATATTGGGTTGTGCAATATCTTCTTTTATAAATAAAATTATGGGTTCCATAAAACCCTGCAAACCCGAGGGAACCTTACCTCCTTTTTTGTATTTGCGTCCCATGGGAATAAAAACGGCCAGCAATAAAAGCGCTGAAAACATCATGGATGCCACATTTTTTGTGATTGAAAAATCGAGAGGCTGCGGGTTGGTTGGATGATGATTTTCATCGAAATTGATTGCACCATTTTCGGCCACATATATTTTATTATGATATAAAGCATATTCGTTGGCTCCTTTAATAACTGTTTGTTCGCCATGATGAAATGCTGAGGACATAAAAACATCTAACTGTCCATTATACCAAACGATTACGGGCAGCGGAATACTTACGCCGCGTTTTTCTCCTGTTTCTTTATCTACCTTGTCCCAAAGGTGCCAATCGTGAGCATCGCTAATATGATGCATAATTACTGCCGTAGGATCAAATTCCTCGTCGTTGGCAGCGTTAGTTTTTTGATTTTCTGATGCTTGTGCCGTTAAAGCAAATAGCGAAATCGTAAGAGAAAAAAACAAAAGATAAATACGCTTCATCAGTATCGGTTATATATTGACATTTTCTGGTTGTAAATTTATACATCTTGAACAAAACAACAAATGGGTGTTAAAGTTCAATAGACAAAGGTGTAAAAAAACAACAAAAATGTTGTTATAAAACAAGCTTAAAAATTACTGATTTTTCATCAGGTTTTTTACAAGAAAAACCACTTCAAGTGCCAAATAAGCCAAATAAACGGTCATAAAATTTAAAGCCATTACCATTGCTGTTGCGCTGGATGGAAAAACAAACGGGAGTAAAAACAAAATTGCCACAGCCATTTTAAACAAACTCATGGCCGTAAAAATAAAGCCCGAATAGCGGGGCCATTTATGAAACAACCATTTTAGACCGATAAAATGAGCCAGTGAAAGAAATATTAAAAACAGATAAATAGCAATTAAGGATTTTGTCGAAAGATCAATAAAGGAGGGAAATGCTCTTAAAAGCAGAAAATGCAGACTTATAAACAAGACTGAGAAAACACTTAATACCCGGATAAACTTATTTAGGTTTAGTTCCATTTCGCAACAAATCTTTTAAAACAAGATACAAAGCAACAAAAACTGAAACCAGTGATAATAGGAGCGTCCAAAGTGGAAAATCGCCGGAAAAACGTTCATCGAGTTTGAACCCGCCCCAGGTTCCTAAAGCAATAATGCCAAGCATTTCGAAGGCAAGCCCCGAATACCTGGCAAAATAAACTAAACTCGACTTTTTATCGTCGTTATTTTTTGGCTTCTTCATTCCCTACAGTTTGGCGTGACGTGTCCGAACTGTGGTTCATGGTGCAGTTTCCGGTAAATTGAGCTCCGGGTTCAATAGCCAATTTCCTGGTTTTAATATCACCCAAAATCGATGAAGTGGTTTTTAACGAAAGTAATTCTCCCACTGAGATTTTACCTTCGATTTTGCCTTCAACTTCAGAATTTTTGCATGAAATTTCGCCTTTAATTGTGCCTGATCCACCAATAATAACCTTCCCCTGCACAAAGAGGTTTCCGGTAAGATTTCCATCGATTCGGATATCGCCCGAGCAATTAATGTCACCGGTAATACTGGTACCGGCACCAATAATATTAATTTGTTTTTGTTCGGTTTCAATTGTCTTTGCCATGGTATTTGCTTTAGTTTTTATTCCACTTTATCGCCATCATAGGCCCATTTCAGGTAAATAGTACCCCAGGTAAATCCGGCACCAAAAGCTGAAAGAATTATATCATCACCTTTTTTAAGTTTCTTTTCCCATTCCCACAAACAAAGCGGAATGGTAGCTGATGTAGTATTTCCGTAACGTTCAATATTAATCATTACCTTACTGGGATCTAAGCCCATGCGCTTGGCTGTAGCATCAATTATGCGCAAGTTGGCCTGATGCGGTACTAACCAGGCAAGTTGTTCGGCAGATAAATTATTTCGCTTCATAATTTCAACCGAAACGTCGGCCATGTTTGAAACAGCATGTTTAAATACCACTTGACCTTCCTGATAGATGTAATGCATTTTTTGATCAACCGTTTCGTGTGTTGCCGGGTAACAGCTGCCTCCACCTTTCATGTACAAGTGATGACGGCCCATACCGTCGGAACGGGCTATGAAATCCATCATACCCAAATCTTCGGTAGTTGGCTCTAACATAACTGCAGTTCCTGCATCTCCGAAAAGAGGACAGGTAGTACGATCGGTATAATCGGTTATAGCCGACATTTTTTCGGATCCTACAACAATTACCTTTTTATATTGTCCCGACTCAACAAACTTTGATGCAGTAATCAGGGTATAAATAAAGCCAGAGCAGGCGGCATTTATGTCGAACTGAAATCCATTTCGAATCCCGACTTTATCTGCAATAATATTTGCTGTTGGCGGAAAAGGCATATCAGGAGTAACTGTTGCACAAATAAGCAAATCTACCTCTTCGGGCAATGTGTTCGTTTTTTTGAGCAATTGCTTTACGGCTTTTTCTCCCATAAATGAAGCACCTTCGCCTTTTTCCTTTAGAATTCTACGCTCTTTAATTCCAACCCGGGTCATAATCCACTCGTCGCTGGTATCAACCATTTTACTCAACTCATGGTTGTCGAGAATATATTCAGGAAGGTAGACACCTACCCCTGTAATCATTGCTCTAATTTTTGACATTATTTATAGATTTCAATTAGTTTTTCGGTTACCTGAGCCTCAATAACATCTTTTGTTTTAAGAATCATGGCCTTTATGGCTATGTCGTTCGAAACTCCATGCCCGATAATAACTGGTGCATTTACCCCTAAAACAGGGGTACCACCATAAATCTCGAAATTAAATTTATCAATAAAAGAGTCGCTAATGTTTCTCTTTTTCAACATGTGATACATTCCCTCGGCTTGCTTTAACACCACATTTCCGGTAAATCCATCACATACCACCACATCGGCCGGGCAGTCTCCCAACAGTTGATTTCCCTCGATATTTCCGATGAAATTAAACTCTTTGTTATCCTTCATCAAGTCGTAGGCACTCTTAACAATCAGGTTGCCTTTCTTCTCTTCAGAACCTATGTTTAAAAGAGCTACTTTAGGGTTCTCCACTCCATATACCCGATTCGCATACACCGAACCAATCATGCCATACTGATATAAAACATCAGGGCGACAGTCGGGGTTAATGCCTACATCGAGCAACAAAGCCGGAATTTCGCCAAACTGCGGAAGTTCCGTCGAAATACATGGACGGATTACACCGGGTATTGCTTTAACAGTGTACATGGTTCCTACAAGCATTGCTCCGGTATTACCGGCACTTGCAAAACCGTCGAGCATTTTTTTGTACAGCATTTTAAAACCAACGGCAATACTGGAATCGGGCTTTGCACTAAATGCTTTCGCGGGATGGTCACCCATCTCGATACATTCGCTTGCATGCACAATTTCAAACTTGCCGGCATCGTAATTTTCACGCGCCAGCAGTTCGTGTATTTTCTCCTGATCACCAATTAAAACCAGCTGTACATCTTCGGGTAGGGAGTCATTTGCTAATATGGCACCCAATACGGTTGCTTCGGGGGCAAAATCGCCTCCCATCATATCCACTCCAATTCTCATACTTTGTATTTTGATTAATCCCCGAGAGGATTATGGTTTAAGCAGAAACTTCTTTCTCAATAGCTAACTTGCCACGGTAAAAACCGCATTCAGGACAAACATGGTGGTACTGAATTGCAGAACCACAGTTTGAACATTTTGACAAAGTAGGTGCTACTGCTTTGTAGTGAGTTCTTCTTTTATTTCTTCTTTGTTTTGATGTTTTGTGCTTAGGATGTGCCATTTTACAATCGCTTTAAAATTAGTTAATTAAATCTCTCAGTTTATCCCATCTGGGATCATCTATCTCGTCTTCATCGTTGTTACTAATCATTGAACCAAGCCGCTCGAGCATTTCCTGGTTGCATAGTAGTTCACCGTCTTTGTTTTTGCCATGTACTTTGTGCATGGGTAAGCTAAGGTATATGAACTCATATATGTACTGCGCCAATTCGAGGAAATTTTCGTTTCCTGAAATTATGACCAACTCATCGGTCATCTCCTGGCTTTCCTCACCATATTCAAAATAAAGCTTTCCTTCATAATCGATGGGGCACTCCAAATCGTCGAGGCAGCGGTCGCAAGGCACAGTAACTGTTCCCTGAATGGTAAAATGTGTTTCAATGCCTGTTGATCGTTTATTTAAATCGAACCTTGCCAGCAATGCTCCTTTTTGTATTTCACTATCAGGAAACTTTTCAAAGAACTTATCACCGATACTAAATTCGTATTGATGCCTCCCCTCTTTTATTCCTCTAAATGGAATGTTGTAATCCACGTCTGTATCTTTTAAAATACCTGCAAAAGTAAAATTTAATGCCAAATAAAAAAAATTAGCGCGCAAATTTATAGCTAATTGGAATTCAATCCAAACGAAAAGTAAAGAAAGCAACAGAATTCTTTTGTAACATAAATAAAAAACAATTTAATTATTTAGGTAACAATATTTTAAATGTTGTTCCTTTTTCAATTTCAGAACTGGCTACCATAATTTTTCCCCGGTGATAATTCTCGACAATCCGTTTTACCAGGGATAAACCCAAACCCCAGCCCCGTTCTTTTGATGTATATCCCGGATTAAAAATGGTTTTTTGTTTGCTTTTGGGGATTCCTTTTCCCGTATCAGCAATTTCAATTATGGCTTCCTTGTCGTTTTGTGCCAGATAAATACTGATGGTTCCCTTTCCATCCATTGCATCAACGGCATTTTTAACCAAATTCTCAATCACCCAATGAAAAAGAGACTTGCTTAAAGGAACCAAAACGGGACCGTTTGTATTGTAATGTTGTTTAAAAAGAATGTTTTTCGAAGTGCGCGACTTCATATAATCAACGGCTGCATCGAGGGTGAGGGTTAAATCGGCCACCTTTAATTCCGGCAAAGAACCAATTTTAGAAAACCGTTCGGCTACCATTTCCAACCGACGAATGTCTTTTTGCATTTCTTCAAGATATTGTTGGTTATCGGTGGTTTGCTCCAAAATCTCAATCCAGGCCATCAAAGACGAGATGGGGGTACCGAGCTGATGAGCGGTTTCTTTTGACATGCCAACCCATACCTGATTTTGTTCCGATTTTCGCGATGCACTGAAAGCTATGTATGAAATAAGCATAAAAAATGCAATGATGGATAGCTGAACATAGGGATAAACAGCCAGTTGTTTTAAAATGGTGGAGTCTTCATAATATATATAATTAACTCCACCGTCTACAAAATTGATAACAATGGGCTCTCGGCCATTTTTCATGCTTTGTAGGCGTTTATTCTGATATGCTATGGTTTCAGAACTGTCTTTTCCTAAATTAGCATAACCAATAATCTGGTCTTCACCATCGGTAAGAATCACGGGAATTGTTTTATTGGTTGTAATAACATTCATATAAAAATTGATACTTTCTCCCAAATCGTCGTTATTCCCTAAAATGGAGGTGGCTTCGGCCCAAAGTAAGATACGCTTGCGTTCTTCTTCTTTCATCTTTTCGACCAGTTGGTTGGTATAACTGAGGGAAAAAGCCCCAATCAAAACGGCAAGAATCAGCAAGGCAGCTTTCCACTGTCGCTTGTTGGTATAAAAATTTATTTTCAGCATAATTATCAATAACGTTTATAAATGCCTAATGTTGTTATTCTTCGTCCCATTCAATCTGAAATTCAGGATTTGTCTTTTTTCGGGTTGCTTTTTTTAAGGTGCTGTCTTTTTTAAACCAACCAAACTCCTCCTGAAAAATTTTCTTTAATTCCCGCTTCTCCTCTTGTAATCCTTGTTTTACGTTTTGCTTCACCGCTTGCCTGTCGAGCGAAACAGCGCTTTGTCCATTTTTACTTTCGGCCAATAAAAACAAGCGGGTACGGCCAAAACCATCGTCCTCAACCACACCAAATTGGGTTTGTTGCTTTTGAAGGTGTTTTGATTTTCCGGTTAAAAAATCGGAAAGAAAAAGTTGGAGGTGATAGGTATAATCCCCGTTAAAGTTTTGTTGTCCGGCTATCGACATATCAAAAGCGTTGCTACTGATTTCCATTTTAGGTATGTGTACCATTCCTTTTGATATAAGCAAATCGTTTTCGAGCGTAGAGAACTCAATGTTTCTAAGTTCTTTAATGTCGGCAAATGCTGAAACTTCAGTAATGGGTTTAAAATTCATTAACCTGCCGTTATCGATGCGCACATGGCCCAGGAATTCTATCGATTGGGTGTTGAATTTATTTTGAGCAATTAGGCTTTCAAATTCAAAATTACTGGTAAGTTTCCCCATTATATTTTCGTGCGTCAACACTTTTTGATCGAAATTATTAAAGGCAACAAACAACTTATTTATATCTACTTTCCCCAAATTTCCATCGATAAAAAGCCGGGAACTTTGCTCGTTTTTAAAATCATAAGTTAAAGCGGCATCAGCCGTACCGTCGAAGGCACTAAAAGCAAGTTTTTTAAAATTTAACTCCTTGTTAAAGTAGCTTAGCTGACTATGTACCGCCGTTGCTTCAATGTTTTGATACCTAAATTGCTGCGCTCGTATCGATGCTTCAATAATATATTTTAAAGCGTATGGCTCATTTGTTTGTTGCTCGTCCGACTTAAAAAGAAATTCATAATTTGCATAATCTACCTGCTGTAAATCGAGGTCGGCTGAAATTTTCAAGAATTCCGAAGGCATTATAAAAGCACTCAAACAATTTTCAGCAGCAAAGCTGCCAGAAAATACCGTTTCAAGAAAAACACCTCTTGCATTATTCACTTGCAGGCGTTGATTTTCAAAACCAAGCGAGCCATTATTAAACAATAGGTTAAGTTGTTTTTTCTGGAAATATAATTGCGAAATGTTTAACTGAAGTGTCGGATTAAGCTGTATTATGGTATTTGCCCAAAGGCTGTCGTTAAAAAACAAGGTGCCATTTGAATTAAGCGTTCCTTTAAGCTGGCCTTCAAGTTTATCGATCTCCTGATTTTTCAAAAAAACCGAAAAGTCATTTAGATTTAAATCAAAAATGCTTTGACTCTGTATTTTTGGTTCAATAAAATTCTGCAAACTTAAGCTCCCCGATAAATTGCTGTTTTTGTGTTTAATGGTAAAATCCGAAAGCGATAACGTTGATGAACTGGCGGTTTGCTGTGATCCGTTTGAAAACGAGCCTTTACAGGAAATTCCCTTATGTATATTTATCCAATTATTTTTAAATGAACCTTGAGCTAAAGCAAAATTTGCCTGGATTAAGGGTGTTTGCGTTTCGTTGATGGGACCTTTTACCAAAGCTTTAAACAAAAAAACGCCATCAATATCAAACTTTGATTTGTTTTGGTAACTAACCAAATTGTTAAGTTTTGCCAGAGCAATATGGTCAGCCGACAAATTAAGATTTAGTTCTATTTGCGGTTGTAAGGCAATAACTCCGTCCATAATAATTTGCTGCCCGTTTATTTTGAAAACACTCGACTCGACAACTATTTGTTGATTGCTAAAATATAGCGACATGTCGAGTTCTGCAGGAGAATTCGGGCGAATTAACTGCTCCCGAAACTGGAATTTGCTTAAAAGCAATTTCCCTTTGGTTGCCACATCATACTCCTGTTTAAAAAAAGCCCCTTTAATCTGATAATCGGGAAACCTCCAGGTAACCGCAGTTTCTTTATACAAATTATGATAGCTAATGGTCAGATTTTTTAAGACAATGTGCTTAAGCAAAAACTTAAAATCCAATGCGTTGTTTGCCTCGTTAGTTTTAAGTTCTTTTAAGATGCTGTAGTTAGTACGTCCTTTTTTGTCGACCATAAGATTAAAAAAACCTTTTTCAAGCGACACTTTGGTTAATTCCACATCGCCGTGAAACAAGGAAAGTATATTCAGCGAAAGGTATAAATTATCGATCCACAAGAGGGTGTCGGTAGCATTGAGTGCAAAACCCTGACGATCGAAGGTTGTAGCAGATAAAAGCGTTACGTTCTTAAGTTGTAGTGTGGCGTAGGGAAACTTTTTTAAAAGTGAAAAGCTAATCTCATCCATATAAACCGGCACATTAATGTTTTCGTTTAATGCGCTTACGACTTTTTCAATAATTTTTTGCTCAACAATTTTTGAGGTTAAAAATAAAATGGAAACCATAAAAACCAGTAACAGCCCCAGTCGTAAAAACCACCTTAACAAACGTTTCATATATTGCTTTAAATATAAATTTTTATAAAGTTTTACCGGCAAATTAAAATACCGGCTGTTTCATTACAAAATTGTCACCAAAAATACAAAACAAGCACAAAAGCCCACAGATAATTTAAAACTAAACTAAGCCCTCTAAAAAAGTACAGCAAATATCCCTCATTGTAAACCAAATTTTTGATTTTTTTAAGATCCTAAATGAGATTCAATGGGCATTTTCAACCGCATAAAAATCATTAAATAAAAAGAGCTTGCTCTTTTTGAAGAACAAGCTCTTTTGATATAAAAAACCTTTATTTATTTAATTCTGCATCAGGTCGTTAATCCACTTGTACACATCGTTTCCATTAGCAAAAAGCAATAAGGCCAACAGAAGAAAAATACCAACCATTTGGGCATATTCCATAAATTTTTCGCTGGGTTTCCGGCGGGTAATAATTTCATACATTAAAAACATAACATGGCCTCCATCGAGTGCCGGAATGGGTAATATATTTAATATGGCCAACATAATACTTAAAAAACCGGTCAGGTTCCAAAACGATTGCCAGTCCCATACTGAAGGAAAAATACTCCCAATGGCAATAAAACCGCCCAACGATTCGTAAGCTTTGGTTTCAGGATTAAATAAAAGCTTAAATTGTTTCAGGTAATCCTGCCCAACCTTAACCGCTTTTTTAATTCCAGCCGGAATAGCAGCCATAAAACCATATTCAACCACTTTTAATTCGAACACATCATCAATATTCGGACGGGCACCAATAAGTCCACTTTCGGGAATCGCTACTTCAAAACTTAAGGTATCTGATCCGCGCAATACTTTTACCGGTGTTGTTTTGTTTTTGTAGTTGGTTCCAACCGAGCGAAACTGATCAAAAAAAGGTGTATCCAGGGTATCAATTCCCAGCACCCGATCGCCGGGCAAAATTCCGGCAGCTTTACCAGCCGATTCTTTGGCAAACTCTTCGATAATAAAAGGAAAACGGGGAGATAAAAAAGGTTCGCCTTTTATTAACCGGGGAATTATTTCTTTGGGAACCGCAAGTTCAATTCGCTCTCCGTTGCGTTCTATTTGAATGGTTTGTGCTTCGTTTAACAATAAATGCGAAGTTATGGCAGTAAATTTGTCTATTTTTTGGTTGTCGATGCTTAAAATTTTATCGCCATGTTGTATTCCCATATCCATAGCTGTACTTTCGGCTACTACTCCGTATTTCATATTTTCGAGCGGAAGGTATTCTTCTCCCCAAACCTTTAACACCGAAGCATAGATAATAACGGCCAATATCAGGTTGAATAAAACACCGCCAACCATAATCAATAAGCGCTGTCCTGTAGTTTTGGAGCGGAACTCGTCGGGTTTGGGTGGTTGTTTCATTTGCTCTTTATCCATGCTTTCGTCAATCATTCCGGCAATTTTTACATAGCCTCCCAGGGGCAACCAGCCAATTCCATATTCGGTGTCGCCTTTTTTAAATTTAAAGAGCGAAAACCAGGGGTCGAAAAACAGGTAAAACTTCTCGACTCGTGTTTTAAACAACTTGGCAAAAAGAAAATGTCCAAATTCGTGAACTACCACAAGGATAGACAAACTCAACAATAGCTGTGCTACTTTAATAATTATTTCCATTCTATTTTATTTGTTTCAAAATGCAT
Source organism: Bacteroidetes bacterium HGW-Bacteroidetes-4 (assembly GCA_002840905.1). Lineage (GTDB taxonomy): Bacteria > Bacteroidota > Bacteroidia > Bacteroidales > SZUA-534 > GWE2-40-63. The sequence goes on along the minus strand of PHDD01000006.1, from coordinate 5,759 downwards.
AACTAAATTAACGATTTCACAAACCGTCGTGTTTCTGTATCGCTTGCTACATAATCGGCATAAGACGGGCTTTTTACAAAGCTTATGCCATTCATGGCTTTTTCAATCAATTCAGGTATATGTAAAAAGCCTATTTTATCTGACAAAAAAGCTTCCACCGCAATTTCATTGGCCGCATTAATAATGGCCGGAGTATTTCCCCCTTTTTCCAAAGCCTGATAAGCCAAAGCCAAACACTGAAACTTTTCAAGATCGGGCTGCTCAAATGTCAGGTTCTGGCATACATTGAAATCCAATCGCGGAAAATCGGTATGCCAACGATCGGGATAACTTAAGGCATATTGAATGGGCAATTTCATGTCGGGTAAGCCCATTTGGGCTTTTATACTGCCATCAGTAAATTGCACCATACTGTGTATAATCGATTGAGGATGAACCACCACATCAATCTGTTGATTTTTTACCCCAAAAAGCCACTTTGCTTCAATCACTTCCAAACCTTTATTCATCATGCTTGCCGAATCGATAGTTATTTTGGCGCCCATTTCCCAGTTAGGGTGCTTTAAAGCCTGAGCTTTTTTTACGAGTTTCAGTTCATCAATAGTTTTAGTTCGAAACGGGCCCCCCGAAGCGGTTAAAATTATCTTTTCAATTTTTTCCGGTTCTCCAGTCAAACACTGGAATATAGCAGAATGTTCTGAATCGACCGGAGTAATAAATACATTGTGTTCCTGAATTAACCGGGTAATTAAATCGCCTGCAACCACAAGGGTTTCTTTGTTTGCCAGCGCAATATGTTTGCCTGCTTCAATGGCTTTAATTGTGGGTTGTAATCCAGCGTAACCAACCATAGCTGTAACTACCGTATGAATGGTTCCCATTTGAACCACTTGCGAAAGAGCATCAACTCCGGCATAAACTTTTATGTCGTGGGCAGCTAAAGCATTATTAACTTCCTTATATTTTGAACTGTCTGCAATTACTACAGCGTTGGGTAAAAATTCAAGGGCCTGTTTTATTAACAAGTCAGCATTTTGGTTAGCCGTTAAAACTTCAACTACCAGTTCTTCGGGATTCGCCCTAACCACGTCAAGGGTTTGTGTTCCAATAGAGCCGGTGGAACCAAGTATTGCAATATGTTTTGGCATGAAATCTTAATTTAAAATACGATATAGTCGCGCGGATTCAGCGGTTTGCCATTAAACCACAATTCAAAATGAAGGTGAGGCCCGGTGGTGTATTCGCCGGTATTACCAACAATTGCAATGGCTTCACCGGCTTTAACCCGATCGCCCATGTCTTTTAACAACTGACTGTTGTGTTTGTAAATTGAGATTAAGTTGTTCCCGTGTTGAACCTGAATTACATAACCGGCTTCAAGAGTCCAACCCGCCAGAATAACTGTTCCATCCAAAACCGAAAGAATGGGTTCGTTAAGATTTGATACTATATCAACTCCAAAGTGGGTTCCCTGAGCATCGTAAAGATTGGTAATGGCACCTTTTAGCGGCGTATAAAAATGCAGCTTATTAATTTCGAATTTCGTCTCTACAGGTTGATGGGCCATGCTAATATTGTAGCGATCTTCTTCTAAAATTTGCGTTCGTAACACAGAATCAAAATCATTTTTCTCAAATTCTATTTTATTAACCGGCGGTAAAGAATCAAGAGTTGTTGAATACGATATTGTTTCTTTTCCTTTCAGAATGGCCCGAACATTATTTATGTATTGGTCGCGCAGGTTAATTTGTTGTTCCAGCGAATCAACCAGCATGGTGTTTTGCAGGTAAAGCCAACGAATATTACCATCGGGATAACCGGGAATGTACTCACGAAGCGGCGTAAACGAAACCAATACGATTCCTATAGCCACCAACACAATTCCAATAAATCCTATCCAAACCATGAAATTCATACGCGAAAGTACCGCATACCAAACATCTTCAAGCGTATTTTCGTTGAGAATGACAAGGCGGTAACGATCTTTCAACTTATGAATGAATTTTCTTTTTTTAATCGGTTTTTCCATCTATCCATTCATTAATTCGTGCAAAGATAAAAAAGTTTGCCAGTTGTAGTCTAAAAATCAACTCCGAATAGCTTTCATCACAAAAGGAAAGCAACTGAATTGCCCTATTAAACGAACCTCCTAATTTTAATTTAAGACTTTTGAATCTTTTAAAATACTTTTGGTTGATTAAGCCTTAAAAATTTTATTTTTGATGCAAACTTTAGTTTTTAAAACCCGTGGGCGCTATGTGCTATTAATAAATCGTCGTCCAACTTAACAATAACAATTGCTATGAAACTAATATCGTGGAATGTAAATGGTTTGCGTGCGGTCGCAAAAAAAGATTTTTTTACTGATTTTAGACAAATAAATGCCGATATATTTTGCTTGCAGGAAACCAAAGCGCAGGACGATCAAGTTGTTGAAGTTCTCGGCGAATTAACGGGTTATCATTTTTTTGTTAATTCAGCCGAAAAAAAAGGTTATTCAGGAACCGCCATTATTAGCAAATCAAAACCCATTAGTGTGTCGAAAGACATGGGGATAGCCGAACACGATACAGAAGGCCGGGTTTTGTGCCTGGAATTCGAAGGCTTTTTTCTGGTTACTGTTTATGTTCCGAACTCAGGAAGCGAATTAAAACGATTGGCTTATCGCGAAACCTGGGATTTGGCTTTTTTTAATTATTTAAAAACCATGGAGGCTAAAAAACCCGTTATAGTTTGTGGTGATTTTAACGTAGCACACAAGGCCATCGACCTGGCGCGGCCCAAACAGAACTATAACAAAGCGGCCGGTTATATGCAACAGGAAATTGACGGAATGGATCGTTTTACCAGCGGTGGTTTTATTGATACTTTCAGGTATTTTTTCCCTGACAAAACCGATGCTTACTCGTGGTGGAGCTACCGTGCCGGAGCAAGAGATAAAAACATTGGATGGAGAATCGATTATTTTTTGGTGAGCAAATCGTTTCTGCCCAATGTGAATCAAGCTTTTATTTTAAACAAGGTAATGGGTTCCGACCATTGTCCGGTGGGGATAGATCTAAAATAATTTTTTAGCCTTGCCAAATTTTTCTATTCTGAAAATGACACATCAATGAAGTTTTTTTTAAGTTTTTACTCGCAAAAAGTAAAATAATTATGAAATATTTTGGACATCAATTATTTTATATTTTACTTTGTTTCTCAAAGTTCTTATTGTGATGAAACAAAATTCAAATTCAATAGAAGATTTACAGGCCATAAGAAAACTAATGGAAGACTCGTCGCGTTTCCTTTCATTAAGTGGCTTGTCGGGTGTTTTTGCCGGACTTACAGCGATAGCCGGAGCTCTTGTTGCCTATGTTTTTATTCTGGGTAAAGGAAGTTTTCATTTTGAAGATTACCTCAACAATTTACCCATACATGAAATTAAAAAAACAAACGGGTTGCTCATATCCGATGCCGTAATTGTACTTGTGGTATCTGTATTATTTGCCTTGTATTTTTCGACAAAAAAAGCAAAACGTGATGGAAAATTATTTCTCACCCGAATCTCAAAAAGATTATTTATCAACTTAAGTATTCCTTTACTAACCGGAGGCTTATTTGTTGCAGTACTTATGGTTCAAAACCAAATCCAACTGATTGTTCCTGCATTTCTCATTTTTTATGGCCTGGCTTTAGTCAATGCCGGAAAATTTACCTTTGATGAAATCTTTTACCTGGGAATACTTGAAATAATTACCGGACTTGCAGCTGCATTTATTCCGGGTGCAAGCCTGCTGTTCTGGATATTTGGTTTTGGAATCCTTCATATTATATACGGCTTGTTAATGTACAGAAAATATGAGGCATGAAGGATTTAATTTCGAACATTAACAAGCTTTTTGAAAGCAGGGTTCGCCTGGGAATTATGTCGGTGTTAATGGTAAACGAAAACTACGACTTTAACAGCCTGAAAAAAGCGCTTAATGTAACCGACGGAAACCTTGCCAGTCACCTGAAGGCTTTGGAAGAAAACGGTATAATCCGGGTAAATAAACAATTCATCGGACGAAAACCCAATACGTCGTATTCGGTTACCGAGTTGGGCGTTGAATTATTTAAACAACATTTACAAGCACTGGAAAAACTAATAAAAAGGCAATAATTTTTTTGTTATTTTACTTTGTTTTACAAAGTTCTTTTAAAACAAAACAGCCAACAACTAAAAACACCTTAAATGAAAACAAAAATTAAAAAACACCTAAACAATCCCGAAAAGCTGGAACAACTTTTCCGTGAAGACGGCGCTGCTTTTGAGTCGGGCTTCGAAGAACTCTATTCGGCAATGGAAAAAACAGAACTTTCGACCTTTTGGAAACTTCGAATCGATTATGGCAAAACGCCTGCGCTTCATAAACCGACTAAACCTTTTGATCTCCTTTTTTTGATTGCAGCGTGCTTATTAACAGGGTTTCTTATTAAAATGCCGGAACTTTTTAAACTTAATTGGGACGAAATTTTTTATGCCCGAAACACCGGAATAATTGTTTTCTTCGGCCTAAGCATCTATGCTTTGTGGACAAACCGGATGGTACAAGTCAAAAAGATTTTGTTTTTTGTAGGAGCTTTTTTGCTAATAACGCTATATGTTAATCTCCTGCCACAAAGAACAGACAGCGACACCATTAATTTAATATACATTCACTTGCCTTTGCTAATGTGGAGTATTTATGGATTAATTTTTATCAATCTTAACCTGAAGGACGCTGAAAAAAGAATTACATTTATCATATATAATGGCGATTTAGCTATACTTATGGCTATTCTGGCCATTACCGGTGGAATTCTTACTGCAATTACCATTGGTTTGTTTGAAGCGATAGGGTATAATATCGAAGAATTTTTTTTAAAAAATATCATAATCGTTGGAGCCGTTTCAGCGCCCATAGTTTCCTCCTACATCATTAAAAATTATCCCTCCTTAACAAACAAAATTGCCCCTATCATAGCCCGAATTTTCAGCCCGATAGTTTTACTTACCGCTTTAATTTACCTTATAGCTTTGATTTTTTCAGGAAAAAATCCTTTTTGCGATCGCGATTTTTTAATTGTTTTTAACCTTATGTTGATTGGGGTTATGGCCATCATAGTTTTTTCAGTTGCCGAAGCATCAACCAACAAAAAGCACAAATTCAATCATATGGTTCTTTTACTGCTTTCAGCATTAACAATAATTATTGATGTTGTTGCCTTATCGGCAATTTTTTATCGATTGCAAACCTTTGGAATCACGCCAAACCGCATGGCCGTCTTAGGATCGAATGTGTTGATATTAGTAAATTTAATTTTGTTGCTAATCAGTCTGTACAAACTAAATTTTAAAAAAGCGCCAATAAAAAATGTAGAACTTATTATTGCAAAATACTTACCTTTTTATCTACTTTGGTTTCTAATGGTAATTTTTGCTTTTCCTTTAGTTTTTGGTCTGTAGTAATTATGAAAAAAAAACAGCATGCCATCATTGAACATTTATACCATCGACGAGCCTTATGAAAACTGAATTATAAGGCTCGTCGTGTTTAACAAAATGTTCGAATCTTGTTGTTGGTTTAACTTTTTATAATGTTAATTTACTGAGATTTGGCTGTAGTTAATTTGTAATCTTTTCATGGCGGATAAAGCTTTTGTAAAAGAAGAAGTAAAACCGGTGTAATACTTCTGGCTCTTTTCTGAGAATAATATGTAGACTACATATTCCATAAAACTAAAAAAGCCTC
>PHDD01000005.1 GCA_002840905.1 Bacteroidetes bacterium HGW-Bacteroidetes-4 | reverse complement strand
ATTCTTCTGATTCCATTTTTTTTTATCTAATACAAGTGTAACATTTTTTTGTATAAGACAGAGTTCAATTTACAGCCTCTAATTATTGGTTTTTAATTTTTGTTATTTCAATTTCAGCATAACCTGGTTGCCTCCATCCACAATGGTTGCGAGAATCTAATCTTTTATAATCTAATAATACATGTAGGCTATCAGTTTGGTAATTAGAACTCAAATTAATTGGGCTAAATGTAGAATCGCTTATATTAATTAACCAACCACAACCATCTGTTGCTGGTTCTTCAGCCCATATTACCAGTCCTTCGTAGGCGTAGTTCGATTCTTCATTGTCACATGAACTAAAAAGAAATAGCAATGCAAATAATGATAAAACATACAGAGTTTTCATAAGCTTATTTATTAGTTAATTATTGGTTATCGCCTTTTTTATCAAATTTAATAAAAAGTATATATACGGTCAATTCGTACACCCTCTATTTACTTTGAACAACGCATCTGCATTATTACCGGAATTAATATTTCGATGCAAAAAGATAGTAGTTTGATGTTATCACATACAGGATTAAAATATTACTATCAAACCGATCGTAAAATATTTAAGGAATTAATAAGAAAATATTGTCCGCCTGAGTATAGTAGTTCCGATATAAAAACCACAATTGAGAAAACCGCCTACGCGATTAGATGCAAAAAAAGTAATTCGGAGTTTAAACAAAAAAGGTTATACCCTAGAAATCAATATCTTTTGTTTACAGTATAGCAAAATAAAAGTTATTCAATTTGTATTGCATTTTCCTTTACAAAACGTATAAACCTTTTTAATAAAAAGTATTTGTTATCTAAGGAATCTTTGACGACCTTTTCAATTATATGTTTTGGTTTATTTAATTCAGACATAGCAATTCTTAAAATTTCTTCTGTCAAATATTCACCTGAATTTTCTAATTCAAGAATAAAATCAAAAAATCGGTTTTCGTCAAGTTGATGATATTCTTCAGGAAAATTACTTAACCATAGATGAAATTTCCTGTTTGCTTTTTCATTTTTAAAATAAATTTTCATTTCGATAAATTTTAAATATTAATTTACCATGAATTTAGATAATATATTTCGGGTAATCACTTGTTTGTTAACAACTAAGGCAGTTGTCAACAATTATGGTAAATTTTTTAATAGAATCTTACGAATCGGACACCCTTAAGAGAAATATTTTAATTGTTACTCAAACGCATAAAAGAGGCGTTTTTTAATTGTTATTACAACGCATAAAAAGGGAAAATTTGAATTGTTATGCAAACGCATAAAAAAGACCTTTTAAAAAATGGTAGGCAAATAGTAGGCAAAAAAAAACCCCGAATCAATAGAAACGGGGGTGTATGTGGAGAATAGCGGAATCGAACCGCTGACCTTTTGACTGCCAGTCAAACGCTCTAGCCAACTGAGCTAATCCCCCAATACTTAATAGAACTTTTGCTTTAAAGCGGTGCAAATATAGGTAATTGCTAATTTATACGCAAGAGCAAACAAAAAACTTTTAAGGCTTACTTAAGTTTCTTAAACGTAAAACCTTGTTCGGTAAAGTGTTTAAGCACCTGCGGCAACACTGCATAAAGATTTTTGCTGGCTTTTACTGAATCGTGGAAAACAATGATTGACCCCTTTTCGGTATATTGCAATACATAATTTAAGCTTTGTTCAGGGCTTAGTGTCTGGTTATAATCTTCTGAAAGTACATCCCACATAAAGAGTTTATATCCGGCTTTTTTCAGGCTTCGGATTTGTTTCTGGCGAATGCGTCCGTAAGGGGGCCGAAAAAGTTTCGATTTGATAAAATCCGATGCCAGACGGATGTCGTCGATGTATTCGTTATTCCATGTATGCCAGCCGTTTAGGTGGCTGTAGGTATGATTTCCCACGGCATGTCCCTGCTCCAGAATGTTTTTATAAATAGCCGGATGCCGCTCCACGTTACGCCCGATGCAAAAAAACGTAGCTTTTGCCCCGTAAGTTGCCAGTTCATTGAGCACCCATTCGGTTACTTCGGGAGTTGGACCATCGTCGAATGTCAGGTAAAGTTCCTTTGCCTGATTATTTATTTTCCAATGAAAACTGAAGTATATTTTGCGTAGCCAGTTTGGTGGCTGGTGAATATTCATTGTTTTGATGATTTGGCTTCAAAGATGCCAAGAATTTTGCAGAATATTTCACAACTTGCCTGCTTTTCTGGTGCAAGGTCTTTAATTATAGACCCTAAAGTTACCCCGATTGTAATGGTAAATGATGCTTAGGTAAAGCGGCTCCCGGCCTTTTAATTACTGTATTTCAGGGGAGCGATATATTTTTTTTGAATTCTTTTGCAGGAATAAAAAAATAATTTACTTTTGCACGCACAATAAAGGTACTGACCTATGGTGTAATGGTAACACATCTGATTTTGGTTCAGACGTTCAAGGTTCGAATCCTTGTAGGTCAACTGAAAAAAACCGCTGAGATTCTCAGCGGTTTTTTTATTTTTGAACATGATAAAGAAATTGCTTCCGGTCTTACTCCTCACCTTATTTATTTGGGGGTGCTCCCATCCGCTTAAAAATTCAATTGCTGATTTTGAATTGCAGCAACGTGACTTTCGTGTTACCCGCATAAGTTTTTGTTCCGAAATAGAGCCTTTTTATGCATGCGACAGCCTGAAAATTTTGCAGGATGAATACCAGAAGTTTTATGATGATAAAATGATAGCGCTGCAAAACAGTCATGAGGAATTGGCTTACAAAATATTTCAGGCCGATTCGGTGTATCGGTGCATCGACAATGAATCGATGAAAAAGGTTTTTAAGTTACAAATGGATGCCATGACCGTGCGTTTGGATAATCTGAATGCCATTCGGGCGCTTTACCAAAAACAACCCGAGCTTACTCAATGCAATTATTGGCTTGAGAAAATTGCGTATTATTCCCAAAACGATTCACTTTTGCTGGCCTATAAGCAATGTGTCGAGGTGGAGGGATATCAGGGCACTTTACCCCGCCAAACCATAAAGCATTATTATCTTTTCGACACCACTAAAACACAACTTTTAGACGAAATCAGGAACCCATAAAACGGCCCATAAACAGGATGGTCCGGCTTTCTGAATCAATTACATAATAAATAAACGGATGATTGGCATGGAATGAAATTTCCATGATTTGAGCGCTTTTGCGTACCATTACGGTTGCTGTGCCGGCGGCGGCTTTGGTGCCGGTCTCGTTAACTTTTATTTTTGCACCATGAAAAACCTTGTCGATGCGCAGTTCTTTATTACCTGTAATTCCGCTAAAATCGGCCTGGTTGCTAAACGCCTGATGTAGGCCCATTTGTTTTAAAAGCTCCGATAATTCTAAAGTGCTTTCAATCTCGAAACGTGGAATGGATAGTGCTACCCGTATTTTTCGAGTGTCGGATAAAATGGAATTCAGGTAGTTGTTGTCAAGCGTATTTTCGAGCCGTTCCAGTCCATCAGCATCTGTGGGTAAAAGGATAATTAGTTTTTGTTTTTCGCCTTTGTAGGGAAGGGCAACAGCCTGAATTAAATCGTCGGAATAATAATCGGTCATTTGTAAACGCCGCATAAATGGGAGCGTAGTTTCTTTTTCATCATTTTTAAAGGTGTCGTTCAGGGTATGCTCCGGATTAAATGCGTCGACCCAAAGCCCGTAAAAATAAAGTGCATTGACCAATATCAGCCGGGTATTCTGGGTAAGGGCTTCGGCTGAAACCAAATCGTGAATCTGGTTTTTGGTTTGGTCGGCAACCCAGTTATTGATTGTTTTTGCAGCCATATTCCGCTCGCTTTTTTTCTTGAAATCGACCTTTTCTATGGGCGCCTGATAATGGGTTTCTATCTGTTCCAAAAAATCGGGTAAAAAAGTATATTTTTTTTGTCCCCAAAGGGTGTTGGCGCTAATAAAATCGACGGAGTCGGTATTTTTAATCAATTGTTGATTAAGCGAGTATAGCTGGCTGTTGTTTAGCTGGTAATTGACCGCAAAATTCAAGACCCTTTCCATCTCTTGTTGGGTCTGGTTGCGAGCTCCGGTATAGGCCATGGCGAGCGATTGCGAAATACTAAAGGGCGAAAGGCAAAAACTTTTGCCTGGCTGAAGTTTTACACTTTGCATATACAAATCGATGGCAAAGGGAGCGTTGCCTGTATTTTTCATTTCTTCAGATTGAGCGTTTATGTTTTGGCATAGCAAGGCAAACAGGAGGGAAGGAAGAATTTTACGTACCATGGTTGTTTTTTTAAGAAGGAAATGAAAATTATATGTTTAGTGTATTGAATAAACCGTCTTGCCGGAGCAAGACGGTTTATGATTTTATTTTCCTACCGTATTTTCAATCTCTTCAATAGTTATGGGTACACGCTCTCCCAAGATACGACAGCCGGAATCGGTAATTAGTAAGTCGTCTTCGAGTCGGATACCCCCAAAATCGCGGTATTCATTTACCTTATCGAAATTAATAAATTCGGTGTTTGTTTTTTCGGCTTTCCACTGGTCGATTAAGGCCGGAATAAAATAGATTCCCGGTTCGTTTGTAAGCACAAATCCGGTTTCCAGTTTTCGACCCAGACGCAGGTAGGCTGTACCAAACTGGTCGATTGGCCGGGTCTCGTTGTCGTAACCTACATAAATCTGACCCAAATCCTCCATGTCGTGAACGTCAAGACCCATCATGTGTCCCAAACCATGGGGCATAAACATGGCGTGTGCCCCGGCTTTAACAGCTGCCTCCACATCACCTTTCATCAGTCCCAAATCTTTAAGCCCCTGAGCAATAACGCGGGCTGCCATTAAATGAACCTGCTGGTATGTTATTCCGGGTTTTGATGCTGCTGTGGCTTTATTATTTGCATCGAGAACTATCTGATAAATCTCTTTTTGCTTTTGGGTGAATTTTCCGTTTACCGGAACCGTACGGGTAAAGTCCGATGCATAACGCATCGACGTTTCGGCACCACAGTCGGTTAACATCAAGCGACCTTCCTGTAAAATACCGCTATGATCGTGGTTGTGCAGGGTTTGACCATTTTGCGATAAAATTACGGGAAACGAATAGTGACCGCCATATTTTAAAGGAATGGCCTCGACCAATCCGGCAATTTTTTGTTCCGATTCTCCGGCAATGGCCATTTTCATTGCAGTAACATGCATTTCGTAGCCAATGGCACAGGCTTTTTCTATTTCTGCAATTTCGTAGGTATCTTTAATTGAGCGCAATTGAATCACAGCTTTTACAAAGGGTAAGGAACGGTATTGATTCACTTTTGCCGGATGAATTCCCAGCAAATCGCCCAGTAATATTTTGTTTTCGCCGCGGTAAGGAGGTAAATAATGTACGCTACGGCTTTGGTTGATGGCTGCCTGAATGTGTTCGGCCAGTTTGGCAAAAGGAGCTGTTTTGCTTACACCCACTTTGGCTGCTTTATCTTTTAGTAGAGGTTGTACTCCCATCCAGATGATGTCGTCAATCTCCACGTCGTTGCCAAAAAGTATTTCCTCGCCACTTTCAAAGTCAATAATAGCCGCTAAGCCGGGGTGTTCAATACCAAAAAAGTAAAGAAACGAACTATCCTGGCGGAAATGGAACGTATTGTCGGGGTAGTTCATGGGGGATTCGTTATTGCCCAAAAACAGGCCAATTCCACTGTTCATTAATTGTTTCAGGCGTTTGCGCCTGTCTGCATATACATTGGTCGGAAACATAATTTTACGTTTTAGATTACAAAGACGGCAAATTACCATTCCTTTTTCGGATTACCAATTTTTTGCAGAGGGTTGTTTGGCATGGTGGGGTTTATTTTTACATTTGTTGCTTCATTCTTATTGAACATTGAAATTATGGCAGCAAACAAAATAGTTGGAGCCATTCCCAACACCATCACCTCATTCAATGCCTTATCGGGTAGTTTATCGGTAGTTTTTGCCTTAGAAGGCAATTTAGTAGCAGCCGGAGTTTTAATATTTGTAGCTGCTCTTCTCGATTTCTTCGATGGCATGAGCGCCCGCCTGCTCAAGGCTTATTCGCCAATGGGTAAAGAGTTGGATTCCCTGGCCGATGTAATTAGTTTTGGTCTGGCGCCGGCAACCATTGCTCATGTACTTGTTCGCAAAGCCTACATGCCTTATGTCGATTTGGAATACGCCAGCTGGGCCCAATTACTTGTGGTTTTTCTGCCTTTTGTTATTACCATTTTTTCGGCTTTGCGATTGGCTAAGTTTAATATTGATACCCGTCAAACGGATTCATTTATAGGTTTGGCCACACCGGCCAATGCTTTGGTTTGGGCATCATTTCCTTTAATTCTTTTTTATCAGCCATCGTCGTTTTTAGCACAGGGAATGGTTAATCCTTATATTTTGTTGAGCCTTTCGGTGCTTATGAGTTTGTTGTTGGTTTCGGAATTACCCATGTTTTCGCTTAAGTTTAAAAACCTGTCGTGGGCAGCAAATAAAACCCAGTATATTTTTATGGGAGTGAATATAATTTTATTGCTGATTTTTAAACTGGCTGGTATTCCTTTGATTATTGTGTGGTATATTTTGCTTTCGGTTTTTGTTTGGCTGGCAAAGAGGGGCTGATTATTTAAATATTTAGCGATTCCGATTTTTCCTCCACATCTTTTTTCAGTTCTTCAAAGTTGAGTTTGTTAAAAACCGATGGTGCAAACCCGGCAATGGGCTTGTAAAACATGCTTTCCTGCTTAAAATCGGGCGATAGAAATCCGAGCCGTGTATTGGCAGCATTTATTACCACCAAAATAACACTCACAATAAACGCTGTTTTTAAAACGCCAAAAGCAGCTCCAAAAACTTTATTAACAATGCCAAGGGCAACAGCATCGGCCAGGCTTTCAATGGCTTTGGCTATAAAATGAACGGCAATAACAATCAATACAAACGTTACGGCAAAGGCAATTACTGCCATAACTTTTTCGTCGACCTGAATCCATTGTACCAGGTAACCTGCTGTGAAATCGGAAAATTTTATTGCGCCCCAAACACCGAGTAAAAGAGCGATAAGCGAGGCTGCTGACGAGATTAATCCTTTTGAAAAACCCCGATAGGCACTCCATGCCAAAAGTACAATGACTATTAAATCGAATGCGTTTGAACCCATAATTCCTGATTGTTTTTTGTTTGTTCAATTTGTTGCTATAAAAATAAGGATTCTTTTTATTGGGCGTTCAAAAGGGAATGCTTTTTTAGTTTGAAATGAATTTTTTCCATAAATAAAACCGGAGCAAATGCTCCGGTTTTATTGAAATTATATTTTATGTTTTAATCTGACACATCGTATGATGGAAGTGGGTTTGCAGTTAATTCGGCATACATTTTTTGGTTGTTGTATATGGCACAGGCCATGTATATTGCTTCGCGGAAACTGTTGGGCGAAGCCTGATCGAGTCCGGCAATTTCGTAAGCCGTTCCATGCCCCGGGGTTGTGCGTATAATGGGTAACCCAGCCGTGTAATTAACGCCGGTATCAAAATTAAGCGCTTTAAAGGGCGCAATTCCCTGGTCGTGATACATGGCAAGAATACCGTCGAATTTGGTAAAACTGTCGGAACCAAAAAAACCATCGGCCGAAAAAGGCCCTAAAGCTAAAATTCCTTCGTTATTGGCTTTTTCGATGGTGGGAATAATTGTTTCTTTTTCTTCTTTACCAATTACTCCGTTGTCCCCTGCATGTGGATTCAACCCAAGTACGGCAATTTTTGGTTTACGAATGGCAAAATCAACCATCAGGGTTTTATTGAGGATGCGCAATTTTTTCAGGATGTTTTCTTCGGTAATTAGTCCGGGCACCTCACTTAAAGGTACATGACCTGTAACCACGCCAACTCTCATTAACTCGCTGGTCATAAGAATCAGGGTTTCATCAACCTTGAATTTATCCATCAAATAGCGGGTATGTCCTTTAAAGTTTAATGTTTCAGTTTGTGTTATTTCACGGTTTACCGGGCAGGTAACCAGCACATCAATATTACCTTCCTGTAAATCTTTAACAGCCATGTCTAATGAAACCACAGCGGCTTCGCCGGCCATTTCGGTCGGTTTTCCCAACTCAACCCGAATGCTGTCGTTAAGACAGTTCAGCAGGTTTGTTTTACGGGGGCTGGCCTCATCAATGTTTTGAATGGAATTAAAGTTAAAATCCTTAACGTTGAGTGCTTTTCGATGATATGCCGCTACTTTGGGTGAACCATAAATTATGGGTGTGCAAAAATCTAAGATGCGGCTATCCTGAAAAGTTTTTATGATAATTTCGTAACTGATGCCATTTATATCGCCCTGGGTTATTCCAACTTTTATTTTTGTGTTGCTCATGTTTATTTTGTTAGGTGCAAAGCACAAATTTAGTTTTTCTGTCGGGCTTTAGAAATTATTTTAAAAAATTCTGCTAAGAGTCTTACTCCCACGCCTGTCCCTCCAGCGGGGCGGTAATTGTCTTCGGTACTTAGAAAGGCTGGTCCGGCAATATCAACATGGATAAACGGAGCATTAGTAAAGTGTTCGAGAAACTTTCCGGCCGAAATGGCGCCGGCTTCTCTTTTGCCCAGGTTTTTCAAATCGGCTATGGGCGATTTAAGCGACTCTTTGTATTCGTCCCAAAATGGGAAAAGAACCAGTCGTTCGTAGGTGCTGTTACCCGCTGCAATAAGCTTGTTCAGGTAGTGTTCTGGAGCATTACCCATAACAACTGAAGCGGTTTCGCCCAGCGCCATGTGAGCACTTCCGGTTAAGGTAGCCAAATCGATTACCAGTTCCGGCTCGTATTTGTCAGCATAACTTAGGGCATCGGCCAGAATTAAGCGGCCTTCGGCATCAGTATTTTTAATTTCCACATGCAAGCCATTGTACATGGTAATTACATCGCCCGGAGTATAAGCGTTACCATCGGGGCGGTTATCGGTTGCCGGCAAAAGACCAATAACCCAAACCGGTGTCTGGCTCAGAGCCAGATAGTTTATGGCTCCGGCAACGGCTGCAGCACCGGCCATATCGCTTTTCATTATATCCATGCTGTTGGCCGTGGGTTTAAGGCTTAAACCTCCTGTATCGTAAACCACACCTTTGCCTACCAGTACAATGGGTTTTTTGTTGGTGGCATTTTCGGGTTTCCATTCACAAATGGTAAAGGTTGGCGGGTCAATGCTACCCTGATTTACTGCCAGTAAACCGCCCATCTTCAGGGTTTCAATTTGCTTTTTGTCGAGAACTTCAACATAAAAATCGGCTTCCTGACCACGCAATGCCACTTCTTTTGAAAAACGAACTGCATTCATGACACTTACCGGTTCGTTTACCATGTCGCGTACCCAAAAAACCGACTTTATCAGGTAGTTCAGGTTTTCGGCATCCGAATCGTTTAATTCACCATGGTACAAATCAATTTGACTTACCGAGAATAGTTTTTTAATGCGATCTTCATTCTTAAAATATTTTACAAAACGGTAAGCTGATAATGCAAAACCTTCGGTAAATGCCAAAAGGGCATCGGTTGTCAGACTTGAACCATCGATGGTTAAATGTGAGGTTTTTTCACTTTGCGTAAGTTTGCTTAATTCATATCCCAATTTGCGGTAGTGTTCAACTTGTTTTTGATCGCCTTGTTTTATTATCCAAAAATTACCTTCGGCATGTTGTACGCTGATAATTTTTTTTTCAAGAGCTATCTGCCGTTCAATAAAACGCTGCTGATCCGGACTGATTTTTTTTGGAAAGTTTGGTTTGGCATGATCGATAAAAAAAACTACCGATTCGTTATCAATACTTGGTTGTGTGTTTAAAATATTTATCATCATGGAGTTTGCTATTAGTTTGTTTGCTTAAGGAACAAATAGTACCGGCCTTGGTTTTGAAAGCAGTACATTTGTTTTTAAAAAAGTGCGGTCAAAGGTAAGGAAATGGCTTGGTTTTGTGTCAAAAAAGTTACCTTCGCTTTATGGAGACACCCGTACCCGATAAACAGGTTTTGATTGATTTGGCTAATGCCCGAATGCCTTTTGGTAAGTATAAAGGAAAATTGTTGATTGAAATTCCGGAACCGTATTACGTGTGGTTTCGCCAAAAAGGGTTTCCACCCGGTAAATTGGGTGAACAACTGGCCATGATGTACGAAATTAAGGCCAATGGTTTGGAACAATTAATCTGGCCTTTGGTGCGTAAAAACCGGTAACAGGCAGTTTTTTTTTACTGATTTGTAACTCTGGTACCAATCATTTCGTCCGATTCACTACATTTACAATTTTAACCCTAAAATAAATTAAGATGGCATCACACGAAGTGGATTACAAAATTTTGGGTCACGATATTCAATTGGTAGAAATTGAGCTCGATCCTCAGGAAACGGTAATAGCAGAAGCCGGCGCCATGATGTATATGGACGAAGGCATTGGCTTTGAAACCAAAATGGGCGACGGATCAGATCCCCAGCAGGGAATTCTTGGAAAAATATTTCAGGCGGGTGCCCGCGCATTAACCGGAGAATCGATTTTTATTACCCATTTTACTAACCGGGGCTTTGGGAAAAAGCATGTGGCTTTTTCGGCACCTTATCCCGGAACCATTATTCCTATTGAATTAGCAAAGCATCAGAACAGTATTATTGTGCAAAAAGATGCCTTTTTATGTGCTGCTTTGGGCACAAAAATTTCAATTACTCTGAACAAGCGTTTGGGAGCGGCTTTTTTTGGTGGCGAAGGTTTTATTCTTCAGCGCCTGCAAGGCGATGGAAGAGTTTTTATTCATGCCGGAGGAACTGTGGTGGAACGAGAGTTAAAAGGTGAATCAATTATGGTCGATACCGGTTGTGTGGTGGGTTTCGAAGAGCAAATCGATTTTAATATTCAGCAGGCAGGTGGGTTAAAGAGCATGGTGTTTGGTGGCGAAGGTTTGTTTTTGGCAACCTTACGCGGTACCGGCAAAGTTTGGTTGCAAAGCATGCCCATCAGTAAACTAATTGCGGCAATTGTGCCTCATGGAGTCAATGCAGGTAAAGAAACTCAGGGTTTGTTAAAAAATTTTCTTGAGCGCTAGAATAATTCAGAAAAAACTTAAGGGCATTGTCAAACAGGCAAAATGTACTAATGCAAAAATTTATTTTTGCCTTAGCTTTTTGAGTCCGTCGCATTTTTCTTTATTTTGGCTAAAAATAAACCAATTAGCGCATTCGTATGATACAAAAGCTGGAAATCATCAATAACTGGAACCTGAAAAAACTTTTGGGAGAACTTGAGGCAGGGCACATTAAAATTCCCAAGTTTCAGCGCGATTACATTTGGGAAAAAACTAAAGTGGTGAAGCTGCTGAATTCAATTTACCACCAATACCCCATTGGCTCGTTCTTTTTTTGGATTGCTCCTGAAAAGTATGCTTCGTTTATTCGTGAAAACGATGATTTAGGCATTAAACCAGCTGAGCAAAATGGCACGTTCCAATTTATTCTGGATGGTCAACAACGGCTGATTTCTCTTTATGTATCGTTGTGCGGATTAACCATGAGCGGGACCGATTACGGAAGCATTTGTTTTAATCCCAATAAGCGCGAGTTCAGGATTCCGCGCAGTAAACGCGAAAAGTTAAACATTCCGGCCTGGAAACTTTTCGACAACAAATCTTATGGCGAGGTGTACCGCGAACTGATGGCCGGATCCGCTAAAGTTAATGCTGCAGCCGAAGCCTGGAGGGAGTGTCAGGAGATATTTTCAAATTATCCGGTGAGTATTGTTAAAACCATTAACGAAGAGCTTGATGATGTGGTTGAAATTTTCGAGCGCATTAACGAAGGCGGAAAACACCTGACAGTTTTTGACTTAATTCATGCTACCACCTGGTCCGAAGGGTTCGACTTTAAAGAACATATAGCTGATTTTAACCGACCCGATCGGATAAAGAAATTTGGCGAATTTCCGGCGAAAGTATTTACGCTTTCACTTACCTTAAATGTGTTCGACGATGCCCGCACGATGTATCAGTTGCGTTTATCGCCTCAGCAATGCGAAAGCCTTTGGCCAAGAACCAAATCGGCTTTATCGAGCACACTCGAATTTTTTAAGCAAATGCGGCTTACCGGTGATTTGTCGGCCTACCATAATTTTATTCCGCTAATTCAATACTATTTTTTCCTTAGCGGGTTTAACGAAGTTCAGGATCAACACCAAAAAGCCATTGAAAAATGGTTTTGGGATGCTAAATTTTCGAAACGTTATGCCAGTTCCATCTACACCCGGATGAAAGAAGATGCTCAATGGATTAAGGATTTGTTAAACGGTTCTTATGATTAAAAAAGGCGTTTTTTCAAACGAAGCTATCAGGCCGGGTTCGCCCAAATGGGATATTTGTATTGAACGCTACCAACCGCTTTATGTGCGGAATGAAGATTTTAGGTCGGAATTTTTCAGAGATTACAACCGTATTCTTCACAGCAAAGCCTACCGGCGGCTTAAACACAAAACGCAGGTTTTTTTTGCAACACAAAACGACCATATCTGTACGCGTATTGAGCACGTGTCGCATGTGGCTTCGGTGAGTGAAACCATTGCCGGTTTTCTGGGATTAAACACTGATTTAACCCGAGCCATAGCTTTGGGTCACGATTTGGGCCATGCTCCGTTTGGTCATAAAGGCGAAGTGATTCTAAAAAAACTGGCTCAAAAATACCTGAACGAAACATTTTGGCACGAGCAAAACAGTTTATGGTTTGTCGATAAGCTGGAATTGCTCAACGATCAGAATGGTCGCAAACATCCACTGGCTTTAACTTATGGGGTACGCGACGGGATAATTTCGCATTGTGGCGAGGTGAACGAAAACGCCATAAAACCTCGCAATGAGGCCATCGACTTATACACCATTACCCGTCCCAATCAATACGCCCCCTACACCTGGGAAGGCTGCGTGGTGAAAATTGCTGATAAAATATCGTACCTGGGTCGCGACATGGAAGATGCTTTGTCGCTGAAAATATTAAACCGGAATCAACTGCGTGAATTAAAGCAAATTGTGGATAAGGTGAGCAATCATTCCATTCGTGAGATAAATAATACGGTATTGATGCACGATTTTATCCGCAACCTGATTGCGATGAGTTCACCGCAGGAGGGCATCCGCTTTAGCGACGATTACCTCGAATTGATTAATTCGGTAAAGAGTTTTAATTACAAACATATTTATAATCATCAGCGACTGATTCATTTTCATGCTTATGCTGAATTGATACTGGGCAGCATTTTTAATTTGCTTGCCGATTTGTATACCCGGGAACACACAGCTGAAGAAGTGCAAAAAATAAGTGCGTATTATCCAACGCTGGGGCAATCGTTTTATGAGTGGCTGCAAAACTATTCGCAGATGGATTTTGGTCAGGCCTCATTGTATAAAAGCGACCTGCAGCAGGTGTATGATTTATCGGATTATCGCGATTATTTAAAAAGCATTATCCACTACATCAGCTCCATGACCGATAATTTTGCGATGAGCCTGTTTAATGAAATTACCAAGTTTTAGGCTGGAAAAAGAGAACTTTTTAGGTCTAAAAAGTTTTTCGAAAAAACACCAGACACTTTATTACCATTGAATTTTTGGTTTTTGTGTCAGGTGTTTTATTCGTGAAATGCAGCTTATACTATTTTCTTATTCATTGAACCGATACAAAAAGCGCTTAATGCTTCGCTTGGGGGTTTTTTCAAATTCGGTTGGGTATAATTTAATTTTAGTAACCGCCTGATAAGCTTCCAGTTCTTTATTCAGGTTTTGTTGGTTTTCTTCCATAATGGCCTCCAAATCAGCCTGTCCCAGGTTAATTTCGTCAGCAGCTGTCCAGTCAGGGTAAACCAGTGCTACCACTTTGTGGTTGCTTTCTAAAACCAGCGACTCGGCCACAAAAGGCATGTTATTTAATTTATCTTCAATTTCTTCGGGATAAATGTTTTGTCCGCTGGGTCCCAAAATCATGTTTTTGCTGCGCCCTTTCAGGTAGATATATTTTTCTGCATCCATTACCCCCATGTCTCCGGTGTAGAGCCAGCCGTCTTTTAGTATTTCGTCGGTGGCTTCCTGGTTTTTGTAGTAGCCCATCATAACGTTCTCACCACGTACCACTACTTCGCCGGGAATTTTTTCCGGGTCGGCCGATTCAATACGGGCCTCCATAAAACCATCAAGTACCTGTCCGCAGGCATAGGGGCGCATCTCATAGTGATGCGAATAGCTGATTAAAGGGCCGCATTCGGTCATTCCATAACCAACGGTCATCGGAAATTTTATTTTTCTTAAAAAGTCTTCTACCTCGCGATTTAAGGCCGCACCACCAATAACCACCTGGGTAAAGTTCGGTCCAAATACGTTGAGTAATTTTTTTCTGATCTGATCGTATATTTTATTGTCGATTAACGGAATACTGGTTAATACTTTCATGCTTTTTTTATTTAGCACGGGAAGCAATTGTTTTTTGTAAATCTTTTCAAGAATTAAAGGTACTGAGAAAACGTTCTTTGGTTTAACCGTTTGGAAAGCGTCGATAAGTACTTTGGGTGAAGGTGTTTTTCCGACAAAATGTACAAAAGCACCAGTTACCATCGGGTAAAGTAAATCGAAGGCCATGCCGTAAACGTGGGCCATGGGTAAAAATGCCACGCAGGTATCGCCTTTTCCCACGTCGAGGTTGGTTTTTGCAAAAAGTACATTCCCGGTAATGTTGTTAACCGATAACATAACCCCCTTACTAAACCCGGTAGTTCCCGAAGTATAGTTTAAAACCATTAGGGTATCATTGCCAACCACATTTAATTTCAAGTGTTCAGCATTGAATCCATTGGGATACTTTTCAGCGCACATATCGTCGAGTTTAGAATACGATTTGTAGAGCACTTCCTGTTTTCCCTGCAACAAAATACGGTAATCGTTAAGCGAAAAAACGGCCCGAAGATCGGGCATGCTGCTTTCGTCGAGCGAGTCCCATTTGTCGTCCTGAGTAAAAAGCACTTTAGCTTCGGAGTGGTTTACAATATGATGAACGTTGTTGGGTTTGAAATCGGGGAGTATGGGGACAATAACGGCACCGTAACTAACGGTAGCTAAAAAAACCACCGACCAGTTAACCGAATTGCGTCCGATAACGGCAATTTTATCTCCGGGTTCAATGCCGTTAACCTCGAACATTACATGGAAACGCATGATTTTTTTAGCCAGTTCGCCATAGGTAATTTCCATATCGCCGGCATAATCGGCCATGGCGGGCAAATCCCAATGATGCTTTAAGCTGTCTTCAAGCATCTGAATGTAGTTTTCTTTCAGCATGTGTTGATTTTTTTATGATTTTTGACGAAAATACGGTTATCTGTCAATTTTAACAAAATTGCTGCTGTTGATTTGGCTTTATGAAACATTAAATCCTAACAATTGTCAGTTTAGGGTTAAATGTTTCTGTTTATCTTTGAAAAATAAAATTTATTTCCGCTAAAATAAGAATTAATTGTACCTTAGTAAGCTTTTTTTAATAACGCATAAACGTTGAAAATTAAATTGGATATTATGATTGAAACATTTAAAAAAACCGCCGATTTTATATTAGAAGGGTTGAATTACAAGCCTGAAGTGGCAATTGTATTAGGTAGTGGACTGGGAGGCTTAGGCGAAAAAATTGAAGCCGATAAAATAATACCTTATAAAGAGATTCCCGGTTTTCCGGTTTCAACCGTAGCTGGCCATAAGGGGGCATTAATAATAGGTACCCTGGGATGCAAAAAAGTAGTGGCCATGCAGGGGCGTTTCCATTACTACGAAGGTTATACCATGGATAAAGTAACCTTTCCGATTCGAGTGATGAAATATCTTGGAGTGAAATTTATGTTTGTGTCGAATGCTGCAGGTGGTATGAACCCCGAATTCAATGTGGGTGATATTATGTTGATTAAGGATCACATCAATCATTTTCCGGTAAACCCGTTGATTGGGCCAAACGAAGAAACTCTGGGCGATCGTTTTCCTGATATGAGTGCGGTTTATAGCCGGGAGTTAATTGCCAAAGCAAAAGAGATTGCCAAAAAACACAGCATTTCGTTGCAAGAGGGTGTTTACATTGGAAGCAGTGGCCCCACCCTGGAAACCCCGGCCGAATATAAAATGTTCCGTATTTGGGGTGCCGATGCTACCGGAATGAGTACTGTTCCTGAGGTAATTGTGGCGCATCATATGGGCATTAAATGTTTTGGTATGTCGGTAATTACCAATACCGATAAACCTTCGGATCCTAATTTGGGAACCACACACCACGAAGTTCAAAATGTAGCTGAAAGTGTGGAACCCCAAATGACTTTGCTGATTAAAGAACTGATGTTGTTGATATAAAACAACGGTGTAAAAAAACAAAAGGCTTTCTGGTATTCAGAGAGCCTTTTTTATTGTCTTGATTCGATTGGTTTATTGAATCACGATGCGTTTAACAATGGGTTGATTTCCGTTAGCAATAGTAAGCAGGTAGTTTCCGGCAGCCAAATCGCTTAGGTCGATGGTTTGAACCGACTCCCAAACCGAAAGGGTTTTAACCACCTGGCCGTGAAGGTTCATGATTTGAATTTGGCTTTGGGCGGTTAATCCGCCAAAGTCAATGGTTATATAGCTGGAGGCTGGATTGGGAAATACTTTTAAGGTTCCCTCGTTGTAAAACGACACCGATACCATATTAAAAATTTCAAACTTACCGTCGAAATCGGTTTGTTGCAAGCGGTAGTAAGTGGTTCCCGACAAAGGACTGACATCGGTAAAGCTGTAATTCAGCGTTATCTGTGAATTTCCGGCACCCATAACTGTTCCAATGGTTTTAAACGAAATACCGTCAACCGAACGCTCAATGGTAAAGTAGTGGTTGTTTTCTTCCGAAGCGGTTTGCCAATAGATGGTTACATCGTTTTCATTAGAAGTGGCAGCAAAATGAGTTAGTTCGATAGGTAATTGGGTGTCTCCAGCAATAAGGGGGTCAACTGTACCCGCTACAGTCACATTGCCATACCCAAGCAGTTCAGATCCTGTTCCAACGGTTAAGTCACCACCAATGTTCAGGGTTCCTCCCGACGTTCCATCTGAATCTACAGTAATTTTTGCATTGTTTCCTAATGTCAAGTCACCGGTGATAGTGGCATTTCCATCAATGGTAAGCGAAGCATCTTTAGCCGCTGTAAAGTTACCGTTAATAATTAACAGACCGCCATCTTTAACATCAAGTATAAAATCTTTTCTGGCTTCAGCGGCATCAATATTTACATCCAGGGTATTAATTATTAATGCGGCTCCATTTTCAACAATAATGGTTGTAGCTTTTGCCACATTTAAGTTAGTCGCGGTAACCGTGTCGCCGCTTGAAATGGTAATGGTGTTTTCTTTGCTACCGTCAGGAAACTGGTTGAGATCCCAGGTGGAATTGTTTTCCCAAAAGCCAGTAGCAATTGATTTATAAGTTTCAGCTTGGCTTATACTTGCAAATAATAAAGTGATTGAGAATGCAATTACCTTTTTCATTGTTTTGTTTTTTATTGTTTTGTTTAACTCCTAATAACTATTCCCATTAACGAAACTTAACGCCTTTGGGTTACCTTTGTGCCATGTAATTTTCATGCTATTGGACGGGTGCATGTACCTTTAGGGTAAATGGCTGTTTTTTAGTGATAAAAATTATTGAATTATTGCCCTGATTTTTCAAGTATCTCAAGACATTCGTTTTTGTAGTTTCGCCCAATGGGTATTTCCTGGTGGTTTATTTCTACAACACTGGCGTTGTAACTGTCAATGTGCTGTATGGCTACCAGATACGAGCGGTGAATTCTCAGGAACTTTGAAGCGGGGAGACGTTCGGCAAAGGCTGTTATTTGGTCTTTGGTTATTACACTGCGTGTCCGGGTGTGTATTTTTATGTAATCTTTCAGGCTTTCCACATATAGAATATCGGTCGTTTCAATTTTGACCATTTTCTTATTTTCGTTGACAAAAATCCATGGGTCTGTTTGATTTTCCTTAACCGGAACATTTTGTCGCGATTGTTCAAATTTGTGAATGCATTTGGCAAAACGCTGAAAGGTCACCGGTTTTACCAGGTAATCTAATATTTCGAGGTCGAATGCTTCAGCAGCATAGTCTTTTTTTGCCGAACTGATTACCACTGCTGGTTTCTCGGTCAGGGTATAAAGCCACTCAATTCCCGAAAGCTGAGGCATTTCAACATCCAGGAAAAGCAGGTCGGGTTTGTGTTTTAGCAGGCTGGCCTCAGCAACAACAGCCGAGTTTAGCGTAAAAGCTAAATGCAAGTCCGGAATTTTTTCCATATAGCTTTGTAAAATGCTAATGGCCAATGCATCATCATCAATTATACCACAAATGATACCCATTTTTTTGTTGTTTGCCGATGCAAGATACTATTTTATTCTTTTCAAAAGAACCACAAGAAAGAAATCTTAGTAAGCCGTTGTTTGGCATTAGGTATTTGTTGTTTGTCTATTTTCTGATTTTTGGAGCCGGGCTTTGCTTACCTTAGAGGATTAACAACAACAATTGTTTAACAACTAAACTAAGTATTTATGAAACATGTTTACCAAAAGGTATTGATGCTTGTTTTACTTGCTTTTTTTGGACTGGCCAGTTCGGCACAGCAAAAAGGTGCAATAAAGCAACAGGTATTGGATGAAAAAGGTAGGCCAACCTTAATTGAGTTTAATGTGGCTGCAAAAGCCTATGTAGCACAACAACCGGAACAGCTCTTCCGCGATGTGCTGAATTTAAGGAGTAACGAATCGTACCGCGAAGCAAAATCTCACCAGGACGAACTGGGTATGGTACATCAAAAGTACCAGCAAACCTATCGTAACATTCCTGTAGAGTTTGGAACCTACACCATTCACTCAAAAGAAGGACAGGTTTTTGCCTTAAGTGGTATTTACAAAGAAATCCAAAATGTGGATTTGGCTCACGTTTTAACAGAAGCCGAAGCTTTGGAGAAAGCCTTGAGTTATGTGGGTGCCCAAAACTATATGTGGGAAGATGGAAACAATGAACAATGGCTGAAAAATGAAAAAAATAATGCCAGTGCTACCTGGTTCCCCAAAGGGGAATTGGTGATTGTTGAAAATGCTTTTGCCAAAACCAAAGAAGAACACGTAACGCCATCGTATGCTTATAAGTTCGATGTTTATGCCACAAATCCGGTAAGTCGTGCTTACATTTATGTGGATGCCAAAACTGGCAAAATTGTTAACCACAATGCCATTATTAAATCGGCTGTAGCCAACGGGAATGGGGATACCCGTTACAGCGGCAACCGTAATTTTACTACCGATTCTTACAACAGTTCGTATCGCTTGCGCGACTACTCCAGAGGGAATGGTATTATTACCTACGATATGAATACCAGTACCAACTACAACAGTGCTGTTGATTTTACCGACGCCAACAACAGTTGGAC
The DNA here is from genome assembly GCA_002840905.1 of Bacteroidetes bacterium HGW-Bacteroidetes-4. Lineage (GTDB taxonomy): Bacteria > Bacteroidota > Bacteroidia > Bacteroidales > SZUA-534 > GWE2-40-63. The sequence continues at coordinate 142,137 of PHDD01000005.1, read as the reverse complement.
TTACGCTGAATATCACAATACAGCCAAAGATGATATTGCTATGGAATGCCACTGGGCTTTTCAGCAGATTTACGATTACTGGCTGAACATTCATAACCGCAATAGTTTTGATGGAAGCGGAGCTTTAATGAAAGCGTATGTGCATTTCGACAATGCTTACGATAACGCTTACTGGAATGGTTCAGTTTTCACTTTTGGTGACGGTAGCAACACTTATTTTGATGCCCTGGCGAGTTTGGACGTTTCGGCCCACGAACATGGACATGCCGTTTGTACTTATACTGCCGATTTGGTTTACCAAAACGAATCGGGAGCTTTAAACGAAGCATTCTCCGACATTTGGGGAGCATGTGTTGAGGCTTATGCCGCTCCTGAAAAAAACATTTGGGTTATGGGTGAAGACATTGAGCGTCGTAGCGGTCACGAAGGATTGCGCATACTAAGTAATCCCAATGCCGAAGGGTTGCCCGACACCTACGGAGGAACCTACTGGGCTCCCCTGGCCAGCAACCCAACATCATCGAACGATTACGGCGGGGTACACACCAACAACGGACCTTTCTGCTATTGGTTCTACCTGATTTCAGAAGGTGGTTCAGGAACCAATGATAATGGGGATAGTTATAGTGTTACCGGACTTGGTATTACCAAAGCCGAAAAAATTGCCTGGCGTATGGAGAGTGTATATTTAAGTGCTTCGTCGAATTATGCCAATGCACGTACTTATGCCATTCAATCGGCAACCGATTTGTATGGTGCCACATCGAACGAAGTAATTCAGGTTACCAACGCCATGTATGCCATTGGTGTAGGCAGTGCTTATGGCGGTGGAAGCACCCCATCGTATTGTGCATCAAAAGGAAGCAATTTCAGTTACGAATGGATAGCCAGCGTAAAGGTGGGTGCTTATACCAAAACCTCAGGGGCTGCCGGATATTCGAACTTTACTTCTGAAACCGTGGCTTTAACGCCGGGACAGTCGTATGCCATTACCTTAACTCCAGGTTTTGCCAGCACTACATATAATGAATACTGGAAAATCTGGATCGACTACAACGGAGATATGGATTTTGCTGATGCCGGAGAATTGGTGTTTGATGCCGGAGCTATGAGCAAAGCTGCAGTTAGCGGAACCATTAACATTCCATCGTCAGCCACCGGAACAACCCGGATGCGTGTGAGCATGAAGTATAATGGAGCCCAAACCGAATGCGAAACCTTTAGTTATGGTGAGGTTGAAGATTATACTGTTGAATTTACATCGGGTGGAGCCGATACACAGGCACCAACAGCCCCAAGTAGTTTAACGGCTTCGTCTGTTACCCAGACAACGGTTAACCTGGCCTGGAATGCATCGACCGATAATGTGGGTGTTACTGCTTACATTGTTTATCAGGGCGCAACGGCTTTGGGCACAACCACAGCAACTTCTGCTCAGATTACCGGTTTAACTGCGGGTACTTCGTATTCGTTCTCGGTAAAAGCTCAGGATGCAGCCGGCAACATAAGTGCTGCCAGTAACACCGTAAATGTGACTACACAAAGTGCCTCAGATACTCAGGTTCCCACTGTTCCAACAAATCTAGCCGCTTCGGGCGTATCAACTACCAGCCTTACTTTAAGCTGGAATGCATCGACCGATAACGTGGGAGTTACCGGCTACCAGGTATTCCAGAATGGTTCACTGGTTAAAACGGTGACTGGTACATCGACCAGTATGACTGGATTAACGGCTGCAACCACTTATTCTTTCTATGTTAAAGCTGCAGATGCTGCCGGAAACGTGTCGGGAGCCAGCAATACCATTAATGTAACCACCTTGAGTGGAACCATTAGCTATTGTGCATCAAAAGGAAACAATTCGACTTACGAATGGATTGATTTGGTTCAGGTAGGCGGAATTAACAATGTGTCGGGTAATAATGGCGGTTATGCCAACAATACCAGCATGTTAGGAACCGTGGCTTTGGGAGCCAACACCATTTATTTTAGTGCCGGTTTCCGCAGCTCAAGTTACACCGAATACTGGCATGTGTGGGTCGATTTGAACCACGATGGTGTGTTTGGAACCGACGAGCGTTTGGTTTATGGTTCATCGAGCAGCTCGGGTACGCTAAGTGCTACCATGACTATTCCTACTACGGCTTTATTGGGTCAAACCCGTATGCGGGTTACCATGAAGTACAATGCCGCAGCAACAGCATGCGAAACCTTTAGTTATGGTGAAGTGGAAGATTACACCTTAACTATTGTTTCATCGACCTATAACGTATTGGCCTCTTCGTTTGAAGCCGCTGAAGCGTTAAGTTCCGATGAGTTGCATGATTTTATGGTTTTCCCGAATCCGGTTCAAAACGATTTGAATATTTCCTTTGCCGGAATGCGCGAAGTGGTACTTACTATTTATGATGTTTCAGGGCGTACTGTAATTGCTGAGCCTTTGTTTAACCAGGAAGAGTCCCTTGATGTATCGGGTTTGGCCAAAGGTATTTATACCCTGATTTTAGATGATGGGAACAAACAAATTTCAACCCGGTTTATAAAACAATAGGTAATAAATAGGAATCCTGTAATGGGATTAAAAGTAAAACAGCAGCCGGCGAAAGTTGGCTGCTGTTCTTTTATTTGGTTAATAGTTTTTTATAAACGAAGTAAGCGGTTTTGCTTAAAACAAAGGTCGAGAAACACTACTTTGGCGTTGGCATAACGAGCAATGTGCATAAAAGCTTTGTCGAGTTCCTGTTGCAACAGGCCGCAGTTTGCCGGATGAATATAGGTGGAAAAGCGCTCGGCAAAACTGGTTTCGTCGGCCGATAAGCGGGCCATTTGTTTTTGTTTTTGATTTAGCACTAAATTTTCGCGAACCATACGCAGGCTGTATGCCAAAAAAGCTTTTTGCCTTTCGCGGCCCAGTTTTGCCACCTCGTCGACCCAGGCAATCATTTCAGGGATTTTACCGGCATAACTCAGGCGCATCATTTGTATAAAATTGTCGTAGTTTTGTTGGGTGTCGACCGAGCTGTTGATGTATTCTTTAGCCTGGACGTAATTCCCATCGCTGATGCGGGCTATTTGCCGGGCTTTCTCGTCGTTGAGCTGAAAACGATTTTTCAGGGCAACAAACAAAGCGTCTTCCGAAATACGTCCTATCTTAATGAGTTGGGTGCGCGACAGAATGGTATTTAAAATAAACTCACTGTTTTCGGCAACCAAAAAGAACAGCGTTTTTTCGGGGGGTTCCTCAATTAGTTTTAACAGCTTGTTACCCGCTTCGGCATTCATCTTTTCGGGATACCAGATGATCATTATTTTGTATTCGGCCTCGAACGATTTCATGCTGAGTTTGCGGATAATCTCCCTTCCTTCTTCGGCCCGGATCAGGCCTTGTGTTTTTTCGGCATTTAATGCCGCCATCCATTCAGTATAGGTTCCATAAGGTTCTTTCAGGATAAATTGGCGCCAGGGAGCAATATATTTATCGCTGACAGGTATGTCGTTGGTCTTATCTGGTATAACCGGGAACACAAAGTGTAAGTCGGGATGCTGGTATTTGGCCACTTTCCGGCAGGCAGCACAGGTTCCGCAGGCATCGGTTTCGCTTCGGTTCTGGCACATAAGGTATTGGGCAAAAGCCAAAGCCAGTGGCAGGGCCCCATATCCTTCGCCTCCCAACAAAAGCTGGGCATGGCTTATGCGGTTCTCTTTTACCGTGTGGCGTAAATGGTTGATGGTAACTTGTTGACCAATGATGTCGGCAAATAACATAGCTCAGTTTGTTTTGCTGCAAATATACGTTTTAAAAAGTAAAAGGCCGTGGGGAATTAGCCTGACATTTCAGCAAAACTAATTACAAGCTGAAGCGATGTTTCGGGCTCTTCAATAAAACCCATATGGCCCGAATGTTTCAGCCAATAAACCTGACTTTGGGGATTTAATGTTTGCATTTTTAATGCTGCTGCTTGTGGTATAAAATTGTCGTTGGCTCCAAATACAAACCCCAGAGGCTTGCCCCATTGTTTCACCAAATCCTGGCGGTCGGGGCGTTCCATCATTCCCCGTATCAGGGCACAAACCCCTTGTGGATTGTGTTGCAGTGCTTTTTGAGTCAGCCGTTGAATATGTGCCTGATATTCCGGAAGCATGGGCCGGGCAAAGGTGTGTGGCAGGTGTTGTTCAATTACCTGCTGAAGCTGTCTTTTTTCAATAAGAGCTATTTCGTTTAAACGGTTTTGTTTTTTCTCTTCAGTATCGGCATAAACCGAGCTGTGAAATACCAGCATGCCGGCAAGCAGCTCAGGATATTTATCGGCAAAAGCCAGCATAACATAAGCCCCCATGCTATGGCCCACCATGTAACAGGAACTTATTTTCAAATGAAACAGCAAGGCCTTTATGGCATCGGCCATCAGTTCCATGGAGTGAATGGGTGCCAGCAGTTCACTTTGTCCGTGGCCCGGAATGTCGGGGATAATTACCCGGTGTTTTACAGCCAGTTGTTCTGCAAAATCATCCCAAACTTCTTTGGTTTCGAGGTAGCCGTGCAACAAGACTAGGGGAAAGCCTTTGCCACGGTCAGTGTACGAAAGGTTTTGGTGGTGGTAGGTAAAGTTATGCATTGGCCCTTGTTTATTGAAGGATTAAAGTTAGCGATTTTTGAAAAAACACCGGGTTAAAATTCCGGGTTTTTGATTTGATGAATGTTGTATACCGAATGATAGAAGTAGTCAGGTTTTGGTACCTGTAAACAGGGACCTGCGAGTGCATCAAAATTTCGTGCGCAGGAAATTATATTTTCCAAAGCAGCCGATAAAACTTTTCACCGCAGAAAATTTTCATCGGCAGCCTTAGGAATTCTTCTGTGAACTAAACTAAAAAAAAGAGGCTGTCCTCAAAAGAACAGCCTCGGCAGTAATAAAAATTTTTTACCGATTTAGTTTTCCATTGCAGCTTATTCGGCAGTAACTTCAGCGGCAGCTTCGGTTTTTACCAGTTTCATTTCTTCAATTAAGTTGCTGGCACCGGCAAATTTATCGATGATCAAGAGAACGTAGCGAATATCGACATTGATGCATTTTTGCATGCTGTTTTCAAAGGCAATGTCACCGCTCATGGCTTCAGAGTTTCCGTCGAATGCCAGACCAATTAACTGGCCTTTGCCATTAATAACCGGGCTACCTGAGTTACCACCGGTAATGTCGTTGTTGGTAGTAAAACATACGTTCATGGTACCATCGGGATTTCCGTAAGGGCCAAAATCTTTATTCTCATAAATTTCTTTCAGTTTTTCAGGAACATTGAATTCGCGAACGTCGGGATCTTCTTTTTCCATAACTCCTTTGAGTGTGGTAACATGGGCATAATGAACTGCATCGGCGGGGTAATAATCGCCTACCGAACCATAAGTCAGGCGCATGGTAGAGTTGGCATCGGGCGAATATATCTGATCGGGATTCATCTCGAGTAAACCGCCAACAAATAAGCGCATGCCTTCCTGCATTTTTAAACCAGCCGGTTCAACCATGGCACCAAATCCGCGAAGTTGCTTGATGGTACTTACACCAGCCATAAAAGCCAGGTCTTTACTTAGGACTTTAGCCGAAGGTTTTGCCAAAAAGGCATCCATACGGGTTTTGTCAACAAAGATTGATTTTTTGAACAAGTCGTCAACAAATTTGTCCACGTTGCCTTTGTATTTTTTATCGATAACATTGGCAATAAAATCGGGGTGGTATTGAGCCGGAACATCAGCAATAAAAAGTTTTACCAGCGCTTTGGTTACTTTGAGATCGGTTTCGGCATTGTAATTTTTAAAGAAATTTTCGGCAGTTTTACTGAATTGTTTAACCTGTTTATTAATTTGCTCGGTGCTGTCGGGCGTAGCCAATGCAGCCATTAGGCCTGATGCGCGGAAAGCAAAAATAAACGATTCGGCACCACCAATCAATGTTTCATAAACATACTGTTGGGCATTTGAAATAGCGATGGATTCGTTCTCTGATTCCTCAATAAGTTTCAATGCGTTGCCGTATTTGGCTTTTCGGGCTTCGTTCTGGTTTACCCATTGCATAAAATTAGCTTCGAGCGCTTGTTTTTGTTCCAAAACATTTAGTTTTTTTAATGCTTTGTTTTGTTCAATGGAGTATTTCCAGTAGTTAGCTGAACGGGCGTGTTTCGAAGCGTATTTAATACGAACTTCAGTGTCTTTATCCATGTCTTCCTTCCAGATGTCCTGTTTTAGTCCGCGGATTTTAGCGCGGTTAGGGTTCTGAAATTCGATGGTATTTTTCAGTTCGAACGAAGTCATGTAACGCTGGGTGCTACCGGGGTAGCCCATAATAAAGGCAAAGTCGTCCATTTTAACGCCATCGAGTGAGATGGGTAAAAAATGTTTGGGTGTATAAGGAATGTTATCTTCGGCATAATCGGCAGGTTTTCCATCGGGACCAGCGTAAATGCGGAAGATGCTAAAGTCGCCGGTATGGCGTGGCCACATCCAGTTGTCGGTATCGGAACCAAATTTTCCGATGGACTCTGGAGGAGCACCAACCAGACGAATGTCGCGGAAGGTTTCGTACACAAACAGGTAGAAGAAGTTTCCTTTAAACATGCTTTCTACTTCGGCATTGTAATGATTTCCTTTGGTAGCTTCGTCGTTAATTACCCGGGCCACGCTGTCGACCAAATGGTTACGAATGGACTGGCTGGCTCCTGCGGGAATAGCTGAAAGAACCCGTTCTGAAACGTCTTCGACACGGATAAGAAACGAAGCGGTTTTACCGGGGTTTGCCAATTCCTGATCTTTACTCATGGCCCAAAAACCATCGGTCAGGTAATCGTGTTCAACGGTACTGTGTGCCTGAATTTCGCCATATCCGCAATGGTGGTTGGTTAATACCAGACCCTGTGCCGAAATGAGCTCACCAGTACAGCTACCACGGTCGAGCGCAATAATAGCGTCTTTAACACTGGAATGGTTAATGCTGTAGATGTCTTCGGCAGAAAGCTGCATTCCCATCTCTGTCATGGTACCCATGTTCTGATTAATCAGAATAGGTAACCACATGCCTTCGTCTGCCTTAACAAGCAGCGATACAGACATAAAAACCCCCAAAAGGGCCGTCGTAATTTTATTCATTGCTAACTGATTTTGTGTTTGTATTTAAAATGTAAATAAATCAAAATTAATATATAGATACAATTAATTACCGGTGTTGTTGAAATGCTTTCCGGCATTTAACCAAACATTGGTCTTATAAAAAACAGAAACGTTACAGTAACGCACCTACAAATTTATAAAATAGTAAACGATTCCTGACTTAATAGGATCTTTTTAAAAGAAAATCGATAGGAGCATGAGGTGAAAAGAAAAATTTAATTTGTATTTTCACCAGTAAAAATAGGGAATCAGGAATCGGCGGGCAGGGCTTAATAGTACTGTTAAATAGAAAACCAGCCTGAGTATATGTAAATTCTTAATTAAACCTGTTTTTGTTTATTCAATGCTGTTTTAGTGTTTAGTTGAATTTGTATGAAATTTTTGGTGTTTATATTTTGCCTAAACTGCTTGTTTTTAGCTGACAATTATTTGTTTGCCAGTGATTCTGAATTTGCTTTTAGGCACTTAACACTCGATGAGGGTTTGTCGAACAGTAATGTAAACTGTATTGTACAAGATAGCAACGGGTTTATCTGGATTGGAACTGAAAATGGATTAAATAAATACGACGGCTATAAATTTACCCATTATTACAGCAACCCAAATCAAAAGAACAGCCTCTACAGTAACGAGATACTAAGTATGCTGGTTGACTCTGAAGGCGATTTGTGGATTGGTACATTTCAGGGTTTGTTCAGGTACAATCAGAATTATGATAATTTCTTACATCTCCCTGTCGATAGTATTAACCTGCTAAATGCCAATATTCCGGTTTATGCCATTGTTGAAGATACGGATGGCGTTTTTTGGATAGGCACATCAGGAAATGGATTAATCAAGTATCATAAGCAAAGGGGAATTATTAAAACCTATTATCACGAAGCTTTAAATCCAAATTCACTTAGTAGTAATTATATTTTTACAATTTTCATCGATTCACAAAACAAATTATGGATTGGAACTACCGATAATGGACTTGAATATTTTGACCGTTCAACTCAGCAGTTTTTTAACTATAAACCCATAAAAACCACAAAATCGCAACAGAATGTAAATGCCATTTTAAAAATATTTGAACTGACCGATACTACTTTTTTACTGGGTACACGAGGCGATGGCTTGTTTCTTTTTCATACACACACAAAAACGTTTACTCCTTTTTTGTTCAAGACATCGGCCACTGAGACCATTCGTGTCAATGAAATTTACGGGATATATCGCGACAGCAATCAACGTTTGTGGGTGTCGTCGCATGGGAAAGGTCTTTTTTATTTTGAGGACTATAATATTTTTTTACATCTGGAACATCAATCGGGCGAAAAGGCAAGTTTATTAAACAATAACGTCCGAACAATTTTTGAGGATAGGCAGGGAAACCTTTGGATTGTATCATATCAGGGTGGAATAAACATTTTACCAAGGGTGCATAAACGCTTTGTTTCCTATAATATTTCCGATGCCGGCGCTGAATATACCAGCAATATTGTAACCTCAATGGTAAGTGATCGGGCCGGAAATATATGGGTAGGAACCGATGGGGGCGGACTTAAATATGTTGACCGCCAAAACAAAAGCGTTGCGCATTTTTATCCGGGAGCGAATGTAAGTGAGTTTATTCCCGATCGGGTTGTTATGAGTTTACTACTTGAAGAAAAAAAATTTTTATGGATTGGCAGCTATCTGGGCGGACTTTCGGTTTTTGATTTGGAAACCCGGCAATTTAAAAACTATCAGAATAACGAAAACCCTTACTCTTTGAGTTGTAACTTTGTTTCATGTATATATAAAAGTAACAAAGGTGATGTTTGGATTGCAACCAACGGGGGCGGTTTAAATAAATATATTAAAGAAACCGACCGTTTTATGTCGTATTCCATGTACGATTCAACGGAGGGGAACCGGTTGATTAATAATTATGTAAATACCCTTACTGAGGATAATAACGGACGGATTTGGATAGGAACCTTTTGGGGGTTGAGCGTTTTTGATCCGCAAAACGGTTTGTTTATTAATTATTTGGGTAGTGAGAATCAGCCGGGAAGCCTGAGTAACAATACCATTTATTGCATTAACATAACTTCGAAAAATGAAATTTGGTTGGGAACCCGAAATGGATTAAACAAATTTATACCCTCAAGCAATAAATTTCAATCGTTCAATCTTACTGAAGGATTGCCCGGAAATGTGATTTATAGTATCGAAGAGGATATTAAAGGAAATCTTTGGTTAACTACCAATAATGGACTCTGTAATTTTAATCCAAATACGTTTGAAACGCATAATTATTACGAAAGCGATGGGCTTTTAAGTAATGAGTTTTTTCGACTGGCCACGCATCAATCGGTTCAGGGAGAAATTTTTCTGGGAAGTTTAAAAGGAATGGTGTCGTTCAAACCCGATGCTATTGAAGAAAACTATCCCATTCCCCAAGCAATGATTACACAATTTCGAATTTTTGATCAGGAAATTAAACCAGGAATCCGAATAAAAAATGATGCCATTCTGAATAAACCGGTTTTTCTTACCGACACCATTGTGCTTAAGCACAAATACAACAGCTTTGCTTTTGAATTTGCAGCCCTTGATTTTACGTTGCCCGAAAAAAACAGGTACCGTTGCATGATGGAAGGCTTTGACCAGAATTGGCGAAACATGTCGTACGATCAGCGTTTTGTAACCTATACCAATCTGGATGCCGGAACCTACACGTTTAAAGTTAAAGCGTCAAGCATTGACCATGAGTGGGACCAACGAACCACCAATATTACGTTAATAATTAAACCACCATTTTATCGCACCTGGTGGGCATACTCCCTTTACTATTTATTTTTGGTGGGTATAATTGTCTTGTTTTGGCGGATGTCGATAAACCGAGTAAAGCTAAAAAACCAGGTAAAACTTGAATTGCTTGAAAAAGATAAAGAAAATGAACTTAACCAGGCCAAATTAAGGTTCTTTACAAATATCTCACACGAATTTCGCACCCCCATTACTTTAATTATAGGGCCCATGGAACGCATGTTATCCGATGCCTCGATAAATAAAAAATATGGAAAGTCGCTTACCATGATGTTTAAGAACGCCAATCGCTTGCTTCGTTTAGTGAATCAGCTGATGGATTTACGTAAAAGCGAAGGCGGAAATATGCGCCTGAAGGTAGAGCGGCTCGACCTGATTAAGTTTGTCGAAGACATTCATTATACTTTTAAAGAGTATGCACAGCAAAAGAAAATACACTTTCAGCTATTTACCGATGTTCCTGAATTATTCATGTGGTTCGATCCCGATAAATTGGATAAAATTCTGTTCAATCTACTGTCGAATGCGTTTAAATTCAGTGAGCAAAATGGCGAGGTGAGTATTTTTATCTGTATCGAAGATAAAAAAAAGGGGCCGTATGTTCGGATTGGGGTTGAGGATCATGGAAAAGGAATTCCTGAAAAGGATAAGGAGCGTATTTTTGAACGTTTTTTTCAAACCAGCAACTCTGGCCCCTTTGATACCGCTGGTTCTGGTGTGGGTTTGTCACTAACACGCAGCCTGGTGGAGTTGCATCACGGTGAAATAAACTTTGACTCAAAAGAGCATAAAGGAACCCTGTTTAATGTATTACTTCCATTAGACGAAACCGCTTATTCGATTGATGAAAAATTGGCTCCCGACCAAAAAAGCCCGGCAGCTTTTATTCATAATCTGCCATTAATTTTGGGAGATGATTTGACGGAAGATGAGCCTAAACTATCTGAAACTGCGCCCGGGGAATATTCGGTTTTAATTGTGGAAGATAACTACGACCTGCGAAATTACATTGCCGACGAATTGTCGGATCATTACCGGGTTTTTAAAGCTGAAAATGGTCGTGAAGGCTTAAAAAAAGCAGTTGCCGAAATGCCAGATTTAATTATAGCCGATGTAATGATGCCCGAGATGGATGGTCTGGAACTTTGTAACAAAATAAAAACCAACCTGGTTACCAATCATATTCCGGTAATACTTTTAACCGCGCGAACTTCAATTGAACAGCGGATTGAGGGAATTGAACACGGAGCCGATTCTTACATTCCCAAGCCTTTTCATCCCAGCCATTTAAGAGCCCGGGTAAAAAAACTGATAGAATTGCGTGAGGTACTTAAGCATAAGTTTTCGGCACATTTCGAATCGAAAGATTCACCCTCAATGGAAGTGGAAGATGTGTTCCTGAAAAAAATTACCGATATGATTATGAAGAATATCGACGATTCGGAGCTTAATATAGAATCGCTTAGCCGTGATATTGGAATTAGCCGGGGGCATCTTTACCGAAAGATTAAACTACTGACTGGAAAAAGTCCCAGCGAATTTGTGCGTTTGGTCCGTTTGAACGAAGCGGCTCACTTGTTGGTTCAAAACAATAAATCGGTTTCTGAGGTGAGTTATCAGGTGGGCTTTAATTCGCCCTCGTATTTTACCATCTGTTTTAAAGAGCATTTTGAAGTTTCTCCTTCAGAATTTGCCGAAAGATCAAAAATTAACAGAAAATAAAATTCCTCAATAAAAGTTAATAATGTAGTTTAAAAACTTTGATTGATGAAATGAATGGCTTTTGCCAGACCCGCATCGGTTTTTAAACGGGTTTTATTATGTTTTAAAGTCTGCCTTACCTGTTCCTGTTGTTCGGCCGAAAAACCAGAGATTAACGTTTTTTTGTGTCGGTTGAATTTGGTGGGTGTATTTTCACCAATTTGCAGATAGTATTGATGTTTTTGAACAAATTTATCGGAGCCTTTAACCAAAACAACTTTTCGGTGGCAATAAACCGATACATAACCCCGGGCAATTTCCTGTAACAAAATCTGCTGTTTTTGAAATGTACTGGAATCAACATACCGGATAAAGACCAAGGAGTCAGAAAAACCGGAATTATTCAGAATAACTTTATTAATGGTTCCCTTTATGATTTGTCCGGTTTTAAAATCCGTTTCGCGTAACCAAAGCATTTCATCTTTCCAACCGTTATAGCGCAAACGAACCCGGCTGGCTTTTTTACCATTGGTAAAATACACCGTGCCTAAAGCCCAGTCGTTAAAAAACTGGTCTTTCTTTAGCGGATATTCATTAATGTAATAAGTAGCAGCAATAGCCTGTTCTTCAGTTTGTTTAGCTGCATTAGCGTAAGTTAGTTCTGCGTTTTGTTGTGCCCACAATCCAGAACTTGCTAAATTTAATGTGAGTATCAGAAAAAAGCAACTGTTTATAATAAATCGCATGGTGTATCAGTTTAACTCTAACAAAAATTGTTCATCAATAAAGGTGTCATTTCTGATGCCAGTAATTCGGAGCCGGTAATTTTTACCCAAATCAATTTTATTAAGTTTAATTTCAAAAGGCTTGTTTTGGGTAAGGCTAACCCCATCGTTCCAATAGATGTCGGGTAGTACCAGGGGTGACGTGGAATCGTTTTGGTTTGCCGTTAAAAACAGCGGTTCGTAAAAACTGTTGTCAAATACAGCAAACGCGGGGTTGAAGTTTTCGAAGGTCACATCAACTTTTTTGGTATAAACGGCCAAAATGCCATTATAAGTTTTTTCGCCCCAAAGGGTTATGGCATTAAAAACATCAATGCGTTCAATGTTTTTCGACGAAAGTTCAGCAATTACGTTCAGGTTAAAAAATGGGTGGCCGTTAAGGCAAACCAGTACCTGATTGTAATAAACCTGTTGATTGTCGAGTACTATACCTAGTTCGTAGGAGTTGTTAGTTTTCTTAAACCGGAGGGTTGGAATAATATTATTGGCTATTTCAACAAAGTTGTTCAGTAATTCATACTCGTTTGGGTAAATGGTGTAACGGGGCCGATAGAAAAAGTTTTCTTTTGTGGAATCCGCCTTCTCACTTGGTTTTAATTGATTTAACGGGGTAAAAATCCGATGCACCAATTCACGCTTTTGCAGGGCCAGCGTGTAATTTATCTGTGCTGTATTAGCGGGTAAAGTATCTGTTTCAGATTGAACAAGGTTAATGCTTTTTTTATCGAGGCTTAAAACAGCGGTTTGGTTTTTAGCTGGTTCTGCCTGAATTAATACCTGCCGGTTATTGTATGTTGAATCAAAAACAAACCAAAACCGGCCCAAGCTGTCGGTATTCGTATAGCAAAAATGAACCCAATTGCTGCTTAGCGACGCGTAAACCGTTTGGTTTTTTATAGGATAACCCATTGTATCACAGACTTTCCCGGCAAGTAAGGTAAAATCTCTTTCAGGTACATACTGTTCAGGTGGTTGGTTTGTTTCAGCTATTAATACCGGAGTAGCTAACATTGAGTCGAAAGGCGTAATTTCGGTAATTGAAACCGTAAGTAGAGGCAAATTTATTTCTGCTATTGATTCAATTTTTACGCTGGTTGTTTGCTGAATAGAATCATTATCAATACAGAATTGTAAAAACTTTTTTTCTGCAGTTGATGCATCAAACAACCGGTAATCTTTGATTTTAGTAAAATTGGTAATAGGATCGCTGGCGATATCCTGTATGAGTAATTTTGTTGCATAAGAATTTTTACGAGAGGAGTTGGTGAAAACCTTAAAGATATAGATTCCGGGAGTTAGGTTCTCAGGAATTTGATAGGCGCCCGCCAGCCCTTTGTCTGTGGCCTGACTTTTCCAGCTTAAACAGGTTTGGTTTTTATTGTTTACTAACTCAAAGTAAATTACTGTTTTTTTATTGCCTAAGGGTTGATTGGTTGTTAAGTACACTTTATACTTGAGAAGCGTACCGGTAATTAGTACTTTTTTATTGAGATGTACCCAAACTTTTTCGGCCGGAGGAGTTTCTGCAAACAGTAGCTTACAAAAAAACATCAGCAAAAAAAATGCTGCAATAGGTCGGACTGGGAAAAATAAAATCTTCATGGGTTCGATGCTAAAAATATGTTGAATCTATTTTACCTGCGTTGTGCAGGGTTGAATCGATAAATATCGTGTCGACCCGGTACTGGTTTACATAGCTTCCTCCATGGAAAACGGTATCCTGAAAAAATCGACCCTGATAAGATCGGTATCCAAAGCTCTCGTGAACATAAACCGCATAATACCTCCGGCTTACCGAAACCACATCGAATAAACCCAAAACGGCTTGTTCCGGTTGTTCCGGTGAAAACATATTTCCTGTTAATTGTTCAGGAATGGGGTCGTAAATGCGTTGAGCAGCTTCCCATTGTTCCAGTGCATTAGTATAATAATCGAAAGAAGTTTTAGAAGTAGTAATTAAATCGACCGGAAAAATCCATTGCACAAAAGTATTGCTGGTATAAAGACTAAAATTAACACATTCCTGGTCGGCCGGCAGAAAAATTGTTGAAAGGGTTAAATCGGCTGGAGAATAATTAATGCTTGCATCGAGCGATCCAATTATTGGAAATTCGGTGTTACTAAATCCCTCAATAATATCAAAAAGGGTATCGTAGCGTATTTGATAGTTGTAGTCGTAAACAGGACCCTCAACCGTAAACATTCGTGAGGTGTTTTTCCATTTTTGTGAATGAACGTAATAATCGCCTTTGGTCCGGTAATAGGCCTTGGGCTGCAAGGGTTTGTTTAACCTCAGATTAACAAAGATTCCCTGCTGAACTACCTCACTGTAATTTCCCTGCTGATCTTTTACAAGGGTAATGTGGTTATTAAAATCGTAAAAAATGCTATTTATTCCGATGGTATCGGGCATTAGGGTTTTTTCCGATGCAAGCAATGTTCCATTGGGGAGTAAAACCTCAATATGGTAAATTTTGCCCGATTGTGGAATGAAAGTCTCTGTTAATTGGTAATTACCGTCTGAGACCTCATTTAATGAAATTTGTAGATTATTGTCCTCAATAAGAGTCACCTGTGCTCCTGAAATTTTTCTGGTACCCCTTGATGAGTATGGTCTTGCATAGTAAAGTTCAAAACTTTGTATGCTATTTAAGCTACTAAATATTCCATTTACAACGGGAATTTGTTTATCAGCAGCTAAATATTCATTTTCATAGGGAGCCTGGCATTGGTATAAAAACAGAAAGGAACAATGGGCAGCTGTTACAATCAGCAGCTTTAAGAGATTATTAGTATGTTGCAAAACGAGTTTTTTCATTGGTTTGTTTGCCAGGGATTAGAAAATAAAATTATAAGTTACGGTTGGAAATGGTACACCTATTAAATACATTTTATACAAACTAAAAACTTGGTAATTATTTTCAGGTGTAGGGGTGTCTTTTTTATAAACAATGGAATAAGCATTTTTTCGGGCATAAACATTTAGTAGCGAAAACGTCCAGATACCTTTCCATTTTTTCTTTATTTTCAGGCTTTCATCAATGCTCATTGAAATATCCAAACGGTGGTAATCGGGTAATCGGTATTTATTTCGATCGGAAAAATATACCAGATCTTTATTTCCCAGGTTGTACGTATATTCCGGAAGCGTAACCGGCCTTCCAGTGGCGTATAAAAAATTAAGGCCAAATCGCAGCCTCCGATTGATTTTATAGTTAAGGTTTAAGTTTAAATCGTGGGGAATATCGAACTGCGAAGGATAGGACTGATTGTTGTTTATTTGTTCC
Source organism: Bacteroidetes bacterium HGW-Bacteroidetes-4 (assembly GCA_002840905.1). Classification (GTDB taxonomy): domain Bacteria; phylum Bacteroidota; class Bacteroidia; order Bacteroidales; family SZUA-534; genus GWE2-40-63. Next base: position 126,409 of record PHDD01000005.1, on the reverse strand, counting down.
TGAAAGCTTTCACCATCGGTTGCCCGCAAGGCTCTTGAAAACGTATAAGCTACAGAACCAAACAGGTTACCCGATGATTTTTTTAGCATAATTTCCAAGCCGTAGTTTTTTCCCTGAACATGGAGTAATTCTGAAGTAACCTGATTGTTAAGCTTTAAGACAGCTCCATTTTTATAGTCACTAAGGTGCTGCAGCTTTTTGTAATATAATTCAGCCGAGAATTCAAGGGTATTATTGTGAAAGTTTTGGTAATAACCAAGGGCAACCTGGTCTGCAATAACAGGTTTTAAATCGGGGTCAGCCAGTTTCCATACATCATCGGGAGTGCTTATCGATGTGTATGAAAGCAGGGTTATAAATTGTTGGTTTCGGTTAAAACTGGCCTTTACTGAATTGTTTTCTGTTAGCTGATATTTAAACGAAGCCCGTGGTTCAAGACCCTGATAGCGCTTTAATTCAATGTTGGTTGATGTAAGTAGGTACTGATAAAGGGTAAAACGCAGCCCAACCTGGAGGGTGATTTTTGGGCTAAGAGTAAGGACATCATTAATAAAAACGGAAAATTCGCGACCCAATTCTTTTCGGGTGCTAAAAGGTACAACCTGAGCATCACCAATGGGGGTAATTTCTCCCGGATTTATTTGGTATTGAATTCCCTGAATTCCCAGTATCAGGTTTTGGTTGTATAAGCCACGGTATTCCGTTTTAATTTTTCCGCTTAAATAAGTTATATCCGATTGTACCTGATTCGAAAAAAGTTTCGTTTCATAATTTTGGTTTGTTACGGCATAGTTGCTGTATGCCAGATTTACAGTTGTATTTATATTTGGCCCAAAAATATGTTGCCAGCGTGCCGAAAGCAACTTATTTCCGTATTGGTACGATTGAATTTTTGCATATTCAAACTTATCGTTGCTGAAGTAAGCAAAAAGCGTGATGGGGTTTTTCTTTAAATTTATGAAGAGTACACCATTTAGATCGGCAAATGATGCAGCACTGTTTTGCAGGTAATAATCGGGTAATTTTGTTAAAAGCCAGTCGGAATAGCTGGCACGACCTCCCAGCTTCAACGTCACTTTGTTTTTAAAAAAGGGCAGTTCAGCCATTAATCGGCTGCTGTATATACCGATTCCCCCTTTTGCCGATGCTTTGGAAATATTAGTTCCATTAAAATTAATGTCCATAACCGACGAAACCCGCTCACCATAGTTCGATGGTATGTGTCCTTTATATAAGGTAACTTGGGTTACTGCATCGGGATTAACGGCCGACAAAAGGCCCATTACATGTGAGGTGTTAAAAAGTGGAGCGTTTTCGAGCAGGTATAGGTTTTGATCTTCGCCGCCACCCCGCACATTGATACCCGAACCAAATTCACCGGCAGTTTTTACTCCCGGCATAGTAGTAAAGCTTTTAATAATATCGCGTTCGCCAATAAGCGAAGGTAATTGCTTTATATCTTTAGCACTCATCTCAACAATACTCATTTGGTCGCGACTAACGTTTTTGTTGAGTTTATCTGAGAGTATAGTAACTTCGGTAAGGGCATGCGTTTCTTCGAACAATTCTAAGTCGAGTTTTCCTGGTCCTAATATTTTAATGGTCGATAGCTGGCTTTCGAATCCCACACTCGACGTTTTAATCTGGTAGGTTCCTGCGGGTAGTTCAAGGGCATATTTTCCGGTATAACCCGAAACCCCATATTCGGGCGAATTGAGAACCTGAACGGTAGCTCCAACCAACGATTCGCCAGTGGCACCATCTTTCACTACTCCTGTAATCCGGTTAATTTTATATTTTCCAATATCGCTGGCTTTTCCAATAATTATATAATTTATAAAATCATCTCCTGAATAGTTGCTGCCAAGTTGGTTGAGTTCTTTCAAATGTTGGGCAACCAACTCGCGTGGAACTATATAAAAAATCTGGTTTATTTCAATATGCAGTAGCGGAGTTTTATCAAGAATTTTATCGAGAACAATATAGAGCGGCATGTCTTTAAAGTTTCCTGTAAAATTAATGTCTTGGAACCAGGCTTCTTTAAAATAAATTTTTTTCTGTGTTTGATCCGATAATTTTTTTAATACAATGGTTAACGGGGTATTTTTAAAAGTAGCAGTTACCCGCCCGGATGTATTATCCTGAGCATGTAGGTTTGCGCATACAGTGCATATCAGTACAATAGAATAACCAAAATTTGTTATGTTTTTCATTTTTTAACGACTGTGAAAACCATTGGGCGTAAAATGTTTTTATTATAGGGTAAAATAACGAATAGCTAATGCTGAGGAGTTATAGAAATGTATCAAAATCAAATGTTTTTTTATAACTGTTGTCACATTTTATTTCCAAATGCATTTTATTCTGAAATTAACCGTAGTGGGCTTGTTGTTTTTTTATAAGATTCCTTTTTGTCGTCTTCTTTATATTGATAGACTTTTCTGAAATTTTTAAGTATTCATAAATCATGTTTAAAACAGGTGTTTTATTTCTTGTGCATTAAACCGCATTTAATCAGCACAATGGGTTGTTTTGTGTTACCAAAGTAAAAGGAGCCGGTTACATAATTGAAAGCGATGATACATAGCTAAACGATTTGGGTACATAGTTGAAACGGGCTACAGGCGCTTGTTTGTAGTTTTGGTTGTGCAATTATGTAATTTTTTTTCATGATTAGATGTTTAGGTTTATTTGTGGTTTTGGCTTTAGCTGGTTTAATCCTGTCCTGTAATAATGAATCAAATTTTGATTCTCAGTTCCGTCACAGTGATAAATCAGCTTCGCCAGAATCATTGGCTTTGTTTGCAAAACTGGAGATGCTTAGTAGAAAAGGAAGCATGCTGGGGCATCAGGATGCTGTAGCTTATGGAATTGGCTGGGAAGGCTCTGATTTTCGATCCGATATAAATGATGTTTGTGGCGATTTTCCGGCAGTTTTTGGTTGGGATTTAGGGCATATAGGTGATTCAATAAATATTGATGGCGTGTCGTTTGAACGGATGCTTTACTGGGCAAGTATAGTTCATCAAAAAGGAGGAATAAATACTTATAGTTGGCATGCGCGAAATATGCATACTGGTGCAAGTTCGTGGGATTTGAACACAAACATTCCTGATTTGCTTCCAGGCGGAGAAAAGCATGAAGTTTTTTTACAAAAACTCGATTTACTTGCTGAATTTTTTAATGCATTAACCGATAGTGAAGGCAAGTTAATCCCGGTAATTTTTCGTCCGTATCACGAAATGAATGGGCACTGGTTTTGGTGGGGAACCAAATCGTGCACTGCCGATGAATATAAAAACCTCTTTCGTTTTACGGTCGATTATTTCAGAGAAAAGAAGCAGATGCATCAATTGGTTTATAGCTATTCGACCGATGTATATGAAACAGCAGCTGAATACCTTGAATTCTATCCCGGCGATGACTATGTTGACATTCTTGGCGTAGATGATTACAAGGGAATCAAAAGTCGCGAAACTTTGGATAAAACCATCAATTGCCTATCTATAATTTCAAAACTGGCCTCAGAAAAAAATAAACTTTATACTTTATCGGAAACGGGCTTTGAAACTTTATCCGACAGTTTGTGGTTTTCAGAAGTTTTATTGCCCGTGATTGCCACCAGCAAATTACAAACCAAACCATTGTGGGTGTTACTGTGGCGTAACGCTCGACCCGATCATTTTTATGCTCCTTATCCCGGACATACCAGTGTCCCTGATTTTATAACCTTTAAAAATCATCCTTTAACCCTGTTTTTAAACGATATTCATTAAATAACCTTTATGAGATTAACTGCATTTGATTTAACCATTATTGCCATTTATTTACTCTCAACTATAATTATTGGTTTGGTATTAAAAAAGCGTGCTCAAAAAGACAAAACAGCCTATATGTTGGGTGGGAATAAACTTCCCTGGTATTTGCTGGGTTTGTCGAATGCATCAGGAATGTTCGACATCTCGGGAACCATGTGGCTGGTAACCTTAGCTTTTGTTTATGGTTTAAAAAGTATTTGGATACCCTGGTTGTGGCCGGTTTTTAATCAAGTGTTTTTAATGGTGTTTTTATCAATCTGGCTACGCCGTTCAAATGCAACTACGGGAGCCGAATGGATGACAACCCGGTTTGGAACCGGAAAAGACGGGAAACTCTCGCATGGAATAGTTGTAGTTTTTGCATTAATAAGTTGTCTTGGTTTTTTGGCATATGGGTTTATTGGCCTGGGAAAATTTGTGCAGATCTTTATTCCCTGGGAATTGTTTGCCGGCTACATTCCTTTTGAAGTTCCCGAAACCTATATTCCTCATATTTATGGAATAGTTTTCACCCTCTTTGCCATGTTCTATGCCATTTTAGGAGGAATGACCAGCATTGTTTGGGCCGATGTGGTACAATATTTAATTATGACCGTCTCGGCGGTGGTAATTGGGGTTATAGCCATGAAGGCCCTGGAATTTGAAGCGCTTAATGTTCCTGAAGATTGGATGAGCCCGTTTTTTGGTGCTAAATTAAATATGGACTGGTCAGGAATTATCGACGAGGTGAATACAAAAATTGCCAGCGATGGTTATTCTTTGTTCAGTATCTTTTTTAGCATGATGCTTTTTAAAGGTATTTTAGTTAGTGCTGCAGGTCCGGCACCGAATTATGATATGCAAAAAATTCTTTCCACCCGATCGCCACGCGATGCAGCAAAAATGTCGGGTTTTGTTTCGGTGGTTTTAATGCCAGCCCGCTATTTTATGATTGCAGGTTTCGCAGTATTGGCTATACTGTATTACGACAAGCTGAACCTTTTGGTAGGAGGACGTATTGATTTTGAACAGATTTTACCTTCAGCCATAAATCAGTTTGTTCCTGTCGGATTTATGGGTCTTTTACTTGCTGGATTGTTGGCTGCTTTTATGTCAACTTTTGCCGGAACACTAAATGCTGCGCAGGCTTATATTGTTAACGATATTTACCTGAAATACATTAAACCCGCGGCTACAAACAAGCAGGTAAACCGCACCAATTATGTTACCGGAATTCTTGTGGTGGCTATAAGTATTGTGTTTGGAGTTTTTGCACTCGATGTAAATTCCATTTTGCAGTGGATAGTATCGGCCCTTTTTGGAAGCTATGTGGCATCGAACATGCTAAAATGGTATTGGTGGCGATTCAACGGAACCGGATTTTTTGCAGGCATGCTTGCGGGTATTATTCCGGCGCTTATTTTCCCTTTGATTTTTACACAAACGCTCGATCTCTATTATTTTCCGCTGATTCTGCTAATTTCAGTGGCTGGTTGTGTTATAGGAACCTATTTGGCCCCTCCAACTGATGATGAAACATTGAAAAGGTTCTATAAAAACGTTCGTCCCTGGGGATTTTGGAAACCCATTCACGATAAAGTGCTGGCTGAAAACCCCGGGTTTAAAAGGAACGAAAATTTTTGGCGCGACATGTTTAATGTGGGAATTGGTACAATTGCACAAACCGCATTGGTGATTTTCCCTATTTACATTGTATTGCGTCAGCCCTTTCCCCTTCTTATTTCTATTGGAATTATTCTGGTTTGTGGAGTTATTATGAAAAAAACATGGTGGGACAAATTACCCGCAGAAAACGATAAAGCAAGCTAAATGAAAAAAATACACCTATATATAATTGGACTTATTTTTTTTGCCACCCTAATGCTTTTCTTTTCATTAGATAACATTAAAGGAGCTAAACCAAATATTCTTATTGTGCTTACCGACGATATGGGATATGGTGATGTAGGTTTTAATGGAAATCAAATGATCCAGACTCCAACGCTTGATTCGCTGGCAAAAAACGGAGTAGTTATCGATAGGTTTTATGTGTCGCCATTGGGATCCCAAAGCCTTGCCAGTTTACTTACCGGAAAATATCAGATTGATTCCGATGGTTTATTAACAGCGCAACAAAACCAAGGGGAGTCTTCAAATGAACAAAATATAGCGGAATGGTTAAAAAATTTCGGTTACCAAACCGCCTATTTTGGGAAATGGCAAAACGGTTTAAATAAAAACAAAAACCCTCGTGAACAAGGATTTGATTATTTCTTTGGCTTTAAGGATAGAACTAGCAGCCATTTTGATGTGAAATTGGAATACAATGGTATTCCTGCTCAAAGTAAGGGGTACATAACTGATGTACTTACTGATTCAACGTTGGCCTTTATTCAACGAAATAAAAAACAGCCTTTTTTGACTTTTGTAGCTTATAGTACTCCTCATGAACCATATCAGGTTCCTGATTTTTATTACCAAAAATACAAAGCACTTTCTTTAGACCACCATACTTCTACCATTTATGGAATGTGCGAGAATATTGATTTCAACTTTAACCGAATTATCCATCTATTGGAGCATCTTGACCTCGTAGAAAATACCATTGTTGTTTTTTTGAGCGATAATGGTCCTGCTTATTTGCGCTATAATGCCGGTTTAAAAGGACGGAAAGCCGAAGTTAACGAGGGCGGCATGCGTTCTCCGTTTATTCTGTCGTTTCCCAAAGGTAACCTTACAAACCAAGTGGTTTATACAATTAGTGCAGCACATGTTGATTTGGCGCCCACTTTGCTCCATTTATTGAAAATTCCTTTCAGGGAAGAACTATTTGATGGAATAAGTCTGGTTCCCTGGCTAAAAGAAAACAAAAAAGAGTTTCCCAATCGATATTTGTATGAATATATTCAAAACAATACCGCTGGTAATAATTGGGGAGCCGTTCGTTCTGACAGCTTTCTGCTGGTAATAAACAATCAGAATCAACAATTTTACAATATAATTTCAGATAAATACCAACGGAAGAACGCTATAAATAGTTATCAGGAAGAAGCCAACAGATTATTTGAAAACTATAATCAATGGTTGTCAAAAGCCCATATAAACAATACCAATTCTGACACTATTAACCATTCAACCCGGGTAAAATTAGCAGTCGATGAAGCGTTTTGGAAGTTAAGAATGATTTCGGGAGAGGAGCTGAAAAACAATGCCGCCAAAACAAATCTTTCAGACGATTCCATTTATTGGGAATTAACCATTCAAAACGACGGCAATTACGAAGTGTTGGTTATGTGTAATTGGCCAACCAATCCTGTGGTTTCTAACTATGAACTTTCAATGGGGAAGGATACTTTATGTTTTACACTGCAAAGTGAGGACTTTTCTGAGTATCCAAATTCAGCGAATGGAGAAATTACCAGGAATACCGATTCAATCAACCGGAAGGTTTTTAAAGCAGGACAGCTCAATTTAAAAAAAGGAATTAACGATTTGGTTTTAAAAATGGAAAGAGATACTGCTTCAACAATAGAAATTGTAGCGGTAGAATTAAATCTAATAAGTGTAAATTAAACATTTAAATTAAACATCAGCTGGTGCCTAAAGTCTATAAGTTGATTTATAAATAATTTATTATATGTATTTACGATAAACTTTACAAAAAAAGAGAAAAAAAACTTGTAAAAAACATTTAATGTGTTAAAAATACACTAAATATTTTGTAATTTTAAAATTCAAATTTTACCAATGAAAATTGACATTACTAAACGGCTGTCGAAACTGGAAAAAGAGCACAGAAAATTGCTTAATCGGAAAAACAAAAAAGTTAAAAGCGATTACAATGGGATTTTCTATCGCTATAAATATCCGGTGTTAACAAATGCTCATGCACCGTTAACCTGGAGGTATGATCTGAATTCACAGTCGAACCCTTTTTTGATGGAGCGAATTGGTATTAACGCAGTTTTCAACGCCGGAGCTATAAAACTAAACGGAAAATACCTGGTTGTAGCCCGTGTTGAAGGAAACGACCGGAAGTCCTTTTTTGCTGTGGCCGAGAGCCCAAATGGTATTGATAATTTCAAATTCTGGGATTATCCCATACAAATGGCTGAAACCAGCGAACCTGATACCAATGTTTATGACATGCGTGTGGTTCAGCATAAAGATGGCTGGATATACGGGTTATTTTGTACCGAGCGAAAAGATCATAAAGCGCCTAAGGGCGACACCTCCTCGGCAGTAGCCCAATGTGGTATTGCCCGTACCAAAGACTTAAAAACATGGGAAAGACTACCTGACTTAATTACCTATTCGGGCCAACAACGGAATGTGGTGCTTCATCCCGAATTTGTAACCGGAAAGTACGCGCTTTATACTCGTCCACAGGATGGATTTATTGACACTGGTTCTGGTGGTGGTATAGGCTTTGGATTAACCGACTCCATGGAACAGGCAGAAGTAAAAAATGAAATCATTCTCGATTACAAAACTTACCATACGGTTTATGAAGTAAAAAACGGACTGGGACCAGCTCCTATTAAAACAGAAAAAGGCTGGTTGCATTTGGCACATGGTGTTAGAAATACCGCAGCCGGATTACGCTATGTGCTTTATATGTTTATGACAGATTTGAATGATATAACCAAAATTATTTATAAACCCGGCGGACATTTTATAGCACCGAAAAACGAAGAAAGAATTGGCGATGTTTCGAATGTTGTTTTCTCGAACGGTTGGATATGTGATGATGATGGAACGGTTTATATCTATTATGCATCGTCCGATACCCGACTACACGTGGCAACTTCGTCAATAAATCAACTTGTTGATTACTGCATGAACACCCCGGCTGATCAATTGAGAAGTGCAGCATCGGTAAACACCATTATTGAGCTGATAAATAAAAATTAATAACTGATTTTATGAAAAAATCTACACCTATAAAATTCGTGCAGATGGTCATCATACTCATGTTTCCTTTGGGAATTTTGGCACAAAATGCCAGTATCACTGGTAAAATTACCGATTCAAAAGGAGAACCGCTGATTGGGGTGAACATTGTAATAAAAGGCACAACTCAGGGAACTGTTTCCGATTTAGATGGAAACTACTCAATAATCAACCTTCCAAACGAAAGGTTAGAGTTGGTTGCCAGCTTTATTGGTTTTAATAATGAAACCAGGTTGGTCGATTTAACCAACAGAAAAACCATGATAGTAAACTTCACCATGAAAGAAGATATTGCAGAACTTTCAGAAGTTGTTGTTATTGGTTATGGAACACAAAAGAAATCTGATCTTACCAGTTCTGTTGCCTCGGTATCTGCTGCCGATTTGGAACAAGCCCGGGCAGCAAATATTTCAGAAGCACTGCAGGGGCGTGCTGCTGGTGTTCAGGTTTCCAGCAACACCGGAGCACCGGGTTCAAACGTTAGCATTAAGATAAGAGGTGTCACGTCAATAAATGGTACCGATCCGCTTTGGGTGGTCGATGGAGTGGTTACTGATCCCAATACGGTAAACGCTTCGGATATTGAATCGATGGAAATTTTAAAAGATGCTTCATCGGCAGCTATTTATGGTGCTAATGCTGCCAGTGGTGTAGTTTTGGTTACTACCAAAAAAGGAAAGGCCGGCGATACCAAAGTAACCTTTAATTCTTATATGGGCTGGCAAAAGATTACAAAAACCATCGATGTAGCCAATGGGGTCGATTTTGCCAATATGTATCACGAATACCAGGTGTTAGCCAATGCACCGGCCCGCAGGTATTTAACCCTGGAACCAGACACATTTCAAACGTATAATTATCAGGATATGGTTTTTAGGGAAGCCATGATGCAGAATTACGATATTGGGGTTTCGGGCGGTAACGAAAAGTCGACATTCTATATGGGTATAGGTTACCTTAATCAGGAAGGGATTTTGAAGAGCACCGATTACAACAAAATTACGGTTCGCATGAACGGTGAACACAAAGCCAACGATTGGTTAACAGTTGGATTGAATTCTTCTTATTCGAGACAGGAAACCGGTGGTTTTGAAGAATGGGAATTGAAAAATGAATATGCTAATCCTATTTTACAGGCTTTAACCTATCATTCGTTTGTAGCTCCCTATGGAACAAAAGAAACGGATTCGGAATACGATAAGGGATGGTCGTACACCCCACTGGGAAATACACAAAACCCATTGTCAACCATCAGCATGAAGCATCGCAAATCGACCACACAAAACCTGTCGGGTACTTTCTTTGCAGCAATTTCGCCCATCGAAGGACTTAAGTTGGAAAGCCGTTTAACGGGCAACGCAGCATTTAATAATAACTATAACTTTGAACCCATCTTTTATATTTCGGGGTCGTTGCAAAACACAAACAGTTCCATCAATAAAGGAGTTGGCTTTTATCAGGGATGGAATTGGCAAAACCTTATCACCTTTAATAAAACCCTTTTCGATGTTCATAATATAAGTCTGATGGCTGGTTATGAATCAGGATTTGGGAAAAGTGAAACCATGTCGGCAACACGCTACGACTTAATTAACCAGACTCCTGAAATGTGGTATTTCGATGCCAGTACCAATAATGAGTTTCTTTCTCAATTACCTTTTGGTAATGCTCAGGAACAATCGGGGTATTCCTACCTGGGTCGTATTAATTATGATTATAAAGGGATAATATTAGGTCAGTTTAATTTCCGCAAGGATTATTCCTCATTGTTTGGTCCCAATTATCGGGATGGTAATTTCCCCTCATTTTCTGCAGGGTTCAAGTTTTCTGAACTTGACGTTGTCAGGAATAATTTACCCTTTATGAATTTCGGTAAGTTGCGGTATGGATGGGGTAAAGCGGGTAATAATTCCATTACTCCTTATCAGTATTATTCAACGGTGGCTTTCGAAAATGTTTACGGGTATTCTTTTAACAATACCGCAACTTCAAGTACCGGAGCGAGTCCTAATTTGTTTGTAAACCGCTCGGTTCACTGGGAAGATGTTATAACCAGCAATGTAGGAGTAGATTTGGGCTTTTTGAACAATCGTTTGTCAGCTAACATCGATTATTTTGAAAGGCATAATGTGGGTATGCTTATGGTGGTTGAATCGGCATGGTTAGCGGGTTGGATAGTTGAAAATCCCTATCAGGAAGGGGGCGTTTCCGATCCTTTTAAAAACGTCGGAGAATTTAATAACAGAGGAATTGAATTTTCAGCCAACTGGAAAGAGCAGCGAGGTCCGTTAAATTACGGAGCAAGCCTGAACATGGCGTTTATAAAAACAATGGTGGGCGATATTAACCCCGACACCCTTTATAGAAATAACACCAAAGGGATTAGCGATTACTTAACCCGTACCATCCAGGGGCAGGAATTTTTACCTTTTTATGGTTTTGTTACCGATGGTATTTTTACTTCGGCCGATTTGCCCAACGCCAGTGGAGTGGTAACCAATCAGCCTTATACACTAAACCCCGATGGCGACACCTTGTATTCGCAACCCAAAGCACGCCCCGGCGATTTTAGGTACAAAGATATTAATAACGATGGCAAAATTGATGATAAGGATATGGTGGCTTTAGGAAGCCCCCATCCTAAATTCACTTATGCATTTAACTTTTTTGCCGAGTATAAGCTACCAGGAAACTGGGGCGATGTGGATATTAAAGCCTTCTTTCAGGGTGCTTACGGAAATAAGGTTTTTAATGCAACTAAATTTTATCTGTTTAATACCGATGGAGCATTTAACTGGAGCGCTGATTATGCTAAAAACCATTATACAGTAGAGCTTTATGACCGAAACAATGCTTTAGTAACACCAGCTAAAGAAAATGCCAAATACCCAAGAATCGATCCGCTGGGGGCCAATGAAAACTTTACCCAGTTATCCGACTTTTATATTGAAGATGCTTCCTATTTGCGTTTAAAGAACCTCGAAATTGGATACACCTTTGCCAGTCCTATTACCGAGACAGTAGGAATTGAAAAAGTACGTCTTTATATGGGCGCTAAAAACCTGTTTACCTGGACCAAGTATTCCGGTCAAGATCCAGAGGTAGGAACTACCCGAAACGAAAGCGGCAAATCCGATCCTTTATCTGAAGGTATTGATAAAGCAGCATATCCTGTGGCACGAATGTACACTGTTGGTATTAATGTAACTTTTTAATCGATTAAAATAAAGTACTATGTTAAGTAAAACAAAATATATACTGGTAATCGCCTTAACGGTATTTTTGGTAGCATGCAGCGACGATTTTCTGGAAAATAATCCCATAGCTTTAGATACTACAGAATCGTTTTATACCAGTTTCGAAAGCCTCGATTATACAGCAACATCAGCCTATGGCATGTTGGCATCAATGTCGGTTTTTGATATTATGTACTCCATTGGTTATCAAAGCGCGTCGGACGATGTGGAGGTGGGCGGTGAAAACATTAACGATTGGCCTGAGTTTCAGCGCATCGATCGTTTAACACATACGCCAAGCGAAGCAAATATTCACATCATGTGGGGCTATCCTTACAAAGGAATTCGCATGGCAAACGAGTATTTAACCCGCTATGAAGCAGTTAAAGAAATCGAAGTTAAAAAAGCTAAATCGGAGGCCGATGCCCAGGCCAGACTTGAACTGATGAATTTGCGTGCCGCCGAAATGCATTTCATGCGTGCGTTTTATCATTTCACTTTACTACAAATATATGGTGGAGTTCCCATCATCGATTTTATTGTTGATCCCGAACAATTTAATGTACCGCGTAACAAAATAGCTGAAGTTTTGCATTTTATTCAGGATGAATTGTTATTAGCCATTCCAATTTTAAAACTGAAAAGTGAACAGGGCGCTGATGTAGGGCGGGTTACCAAAGGATCTGCACAGGCACTTTTAGCCAAAGCTTATTTGTATGAGTCGTCGTATGCCGAAAATTATTCCGGAGATGAACGCTTTGAAGGTTGTGAACAACATTACGATTTAGCATTAGGCTATGCTGAAGATGTAATCACTTCGGGCGAATATGGATTGGTTGGAATAGGCGGGGAACGCTTTGATTCATGGAGAGCTCCACTTGGTGGACAAATTGGAGCCTATCGATGGATTTTTACCCTTGATGGTGACAATTGTGATGAGTCGGTTTGGGAAATACAAAACGTTCAGGACCGGGCCGGTTGGTGTTATACCCGTGGTAGCTACATTACCATTTATACCACTGTGCGTAAGTTATTCATTAACGATTCTACCTTAAGCACCGATTATGGTTGGAGCTTTAATTTGCCATCAAAATATTTGATCGAGGCTTTTGGAAATAGCGATACCCGTGAAACAGGGTTGAATTCCTTGGCCGTTGATCCCGCTTTGGATCCTCGTTTTTCAACCACCATTGGACGCGAAGGTGATACCCTGTTGGCAAATATGAATGGTTCAAAAAAATGGTACAAAATGGCCTTTAGCAATTTACCTACAGGAACCATAAGTCGTAAGTACGAATGCTCGCCCGATGATTTTACATTTGGAGCCAACGACACCTATGGCGAAGGCCCCATGAACATTCGTTTAATTCGTTATGCCGATGTAGTATTAATGGCTGCCGAAGCCGCATATAAATCGGGTGATGCGCCCAAAGCCCTGGGCTATGTAAATCAGGTACGCACCCGTGCCCGCTTATCGGGTGAAACCGGATATCCTGAGGATTTGCCTGCCATTACTTTTGAAGATATCGTTCACGAACGGCGTTTGGAATTGGCCATGGAACCGCATCGCCTGTTCGATTTGGTGCGATGGAATCTGGCTGAAAAATATATGAACGGAATAACGCTTGCCTCAATGGGCGAGGGTTTGGTTGTAAATTTTGAAAAAGGGAAGCACGAGTTTTTCCCCATTCCCGCGCGTGAGATGCAAAAGGCAACGGGTTTGGTACAATATAATGGATGGAAGTAATACAGGAATTGGAATACGATTCACTAAAAACAATAAACAATCAATTATTAACTAAATTTTTTAATTATGAGAAAACTAATCTTTACTCTTTTGATGAGTTTACTTGTGTTTGGGTATTCTCAGGCACAGGTAATTTTCGATCCCGCAACACACACGGGAGAGTTACCAACCGGAGCCTCCATTGTAACCATTGATGGGGTTAAATACCTGAAATGCCCGCTTAATGGATGGGAAACCTCGTTTGCTGTTCCAGCGGTTACCTTGGGTGCTAACATTACCAAGTTTAAAGCAACAGCCATGTTTAAAGAAGGAACTTCAGGTTTTACCTTAAGCCAGGTGTTGAGTTTTATAAAACTGGTTGATAACAGTACATCAGGTTGGGCCGAAGCTGCTCTTATAAAAGAAGCCAGTACAGCCGAAGTTTCAAATTATTCCAGCGACATTTTAATTCCAGAAGCAACCATTACCAATGTTCAGCTTGCCGGTCAGAACAAGGTGGATTGGGATGGTGTTGTTGGCGACACTCTTTTTGTTGGAGCTATTATTGCTTATGATCCCCATCTGATTTTCGATCCGGCAATGTATGCTGAAGGACAATTCCAGGGAAGCGATGCAATGAATATTGTTACCATCGAAGGGGAGAAATACCTAAAAGTGGAATTGGCTGGTTGGAATTCAGTATTTCAGGTTTCTTCCACCATTTTAGAAGATGACTACAATATGTTTAGTGCCGTTGCAAAATATGAAGTGGGAACATCAGGTTTTGCTCTCGATAACATCAACACTTTTGTTCAGTTGGCACATGGTGATCCCTGGGCTACCTTTGGAAAAATTGAAGCAACCAGCAGCGCTACATTTACGGAATACTCAGCCGATATTACAACTCAGGGTGGCGATGTAACGGCAATTCAGGTTGCAGGTCAGGAGAAAACTAACTGGACAGAGTTGACTGGTGATTTTCTTTATTTAGGAAAGGTTACAGCTTATAAATATGATAACACCGTATTGTTTGACCCGGCAACTTTCACTGGTGAACTTACTTCAGGAATGGAAATTGTTGATATTGAAGGCACCAAATACCTGAAAGTAACCAGTGAAGATAGTTGGACGCATACTTTAGCGATAGATGATTACAATACCGATATTTATAATACGGTTATCACAAACATAAAATGGGCTGCCGGAACAAGCGGTCTTACAGCCGAGCATGCACAAACGGTTGTTAATATTCAAACTGCAGGTGTTGAAGGAAATGTTGCTGAAATTAAATTGCGTCCCTCTCCAACTGATTTTACTGATGTTGATGCAATGATTACTCCGGCAACAACCGTTAATACCTTACAGTTTTTTGTACAGCAAGACGAAGGCTCATGGCCAACGGTAGCAGGTGCTGAAATCTATCTGGGTAAAATAATTGCTTCTTTTGTGGAACTGGAACCCGTTACGCCTCCTAACACAACCGATATTGTTTTTACTGAGTTGACCGTTGATGTTAATGGATTGTACGATGATGCCTATGATAATTCAACCGAAAATTTGATTAACCGTGTAGCTCTGGGTTCAGTAGATGGTGTTGCTGCTGCAGAAGGTGTTGAAGTTGATGAAAACTCCGACAGTTATGCCTACTGGTACAGTGTGTTCGATTTGGATAATTTCTATATCTACATCGATGTTAACGACAACGATCCGGTTGATTTAGGTACTAGTGAATCTCCCTGGAATAACGACGGTGTTGAAGTTTTTATCGACATTAAAGACCGCCGCTATGTGGGTTGGGATCGTATCGACGGTCAACAACATCAGTTCCGTTTTAATGTGGGAACTGAAGGCCCGGCACATGGTAGTGATGATGATGCAGGTATTACTGCACTCGGTATGCCTAATTTCTTTGGTGTGAACGATACAACCAACATTCAATATGCCATTGTGAAAGGATCAAACGGTTACGCTATTGAAATGGCTATTCCATGGGCAACATTCTTTAGAACAAGTGCCCAAGATGATAACAAACAAGCCGTTGCTGATGCAGCCACAGGAGTATTCAATAATAAAAAAATTGCTTTCGAAGTTTCTTTATTGGACGCCAGTGCAGTTGATGTACGTAAGTCAATTATGAATTGGGCAAATAACACCGGTGAAGATAAAGCATATGAAACTACCGAATTCTGGGGACAGGTCAGCTTGAAAGGTGGCCCGGAAGGTATCTTGAATAAAATAGCTACCAGATCGCTTTCAGTTTACCCGAACCCTGCCGATAATTACCTGAATATTGCTATGAATAATTTGGACAAGGTTGAGGTTTATAATATTTTAGGTGCCCAGGTACTTAATACTAAAATGAACCACAGCAATTGGCTCGATGTTTCATCGCTTAAAACAGGCGTTTATATTGTAAAAGCAACCGATGCTAAAGGTAAAATTGCTATTGCTAAGTTTAATAAAAAATAATTCATTAATTTTTAAGAATAGTGCAGGAATTGTTCCTGCACTATTTTTTTCCTATAAGGATTAACTTACCTTATACTATTCTATGTATGATTAGAACTTACTCGTTATGGCTTTGCAGCTTCTTAGTCTGCTTGCTGTTTTTTCAATGCAATACTGATGTAAAAAAGAATGTTGAATTTATTACCGTTCAAAACGGTCAGTTTATTAAAAATAACAAACCGTACTATTTTATTGGAACCAATTATTGGTATGGTGCTATTCTGGGTTCCGACACACTTGGAGGCAATCGTACAAGACTTATCCGTGAACTCGATTTTTTAAAAGCAATTGGAATAGACAACCTGCGCATTATGGTTGGCGCCGAAGGTCCCGACTTTCAGCCTTTCCGCGTTACTCCGGCCTTGGTTAAAGAACCAGGTGTATACAGCCCCAAACTGCTCAAAGGGCTCGATTATTTACTTCATCAAATGCAACTCCGTAACATGTGTGCTGTGCTTTATTTTACCAACAACTGGGAATGGTCGGGCGGTATGGCACAATACCTGAATTGGAATGGTTACGGCGAATATGTAAATCCCAATTTGGAACAATATTCCTGGAACGACTTTTATAATTATCAGAAACAGTTTTACAGCTGTCAGCCTTGCATTTCGCAGGTAAACCATTACATTGAAACCATAATTACCCGGACTAACTCCATTACCGGGATAAAATATGCCGACGATCCAACCATTATGGCCTGGGAGTTGGCCAACGAACCCCGACCCATGGCAACCGATAATTTTGAACCATTTATTCAATGGATTAAAAACACCTCAGCGTTTATTAAGAAGCTTGATCCAAATCATTTAGTTACCACCGGAAACGAAGGGGAAAAAGGGTGTTCCGAATCCATTGAATTATTTGAGACCATTCATGCTTTTCCCTCCATCGATTATATAACTTTCCATATCTGGATAAAGAACTGGGGCTGGTATCAGCATCAAAATGCCGACTCAACCTTTCCGCAAGCTTTGCAACTGGTTCAGAAATATTTTGACGACCATGTTGCAATCGCTAAAAAACTAAATAAACCCATGGTGCTTGAAGAGTTTGGAATGGCACGCGATCAGGAAATGTTCGGACCTGGTACACCCACCACTTTACGTGATGCCTATTATGATTTCTGCTTTAACCAGATTGCCCAAAGCGTTGCTGAAAACGGAGTATTAGCAGGTGCCAATTTTTGGACATTTGGAGGTTTTACTCAACCCGTTAAAGAGCAAAACTACTGGAAACCAGGCGATCCCTATTCGGGTGATCCGCCCCAGGAAGAGCAAGGCCTAAATTCTGTTTATCCTGGCGATTCTTCAACCATGCGCATCATTCTTAAGTATAACCAGTTATTTAACCGCTGACCCTAATAAAATGAATCAGGAATTAAATATATTGAGAAAAGAACTCGGCAATGAACTGAATCAAAACATTCTGCATTACTGGTTGCAACATTCCTTTGATACCAATTACGGCGGATTTGTTGGAGGTATCGATTTTTTTAATAAACCTATACCTGAAGCCCCCAAAGGTGCTGTTTTAAATGCCCGAATATTATGGACATTTTCAGCAGCTTTCAGGCACACAAACAAACAGAATTACTACGATACTGCGAAACGGGCCTACAATTATTTAATTGATTATTTTATCGATAAACAATTTGGAGGTGTGTTCTGGGAACTTTCTCACACCGGCGAACCGGTTAATACGCGCAAACAAATTTATGCCCTTTCGTTTGCCTTGTACGGATTGGTTGAATACTATCGGGCCAGCGGCGAAGAGCAAGCGTTAAAAGAAGCCATTAACCTGTTTTCTTTAATTGAAAAACACAGTTTCGATAAAGAAAAAAATGGTTATTTTGAAGCCTTATCACGCAGTTGGCAACCGCTTTCCGACATGCGTCTGAGCGATAAAGATGCCAACGAAAGTAAAACCATGAACACCCACCTGCATGTTTTAGAAGCCTACACCCATTTATTCCGGGTTTATAAAAACCAACGGGTGCAGCAAGCCTTGAAAAACTTAATCGAATTGTTTTTAGATAAATTTATAAATAAAAACTTTCACTTAAATCTCTTTTTTGACGATGACTGGAAATTAAAAGGAGATCATATTTCGTATGGTCACGACATTGAGTGTTCGTGGCTTTTGTATGAAGCAGCCGAAGTTTTGGGTGATGCTTCGTTGATAGCTAAGGTTAAATCGCTTTCTATTGCTATGGCTAAAGCTGTTTTGCCAGCCATTGATTCCGATGGAGGTTTGTATAATGAACATAAACCAGCCAGCAACAGCACCGATACCGATAAGCACTGGTGGCCTCAGGCTGAAGCTTTGGTTGGTTTTTATAATGCCTATCAGCTTTCGGGAGATGAACTCTTTGCCAAACAAGCTCTTGCATCATGGAATTTTATAAAAAATTATATTGTTGACAAGAAACATGGCGAGTGGTTTTGGCGGGTTAATAAACAGGGAATCACGTATGAGAATGACGAAAAAGCCGGTTTTTGGAAATGCCCTTACCATAATGGTCGGGCTTGTATGGAAATTGTTGAGCGAATGAAGGTTAATAACGAATTACAGATTTTGTAAACAGATTGATTTATGCTAAAAACAAAAAAATATCCGTGGATTTATTTATTTCTAATCCTTTTGGCGATAGCCTGTAATACAGGAAATAACACCAAATTTACCGAAAACGCAGCCTCGCCCTTACCCGTTAATCCCAACGCAAACAACGAAGCAAAGCGTTTGTTGGAGTTTATTTATGAAATTCATGGGAAATATATCATCGCGGGGCAGCACAACTACCTGGGTAGAATGTCGGTTTACAGCGACACCCTTTTTCAAATAACCGGCAAATATCCGGGTCTTTGGGGAGGCGATTATGGTTTTGCCGATTCTACCCACGACATCGACAATATAAAATACCGCCCATTGTTGGTTCCTGAAATTTTAAAACAACACAAAAGGGGAAGTCTTATTACCCTCACCTATCACCAGGCCGACCCAACCATTGGCGAACCTTGTCCTTTTGTTGGTGGCGTGCAAACTACATTATCCGACCAACAATGGCAAGAATTGCTTACCGATGGAACTGAAATAAACCAAACCTGGAAAATTTACGTCGATCGCTTGGCTCATGAACTGAAACAACTTAAACAATTACAGATACCGGTTTTATTCCGTCCGTATCATGAAATGAACGGCAAATGGTTTTGGTGGGGTGGTCGACCCGGAGATGATGGGTTTATTGCCCTGTGGAAAATGCTCTATCATTATTATACCGACACCCATCAGTTAAATAACCTGATTTGGGTATGGAGTCCCGATAAGCCCTGGCACGGATTAAAGGAATTTTATCCGGGCGATGAATTTGTTGATTTGGTTTCGCTGGATATTTATCCCGAACGGGACACTAACGTAGTATTTCGGCAGGAGTGGTACAACGATATAAAAGAAATTGCAGGAGCTCGCCCCTTTGCCGTTGGAGAATGCAGCCGGATGCCATCGGCTAATGAACTTAATATTCAATCGGGCTATGCGTGGTTCATGCTTTGGTCCGATTTGGGTACTAAAGAAAATTCCAGTCAGGAGTTGAACAAAATATTTAATGCAAAAAATGTTCTCACAGCCGACGAGGTCCTTAAAATGAGGGGATTTTAGCAGCTAACAATAAAGCAGTACTCTATTTTTTATAAATAAACAGAAATTCCATGAACCTAAAAAAGCATTTATTCCTGATACTTTTTTTCCTTAGTCTGTCTTCCTTTGCGCAAAAGTTCGAAAACCTGGCTTTAACGCCGCCTATGGGTTGGAACAGCTGGAATCATTTTGCCTGCGACATTAACGAAACAATCGTTCGTGAAATGGCTGATGCAATGGTATCTTCAGGTATGAATGATGCTGGTTACGAATACATAAATATCGACGATTGCTGGCAGGGCTTACGCGATAGTCTGGGCTTTATACACCCTGACAAAACACGATTTCCCAGTGGTATGAAAGCTTTGGCTGACTATATACATAGTAAAGGGTTAAAACTGGGTATTTATTCCGATGCAGGATGGAAAACCTGTGGCGGGTGTTCCGGAAGCCGTGGTTACGAATATCAGGATGCTCTGCAATATGCTAAATGGGGGATTGACTATCTGAAATACGATTGGTGCAATACCACCGGACTTAATGCCGAGGGAGCTTACCTTACCATTCGTGATGCCATTTATCAAGCGGGTCGTCCAATGGTTTTAAGCATTTGCGAGTGGGGCGACAACCAACCCTGGGAATGGGCAAAAGATATTGGTCATTTGTGGCGAACTACCGGCGACATTTATAACTGTTTCGACTGTGTGTATGATCACGGCACCTGGAATTCCTGGGGGGTATTGCAGATTCTTGACATGCGCGATAATAGTATGCTGCGCAAAGTTGCAGGTCCTGGTCATTGGAACGATCCCGACATGATGGAAGTAGGCAACGGGATGTCGGTAAACGAAGATCGGGCACACTTCAGTATGTGGTGTATGTTGGCAGCTCCTTTAATTGCCGGGAACGACTTACGAAAAATAAACCTTCCTACTTTGGAAATTTTGACCAACCCACATGCCATTGCCATAAACCAGGATGCCCTGGGTATACAAGGCTACAAGCACGGTGTGGTCAGTAATGTCGATGTTTGGGTAAAACCCCTTATCAACAATGAATTTGCCGTTTGTTTCCTTAACCGAAGCGTTGAACCGGCAAGCATTGTTTTTGACTGGAAAAATAATCCTTTTAACGATGAATATAGCCAACAAAGCGCAAACTTTGATATGGAAGTTTATGCTTTATTTAATATTTGGGAAAGCAAATCTGATGGTAATACTCAAAAGTCTCTTAAAACCGTAATTCCAGGACATGATGTATTGATGTATCGTTTGAAAAAAAGTAAAAACTAACCATCTGTTATTTTTTGGCATTCTGAATATGCTGGAGCATCGGAAAAAGATAAAAAGATTTTAACTTATAGATAATGAAAAGGAGATTCGTTTTATTTACCCTAATTACTCTTTCAATTGCAATTAGCTGGGCTCAACCGGTAAAAAAATACGGTGTATTAAGTGTAGAAGGAACCCAACTTTGTGATTCAACAGGAAACCCGATAGTATTGCGTGGTATGAGCTTTGGCTGGCACAATTGGTGGCCGCGTTTTTATAATCAAGAGGTGGTAAATTGGTTAGTATCTGACTGGAAAGTTGATGCGGTTCGTGCTGCCATGGGTGTTGAACCTTATGGTGGTTATCTGACCGATTCGGCGGCATCAGTTCAAAAAATAAAAGCAGTAGTCGATGCAGCTATTGCCGCCGAGATTTACGTAATTATTGATTGGCACAGCCATGGCTTGCTTTTGGATCAGGCAAAAGCGTATTTTACACTAATGGCCGAAACTTACGGACAATATCCTCATGTAATCTATGAAATATACAACGAACCCGATGATAATTATACCTGGGAGCAGGTAAAAGCCTATTCAGTTGAGGTAATCACAGCTATCAGGGCTGTTGATCCCGACAACATTATTTTAGTAGGTTCACCCCATTGGGATCAGGATTTACATTTAGTGGCTGCTGACCCTATCACAGGTTATCAGAACCTCATGTATACCTTGCACTTTTATGCCGGAACACATGGCAGTTGGTTACGCGACCGATGCGATGCCGCCATGGAGGCCGGAATTCCAATTTTTGTGTCCGAATCAGCAGGTTGTTTGGCTTCCGGCGATGGTCCCATTGATTATGAATCGTGGAACACATACGTGCAATGGATGGAACAAAAACAAATCAGCTGGTTTTGCTGGTCAATATCAGACAAAAACGAAACCAGCGCCGCACTTTATCCCTCTGCATCTTCAAACGGCTCTTGGACTCAAACCGATTTAAAGGAGTGGGGACAATACATTCGTGGCCTTTTTCAAAAATATCATTACAGTTATGAACCTGCGCGCATATTTAAAGCTATGGAGAAAGGCCGCTTAGGACAGGATATTACTATCGGGGTGATAGGAGGTTCTATAACAGCAGGACATGCAGCCAGTACCGAAAGTAAACGATGGGCAAATCTGGTGGCCGACTGGTGGAAAACAACTTTTCCGGAGAGTAAGGTACAACTTATCAATGCAGGTTGGGGAGGTACGGGTTCCGACATTGGAGTCCATCGGGTATATGATGATTTGTTGTCAAAAAACCCCGATTTTATTGTTGTTGAATTTGCTGTTAACGACACTGAAGGCCTTCATGCAACTAAAATGATGGAAGGATTGGTACAGCAAATTATTTTAGATGAAAATGCTCCGGGTATCATGATATTGGCATTAAAGCAGGAAAATGGTTCTACAGCGCTCAAAAGTCATAAAACTGTGGCGGAACATTACAATATTCCATTGATAAATTTTGCCGGTTTAATTGATGCCCAAGTTGCTGAGGATGGAGTAACACTGAACAGCATTTTTGTCGACGGATTGCATCCAAACGATCCTGGAATGGCATATATCGCACAGTTTATCAACCAGCAACTCGATAGTCTTTACCTGCAAATGCAAGATGCTGAAGATCTGCCCCAGGTGAACACCCGGCTGCCAGCACCGCTGGTAACAGAT
Source organism: Bacteroidetes bacterium HGW-Bacteroidetes-4 (assembly GCA_002840905.1). Taxonomy (GTDB): domain Bacteria; phylum Bacteroidota; class Bacteroidia; order Bacteroidales; family SZUA-534; genus GWE2-40-63. The sequence goes on along the minus strand of PHDD01000005.1, from coordinate 103,564 downwards.
ACTTATGCTAATACGTTTCAGTTTTTTACCAATAACATTATTCCTTTATTCAATCAAGGTTGGGAACTCACCGAATCGGGATGGACATCTGAAATGTCTGGTAATCAAATTGATTTTAAGTTAATGGGCAATGCTTTTTCTGTTGTTTTTACACAAAACGACAGCGACCAGCGGGGCAAAGCTGAATTGTGGGTGGACGACGGCGAAAGGATAGTGATTGATGCATATATGAATGAAGACTGGGGTACCCGGTATGCTTTTGCTCTTATACAGGAGGAACTCAGCGATGGAGAGCACACCGTTCACATACGTTCAACAGAGGAAACCAGCACCCAGGGACACTTTGTGCAGATAAGCCGTCTGCTGGTAGCCGGCAATATTGGATCCGCTGCGCCCATTGCAATTACCGCGAACCACCAAAAAGGCCTCATTGATAAAACGCTTGAACTTGATGGTTCCAACAGTTTCGATCCCGATGGAGAAGCAATTGAAACGTATCTATGGCTTATTGAAGAAAAACCCGACGGAAGTGCTTCGGTCATTCAAAGTGCTGACCAGGTAATGGCAACATTTACTCCTGATTTGGCAGGAACATACCTGATTAGTTTAACCGTTGGTTCTGGTTTTAACCAAAGTGTTCCCGCATATAAAACGCTTGATATTCGCTCGTTCAACAACAAACCCGTTGCTGTTGCCGGACGCGATACCATGAGTGCCACCAATAAGTATTTTAGATTCGATGCATCAGCAAGCTACGATGCCGACAACGACCCACTTAGCTACCAATGGAATCTGGAATCGTCACCGGAAACAAGCACCGCAGAATTAATGGGAACCACCCTTGTTCGCCCTCAAATAAGATTTGATGTAGAAGGCACCTATACTTTTAGTCTGGTGGTGTTCGATAGCATGGAATACAGTGAAAAAAGCTACATTAATGTGATTGCAAAAGAAGGATATACTGAAATTTATTCAGAAAAACCCCAAAAAACCGATGCCCTGATAGTTTTTCCTAATCCCACAAATGGAACGGTTTTTTTCGATGTTGATGCATTTGAAGGTGAACAATTACACATAGAATTATTTTCAATTTTGGGTAAAAAAATGGGGTCATTTGAAAAATACTACAATGTTTTAAATGACCAAAACAGGTCAATTAATATCAGGAAATTTACCCAGGAACCGGGGGTGTATTTTATTCGGGTTATTGTTAATGGAAATTCATTAACAAAGCACATAATTTTACTTTAAGCCTTATCAATTATTAGCATAAAATGAATCAATAAAAGGACATCAAATGAATGTATTAAAATTTATAGTGCTTTTGGCTTTTGTTAGCTTTTTTTCATGCACTGATGCAAACGAAGCAAACAGCGAAAAAAAGATTCTTTCATTTCTGGTCGAAGGACAGGTACAAGAAACCAACATAAACCCTGAAGAATCCACCATTCAGATTTGGGTTGATAGTACCATTTCCTTAAACGCGGTTGCTCCTGAAATAACGGTATCAGAAAAAGCTCAAATAAATCCGGCATCAGGGCAGGTGGTCGATTTTAGTAAAAGTCCGGTAAGCTATACCGTTACTGCCGAAGACAATTCTTCGGAAATCTGGAAAGCCACCATTGAACATCAGAAAAGTAATGCGGCCGAAATTCTGGCATTTTATCTGAAACGTCAAAATAAACCCGCCGTAATTAGCGATTCTACTATAACCATCGAAGTAAAGTTAGGAACCGACTTGACTTCTTTAGCCCCTGAGATTCAAATCTCACCCAAAGCGGTTATTATTCCTGAATCGGGCGAATCGGTTGACTTTAGTCAGGGGCCTGTTAATTACGTGGTTACAGCTGAAAATGAGAGCCAAAAGAACTGGGCAGTTAGCGTAACTACAGAAAAAGTTTACAATGCAGATATAATCAGTTACACCATTCCTAACCAATCGGGGCATTCTGTTTTTAACAATGCCACCATCACTATCGAAGTTCCAGCCGACTACAATCTTACGTCAGTGGTTCCAGAAATTGAGGTTTCCGATGAAGCGGCCATTGAACCAGCTTCGGGTGATGCTGTCGACTTTTCCGAAACCGGCTATGTTGATTACCGGCTAACTACCCCAATCAATTCCGTAAAAAACTGGCGGGTTTATGTTATTGAAGAAGTGATAAAACCCACGAATCAAAAGATTCAATACCTGGGTCGGGTTGATTTTGCCAATCCGCTGGCACCTCGTTTCTTTGCTGCCGGAACCGGTTTTATAGTCAAATTCAGGGGAACTTATTGCCAGGTTCTGCTAAACGATCAGGTACGATATGGCACCTATCATAATTACATTCAGGTGGTTATTGATGGCGTTCCAACACGCATACAAACAAGCGATAAAAAAAACACCATCGACCTGGCTAAAGAATTACCCGAGGGGGAACATACCCTCATGATTTTTAAAGATACCGAAGCAGGCATTGGATATCTGGAACTGGCCGGATTTCGCTGCGATGAGCTGTTGGTGCCCGACCCAATGCCGGAACGTCGGATAGAATTTATCGGAAACTCCATTACCTGCGGATATGGAGTCGACGATAGTCAGATTGCCTGTAATACTGCCGAATGGTACGATCAGCACAACGCTTTCCGTTCTTATGGTCCCGAAGTGGCTCGTCGATTAAATGCACAATGGATGCTTACTTCTGTTTCCGGTATTGGAATGATTCACAGTTGCTGCGATATTACCTACGAGATGCCCGACATTTATCATTCGGTTAACATGACAACAGGCGATTATCCCTGGGATTTTACCAAATACCCGGCCGATGTGGTTACCATTTGCCTGGGACAAAACGATGGTGTGCAGGATTCTGCCAGTTTTTGCAGTGCTTATGTAAACTTTATTGCAAGCGTCCGTTCAAAGTATCCACAAGCTCAAATAGTTTGTTTAACCAGTCCAATGGCCGACAACTATTTGTTTAATGCCCTCGATAAGTATTTGACCGGAATTGTGGCTTATTGCCACGAACAAGGCGATGTAAAAGTTCACATGCTGGCTTTAAGTTACAATTTGAATAGCGGATGTGACTCACACCCAAGCATGGAAGAACATCAACAGGTTGCCAACGAACTGGAACCATTTATTAAGCAATTGATGAATTGGTAATTTTTATGTGTTTGGTTTCAAAACCAGATGTAATAAGATTGAAAAGAATTCAATAAATTAGCATTTTCGTAAAAAACAAACGCATCACATATTATGAAATCAAAACGATTACTCATTGGAATGTTTGCTGTCACCTTAATGATAGCTTCAAGTTGCACCAAAACAACTTTTGTTGAACCCGACCAGTTATTTACCGATAATCTGGTACTTCAGCAAAATTCAAAAGTAAATATTTGGGGAATAGCTGATCCAGGAGCTAAGCTTACTATAAAAGGATCTTGGGGAAGCCAAACAAGCTGCAGCGCTGACAAATCAGGAAAATGGCTTGCCAAATTAGCCACAACCGAAGCAGGCGGTCCTTATGAACTGAGCATATCTTCAGGTAAAATAAACAGAACTTTTACCAACCTGATGTTGGGTGAAGTGTGGGTTTGTTCCGGCCAGTCGAATATGGAAATGCCTTTGTTGGGAAACTGGGCACATGTAAACAATGCCGAGCAGGAAGCAGCGACAGCTGATTATCCGGCCATTCGATTGTTTACGGTTCAAAAAAATATTGCCTTTAATCAAATTGACACCATAGGTACCCAAGGTTGGCAGGTTTGCGATTCGAATACGGTAAAAGATTTCTCGGCAACAGCTTATTTCTTTGGCCGCAAACTGCATAAAAAACTGGATGTTCCCATTGGTTTAATTCACACCTCGTGGGGGGGGACAGTGGCCGAGGCATGGACCAGCAAGCAAGCTTTGTTGCAAATGCCCGATTTTGCAGAACAAGTGGAAAAAATTAGTAGTCTCGATGCTTCTCGCGACAGCCTTATGAAAAAGTTTGAAGCTGATACCCGCAAAATGATGCAGGAAATAGCAGCTGCCGATCCCGGATTCGAAGGAACCAATGTTCGATTTGCCGCCCCCGATTTGGACGATTCCAATTGGATGCCCATCGATTTTCCAAAACTTTGGGAAGAAACCGGGCTGGGAAATTACGATGGCTCAGGCTGGTTCCGCAAGACCATAATGCTAACTGTGGCTGTAGCCGAAAGTGAATTAACCTTGTATTACGGTGCTCCCGACGATTACGACGAAGCCTGGTTTAACGGTGTAAAAGTGGGTGAGAACAAAGAGTGGGGAAAACAAAGGGTTTATAAAATTCCTAAAGGGGTAGCCAGAGTAGGTAAAAATGTTATCACTTTGCGCGTGTACGATTATACCGGCGGTGGTGGTTTTATGGGCGAACCCAAAGATTACCAGCTGGTTTCTGATAAGGGAATTTCCATTTCCCTGGCAAAAGGTTGGAAAGCTAAAAAAGGCTTCGATTTTGAAGATATTGCAACCCGTCCGGTTTCCTTGTTCGATCCCAATCAGCCGACCGTTTTATATAATGCCATGATACATCCGCTTATTCCTTATACCATTCAGGGAGCCATATGGTACCAGGGCGAAAGCAATGCCGGACGTGCTTTTCAGTATCGCGATTTATTTAAAACCATGATTCAGGATTGGCGAAGCAACTGGAATCAAGGCGATTTTCCATTTTATTTTGTTCAATTAGCCAGTTACATGCCGCGTAACGAAAATCCCATTGATGATACGTGGGCCGAGTTACGCGAAGCTCAAACCCTGGCCCTTGAACTACCCAATACCGGAATGGCGGTTACCATTGATATTGGTGATGCCAAAGACATTCACCCGGGTAACAAACAGGATGTTGGAAAACGACTGGCATTAAATGCCCTGGCAAAAACTTACAGAATGGAAATTCCTTATTCCGGTCCCATGTATCAGTCGCACGAAATTAAAGGTAACAGTTTTGAGCTTTCTTTTGATTTTGTTTATGAAGGCTTATCCACTTCAGACGGCAGAAAACTTACCGGTTTTGCTATTGCCGGGGCCGACAAAAAATTCTATTGGGCCGAGGCAAAAATTAATGGAAATAAAGTAATGGTTAGCTCCGCTAAAGTTCTAGAGCCTGTAGCCGTACGTTATGCCTGGTCAAGTAATCCTGAGTGCAACTTGGTTAATAGTGCCGGATTACCAACTTCTCCTTTCAGAACCGACAATTGGAGAGGCATTACACAGCCATAATATTTGTAAGTTATTTAAAAAGCATTTTGAAAAAATATAAAGATGGAAGCCGTGAGAAAACGTTATGGCTTCCATTTTTTTAGCTGTAAATTATCAAACATTTTGTGTTTCTGTGCCCGAAGTATCAATAAATTAGTGGGTAGATTCCATAATTATAGAAAAGGGTACATTTCTAAAAGACAATAAAAGCAAAGCGTATTATTTTCGGTTTGTATCACAAAAAAAATACCTCAATGAAAAAAACATTAAAGAATCTGTTCGTAGCATTCGTACTTACTGTTGGTGCAGTAACAGTTCAGGCACAGGGCAATCCGGATTATCATGAATGGTGGCACGAAAGTCATCTGAATGAGCCTTTAAAAGCATCGAATCAAAAGAAATTGCCCTTAGTGAAGGTTGAAAAAAACAAGTTTGTAAATGAGCAGGGCGAAACACTCTTCTTTAAAGGAGTGTCCATTTCCGATCCCGATAAAATAGCCAATCAGGGACAATGGAACAAAAAATATTTTGAAGTAATAAAAGCCTGGGGAATTGAACTGGTTCGTATTCCCGTTCATCCGGTTGCCTGGCGCGAGCGAACCCCAGCTGGTTACTTGAAATTGCTCGATCAGGCGGTAAACTGGTGTACCGAATTGGGAATTTATGTAATAATCGATTGGCATTCCATCGGGAACCTGAAAACAGAGCTTTTTCAGAATCCCATGTACATTACTTCTTTTAGCGAAACCTGCATGTTTTGGCGTACCATGGCAATTCGTTATGGGGGTCACAACACCGTTGCCTTTTATGAACTTTTTAACGAACCCACCACTTATCGTAAACAGTTGGGTACCATTTCGTGGAGCACTTGGAAAACTATGATGGAAGAAGTTATTGATGTTATTCGGGCTTTCGATAAAGAAACCATTCCCCTGGTAGCCGGATTCGACTGGGCTTATGATCTGACGCCACTCCGCCTTGAACCGGTTTCCCGCGAAGGAATAGGATACGTTACCCATCCTTACGGTCATAAGCGTTCACAGCCCTGGGAGCCAAAATGGGAGGAAGCATTTGGTTTTGCTGCCTGGGAGTATCCGGTAATAGCCACCGAAATTGGTTTTGTGCTGGGTAATTCCGGATTAAAAGATAATGAAGATTATGGCAAACGCATCATCGATTATTTGAATGCTAACGGTATTAGCTGGCTTTGGTGGGTTTTCGATCCCGAATGGCATCCCAACATGATTGAATCGTGGGAAACATTTACCCCTACAGAATTCGGACAATTTTGTAAAGACACTTACAAAAAATGATGTAATTTTATTCAAACTTTTACTGAATACCAGGCTCTTTTGCTTATAAAATTTATAAATACCTGTTATTTAGTTTTAAGAGTATAAGGAGGTAGAGTCCTTGATATAGACCATATTGCATTTAACACTTTGACAATGAAAAAGGCTGTACAAATATTTTACAAACTGTTACTGCTGGTTTTTTTATGGATGCTGTCTGCATGCAATCCTTCGTATGAATACCCTTTTCAGAATCCGAAACTTTCGGTTGAAGAGCGTATTGATGACCTGCTGAAACGCATGACCCCTGAAGAAAAGGTATCGCAACTGGTTTATGAGTCGCCGGCTATTGAACGCCTGGGCATTCCTCAGTACAACTGGTGGAACGAATGCTTACACGGGGTGGGGCGTGCCGGATTAGCCACGGTTTTTCCACAGGCCATAGGAATGGCTGCCATGTTCGATAAAGAACAAATGTTTGCCAATGCCGTAATTATTTCCGACGAGGCCCGTGCCAAACATCACGAAGCCGCTCGTAACGGTCAACGGGGAATTTATCAGGGACTAACCTTTTGGACACCTAACATTAATATTTTTCGCGATCCCCGCTGGGGTCGAGGTATGGAAACCTATGGCGAAGATCCCTTTTTAACGGGGGAATTGGCGGTTGAGTTTATAAAAGGCTTACAGGGTAGCAATGAGAAATACCTGAAGCTGGTAGCTACCTCAAAACATTTTGTGGTTCACAGCGGGCCCGAATACAACCGCCATACTTTTGATGCCCAAGTAAACAAACGTGACTTTTTTGAGACTTATGCTCCGCATTTCAAGCGAACCATCGACGAGGCGCAGGTTGAGTCGTTCATGTGTGCTTACAACCGGCTCGACGGCGAACCCTGTTGTGGAAGCGGATACTTATTAAACAATTTGTTACGTGAACAATGGGGATTTAAGGGATATGTGGTTTCTGATTGCTGGGCACTGGTCGATTTCTACAAAAACCATCAGGTGGTGGATACTGAAGCTGAAGCAGCAGCAATGGCTTTAAAATCAGGAACTGATTTGAATTGTGGCAGCGTTTATCCTTCTTTGGTTGAAGCATTAAACAAAGGACTGGTCGACGAAAGTTTTGTCGATGAATCGCTTCGGCGTTTATTGCGTGCCCGTTTTAAATTGGGCATGTTCGATCCCGAATCGATGGTTCCTTTTGCACAGATTCCCTACGATGTGGTGAATTCTGATAAGCATAAAGAAGCCGCTTTGCTTTCGGCACAAAAAAGTATGGTCTTGCTAAAAAACGAACAAAACGTACTTCCTCTTTCAAAAAACTTAAAAACCATTGCTGTAATTGGGCCCAATGCGAACGACGAAGAAATGCTTTTGGGCAATTACAACGGGCATCCCGAGAAAGCGATTACTCCTTTGCAGGGAATCATCGATAAAGTTGGAAAAACAGCGGAAGTACGGTATGCCCAGGGTTGCGATTTGGCCGAAAAATTGCCTCACCTTCAGGCCATTCCTGCCGAAAATTTTTATCTCGATGCGCAAAAAACTTCTTCGGGATTAGCCGCTTCATATTATAATAATATAAATTGTTCCGGCGATGCGGTGTTTACCGATACGCATTCGCAAATTAATTTTAACTGGCAGGGAAATGCTCCCGTTCCGCAGGTTCCGGTCGATAGTTTTAGCATCCGCTGGAGCGGATGGCTGGTTCCCGAACTTACTGGGGAATACTACCTGGGTGGCGACGGAAAAGATGGCTACCGGATATGGATTGATGGCGAAGAGCTGGTGAATTATCACGGGTATCATCGGAACCAAAGTCGTTATAAAAAAATAAAGCTGGAAAAAGGGAAACCATATCAATTACAGGTTGATTATACCCACTTAACCCGTTCGGCCATGATGAAACTTGTTTGGGCCCGTACGGGAATAAATTTGGAACAGGAAGCCATTGAGCTTGCAAAAAAGTCAGAAGTGGTAGTTCTTTGCATGGGTTTGTCGCCGCAACTCGAAGGCGAAGAAATGGATGTAGATGTTGAGGGATTTAAAGGAGGCGACCGGCTCACATTAGGACTGCCCGAAACGCAGACGAAGCTCATCAGAAAAATTCATGCCACAGGACGGCCTATTGTTCTTGTTCTGTTGAATGGAAGTGCGCTGGCCATTAATTGGGAAACAGAACATATTCCGGCCATAATGGAAGCCTGGTATCCGGGACAAGCCGGAGGTGCAGCCATTGCCGATGTGTTGTTTGGCGATTACAATCCAGCCGGACGCTTGCCAGTAACTTTCTACCAAAGCGTATATCAACTTCCCTATTTTGAAGATTATGCCATGAAGGGACGTACCTACCGCTTTTTTACTGGTGAACCCTTATTTTCGTTTGGACATGGATTGAGTTACACACAGTTTGAATACACCGATTTTATATTACCAAAAACGGCATCCTTTACCCAACCTTTAATAATAAATGTAAAAGTCACCAATACCGGAAAATTTGCTGGCGACGAAGTGGTACAACTTTATGTAAAGGATGTTGAAGCTTCAGTAACCGTTCCTTTGGTTTCGTTGCAGGGGGTGCAGCGCATTCACCTTAATCCCGGGGAATCAAAAATGGTTAGCTTTACGCTGACATCGGAACAACTTGTAGTGTTCGACGATGAAGGCTGTGCTAAAAACGAAACCGGAGTTTTTGAAATTTCTGTAGGCGGGAAAGCACCCTATCAGAAAGGTTATCACGCTGAAACCACTCAGGTTTTAACCCGGGCGGTTTTATTTGAATAGACCGGAGTTTTTGAAAATAACAAGGCGGCCTGGATATTATAATTCCAGACCGCCTTGTTATTAAAGCGATTCACTATTCCAGATGTTCTTTAATAAATGCCCATCCTTTTTCAGATATTTTAGCCCCTAAGTTTTCAATAACCTTTCCCGAAAGGAGGGCTCCCATCTTTCCGCATTTGCTTAACGACAGGTTAAGAACCATTCCGTATAAAAATCCGGCAGCGTAAAGGTCACCAGCTCCGGTAGTATCAAAAGCATCAATACCAATAATACCAACCCGGGCTTCATCGGTTCCGTGTTTGATTAAAGAACCCTGTTTACCGATTTTTACTACAGCGTATTCGCAAAGTTTAGCCAGTTCGTTCAGCGATTCTTCCGGATTTTTTCCGGTAAAAGCGCGGGCTTCTTCTTCGTTGGCAAAAATTATATCCACAAAATCGCGAACAATCCGGTGCAGAAAATCTTTGTTTTCTTCTACCACATTGTAGCTGGCCAAATCGAGTGAAACTTTCAAACCTTTTTCTTTGGCAATTTTAACCGCAGTTTCAATCAGTTCATGGTTTTGAACCAGATATCCTTCGATATGAAAGTATTGATACCCTTCGAAAATACCCGGATTGATATCGGAAGCGCACAATTCAACCGCCGCTCCCAGATAAGTAGCAAAGGTGCGTTCCGAATCGGGTGAAACCAAAGCTACGGCTTTTCCGGTCGGGGTCTCGCTCAGCAAAAGAAAAGGTTCAATACCGGCTTCCTCCAGATCTTCTTTAAAAAAAACACCCAGCGGATCGGCGCCAACTTTACCTACAAAACCGGATTCAATGCCCAAACGAGCCAGTCCGTGTATGGTATTTGCTGCCGAACCCCCTGATGTCATTACCTGATTCAGGTGATGTGTACTTTCAATTACCTGCTTGCTGAAATTGGCATCCACCAATTGCATGCTTCCTTTGGGCAGGTTTAATTCGGTTAGTGTGCTGTCGTTGTTTAACTTAGTCATTACATCGACCAGGGCGTTGCCCATTCCTAAAATCTTATCCATTGTATTGGTTCAAAAATTCAAAAAACGTTGCGAAATAACTCTAAATTTAAAGAATAAAAAAATAATATCGCAATTAATTGACAGTCACAATAGAAACTTTAAAGTTGCAGGGGGGGGTAAAAAAATTGGTTAAATATTTTGCAGATTCAAAAGATGCGCTTATTTTTGCCACGCAATTTGAGAAACGGATTTACTCAGGTTGTGAGCGTTCTTCCTCCTTAGCTCAGTTGGTTAGAGCACCTGACTGTTAATCAGGGGGTCCTTGGTTCAAGTCCAAGAGGGGGAGCCCAGTAAAATAAGGCCTTTGCAGATTTTTTGCAAAGGCTTTTTTGTTTTATGACTGTTAATCAAGGCCCCGAAAGCTTTCGGGCTTGGTTCAGGTTCATTTTGAAAGGCTACATTAAAAAACGGGCCTCCGATAATTCGCGACCAATTTGTTGTACTCCATGTAAAATCCTTTTTAACTGGCTGGTTGAGGGTTTCTTGCTGCCTTTTATGTATTGTGCCATTAAACTTTGGTTCATCCCTATACGCTCACTTAAAGCCTTTGCGTTTATTACCTTATAAAAATCAAAAAAGCTTTTAAGGTCGTAGGCAAATTGTATGTCATTAAGGGTATATTCCTCACTATCAAAAGCCAGATTTATGGCCTCAACTGCATTTTTTTGAAGGTCTGTAAAGCTTTCGGCCTCAGTGGCAATAAAATTATTTTCAATAGTTCCGGTAGCGCTGTATCCGGTATTTTCTTTTACAACTTCTAAATGGATTTTTTTCTTTTTCATCGCTTTTTGGTTTTAATTGCAGCTTGTTTTAAAATTGCGTTTAGCAATCCTTTTTTAACCTCTTTGCCTGCATGGTAGGGTACTGTTAATTGTATTTCCTTTTCGGGATGATGCAAAATAACGTGACTTCCTTTTTGCCGGACTTCAACCCAACCATGGTTCTTTAACAGTTTAAAAAGGTCGTTGTATTTCATGGCGTAAAGGTAATATATTTATTACTTTTTCAAAAAAGTTTATAATTCTTTACTTGTTGCATAAACCCCTAAAATATATAGCTAAAGACAGCTGTTCATCAGGGCCCCGAAAGCTTTCTGGGTTGGTTCAAGTCCCTTCCGAAAGGGTGCGAAAGGGGAGCCCAACAAGATAAAGCACTTACAAATTATTGTGAAGTTTTTTTTATTTTATGGCAAAAGCAAAGGGTTAATCCGAATAGTTACACCGGTTATTTACCTTTTATATGATTAATTTTGGAAGACTGTTCCTCAGGGCCCCGAAGGCTTTTGGGGATTCTGTTTCAGTAATTTTTATACTAATATTGCTGTAAAGTATGCCTACAATTTTTGCATAGAACCACCTTGCCAAATATTTCATCGAGCAAAAAATGTATCGGGTAATTTGCTTTATTCATGGCATAGCCCTTGGGTAATTGCATCATTATAATACGTTCCTCATTCAGTATTTTCGATTGAATAGTAGGGGTTTAACTTTCTTCATCGATGTTTAAGCTATGCATAAAGAGGTTACAAAAAAAATTCCAGAGCTAAAAGCAGGGTAAGCAAAAGAGGTTTGTTCATAATTCAATGTTTTTAAGGGTTTTTTTATTTTTAAATAAGCAAAGGTCGAAAAAAAACACCGAAAGTAACATTTGTTATTGTTTAATAATCGCCCCATTGGGCAGCTATCTCATCCAAAATGGAATGGATGGTGTTGGGATTGGTTTCAGTAACCAGGCGTATGCGGGTTTCTTTAAAGTTTGGCAGGCCTTTAAAATAATTCGAAAAATGCTGACGCATTTCAAACACGCCGGTAATATCGCCTTTCCGTTCGAGTGAATAGCTCAGGTGCCGTTTGGCCAGTTCAACCTTTTCGGGAATGGTAATGGGCGGGAGCAGTTCGCCGTTTTGCAGGAAGTGTTTTACCTCTTTAAAGAGCCATGGTTTTCCAATGGCAGCACGTCCAATCATAATGGCATCAACACTGTAATTGGTAAACTTTTGCAGGGCAATTTCGGGACTGCTCACATCGCCGTTTCCAATTATGGGTATGGTCATTCGGGAATTTTCTTTTATGGCTCCAATCAGCGTCCAGTCGGCTTCGCCCTTGTACATTTGTTTGCGGGTGCGTCCGTGAACGGTAAGTGCGGCTATGCCCACATCCTGCAATTGTTCGGCCAGGCTTACAATGGGCAGGTTGTTTTCGTCCCAACCCAGGCGGGTTTTTACCGTTACCGGAATTTTAACGGCTTTTACCACTCTGGCTGTAATTTCAAGCATCAGGGGAATGTTTTGCAACAAACCGGCTCCGGCTCCTTTGCCGGCAACCCGTTTTACGGGACAACCAAAATTCAGGTCGATTAAATCGGGTTGGGCTTCTTCGCAGCGTAAGGCGGCTTCAACCATAGCTTCCGGGTTTTTCCCATAAATCTGGATTCCAACGGGGCGCTCGTAATCGGCAATGTCGAGCTTGCGTACGCTTTTTTCAGCATCGCGGATAAGGCCATCGGACGAAATGAACTCGGTGTACATCATGTCGGCGCCAAATTCTTTGCAAAGCCTGCGAAACGAAGGATCACTCACATCTTCCATGGGTGCAAAAAACACCGGCCGCTCGCCCAAATCAATAGTCCCAATTTTCATACGCATCAGTTTTCGGCCACAAAAATACATTACCCGAATCTATTTCTAAAATTTAAGTCTACTTTTGCATTATGGCAACAAAAATTACCATGTATACCGATGGTGCTGCAAGCGGAAATCCCGGCCCGGGTGGATACGGAGTCGTACTGATTTCAGGAAACCACCGCAAAGATTTGTCGGAAGGCTACCGCATGACCACCAACAACCGGATGGAACTATTGGCAGTAATAGTAGGTTTGGAGGCCTTAAAAACTCCCGGTTGTGAGGTTACTATTTATTCCGATTCGAAGTATGTGATTGATGCCGTTGAAAAAGGCTGGCTGCAAAATTGGGTAAAAACATCGTTTAAGAAGAAAAAAAATGCCGATTTGTGGAAACGTTTTTTGCTGGTTTATAAAAAACACAAAGTAGTATTTAACTGGGTAAAAGGCCATGCGGGAAATCCCGGAAACGAACGCTGTGACTATCTGGCCGTTGAAGCCTCTAAAAAGAATATTCTCCAGATTGATAATGCTTATGAGAGTGGAGAAGCTGAAGGAATGCTGTTTTAAAGTATTTTGTATCTTTGATAAGTTAAAACACAAGCTTATCTGAATACTTGCTCATGATTAAAATTGCACTTTTTGCCTCCGGTTCAGGAACCAATGTTGAAAATATAGCCCGGTATTTTTCAAGCCATGCTGCTATTGAAGTAGCTGCAGTGTTCTCGAACAATGCCAATGCCTACGTTCTGGAACGGGCCAAAAAGCTGGAACTCCCGTCGGTGGTTTTTAACCGAAGCCAGTTTTACGATTCCGAATGGGTGTTAAAGCAACTAAACGATTTTGAAATAGATTGGATTGTGTTGGCCGGATTTTTATGGTTGGTACCCCACCAATTGATTCAGGCTTTCCCCAAGCGGATAATTAATATTCACCCAGCCTTGTTACCCAAGTTTGGGGGCAAAGGTATGTATGGCGATCGGGTGCACCAGGCCGTGGTAGCCAATGGTGAAACCGAAACAGGCATTACCGTTCATTTTGTAAACGATCTGTATGATCAGGGAGCAATTATTGAACAAAAAAAGGTGCCGGTTTTGCCCACCGACACCCCTGAAATGGTAGCTAAAAAAGTTCATGCGCTCGAGTATGAGTTTTTTCCTTCAATAATAGAGCGCACGATACTTTCTGAATAATTTACTGTTTTATTTTGGATAGTGCTTCATCAACGGCAGTTAAAATGGGTTCATTTGAAATAACATGGCCAGTAGCCCGTTTCATCCAGGTTTGCGGAGTAAGACGACCCTGACTAAACATTCGTTCTACCTCAGTTGCCAGATCTTTTCCTTTTAAATATTGCTCAATCTGAAAGTCGATTAAATGGCCAAATGAATATGCTGACAAGTAAAGCGGATAAGCAATCATGTGTGAGTAGATAGCCAAAACCGGCTCGTCTTTTAAACCGAAAACTTCGGCGTAATATAGGTTCCACAATTCGTTGGCAATGGCAAGAGTTGCTTTTTTCAGTTGTTCGGCATCAGCATTGGGATTGGCATAAAGCCATTTCCAAACTTTCATATCAACCATACTTACGCCCATAATTTCATAGATGCTCCAAAAAGTATCCAATGTTTTTTGGGCTTCCTTGTTGGGATTGGGGTCGTTCATATCCAGCAATTTTAAGTCGCGACTCTGGAAAATAAAAGCCAGGGCTTCGGTAAATGCCGTATTGGGAACTCCATGCAGCATATAATAAGGAACTCTGTGCAGCGAAATGGTCTGTTCCACATTGTGTCCAAACTCATGAACCGCAATGTTGTATCCTTTGTAGTTCATTCCGGTTTCAGGAACACGGGTTCGCAGGTACGAATACATGTCGTGCATTTCAGCGCCCAACGCATGGCCTGAACCACGGGCTGCCTGAACAGTAATTTTTGAAGCCAGGAATTTAGCCCGCTCTTTATCCCATCCCAGTTTAACCAGCATGTTGGGCATGTCGGCTTCAAAAGCTTTGGCATCAGGGTATTTTTTTTGAGTTTTATTGTTGAGTATGTCGGCCGAAATGCTGCTGCGGGCTTTAAATCCGTCGTACCAAATGTCATAAGCCTGTAAGTCACGTCCCAGACGGGCTTTAATTAATTCAGCCACCTTTTTTACCTGGGGAGCACTTAAGAATTCATGAAACAATTGTTCTACCTCGGGCTGAGCAATTTCCATGTTTCCTGAAAAACTTCGCTCAATATAAGTATTCATTGCCGGGTAATAGGCATCCATGGCCTGCAGGGCTTTAAAACTGTTGATAATTTGCTGGTAGCGGTCGGTGTTTTCGGGAGTAAACGAAACCAGTTGATCCTGATCAAAAAGTGTATTTTCGTAAGGATTCCATTGGTATTTGCCTGAATTTATTACTTCCCTTGGAATACTTTGGTCGATAATCCGCTTCATAACCTGATAAACCATTTGTTGTTTTTCATAGCCCTTTTGTGCATCGCCATAGTTTGATTTTATTTCGTCGCGCAGGTTCCAGTGACTTAACAGAATCATATCGTCGGTAAACAACTGCTCATTTTCCGCATTACGTAAACTCCCCATGTAAATATTGTAGGCTGAAATATAAATATCGGCATTGGTATTTGCGTTGGAATATTGCTGTTTCAGTTGTGCGGGAACACGGGCAGCAAATTGGTCGCCCAGTCGAGCCCAGGCCCAATGTTTGTTGCTCCATTCGGTTCCCAGTGTTTCTTTTTCGCTTAAAGTGAAATAAGGAAAATTCAGGGCAATTACAAAGGCAATTTTGTTTGTGTACAAATCGTCGCTCAGGTGGGCACTTGGATTGTATGCACCAAACATTCTGTCGATTTCGTGCAGCGGTCCATTATCCAAAGTCAGGTTCAGGTTTAGACCCACGCCCATTTTAGTGAAGTTACCCGTCAGAGTTTCAAAATAATGTTCAAGTTTTGAAAACACCAGCGATTTTTCTTCGTGGGTTTTCAGGTAATTGTCAAGGCAAAACTGTTGAAAGTATACTTCGTCGCCATCGGTTTGGCGCCATAACGATGCGGCATGTTTTACCCCCTTTGCTATGAGTTGGGCATCGCAATCGGTATGAGCCTTTTGCAAAAGTTCAATGGTTTGGTCAACTACTTCTGCTGAAATGTTGGCCACATCATCTGGTTTTTTTTCAGTTGATGGATTGCAGGCTGCAAAAAGCATCAGTACCAGAGTGGCCAGTCCAATTTTTTTCATCTATTTTGAATTTACGTTAATGAATTTTTTGCCTGTCGATAAAATACTTTTATCAACAGTTTTTTCTCCTATTTTTTTGTTGGCTATAAAAGTAGTAGCTATTTTCAGAGAAAAATAAAAAACGCATGAGCTAAAAAACATACCGCTTTGATTGGCTTGCAATACCCAATGGAAGTAAGTAAATTTGTTGCGCTGCGGAATTAAAACAGCTTGTGATTTACGGGCTGTTATTCAGTTATTTAAGTTTTAAAGTTATGAAATTTGACCGGTTACGGATGAGACAAGAAAAGATGACACGCGAGATTGAACGCAAATTTTTAGTACAGGGCGATTTTAGGTTAATGGCTGCAGGAAAATTTGAGATAAAACAAGGATATCTTTCAATCGATCCGGAGCGTACCGTACGAGTTCGCATAACTTCAAAAAAAGGATTTCTTACCATAAAAGGGCCCAGTGATGCTTCGGGCATGAGTCGTTTTGAGTGGGAACAGGAAATTTCGCTGGGCGATGCTAAAGGGTTATTGAAACTTTGCCTTCCTCACCTTATTGAAAAAACCCGTTA
The DNA here is from genome assembly GCA_002840905.1 of Bacteroidetes bacterium HGW-Bacteroidetes-4. GTDB lineage: Bacteria > Bacteroidota > Bacteroidia > Bacteroidales > SZUA-534 > GWE2-40-63. The sequence continues at coordinate 86,804 of PHDD01000005.1, read as the reverse complement.
TGTGGTCGAGTACGAAGATCATGTTTTTGAAATTGATGAATTCCAGGGAGCCAATCAGGGTCTTTTGCTTGCCGAAGTTGAGCTTTCATCCACAGCAGAGGAATGCTCCCTGCCCGATTGGATTGGACAGGAAGTGACCAACAACCCGCGCTATTACAATTCATATTTAAGTAACCATCCTTTTAGCACCTGGAAGTAAAACCGGGTTAATTGCTAAAAACAAGTAGTTTACCCTGTTTAGTTCCGCTTTATTTTATACTTTTGCCCTCCTGATTTTGACGTAACTGACATGAAGGGATACGAATTATATACTTTAGCCAATGGCATTCGGCTGATACACCAACAAAGTGCCGGCAAGGTTGCTCATTTGGGGATTATCATCAATACGGGTTCGCGCGACGAAGCTGCTAATCAGCATGGAATTGCCCATTTTATTGAGCACGTTATTTTTAAAGGAACCCACAAGCGGAAGGCGTATCATGTAATTAGCCGGCTCGAAGATGTGGGGGGCGAAATTGACGCCTACACTACCAAAGAAGAAACCTGCATCTATGCGTCGTTTCTGAAAGAGTATTCCAGCCGGACAATGGAGCTTTTTTCCGACATTGTCTTTAACGCATCGTTTCCGGTAAAGGAACTTGAAAAAGAAAAAGAAGTAATTCTTGACGAAATAAATTCTTACAAAGACAGTCCGGCTGAACTTATTTTCGACGATTTTGAAGAGCAGATTTTCGACGGCCATCCCATAGGGCGGAATATTCTGGGCGAACCCAACCTGCTGAACACATATAAGCAGACCGATTTATTGCACTTTATTGCCGAAAATTACCATACCGACCAAATGGTTATTTGCTCGGTGGGCGATGTCAATTTTAACCTGTTAAAGCGCTGGGCCGAAAAGTATTTTGGTCAGGTTAAGGCCAACCTCAGGAAAGAGCGGCGACTGGTACTCAATGGCTACAAGCCCGAACAAAAAGTTATTAAAAAAGATACGTTTCAGGCGCATTGCATCACCGGTAACCGGGCTTATTCCATTGATCATAAGAACCGGCTGCCTTTAGAGCTGCTAAATAATATCCTGGGCGGGCCGGGTATGAATTCGCGCCTTAACCTGGCCTTACGCGAACGCCATGGCTATACCTATAATGTGGAATCGTTTTATAATCCATACAGCGACACCGGAATAGTGGGCATCTACTTTGGAACAGAACCCGAAAAGGTGGAAAAAAGCTTAAAAATAATTAAATCGGAGATTCAGAAACTTCAGACCAACACGCTGGGAATTCTCCAATTGGAGCGGGCAAAAAAACAAATGATTGGTCAAATGGCCATTGGAGCCGAAAACCTTTCGGGATTGATGTTGAATATCGGACGAAGCTACCTGCTCTTTGGTAAGGTGGATTCATTGGATGCGGTATACGCAAAAATACAACAGCTTACTGCCCAACAATTGATTGAAGTAGCCAATGAGGTTTACGATTACCGACAGCTTTCAACCTTAACCTATTTGTAATAGCCAACCAACCACTTTGATGCGGAATTTTTTATTTTTTTGAAAAGGGACCACAGAGGGTTCTTTATTCGGCTTATCTGCGCACAACGTTGTATAAAAAAGCCCGATTATTTGTATTCAGGCTTTCTCTAATGAAATTAGTATTGGTTTAATGCATTTTCCGCGGGCGAATCATGTTTTCAGGAGTAAGAATGTTATCAAGTTCCTCTTTCGAGAGCAGGTTTTGTTCCAGTACCAAATCGTAAACGCTTCGGTTGTTTTTTAAGGCTTCCTTGGCCAGTTTGCTGCACACCTCATATCCCAATGCGGGATTTAAGGCAGTTACCAGCCCAATGCTGTTTTGTACCAGTTCGCGGCAACGTTCTTCGTTGGCGGTTATGCCGTCGATGCAGCGGAAGCGTAAAACTTCCATACCATTTTTAAGCATCTCCACACTTTCAAAAATACTTTGCGTAATCACCGGTTCCATCACGTTCAATTCCAGTTGTCCGGCCTCGGAAGCAAGGGTTACCGTGAGGTCGTTACCAATTACTTTAAAGGCAATCTGATTTACCACTTCGGGAATTACCGGGTTTACTTTTCCGGGCATTATCGAAGAGCCGGGCTGCATGGGGGGCAGGTTTATCTCGTTAAAACCGGTGCGTGGCCCCGATGAAAGCAGGCGCAGGTCGTTGCTGATTTTCGATAGTTTTACCGCCAGGCGTTTAATTGCCGACGAATACATAATAAAGGCTCCGGTATCCTGGGTGGCTTCAATCAGGTTTCCCGCCAGCTTAATGTCGAGTCCGGTAACTTCTCTTAAATGTTTGATGCAAAGATCGCTGTAACCGGGTTCCGAATTAATACCGGTTCCAATGGCTGTGGCGCCCATGTTTACTTCAAGAAATAGCTGTACGTTTTGTTCCAGCCGTTCAATCTCTTCCGAAAGGGTTACTGCATAGGCTTCAAAAGCTTGTCCCAAAGTCATGGGAACTGCGTCCTGTAACTGGGTACGGCCCATCTTGATAACGTCGCGAAAATCGCGTGCCTTGGTATAAAACGATTCTATTAGGTCCTTAAGTACCTCGATAAAACGGGCATTATTTAAAATAAGCGCAATTTTAACCGCGGTTGGATAAGCATCGTTGGTCGATTGACTTAGGTTTACATGATTGTTCGGGTGGCAATATTGGTATTCGCCTTTTTTGTGACCCAGAATTTCCAGAGCACGGTTGGCAATAACCTCATTGGCTGCCATATTGGTTGAGGTTCCGGCACCGCCCTGAATCATATCAACTGCAAAGTTTTTGTGAAATTTTCCCTTAATAACTTCGTCGCAGGCGGCCACAATGGCATCGGTAAGAGTGTTGTTCAAAAGGCCCAGGTCATTGTTTGCTTTGGCAGCAGCAAGTTTCACCATGGCCAGCGCCTGCACAAAAACCGGATAAAAGTTTAAGGTTACCCCGCTAATATTAAAGTTTTCCATGGCTCGCAGGGTTTGCACCCCGTAGTAGGCTTCAGCCGGGACATCGCGATCGCCCAGCAAATCGTGTTCGCTGCGCGTGCGTCCTGAAACGTATTGGGCTCCGGCGTTGGTGAGGTGGGCATTGGCCTGGTTCATACGGCGGGCAACCAGTTTGGCCAGGTAGCGATATACTTTAGCGGCCAGTTCTTTATTATCGTCGAACAGTTCCTGCAGGGTTTTCCGGCTCAGCGACAACACCGTTACGTCGGTCATAGCTCTTGCAGTGGTTGAGTGGGGCGAATTGTCGATTAACGATCCTTCACCAATAAAATCGTACTTCTGGAAAAACGATAAACGGCGTTCTTCGCCAAAGGGGGTGCGTGTAAAAAGCTCTACCTCGCCATCGTAAATAACAAAGATAGCTTCGCGTTCTGAACCTTCTTTAAAAAGGTAGGCTCCTTGTTTGATTGCTTTTTCGCTGAACTTGGCGGCCAATAAATCTATTTCGTCGGTGTTGAGTGAGTCAAACAGTTGAACCTCAGTAATAAAGCTCGATATTTTTTGCTTGTCCATAATGTTGATGTTTTTACTTTTTGTTGGGCGAATGTGATTCTTTTTTTAAAACTGCCCAAGCAAAAGTATCATATAAAAATGTACTTTACAACACATATTTATAGGCTTTTTAAAGGCTTATTGGGCTTGATATTTTTTGCTTAATGTAGTTTGGGCTGTATTTATTTTTCTACTTTTGAGCAAATTTTTATGGAATGATTCAATCACATCTTGGGGAGCTGATAGCATTGGGTACAGCCGTTTGCTGGACGGTAACCGGACTGGCTTTTCAGCAGGCCACTCGCCGGACGGGTTCCTTGTCGGTAAACCTTATTCGTTTGCTGATGGCTTTTGTAATTTATGCGGTAGTTTCGTGGTTTCTGCGCGGGCGTTTCTTTCCTACCGATGCTTCAGGCTTTAACTGGATTTGGTTGAGTATTTCAGGCCTGGTAGGTTTTGTGTTTGGCGATTATTTTTTGTTTAAGTCTTACGAATACATCAGTGCGCGCATCTCTATGCTGGTTATGTCGCTGAGTCCTCCCTTTGCCGCTTTTATCAGTTGGATTGCCCTGGGCGAAACCCTGAGTTTTCAGGCGATGCTGGCAATGGCTGTTACCCTTTCGGGGATTGTATTAGTGGTTACCGAAAAGAAAAAACTGGATGACGAAAAAATGGGAAAGAAAAAAGGCTTGCAATTTTCGTTTTCGCCCAAGGGATTGGTTTTTGCTCTGCTGGGAACCATTGGTCAGGCCAGCGGCCTGGTGTTAAGCAAATACGGTATGGGCGATTACAATGTTTTTGCTGCTACACACATTCGGGTAATTACAGGTAGTGTGGGTTTTGTAATTCTAATTACTTTAATAAACCGGTGGCCACGCGTTACCGCTGCCGTAAAAGACGGTAAAGCCCTCCGCTTTATGGCCATTGGTGCAGTTTTTGGGCCCTTTATCGGAGTTTACCTCTCACTGCTTTCGGTTAAATTCACTTCGGTAGGCATTGCATCAACCATTATGTCAATTATCCCGGTACTAATAATTCCTCCGGCAATTCTGCTTTATAAGGAAAAAGTAACTTTAAAAGAGGTGTTGGGTGCGGTAATTACCGTGGGAGGCGTAGCCCTTTTTTTTATATAAGGCATTTCACAAGAACTGATTCAGACGATTGTAGCTTCGGTGCTTTACGGTTTTAAAACATCGCATTTACTTTTAGCCAAAAAGCTTGAGGTTTGTAGCTCATTTTTTGTAGTTTTGCCCGATTGTAAGCCAAAGTTAAAAATCTATGTACGAATACATACAAGGTACCATAGCAGAACTTACTCCTGCCACTGTAGTTATCGATAACCAGGGTGTCGGTTATCACATTCAGATTTCGTTAAATACCTATTCGGCCTTATCAGGTAAAGAGCAGGCCGTTGTTTTTGTTCATCAGGTGGTACGCGATGATGCACATCTGTTGTATGGTTTCTTTAATAAAAGCGAGCGTGAAATTTTTCGTCAGTTAATTTCTGTTTCAGGAATTGGTTCAAACACGGCACGGATGATTCTTTCGTCGCTCAGCCCCGATGAAATTAAAGAAGCCATTCTTTCAGGCAATGTTAAACTCTTGAATAATATAAAAGGCGTAGGAGCCAAAACGGCACAGCGCATTATTGTTGATTTAAAAGATAAAGTGGGTAAATCGAATCTTACGGGAGAATTTTTCCAGACACAAAGCAATACAAACCGCGAAGAAGCGTTATCTGCATTAGTGATGTTGGGTTTTGTAAAGAGCAGCGTCGAAAAAATACTTGATAAGCTGTTGCAGGCAAATCCCAAAGCCAGTGTTGAGGAGCTGGTGAAGCAAGCTTTAAAATCGTTTTAATTAACTGTTACCATTGCCTTGAAAAGACAATACCTAACAATAGCAATAACACTTTTTTTTGCCGGGAACTTTTTAACTGGTTGGGCACAAACTGAAGCCGATTCCATAAAGTTACCTTATACCCTTACGCCGCAAAGCCAAAACCCCTACGATACCCGAAGGCCTTCGTCAAATATCGATTTTAAAACCGACGAACTAATTACCACCGAGATTGTGTACGATGTGAAAACCAATCAATACATAGTTCAGAAAAAAATTGGAAACGTTGTTTTGGGTGCTCCTTATACCATGAATTTTGACGAGTTTCAGCAATACAATGTACAGCAAAATCTAAAAAAGTACTGGGATCAGCGCTACAAAAGCGAATCGTTTGAGCATCAGTCGTCGCTTATTCCCAAAATTAACATCGGGAGCGAAGCTTTCGAAACCATTTTCGGAAGTAATACCATCGACATTAAACCCAGCGGTTCGGCGGCATTAAAATTCGGGATAAAAATTACTAATTCCGAAAACCCCAACCAGCATGTCGATTTACGCCGAAATACCACCTTCGATTTTAAAGAAGAAATTCAGATGAGTGTGGTGGGTAAAATTGGCGACAACCTGGAGATGCGCGTTAGTTATGATACCGAGAGCCAGTTCGATTTCGATAATACCATGAATCTGCGTTATCAGGGTAAAGAAGACGATATTCTGCAGAAAATAGAAGCGGGCGATGTAAGCATGCCGCTTTCTACCTCTCTGATATCGGGGAGCCAAAGTTTGTTCGGTATATTAACCGAGATGAAGTTTGGGAACCTCTACATTACCAGTATTTTTTCGCAGCAGGAAGGCGAAACCAAAACCATTATGGTTGAAGGCGGGGCCCAAAAAAGCAGCTACAACCTTTCAGCCATTGATTACGACCGAAACCGACACTTCTTTTTATCGCATTATTTCCGCACCCATTACGATGAGTGGCTGGCCAACCTGCCTATGATAAATTCGCCCATCAACATCACAAAAATTGAAGTTTGGGTGACCAATTCCAAAAAAGAAACCTCCGGGGCACGAAATATTATGGCCTTTATGGATTTGGGTGAAGAAAAAGCAGAGCAAAATTTTTATAACAACAACGAATTTGTATTGCTTGATCCTGCTATAACTACTTACAATAGCAAGTACCCTACAAATAAAGCCAACAGTTTGTACCAGCAGGTTGCCGACACACAGGCAAATCCGGGTATCCGAAACATAAACATGGTTTCGCGTATTTTAAACAGTTTAAATTTTGAAGGCGGAAAACACTACGAAAAAGTAGAATACGCACGTAAGCTGGGGCCCAATGAGTTTACCCTTAACGAAAGGCTGGGTTACATTTCGCTGAATTTGTCGCTCAACAGCGACGAGGTTTTGGCCGTTGCTTATGAATACACCGCCAATGGTGATACTTATAAGGTGGGTGAGTTTTCGCAAGATGGTATCATTCATCCCGATGTATTGGTAACAAAACTTTTAAAGGGAACTAATTTTAATCCCCTGCTGCCTAACTGGAAACTAATGATGAAAAACGTGTATTCCATTGGCGGATATCAGTTGAGTCAGGAGGATTTTCGCTTTGAGGTGGAGTATTACGACGACAACATTGGAACCCGGGTTTTAAATATTCCTGATCGGAAACGGGTGCTTTCCGATTCCATGCGGAACGAAAAATTTATTCGTCACATGAACCTCGATAATCTGAATTCGCAAGGCAATTATTTAGAAACTGGTGATGGAGTTTTTGATTTTGTGGAAGGAGTAACTATTTTATCACAAACCGGGCGTATTATTTTTCCCGTGGTGGAACCTTTTGGCCGTTATCTGTATCAACTTATTGATGACAATGATTTAGCTGAAAGACTGGCCTACCAGGCTTTGTACGATTCCACCCAATTTAAGGCCAAACAAATTACCTCAAAAAATAAGTTCTTTCTGAGTGGCGACTACAAATCGTCGGGGGGCTCCGAAATATTTTTAAACTCATTTAATATTCCCCAGGGTTCAGTAAAAGTAACCGCCGGGGGTATTGTGCTGCAGGAAAATCTTGATTATTCGGTCGATTACAATCTGGGTCGGGTAAAAATCCTGAACGAGAGTTACCTGGCTTCGGGCACACCTTTGAAAATTTCGCTCGAAAGCAATGCTCTGTTTAGCATTCAAAGCAAAACCCTGATGGGAACCCATTTCGATTATCGTTTTAACAGCGATTTTAATCTGGGAGCTACCATCATGAATCTTACCGAGCGGCCACTTACTCAAAAAGTAAATATGGGCGACGAACCCATAAACAATACCATTTGGGGTTTAAACGGCTCCTATCGTACCGACGTTCCTTTTCTTACCCGAATGATTGATCGTCTGCCTTTTCTTGAAACCAAAGAAATGTCATCGATTACGGTTGAAGGCGAGTTTGCCCATTTAATACCGGGGCACAACAAAGCCATTGGTGCCAATGGTAATGCTTTTATCGACGATTTTGAAGGCAGTGAATCCAGTATCGATTTACGCAGCCGGGTAGGCTGGGTTTTATCCAGTATTCCGCACGATAAAGAAGTTTTTCCAGAATCGGACGATTTTAGTGGATTAAGTTCGGGATACAACCGGGCGCTTTTGGCCTGGTATCAGATTGATCCCATATTTTTCCGTTCCACTTCTACAGAAAACGTAAATGATGATCAACTTTCCAGTTTACAGGTTTACCGGGTAAACGAACGGGAGATTTATCCAAATCGTGATACGCCCAGCGGACAGCCTACTGAAATTACTACTCTCGATTTGGCTTTTTATCCTGAAGAAAGAGGGCCGTATAATTTTGATACTGAACCAACTGTTCATTCTGCGGGTCTTAATAACGAAGGAAAACTGAACAATCCGGAAACGCGGTGGGCTGGAATTATGCGGGAATTAAACACCAAAGATTTTGAAGCGCAAAATGTGGAATACATCATGTTTTGGATGATGGATCCTTTTGTGGAAGGCGACACGCTAAATCCGGGAGGGAAACTAAACTTTAACCTGGGAAATATATCGGAAGATATTTTAAAAGACGGCCGGAAAAGTTATGAAAACGGACTACCTACCGGAAATCCCCCTGCTGCTGATTCATACATTGAAACACAATGGGGAAGGGTTCCTGCATTTCAGGCGGTAACTACCGAATTTGTTCAGGATGCTGACCTGCGCATTCGCCAGGATGTAGGTTTCGACGGGCTGAGTGGAACGATAATCAATGAAGCGACCGGCATGACTGACGAGCAGGAATTTCATGCTGTTTATCTGAATTACATCAATCAAAACGTAACTGACGAAACGCAGAAGGCCAACATAATAGCCGACCCTGCAGCTGATGATTTTCGTTATTTTCGTGGTGCAGAATACGACTCGGAAGAACCTGACATTTTGGAGCGCTATAAAAAATTCAGCAATTCCGAAGGCAATACACCGGTAAACAATAACGCCAATGTGGAATACACCACCACAGGGCAGGTAAATCCCGATGTGGAAGATATTAACGGCGATTTTACCCTAAGCGAAGGGGAATCGTATTTTCATTATACCATCGATTTAAGAAAAGAAAACCTTAAAGTAGGTAGCGGTTTTGTAACCGATGCGCTTACCTCGACAGTTGAAATGGAAAATGGCCTTCGCAAAGAAGTTACCTGGTATCAGTTTAAAATACCCATTAATAACCCCGATTTTAAAGTGGGAACCATACAGGATTTTAAATCCATCCGATTTATTCGTATGTTTTTGAATGAATGGAGCGAAGATGTGGTACTGCGTTTTGGTGCTTTGGAACTGGTACGCAGCGAATGGCGAAAATATGATTATGCTATTAGGGAGGGAGGCGAATCAATTGGTGGTGGCGACGAAAGTCATGATCCAAATATCATTCCATTTACCGTTTCAACCGTTAATATTGAAGAAAACGGCAATCGCGCACCCGTTCCTTATGTGCTTCCACCCGGTGTTGATCGGCAGCAGGATCCTTCAAACCCACAACTGCAAAAACTGAATGAGCAATCGATGGCCCTAAAAGTTACCGGGCTTGAGGATGGTTATGCCAAAGCCGTTTACAAAACCCTGAATATGGATATGCGTGATTACGGTAAGTTACAAATGTATGTTCATGCCGAAAGCATGTTCGACGATTTCCGCGCTGTAAATGATTTCGATGTTTCGTGTTTTGTGCGTTTAGGCGCCGACTTTACCGACAATTATTATGAATACGAAGTTCCCTTACGACTCACTCCCTGGGGTAGTAGGAGTCGTGAAGATGTTTGGCCTGTTGAAAATAACCTGGTAATTGTTTTTGAAGAACTGGTAAATGCAAAACTCGACCGGAATAAAGCCATGCGCAGAGGAAATTCAGAGGTTTCATATGTTGATGCATACACATATTATACCAATTCAGGCAAACGTATTATTGTGAAAGGAAATCCAAACCTGGCCAATGTGAATACCCTGATGATAGGTATAAAAAACCCCAAAGCCAAGTTCAATAACCTGGTTGACGACCGGAGTGAAAAATCGGTTGAAGTATGGGTGAATGAATTGCGTTTGACCGATTTCGATGAAAAAGGCGGTTGGGCTGCAACGGGAAGAGTAAGCGCCCGTCTGGCCGATTTTGGAACGTTATCGGTTGCCGGAAGCACCACCCAACCCGGGTTCGGTAGCATTGAACAAAGCGGGCAGGAACGCGCCAAAGAAGAAACCAATCAGATAGATGTGGCTACCAATCTTGAACTGGGTAAATTTTTCCCCAAAGAGGCCAATGTGCGAATCCCTATGTTTTTGGGTTATTCCCGTACTGCCATCAATCCCGAATACAATCCACTGGACCAGGATGTGAAACTTGAAACAACCCTGAAGGACGAGAGCTTAACAAAAGCTGAAAAAGAAGAATTGGTTAAACAGGTTCAGGACTTAACCGAACGCAAAAGCTTGAATTTTACCAATGTGGGCATTGGCCGTTCCGGAAAAGGCAAAACGCGCTTTTACTCTCCCTCAAATCTTAGTGCAACTTATGCATACAGCGAGCTGGCTCACCGCGACGTTGGGGTTAAATACAATACCATAAAGACTTACATGGGTGCGCTGAATTATGTTTATAACAATCAGCCCAAAAACTACGTGCCCTTTAAAAAGGTGAAACTGCTAAATAAACCAACCTTTAAACTCATCGGCGATTTTAATTTTTATCTGGCCCCCCAGCAGCTTTCATTCCGATCGACCATGAACCGGAAATACAGCGAAACCCAATTGAGGAACCTGAATAATCCCGAACAGTTTTTTATTCCTACCTACGATAAAAACTTTTATTGGAACAATCAGTTCGACATTAAATACAATTTCTCAAGAGGATTGAAGTTTACCTTTACCACCAACACCAACGCACTTATTGAAGAACCCGACGGTCTCATTTTAAAAGAAACCTACGACGAATACAAAAAGAAAGTTTGGCAGTCCATCCGAAGTTTTGGTGCACCCAATACTTACAATCAAAAGTTTGATGCTACCTACACTTTACCCATAAATAAAATACCGCTTCTCGATTTTGTTTCGGCCAACGCACGCTATGCAGCTACTTACGATTGGAAAGTTGGAGCAACGCTTAAGGAAGGCGATTTGGGCAATACCATAAAAAACACCCAGCAAACAACCCTTAACGGGCAGTTTAATATGGATCGGCTATACAACAAGGTGGGTTTTATCGATAAGATTGATAAAAAATACAAACGCCCAAAGCAGCAACGTAAAAAACCAACCATTGAAAACGTTAAATATGTTCAGGAAGGGGTTCGTTTTAAGGGCGGTACCGCACGACGCATTAGCCACAACCTGGGAACTCAGGATAATATTGTGGTTAAAGCCAAAGTAGCCGGCGGAAAAGAGGTTAAAGCCGATGTTGAAATTCTAAGCGAAAACCGGGTGTCGGTCACGCTGGAGCGCGATGCCGAAGATGTAACCATTGAAGTTACCGGAAAAAAAGAGAAACACGATAACCTGTTTGTTGTAGGTTTGGAGCATATTGTTCTTGGAGTAACCGGCGTTAAGCAGGTTTCCGGTACGTTTACCCAAACCCGTGGTACAGCGCTTTATGGATACACCAAAGAGCATAGTTTTGATGCGCTTTATAAGGATCCTGGATTGCCCTTTATTTTTGGCTGGCAGGATGAGGGCTTTGCCATGAAAACAGCTTTAAACGACGGGATAATTAACGATGCCCGTTTGGTTTCACCTTATACCATGACCGACAATATAGCCTGGAACTTTAAAACCACTTACCAGCCGGTTCGCGATTTGCGCATCGATTTTACCGGTCAGCGAAGCGAAACCGAAATTATGTCAGAATATTATTTACCTCAAGGGGAGAGCGATCCGGTGCGTCAGGACAGGATGCAAAGCGGTTCGTACAATACCAATATCTGGATGCTGGGTTCGGCTTTTGCCAAAAAACCCGATTTGGATAATTTACAATCGGAGGCTTTTTTACAATACAAAAAGAATCTGTATGCTGTTGCTAATCGCTTAGCTGCCGCCAGGGTACAAAATAATATGGAGCAAAATCTGGGCTATGACTATGCACCGGTTTATTCTGATTCGATTTTCCCCCAGGGTTTCAACAGTACCAATCCCGATGTGGCCTTGCCTGCATTTCTGGCGGCCTATACCAATGTGAGCGCATCAAATGTTAAATTGAATTTTTATTCCTGGGCCTTTTTCCGTCCTTCGTGGCGGGTGAAATACGATGGATTAAAAAACATTGATTTCCTGGCCAAATATTTTAAAAATATTTCCTTGTCGCATGGGTATAATGCAGCTTTTACCGTAGGTGGTTTTAAAACAAACCTGGCTTACAACTTTGACGATGCTAATGATCCGGACATTGGCATGTCGTGGGCTGTTGGGGGAACCGATTCGGCCTTGTTTGTATCGCAGTACGATATTTCGAGTTTTGCAGCTACCGAGCAGTTTATTCCTTTGTTCGGTATCGATGTTACCTGGAAGAACAACATTTTGACCCGCTTTGAATACAAAAAAACCCGGAATCTGACCATGAGTCTTGTGAATAACCAAATGGTTGAGGTTTATTCCTGGGAATATACCATCGGAAGTGGTTATCGTTTCGATAAACTAAAAATAATTGTAAATCAGAAACCCATTGTAAGCGATTTGAACCTGCGAGCCGATGTGAGTATCCGCGATAACATCAGCATTACGCACGATTTGTCGCAGAATAATCCCCAGGCAACACAGGGTCAAAAGGTAGTAACTACAAAAATATCGGCTGATTACCGGCTGAGCGACAACCTGAACTTTCAGGCTTATTACGACCGAACGCTTACCAATCCTAAGGTTGGTTCGTTTAAGACTGTGGTTACCGAATTTGGATTCCGTTTCCAGTTTACGCTGGCGAATTTGTAGTTGATGCTTAAAAACAATTTGAAAAATAAGGGGTATTCTGGTTGCTTTACCTCGTTTATTCCAAAAAACCATTAATTTTGTAACTATTAAATAAAACCAAACAGCTAAAATAATATCGATATGAATGTTCCCGAAAATTTAAAGTACACTGAAGATCACGAATGGATCAAAGTTAATGGTGATGAAGCCTTTATAGGTATAACAGAGTACGCACAACAACAATTGGGCGATGTGGTTTTTGTTGAGATTGAAACTGAAGGTGAATCGTTAGCTAAAGGCGACACTTTTGGAACCATTGAGGCCGTTAAAACAGTTTCTGACTTATTCATGCCAGTTGCTGGCGAAGTGCTTGAAATAAACCCAAAATTGGAATCAACTCCGGAAATTGTAAATAGCGATCCTTACGGTGATGGTTGGATGATTAAAATTAAGATAGAAAATCAGGACGATTTGGCTGACTTGTTATCGGCAGCAGCCTATACAGAAACGATAGGTTAGTTATACTATTAAAAAAAACAATAAGCCGGGTGTTTGCCCGGCTTTTTTTATGTTATTCAAAGCCTTTCATCAATTCTTTATTTGGGTCCCAGAATAGTTCCTGAAAATTGGTAATGGTGTCGTCTAAAATCGAAATTCCTTCGCTTGCTAAAAGTTCCTGCATGGTGTTTGGGCCGCCAAAAAAATGTTTTCCGGTAAGCATTCCCTTTCGGTTAACCACCCGATGTGCCGGAACATAAACCGCCTGAGCATGCGAGCTGTTCATGGCATAACCTACCATGCGCGACGATTGTGCCGAGCCCAGAAACCTTGCTATGGCACCATAGGAGGTCACCCGTCCGGGTGGAATTAGCCGTACTACCTGATAAACCCGTTCAAAGAAATCATTTTCAATCTTCGCCATCGAATTCCGGTTCAATTAAAACCTGGTTCTGTGGTAATTCAAACACAATATAATTGATGCGATCGCCTTCGTCGATATGAATTTGTTCGTAATGCGTTTGAATCGACAGAATTTGATCGGTCCACGATTCGCTGTATAAATTGGGGGTGTTTTTTATCACTTTTAACTGGTTAACCCGCACTACTTCGTTGGTATATTCATACAAAAAAGTACTGTCGGTTTTTAAATGAACCAGGGCGTTATTTTTAATAAATTTTTGGTATCGGGTTAAAAACCCCGACGACGTCAGCCGCTTTTTGGCCCGTCTTTTTTTCATTTGTGGGTCAGGGAAGGTTACCCAGATTTCATCGACCTCGTTGGGAGCAAAAAACGAATTGATAACTTCAATTCGGGTTCGAAGAAAAGCCACATTTTTTAGTCCTTCTTCAAAACTTGTTTTTGCTCCTTTCCAGATGCGCGCTCCTTTTATATCGACTCCGATAAAGTTTTTTTCAGGAAACATTCGTGCCAGGCCTACCGAGTATTCTCCTTTTCCGCACCCCAACTCAAGTACTAAAGGTTGCTTGTTTTTAAAAAAAACAGTATTCCAGTTTCCTTTTAAAGGATGATCATTGGCTACATGACCTTTTACTTCAGGCTCAATTACATGCTCAAAACGTGCATTGTCCTGAAATTTTTTCAGTTTTCCTTTTCCCACAATTTGTAGTTGTTATTTTGCTCTTTCAATACGTATTCCGGCGCTTGCTACGTGTTTAAGTTCATTGTCGCGCATGGCCTGTTCCAAATAAAAGGTGTATTTCCCCGAGTAGGGAAATTTTATGTTTTTACGATAGGGTATTTTGTTCGACCATATATTTCCGAATCCTTTTCCCAGCCATTTTCCGTTAGGTTCGGCCAGAATACATTCCAGCGTATCGCGGAGGGTGTTATTGTATGGTAAGTTGGTGGTAATAAAAAAGAACATATTGCTGTATTTGTACTGCCCGCTAATGCGGTTGTTTATGTACACATTGTAAACGGCTGTTGAATCAACAATCTCCACATCGAACTGTAAAACACTGTCTTTGTGCCAGGTTTCGTTGGTAAAATCAACATTTTGCTCATACAGCCTGTTGCTGTCGCAGGCAAATGCCAATGCGACCATAATTATAAAAGCAATTATATTAAGAATTTTCATTGGTGCCGATTCATTCATTTTGATATAAATAATTTATGTGTTTGTCGGATTATCGCGACGTTTAAAGGGTTTTTTGCGACGGTTCGATTTTTTATTTTTCACTTTACCTTTATCAAAACGGGTAAGGCTTTCCTGTCCCACTACATTCGAAAAATCGAGACTGGTTGGATCGGCCGGTGCCTGGGTTTTAATAATAGTTACCTCAGCGGTTTTTCCGTTTTTATTTTGTTCAATAATGTCATGAATTTTTTCTACGGCTAATGGAATTATTCCATTACCTCCTTCGAGCGCGTACCACATAATATGGCGAAATACATCGGTTTTAACATAGTTTGCCCGGCCTAAATTGGTATTTAGTGTTACCTCAGTTGGAGGAAAATTTTTACGCTCGTCCATGTATGAATCAATTTCGTAATTCAGGCAGCATTTGAGTTTTCCGCACTGGCCAGCCAGTTTTTGCGGGTTTAACGACAGTTCCTGATAGCGGGCAGCGTTGGTGGTAACCGAGATAAAATTGCTAATCCAGGTCGAACAGCAAAGCTCACGTCCGCAGGAACCAATTCCACCTATGCGGCCTGCTTCCTGCCGGGCTCCAATCTGGCGCATCTCAACCCGAATTTTAAAGCGGTCGGCAAGTACTTTAATCAGTTGCCTGAAATCGACCCGTTCGTCGGCAATATAATAGAAAATGGCTTTGGTTTTGTCGCCTTGATATTCCACATCGCCAATTTTCATCTCCAGTTTTAAATCGCTGCTTATTTGGCGCGAAGCAATCATGGTTTCCTCTTCCATTTCAATGGCTTCTTTCCATTTTTCAATGTCGTTGGGTTTTGCTTTACGGTAAATAACCTTAAAGGCTTCGTCGGGAGAAATACGCAATTTTTTCAGTTGGTACAATACCAGGGGGCCTTTAAGGGAGATGATTCCAATGTCGTGCCCCGGCGATGCTTCAACGGCAACAATGTCGCCGGTGTTTAATCGCAAATCGCTCGAATTATAGAAATAACCTTTTCGTGTGTTTTTAAAGCGGACTTCGTACAGTTCTTCTTTTTTAATTCCTTTGGGAATTTCGTTTAGCCAATTAAAGATGTTGAGCTTTCCTGAATAGGCAATTTTTAGGTTCGACGTTATTTCCGGATCAATATATTTTAAAGGGCAACCTCTGGTATAATTATCGTGCATTCTTTCGAAATATTTAATTCTTATAGATGGTTTGTTTGCTGAAAAACAACGGGTAAAGATAATAAAATATTATATGGTAAGAAGCCGGCCTTAAGCGAAGCATAATTTTTTGTGCTTATTTATATCAAGTCTACGCTGTGTTTTGATTTTAAAATACCGCTGTTAATTTTTTTAGCCTTATGGTAGCGGTAGCGAAAAAAAGAATGAGCTGCCGCTTCCCTCAATGCTTGAGCACCAAATTTTGCCTCCGTGCATTTCAACAAATTCTTTGCAAAGAATTAATCCCAAACCATTTCCTTTTTCTTTTTCGGTACCAATGGTCGTGTAGTTTTCTTCAATTTTAAATAGCTTGTCTTGTTTTTCAAGGGGTATTCCAACACCGGTGTCGCTTATGCTAATTACAGCAAAAGGAGTTTTGTTATAAAGTTTAATGCTTGTTTCTATTGAAACAATACCGGATTTATGGGTATATTTTATGGCATTCGAAATTAAATTTCGCAAAATAGTTAAAAGCATGTTGGCATCAGCTTTAACAAATATGTCTTCAGGGCTTTTGTCGATAAGGTTTATTTGTTTGTTTTTGGCTGCCAGCGACTGTACCTCAAAAACATCGGTAATGTAGTTTTTAACATTTAAGGGTTGCGGTTTAAATTCAATGCGCCCGGTTTGGGTGCGAGCCCAGGCAAGCAGGTTTTCGACCAGTTTTAATACCTGGTGGCTCGAGTTTGAAAGTAAACCCAGGTAGTTTTCAAGGGTATTTTGATCGAGTTTTTTAAAATCGTGATGAAGCATATCGGCCAAACCAACTAATCCTGAAAACGGGGAGCGAAGGTCGTGCGCAATTATCGAAAAGAATTTGTCTTTTTGTGCATTTAGTTTAATGAGTTTTCTTTCTGAATCTTCAATTTTATTCAGGTTTTGTTTTTGTTTGGTAATATCTTCTTTTATCGATATAAAATGGGTAATTGTTCCATCGTCGGAGAATATGGGAGCAATACGCACTTTTTCACAATATTGGGTACCGTCTTTTTTTCTGTTCTGTAATTCCCCCATCCAAACTTTCCCGGTTAAAATGGTATTCCAAAGTTCTGAAAAGGTTTCTTTTGGCGTATTTCCCGATTTTAATATACGCGGATTTTTTCCAAGTGCCTCGGTTTCTGAATATCCGGTTACCTGGCAAAAATAGGGATTTACATATTCAATAATGCCTTTATTATTGGTAATTACAATACTCATTGGCGTATTAGTAATACCGGCCGAAAGCTGGTTTAATCTTAATTCTTTATTTTTCCGGTCTGTAATATCGCTACCAATTACCAGAATTGCTTTTTGTCCCTCAAAGTTCATGAGTGATGTGGAAATGTCAAGCCATTTTTCCTGCTTGTTTTTACAGATTATGCAAACCTGATAGTTCGATATAGGTAATTCTCCTTTTATCTGTTTCATCGAAAAATCGAGGATGGTATTTTTAAAATTTGGATGTAGCAGGTTTTCCGGATTAATGCTTAAGCCTTCTTCTATGCTATATCCTGTAATTTCTACCCAGGCTCTGTTCATCAATAGAAAACGGTTATTGGTTTGAATGCTTATGGCAGCGTTTGAATGCTGAAATATGTTCTGAAATTTTTCCTGGCTAAAGTAAAGCGATTGTACCAGCTGTTTTTGTTGTAGCACAAGGTTGATTAAATTGGCGTACGATTCAATAAAACTGGAATCATCAATGAGGGTTCCCTTTGTCCCGATAATCTGAAGTGCTAAAAACAAATTATTGTTCTGTTTTAATCCAACGGTGTAAACATTACTAATCTGGAATTTCTTTTGCAGCGCTTCAATTGCTTCATTTTTTATATTGTTGGGTTTAAAATCAGACAAACCGTTTTTAAAGTAGGTGAACTTTCCGTTCCGAAGCAATTCAACCGTTTTTGTTGGTAGCTCTAGTAAAGTTTCGGTCAATTCAAAACCCAGAATCGATTGTATGTTTTTTTTATTTTCTTCTGAAATTCCGCTTATGCTTACTATGTTTATTGTGTTGGCCACGTCGTTTAATTTAAGAGCCAATACAATACTATTTTCAAGTTTGGTTTGTAGTTTTTGAGTTACATAATTAAGAATTTGTTCTTCCGTTTTTAATTGCAATAATTCAATGGAGGCCTTGCTTAAAAATTTAAAACGCTCTTCACTTTCATGCGTGTTTTTTTCGCTGATAATTTGTTGCGTAATGTCTTGCGATAAGCAACTTACTCCGGTAATTTTGCTGTCTCTTATTATTGGGTTGAAATGAGTTTTGGTAAAACGGGGAACTCCTTTGTAATTAAATTCATCGACCAGTGAAAATTTTTCACCGTTCAGGGCTCGTCGATAACGGTCTTCCCATATTTTATTCTGGGGGTCTGACACATTTTTTAGGGCATATACTCCTTTCGCCAGGTTCACATCAAAAGCCCGTTTAAAATCGTCGACAAAGTTTTTGTTTGCCAAAATAATATTCAGATCAGAATCGACCGACCAAATGCGGGCGTCGGTGTTTTCAAGCAGGGCCCTTTGGTTTGCTTCGTTTTCGCTTAGCTGGATTTCAGCCAGGGTTTGCTGGGTTACATCTCTCGAAAAAATAGCCACTCCAACCATTTCATCGCCAACCCGAATGGGGTTAAAACGGATTTCAACATATTGTGCTACATTTTCAAAATTAAAATGATCGGTTATAGTAAAGCGCTCTCCTTTAAGTGCCCTGTCGTAACGTTCTTTCCACATGGGACGGAGGGTTACGGGAACACATTTGATGATTTCAGAACCAATTTTTAAGTCAATCCCATAAGCAATTTTAAATTGTTGCTTAAAGTTGTCGTTCATGGTTTTAATTCGGTAATTGGTGTCTATCGACCAAATAACGTCTGATGTGTTATTGATTTGAGCGTTTAAGCTGGCTTCGTGTTCACTAAGTTGTCGTTCAAAGTTTTTGCGTTCGGTAATGTTCCGCGAAACTCCCACTATACCATCAAAATGACCTTCACCTGTAAAGTAAGGTGTTGTAATTGTTTCAAGAATAACCGTAGCTCCCGTGCTATTGAAAACCTCAAATTCCCATCTTTTTTCTGTTTTATTGTTTTTGTCGGCCATACGCGTATGAATGGCTTTTTGAATTAAATCGAGAGTGGTTGGCGGACAAAATGAGGAAAGCGATTTTTTTAACAGCATTTTGTCGGTAAAGCCTAAAATGCGATTTGCCGAAGGGCTAACCCAGGTAATGTCAAAATGCTTGTTCATTACCCAAATAAAATCGTTGACGTGATTTAGTAAAAGTGCATATTTTTGGTTCGAATCCGTTAGAGTATCGATGGTTTTTAATGCTCCTGCGAGTTCCTGCTCAACCTTGTTCAGCTGTTTTGACGACTCTTCCATATTATGGAAATCGATTAACTTTATCGATGAAATATTTTGATGCTTGCTTTCCGTAAATATAGAACTAAATTAAGTAAGTTCCAGCACAATAAAAAATATTCATGTTAAGTAACGGCAATGAATTTATTTGAATGTCATGTTTTTTTTCTTTTTGTTTTGGATCAATGATGTTCGTTTTGTTTGCCCTAAGTATAATCCTATCAAAACAACGATTATTCCAAGGTATTTGTATGCGGTTAGTGTTTCTCCAAACTTTAGGTAAGCAAACAATGCAGTAAACAGGGGAATGGTATTGGTAAATAAGCTGGCTTTGGTTATTCCAATGGTTTTAATGGAATACGTGAACAAAACATAAGCAAGTGAAGAGCCAAAAAGGCTAAGGTAAATAAGGTTTAAAACAAGGGTTTGGCTAAAAGGGGCTGTTACAAAATGCTTGTAATCGAAAATAAAAAAGAAAGGCAAAAAGTAAAAAAAGCCAAACAGGTTTTGCCAGCTGATTATGGTAAACGCATTGTACTTATCGGTTAACCGTACAATAATTGCGGCATAACCAAGAGCTGAAAGCACTGCGCCAATTAAAATAATTAGCCCTAAAACCGAGCCGTCGAACATAAAACTCTTTCCCAGCAACACCATAATAACCCCGATAAAAGAAATAAGAATGCCCCAAAAGTTATAAATGGTAATGGTTTGTCGAAAAAACAGGTAAGCTACAAGCGGAGTAAAAACCGGTATGGTTGAGATAATAACTGCAGCAACGGTTGGCGAAACTATGCTTACGCCGTAACTCTCGGCCAGAAAATATAAAAAAGGCTGAAACAACGATAATAAAAGTAACCATCCAAAATCTTTCCGATTGGGAATTTGCAGTTTTTTAATAAGTGACGAAAAAATCAATAGAAACATTGAAGAAAAAAGTAAGCGAATGGTCATTACCGAAATGGGCCGGAGCGTTTCAAAAACAACCTTATACCAAATATAAGTAGCACTCCAAAAAAGCATGGCAAGTATAACTATGCCATACACCATGTATTTTTTCAGTAACATTCGTTTTTTCTGTTTTATTTTTGCTTTTTTACGGATGCAAATATGGCATTAAATATTTGATGATTACAAAAATTATTATGCGATGGAAACGGATATTCAACATTTAATAAACATACGACAAACCTTACATCAGAATCCTGAATTATCAGGTTTCGAAGAATATACAGCCGAAGCATTAAAGCGAACCATTATAAAGTATCAGCCCGATGAAATTATTGATAATTTGGGAGGTTTTGGGGTGGCTTTTGTGTTTAAAGGATTAGAACCAGGGCCCACTGTATTATTTAGGGCCGATATGGATGCATTGCCCATAAAAGAAATTAACGTAATTGATTATGCATCGCGGGCTCATGGCATAGGGCATCAATGCGGACACGATGGTCATATGGCTATTTTGGTAGGTTTGGCGGGGCACATCAGTAAAAACCGTCCTCAAAAAGGAAAAGTAGTTTTGCTGTTTCAGCCTGCCGAAGAAACCGGCGAAGGAGCTTTAGCGGTAATTAACGACCCAAATTTTCAACGCATTACTCCCGAATTTTGCTACGCGTTACACAATATTCCGGGTTTTACAAAGGGGAGCATTCTTTTAAAAAACAACACGTTTACAGCGGCTTCGCAAGGCATAACCGTTAAACTGTTTGGTAAAACATCGCATGCGGCTGAACCGGAAAAAGGTATAAGTCCGGCACTGGCTCTTTCAAAAATTATTGAAGCCATTACCTTACTACCAAATAAAAAAGAGTTGTTTTCTGATTATGTTTTGGCAACCATTGTTCATGCCCAACTTGGCGAACGGTCTTTTGGAACTACACCCGGACAGGCAGAAGTACTAATTACCTTGCGTTCTTTTGATGATGCTGATATGGATGTGCTGATTCAGCAGGTTGAAACTTCAATAAAAGAAATTGCTGATAGCCATGGATTGAAATCGGAACTTAGTTTTACCGATATATATCCAAGCACTCAAAATAACCCATCGTTGGTTCAGCAAATTAAAGAGGGGGCTGAAGAGTTGGATTATAACATTGTATTTCTTGATAAGCCCATGCCCTGGGCCGAAGATTTTTCGCAATTCTCAAAACGTTTTAAAAGTGTGTTTTTTGGTTTGGGTGCCGGTGAGGAGCAACCCAAGTTGCATAATCCTGACTACAATTTTCCCGACGATATTATATCTTATGGTGTTGACTTATTTTACAAAGTTTATGAGCAACACTTTACTATCCGTTAGTTTTTTGTTAAGAAAGCCCAAAATACAGCAAGGCTAGAATTACAGTTAGCCTTGCTGATTATGGATCTTCACGAATCTTTTTCATGCAGTCGCATGTTTAAAGATCGATCGGGCATGAAATTGTTGTTTAGTTGTTGTTGTTAATGAAGTGTAAATTGCATCAAAAAAAAGTTTTATACAAATAAATTTTGATTTCGTTTAAAATAAATAGGGGTATTCACCATTTAAACATAGTTTAAATAAATCAAAATGAGTGAGTTGTTTCTCTAAAGCGCTCGTTGTGTTTTTATCCTGTGCAGCAGTCTGATTTGGTATTATAAAGCAAAACACGTCCAGCTAAATAAATTTTAGTTGAAAAAATAATCAAATGCTTTGTTCAGCCGGCTAAATTTCCGACCCCTGATTTTTGATGCAGCGAACTGAAATGGCATTTTGTTTTGGTTCGTGGTATTTAAATGCTTTCGATAAGCTTTTATGGAAATATATTTTCCAGGCATTATCGCCTGCTTCGCCCGAAGTCCAGAAGCTAACAGACACATCGGTGTTTTGTATGCTGTTATTATAAAAACCGGGGAAAGTGAGCGATAGTTCTTTAACCAGATTGGGGATTTCTTTATCAACAGTCGAAATATTATCGATAAGTAGTTCCCAATCGTCGTTGGTAGGTATATACCAGCCGTCGGGGCAAATGCCCTGCGAACCCGGTTCAGTACTTTTGTTCATGGCTTCGCTCCAGGTATAAAGGCGGCCGTATTTCTCAAGCGATTCAATACTGTCACTTATTTCTATGGTTTTTATGGGTTCTCCCTGTGGATTTATGGTAGTTCGTAGGTTTTGCATCATCCAGATACGTCCCCCGATTTGTGCTGTTTTGTAACTGTTTCCTTCATTGTCGACACATACCGGCCAGAGCGGTTGGTTAACCACAATGGTATCGATAAGCCAGCTTTTCCCGACATCGTTTACCGTAACATAATAGGTTCCAGCAGCTAAACCAGTTAGTACAGTATCAGTTGAGGGAACCGACCAGGTTAAGCTATAGGGTTCTTTTCCTCCGGAAATAGTAAGATTTATGGAACCATCATGGCTTTCAAAATCGGTCAGGTGTTGCACCTTTACCTGAGTAGTTAAGGGTTCTTTTTTACACTGGACAAATATTAAAACGCTCATTAAAAGGCCCAGATAAAACAGTTTTTTTATCATAATGGGAGTTTGCATTTAACTTTTTTTGTGTCGGATACCCGAAATAACGGGAAAATGACCGTACTAAATTAATAAATTCTTAAATTGAATCACTATAAATCAAAAAATTATGCAAAATATCTGGTTTGTGGCCCTTTTTTTATCTTTTTCTTTACCATTAAAAGCACAGTTTGTTCATCCCGACACCATTCAGCTTAGCGGAGTGGTTTTAAGTGCAGATAGTTTAACTGCTTTGCCCAATGTTCATATTGTGTCGCATCGGAATCGGGGGGCGTTGACTGATGCCGGTGGTCAGTTTTCTCTTAAAATTAACACTTCCGACACCTTAAAATTTACTTACCTGGGTTATAAACCTTACATTTATGTTGTTCCCGACAGCTTGGTTTTAAAGCATTATATTGCCGGAATTGTACTGCGTCGCGACACCATAATGTTATCGGAGGTAATAATTCTGCCTTTTATGAACCGGGCACAATTTAAACAGTCGTTCCTTAATAATCAGCCCGATTTGGAAACCCGTAATGCAACACGTAACCTTAACATCATGAGTTTGCAATCGCGCCAGGCCAGTCAATGGCCATCGTCGCAAATGATGATAGATGTACAACTGAAAAAAATGAGTGCCGATGTGGAATACCGGGGAATGATAGGTCCCGATGAACAATTAAATATTGTAGGATTGGCTACTTTGTTAATTTATTATTCGCATCAACAATTTACCAAAGAAGAAAAAAACCAACGGATAAAAGCCGAATTACAGCAGTATTTAAGAGAAAACTATCAAAAGTAAGTACCCAAAAAAACTTTATCCGATGTGTTTTTATTTAAGTTGAACTTGTTGTTTAATTGGATTGTTTATTGTGGCCCGATGGTTTTCGGAAGTTTTTATTTTTGTTCCCTTTCGATTTAGAATAGTTTCTATTTCCACCCTTTGTTTTGCCTGGTTCGTAAGCAGGACCCGCGCCTATTGATTCAGGATTGGGTGCTTTATAAATGGTGTCGCCAATTAATTTTTCGATTCGGGCAAATCGTTGAATATCGGTTGGGTTTATAAAAGTCAGTGCTACTCCGGTTGAGCTGGCCCTTGCCGTTCTCCCAACACGGTGTACATAATCTTCGGCATCGTGGGGAACGTCGTAATTTACTATTAAACCAATATTATCAATATCAATTCCTCGCGACACAATATCGGTTGCTACCAAAATGGGGAACTTGCGGTTTCGGAAATCGCGCATTACCGACTCCCGTACCGATTGTTCCAAATCGGAATGAATGGCTTTGGCAGCAAAACCGGCTTTTACCAAATCACCAACCAGCGATTTTACCTTTTGTTTGGTCGATGAAAATATGATAACGCTATCCAACTCTTTTTCGGCCAAAAGATGGGCAATAAGTTTATTTTTTTGATTGTCGTAAACCAGATAAGCAGCTTGTAATACCCCTTCGGCAGGTTTTGAAACGGCAATGTTTATTTCCTCGGGTTTTTTGCAAACTTTATTGGCCAGGGTTCTTATTTTTGGTGGCATGGTAGCCGAGAAAAGTAACGTTTGTCTCTTTTCGGGTATGTAGCTGATAATTTTAACCAGATCGTCAACAAAGCCCATGTCGAGCATTTTGTCGGCTTCATCCAGAATCAGAAATTCAAGTTCTTTTAAATCAACATAACCCAGGTTCAAATGCGACAACAACCTGCCGGGCGAAGCAATTAACACATTGCATCCACGTTCAATAGCTACGCGTTGTTGTTCCCAAACCGAGGAATCGTTACCTCCATAAATAGCAATTGATTCCAATCCGGTATAATAGGCAAAACCCTGAAATTGTTGATCTATCTGTAAAACCAACTCGCGGGTTGGGGCCAGAATTAGTCCTTTTATTTTACTCGACCGGTTGATGCTTAAATGGTGCATTAATGGCAGAAGATAAGCGGCTGTTTTACCTGTTCCGGTTTGTGCGCAGGCAATTAAATCTTTTCCTTGTATTGCTAAGGGAATTACCAGTTTCTGAACTGGTGAAGGTTCCTCAAAACCCATGGCTTCTACTCCCTCAAAAACATTCTGATGGAGGTTAAAATCGATAAATTTCAATATATTATATTTTTCTAAATAACTGGTGTAAAAGTAACAACAAACTTGGATATAAAAAACTTTATAGTTTGACAATATCGGCGACCTATAACTTGTTTCTGCCGCATGATTTTATAAAAGACAAAACCCCGGAAAAGTTCCGGGGTTTCTGTTATGATTACAAATTGTTGACTTAATTAATCATTCCGGCGGCTACGGTTTCGTTGGTGCCTTCGTCAATTAGAATGATGCTTCCGGTGATGCGGCTTTTTCGGTACGAATCAAAGTACATGGGTTTTGCTGTAGTAAGGGTAATGTTGGCAATTTCGTTCATTCGAATGGTCACATCTTCAAAATCTTTTTCGTAGGTGTTGATGTTTGTTCTGAAGTTTACTCCTTTAATCATGCATTTTAATTCGTTGGTGGTGTGTCGCAGAATATATTTCTTGCTTGCGTCGAGCGGGCGTTCATTGAACCAGCAAATATCGGCGTCAAACGAGGTGCTAAGGTTGGGTTCGTTACCTTCGTGAACAATCATTCCACCACGGCTAATGTCTATTTCATCGCTTAAACGAATGGTTACCGATTGCTGTGGTAAGGCTTCATCAATTTCTTCGTTATAAAAATCGATGGCTTTTATGGTTGTTGAAAGCCCTGATGGATAAACTTTCACCTTATCGCCCGGTCGGAAAATACCACTGGCTACCCGGCCGGCATACCCACGATAGTCAATAAAATCTTTTTGTTGCGGGCGGATAACATATTGTACCGGGAATCGACCATCGTTCATGTTACGATCTTCATTAATTTCGATGGTTTCGAGCAAATGCAATAAGGTAGTTCCCTGATACCAATTCATATTTTCCGATTCGTCAACTACATTATCACCATATTTTGCCGAAATGGGAATGTAGTGGGCATCGCGTAGTTTAAGTTTTTGACTTAGTCGTTCCAGTTCTTTTTTAATTTCATCGTAGGTTTCCTGGCCATAATTAATCAGGTCCATTTTGTTGATACAAAAAACAACATGAGGAATGTTCAGTAAGTGAGCAATGTAGGTGTGGCGGAGTGTTTGTTCCAGCACGCCATGACGTGCATCGACCAATATGATAGCCAGATTAGCGGTTGATGCTCCGGTAACCATATTTCGGGTGTACTGTATGTGTCCGGGAGTGTCGGCAATAATAAACTTGCGTTTGGGTGTGGCAAAATAACGGTAAGCTACGTCAATGGTTATGCCTTGTTCGCGTTCAGCCCGCAAGCCGTCGGTAAGGAGTGCTAAATCGACTTCTACCTGACCTTTGCGTTTACTGGTTTCGGTTATGGCCGATAGTTGATCTTCAAAAATTGATTTGCTATCGTATAATAATCGCCCAATCAGGGTGCTTTTTCCATCGTCGACACTTCCTGCAGTAGTGAACCTTAAAAGGCTCATATCTAAATATGCTTTGCTATCCATTTTATAAAATTTCGATTATGTTATGTAAAAACTGACAGTTGGATATATTAAATAAACGCTTAAAAGTATCCTTCTTTTTTGCGATCTTCCATTGCAGCTTCTGAACGCTTGTCGTCTGCGCGTCCACCGCGTTCAGTTATACGCGATGCAGCTACTTCTTTTACAATATCTTCTAAGTTGTTGGCGTTCGACAGAGTTAGTCCGGTACAACTGATATCGCCAATGGTTCGGCAGCGAACATCCAGTTCCAGAATTTCTTCGCCTTCTTTGAGTTCCATAAAAGGGGCTTCGGCCAGCCACACTCCATCGCGTTGGAAAACCCTGCGTTTGTGCGTGTAATAAAGGTTAGGCATTTCGATGTTTTCCATTAATATATACTGCCAGACATCCATCTCGGTCCAATTACTTATGGGGAAAACCCGAAAATGTTCGCCTACATTTTTCCGGCCGTTAAAAAGGTTCCACAGTTCCGGACGTTGGTTTTTTGGGTCCCACTGTCCAAAAGCATCACGGTGTGAGAAAAAACGTTCTTTAGCCCGGGCTTTTTCTTCGTCGCGTCGGCCGCCACCTATGGCCGCATCGGCTTTTAGTTCTTCTAAAGTATCGAGCAGGGTTATGGTTTGCAGCTTATTACGACTGGCACCAACGCCGGTTTCTTCAACAGCGCGTCCTTTGTTAATAGAATCCTGAACAGAACCCACATAAAGTTTTGCACCCACTTTTTCAACCAGTACATCGCGATAATCCAGGGTTTCCTGAAAATTATGTCCGGTATCGATGTGCAATAATGGGAAAGGAATCCGCGAAGGATAAAAAGCTTTAACTGCCAGATGTACCAGCACTATGGAGTCTTTTCCTCCTGAAAATAGCAATACAGGACGCTCAAACTGAGCGGCAATTTCGCGCATAATAAAAATGGCTTCACTTTCCAGCTCCCGTAAGTGGTTCCTGTTGATAGCTCTTGTCATATCTTGAAATTTTGATTAGTTACTATTTATTGAATAAAGTAGTTTAATGGGTGTGTAATCCACATTCTTTTTTCGAGTTGTTTTCCCACCACCAGCGTCCGGCTCTAAAATCGTCGCCTGGTTTAATGGCTCGGGTGCAGGGTTCACAACCTATACTGACAAAACCGGCATCGTGTAAAACATTATAAGGGATGTTGTTTTGTTTTACAAAAGTCTTTACTTCATCAAAAGTCCAGTTTAGTAAGGGGTTGTATTTAATAATTTGTCGGGGTTCATCTAATTCAAAAAAGGTCATTCCTTTTCGGTTTGGTGATTGTTCAGCCCGGATTCCGGTAATCCACATTTCAACTCCCTGCAAAGCCCGGTTTAATGGTTCCACTTTACGAATATGGCAGCATTCCTGACGGTTCTCAACCGATTCGTAAAAACTAAAAGGACCTTTCTGACTAAGCATCTTTTCAACCGCATCACCTTTAGGGAAATACACGTTTATTTGTTTTTTATACGTGTCAAGGGTTTGGCTAAAAACTTTGTAAGTTTCTTTAAAAAGTCGGCCGGTGTCCAGTGTTATTACTTCGATAGGAATGTCATTCTTGAAAATAAGATGAGTAATTACCTGATCTTCATAACCAAAACTGGTAGTAAAAACTATTTTACTCCGATAAGCTTCGGCTAAAAAACGTAAAGCCCCGACCGTATCAAGACTTTTAACCTCTTGGTTTAATTCATTAACTTTTTTGGCAAGCATTTTTTAAGCTCTTTTAATAATTAATTTGTTTAATTCATCGTCTTGAACGGCGAGAATTTATTCTGATAATCACTAATATTCGGCCTCAACATAACTCCGTCCATGAACAACACTGGAGAAAATATTAAAAAATTTTTTGGAAATCTTCAATAGACCCAATGGATAAAGCAAGGGTAAATTTACCCGTCAATATAGATGAAATAAAAATGGTGTCAAAAGTTCCAATAATCCGCCAGGTAATTGTTTTTACAATACTTTTTAGCGGGCGATCTGTGGTAACTTTAATTTTCTCTTCAGTTTTTATGTTTAGTATATCTATAAACATCAAGTAATCAATTAGGTAATTTATTTTGAACTTTACCTTATAAGCCAAGCAAAGGTGCGGATTCTTACTGCGTGTATCAATGGGTGTTTTTAAGTATTTTTACTACTGCCTTTTAACACCTTTGACTCGTTATGTTAATATATGCAACCTTTTAATGTTTTGATTTTTACTTTGCAGATAGTAAGCCAAAAGGCACTATTGTTCATCAGTTGGTTGCGTTTGCTAATCGATTCGTAAGGTCTGGTTTTTTAATGCTTATTTTATATGGCTAAGTATGATTACAGTATTGGTAAACAAAATAAATTATTTAAAAACAGGAGGTTATTATGAAGAAATTTCTAACAATGGTGTTATTGCTGATTGTAATTGGATTTACAAGCAAGGCACAATTATTTCCGAAAGTTGATAAACCGGCTTCGCCCGATGCAAGTATGTTGGTTGTGCAGTTTGCCCATGACGATGAAGGTACCATGCGCCTGATGTCGAACCTGAATTTTTCGGGATGGGCACCTGCAGTAAAAGGATCCGATGGTACAATTGTTCCCTTCCGGAATTACGATGCTGCTGCTGATATTACGAATATCTATTATTCTGAGAACTTAGCTCCAGGAGTTTATACGTTAATTGGGTTTTATCACGACTATACCGATTACAGTAAGCTCGAAGAATATCGTAAAATTAAAGGACCTAATTACCTTGCCGAATACGGACCCTTTAAAGGATTACCTTATCATATAAAGCAACTGATACCTTTGGAGCAACCCGTTGAAGTTACGCTTGAAGCCAATAAAATGCAAACCTTTGGAAGTTATGCCATTGCCTATAAATGGGTAGGCGGATTGGCAGGTACCACCGACGACCGTTGGAAAGTGGTAGAAGAAGAAACAAAATTTACCTTGGTTGATAAAGAAAGCGATTATTTGTTGCGCTATATGAAAAGCTGGGCAACTCCGGCATGGAAAAAATGGAATGCAAAAAATAACGTTCAGCCTTTAGAGTAAGCAAAAGTTGATTTGTGGTTTTAAAGCCGCTTTAACAAAAGGTTAGGGCGGCTTTTTTATTAGTCGCGGTTTTTTGAATCGATGATAATAGTTACGGGGCCATCGTTTGTAAGCTGAACTTGCATCATGGCACCAAATTCACCCGTTTGAACTTTTGTTGAAAGCTGTGTTTGCAGGATTTCAATAAATTTTTGATAGAGTGGAATTGCTGTTTCGGGCCGGGCTGCTTTTATGTAAGAGGGGCGGTTCCCTTTTTTGGTTGAGGCATGAAGCGTGAATTGGCTTACTACCAGTATTTCGCCTCCGGTTTCAAGTAACGACCGATTCATTACACCGTTTTCATCATCGAAAATCCTGAGGTTTACCACTTTCTTTACCAGCCATTCCACATCTTCAAGTTTATCAATTTCTTCGATACCCAACAGTAGAAGGATCCCTGAACCTACCTTTGAAATTGTTTGGTTGTTGATGGAAACTGATGCTTCTGAAACTCTTTGCAATACAATTCGCATGAGAAATATTTTTTGTTGGCTTTAAAAATAAGAAATTCGGTTAACTTTGCAGCCAATAAAGAAATACTTTAATTTTTGTTGATATGAGTAAAAAAATACTATTGTTTATTCAATTTTTGGTTTTAAGTACTACAATATTGTTTAGCCAGATTCCAACTGGTTATTATGAAGGTGCTGAAGGTTTAACCGGAACCGACCTCGAATTATTTTTAAGAGGTGTTGTCACCGAGGGATATAATGGAATTAGCTATGGCGACTCAAGATATATTCTTGATGAAACCGATCAGGATCCTAATAATGAAAATAATGTTATTTTGCTATACTTAGGTACATCAGTTTCGGGTACCTGGGATGCCGGTGCAACCTGGAACAGGGAGCATGTTTGGCCACAATCGCTCTTAGGTGTTAGTGTAACGAATTCATCAATAAACGAAGGCTCCGATTTGCATAATTTAAAACCTGCTAATCCCAGCGAAAATTCCTCACGAAGCAACGATTATTTTGATAATTACAGGTCTGCAGACACCTATGAACCCAGAGATGAAGTAAAGGGTGACATTGCACGTATTCTTTTTTATATGACCGTTAGGTATTCCAACCTTGAATTGGTGAATACCCCACCGGCTACTCATGAAATGGCCAAGTTAGATGTTTTGCTGGAATGGCACAATCAGGATCCGGTTGATGATTTTGAACGTAACCGCAACGAGGTAATTTATTCGTATCAAAACAACCGCAATCCTTTTATCGATCGTCCAGAGTTTGTTTCCAGTATATGGAATCCTACATCAGTAAACTTGTCGCTTGCCGAAAATATTCGTGTTTTTCCAAACCCTGCAACCAGTATATTATATGTTGACGGATTGAAAGAAGCTTCCTACTCGATAATTAACATTTTAGGTCGTCAGGTTCAGCATGGAACACTGGAAAATGAAGCCATTAACGTTTCTGCATTACCCCAGGGAAAATACATCATCTTAATTGAAGATAAGGCAACGGTAATTGCCAAATCGTTTGTGAAACTACCCTAATAAAATGGAGAAGCATTAGAAACAAAAACCTGATGCTTCTCATGTTTTTACTCCCCAAAAGCTCTTATTTTTAAGCGGTTATTTTAGGAGCCATTTTTCTTAAAAATAAACCTGTCGTTTTTGTTTGATGGACAATTTTTTAAAATTGCATCAGGTACATTTTAACGTATTTAGTTATCTAAATATTTGTGTGTTTAATAAAAAAGTGGCTATTTTGCTAAAGTAAAGTATATTATCGTTAAAACAAGAAAAGATAAATCAGCTGTGGAAAAAATAGGAGCCAAAGTAATGAACATTCAGGAGCTTGAAATTGAAAAGCTGGAAAGTGTAGCCAATATGTTAAAAGCTATAGCGCACCCCATGCGTATTGCTATTTTAGGGTTATTGGAAAATGGGGGAAAGTTAACGGTAAGCGAGATTCACCAAAAATTAGGAATTGAGCAGTCGAGCACTTCACATCACCTGGGAATTTTAAAAGATAAGGGTGTGCTTTGTTCAAAACGTGAAGGAAAAAATACATTTTACTCGCTGCGTCACGAGAATTTTGCAAAAATTATTGAGTGCGTTGGCAATTGCCCACTGCACTAATCCTACTGTTTTTTAGCACGCAACATTTCGCGTTTCCCGGGCGGACCGGCTATGCGTTCCACTTTAAAACCCGCATTTTTCATATTTCGGCGTACCTGTCCTTTTGCTGAATAAGTAGTTAGTATTGCTCCCCGATTCATCAGCCCATAAATTGTTTTAAATACATCTTCTGTCCATAAATCAGGTTGTTTGTCGGGTCCAAACGCATCAAAATAAACTAAATCAAAAGTATTATCAACCTGCAGATGCAACAAGTCTTGGTGTAGTTTTAAGAGCGTGAATTCTGAATCTATTGCTGTTGGTTTTTTCCACGGAGCATTATGCATGCGATAAAGCAAATCGTTGGGATAATCGTTCAAAATACTTGCGTAGTTCAACTGCATAAATTCCTCGTTTACTAACGGATATTTTTCAATGGTGCAATACTCTATGAATTGCTGGTTCATTTTACTATGAATGAAAGTCAACAGGGTGTTTAGCCCAGTACCAAAACCAATTTCAAGAATTGAAAGCTTTGATGCATTTGCCAATTGATTAAATCCTGCCTGTATAAAAACATGCATCGATTCCTGAATGGCACCATGGATGGAATGATAATGTTCGTTAAGTTCGGGAATAATGAGGGTATGTGAACCATCATCGGTTTTAACAATTTGCCGGTTTAAATGCTTTTTTGTTATCATTAAAATA
Organism: Bacteroidetes bacterium HGW-Bacteroidetes-4; assembly: GCA_002840905.1. GTDB lineage: Bacteria > Bacteroidota > Bacteroidia > Bacteroidales > SZUA-534 > GWE2-40-63. The sequence continues at coordinate 54,461 of PHDD01000005.1, read as the reverse complement.
ATAATTGCAAGATTTCATCCGGAAAAAAAGAAAGATCTTTATTTTTATTAATCCGTGTTAATGCCTCCTTAAGCTTTGGGTATTGGTGAGGCAACCCTTCAATCAAGTGCTTCAATTCCAGGTCTTCATCCTGTTCAATGGCAATGTATGCATTCTCAATAATTCCTTTGTTTACGCGAAACGAAACAGCCAGTTCTTTTCCGTTTATATTTTGCTTTTTTTGAAACTCATATTGTGGTGAGTAAGCGTAATTCCAATCCCAGGTGTTGTATTTTTCTTTTACCAGCAATTCAATGGCCTTTTTATCGGTGGTGCTTAAAATGAATTCTGATATCCGGGTAAATTGTTTAAAAACGGTTTCTTTAAGTGTATCAATAAAGGCTTCAATACTTAGCTTTGGATGCAAGTGATCGAAAATGTTGGTAACAGCACTCCGATTAGAGCGTACCGCTTTGTCGGTAAACTTATTCCAATCGGCTTTTATGGCTTCATTTAATTTTCCCAGTTCCGATTGGTAAAGCAGGGTTCCATGGTGCAAAACTTTGTTTCGGTAAACATGCTCAGCATTGCCTGAGAATTTTAAATCGTTAATTACCAAATCGCTTTTTCCTTTTAAATAAGCATTTACACCAAGGTTTTGTAAGGTATCTAAAATTGGTTGGCTGTATTTTTTAAAATTCACAAGGTTCCCCTGTGCCCCTTTTTGAATAAAGCAGAAATTGATGTTTCCCTTATCGTGAAAAACAGTTCCCCCTCCCGATAAACGGCGGACTACTTTCAGTTGGTTATCAATTACATAAGGAACATTAATTTCGGCCATCGTATTTTGGTGTTTACCAACCACAATGCTGGGCTCGTTAATGTAGAGGTAAAAAAAATCGTCGCTGGATTGTTTAAGCAGATACTCTTCAGTGGCAATGTTAAAATAGGGATTGTTGGTTTGTGATTGATAATAATACATAAAATAAAGCCTGTTTTGTGCCTTTAACGCGTGTGTAAAAGTAATGTTTATTGTCAAATTCGAATACTTTAAGGTTATGAAATCCTTTTGAATTGTATTTTTCGAAGCATTCCGAAAAAAGCGTTTTCTTTGTGGTACTTAATTGAACTATACGAATGAAGAAATATTACCCAACAAAATATTACATACGATTTATTACCTATCTTTTTTTTATTGCTTTTTCGAAGTTTTACCGGATAAAAAAAATAATGCCTGCCGAAGTAAAACTACTAAAGCCTCCCTATTTGTTGCTAAGTAACCATGTGGGTTTTTGGGATCCATTTGTGGTGGGCAATTTTCTTCCTCATTTTGTTCATTTTGTTTCATCTGATGCTGCATTCCGAAATAAATTTCAGCGTTTTTTTTTAACCCGACTGGGAACTATTCCCAAAAAGAAAAACATGCGCGATACAAAAGTTATCCGCGATATTCTAAATGTAATTGCTCAGGGAGAAAGTGTTGGAATTTTTCCTGAAGCGGTTCGTAACTGGTCTGGTTCATCGTTTCCAATGGATCCCTCGATTGCTAAACTGATAAAACTTTTAAACGTACCGGTGGTGGTTCCCATAATGAAAGGAATGCATCTTTTCCATCCGCGCTGGTCAGGAAAAATCAGGCGTACAAAAGTTGTGGTTTTTTACCAGCTTCTTTTTACAAAAGCTCAGGTTGAAAAACGAACAGAGAAACAAATATTTACTTTACTTTCAGAAACAATAAACCACCACGAAGTGGCCTGGCAAAGACAGGAAATGAACCACATTCGTTCTAAACATAAAGCAGAATTTATTAATCATGCGCTATATTTATGTCCTCATTGTCACGCCATTGATTCTTTTTTTGCCTCTGGAAATGAGTTTGCTTGCACTGTGTGTAATTACGATTTACAGATAAACGATTATGGTTTTTTTGAGCGAAAAAGCCCAGGTGAATTGTATTTCGATAATATAAGCGATTGGTATAATTACGAAGAGCAGTGGTTGTATAATTGGGTGAGTCAAAAACTTAATGGCAATCCCGACACCTTATTATTCGAAGATAAAGCATCGTCAGTTTATCACAGTTCGAGTGGTCACGATTTAAAATTCATAGGTAAGGCCGATGTTCAACTCTACACCAACAGAATTGAAATGGTGTTTCTTGATGAATCAAAAATTATTACACTTGATTTCGAGGTTTTACAAACCATCAATCCACAGGTTAAAGAGATGCTCGAAATCTACTATAATGGGGATGCTTACCGGGTGATTGGAAATCGTTCGGGAGTTTCGGCGCTTAAATGGGAAGTAGCTGTAAATGCCATTTGGAAAAACCTGGGACAAACCGTAAAGCTGTCACCGTATATTTTACCAAACTTCAGGAAAAATTGAAACAGCGATTACCTGAGTGAGGGTAACCGCTGCTTAATACAAAATAATTAACTATTGAACAATTAGCACTAATTTATTAATGGTGTTGTTTTTATTGTCGCTTATTCGAACCATCAAAACACTGTTCTGAATATTTAAATCCCGGGTGTTCAAATGGTATTCATAGCTGTTTATGTCGGGTTTGTATTCACCCAGTAAACGGCCCGATAAATCGAAAAGAGCAATTTGTTTCAAGGGGTTTTGTGTTGAAACAATATGTAATTCTCCCCGGCTTGGGTTCGGAAACAGGCAAATCTCTGGTTTTGATTCTTCGCCTGTAATGGTAGTTCTGATTGCTGTAATAACCATTTCTGCCGGTGAGCTTTTCGAGATGCCATCGCTAACTGTAAGTTCCACCACATAGGTTCCTTCTGCATCAATTCTTAAAATAGAGGTAGGAGCAGTCAGTTGATACAAGTTTCCTTTACTTTTTTCCGGATACGAAATAAGTTCCCAGTTGTAAGATAATGGATCGCCATCGGAGTCGTAACTTTTTGTTCCATCAATATAAAAGTATGACGATTCCATGCTTAGGGTTGTATCGCTGACTAAAACCGCAACCGGCGGATTAGAAACGGTAATGGTTATTACATCGGGAACACTGCTTTGCTCACCATCGTTAACGGTTAGGCTTATTTTATAAATACCACTCACATCGGGAACAACAGTTATGGCTTCGTTAGTTGAATTTGAAATTGCCAGGCTGCTGTTGTTGGGTTTTTGTTCAATTGCCCAGGCATAGCTTAGTTCATTGCCTGTTTGTCCAAAGCTTTGAGTACCGCTTAACAAAATAGAAGTTCCGGGCGAAACAGTGGTGTCGTTTCCGGCAAGGGCAATGGGTTTGGTGTATGCCGATGCAAATTTTATTTTATAAGCCAATCCTTTATTAAAATGCGGAAGCGTAATTTTATTGGTCAGCTTAATTAATGCCATGTTTTCAAGTGTGTCAATTTTACCCGATTCCGGAAGATAGAAAATCAGGTTGTAATTGGCAAAAGGAATATTTTTCAAAACCAATTCTGCACCGCTGATGTTAGTTCCATTATTGGGATCGAATAAATACCCATAAAAATTCTGATTGGCCGATAAACCGTGATTTGAAAAAGTTTTAGTGGGGTGAAAAACTGAGAAGTTGAAATCGGTCAAGTCCTGATAACTCGCAAAGTCTTCTTCCTGCAGGTATTGAGCTGGCATGGTGAATAAGGCTGCCCACGAAAGATCAAGGTAATGTTTCCAAATCCACATGTATCGAGGAATCTGTGTCATTATTCCATTCCATATTGCGTGGCGTTGCATGTCGATGGGAACATCAGCTTCCTGATTGGTTCCGTATTCTCCATTAATAATTGATTTGTTTTTCAAGTTGTTCTTAAAATAAAAATCGAGCTCAGCCTGTTGGTTTAATAAATTTCCTGAATATAAATGGTATTGCAAAACATCGAGTTCGGGAATGGTGTCCAAATCAAACAATTGTGAGTTCTCGGCACTGGTAGTTTGTATATGGTTAAAGGGATCGATTGCTGCAATGTACTCACTCATTTCCAAGTGCCAGTTCAGAACTCCTGGATACCAGGCGGCAGTTTGGCTGTTGTGAATGCCGGTAAACTGTACTTCGTTAAAAAATTCCCAGGCAAAAAGATTTTTTGAATAGCCCCAGCGAGCCACAATATAGCGTAATAATTTTTTAGTTTGTGTTTTGCACTCTGTATTGTAAAAGTATTCTTCAGCACGATCGACAAAACCTCCGTTTATTTTATTGTAGGGATTATCGGCCCACATTTCGTTCACGTTTTCAGAAAACATGCCGTGCTGGAAAATTGCCAACTGCATGTAAAAATCGTTAGCCTCGCATAAATTTAACAGAGAATCGCTCATGGCAGCAGCATTCTGGCTATAAAAACCCAATCCGTCGTAAAAGTTGGTTTTTTTCCATTCAAGTGCCTGATTGGCAAAAGGGGTATGCCAATAGCGAAAAATATTGGCTTTTCCCTGAGTCAGGTTATTGATAGTTGTGGTATAGTTTTCGATGTTGTTCCAGCCAATGTTTATACCTAAAGGATAAAAAGGCTCGCCTGTACTGTGTCTGTAATATTGATTATTATTTGCATCGTTCCGAATAATTCCTTTGCTGCTGCCACTGGTTACATTTACTTCAAAGGTTTTGGTTACCAATGTTCCATCGGAATCAGTTAAGGCAAGGTTAACCTTGTGCGAACCGGCCTGGTCGGTTATAAAACGAATCATCCAGGCCTGGTAACTCTCGTTACTTACCCACGAGGTGTTTTCAAATTTCTGGTCTTCGTAATAAAAGGCCGGAATCGTAAATGTTTGTCCATCGGGTAGGGTTATTGTGGCATCAACTGAAACTTCGTCGGGATTGTAAACATTCGTATAGGTTTTGTTTATTTGGAAAATGGCTTCAATTTTTTTATTGGTTGCGGCATTTTTTGTTATAAAAGTCAGGCTACTGATTTTATTTGTTTCAGAAAAAACAAAAATGTAATTGCTGGCAACAGCCGATTTTCCTTCGTTGTCGGTTAGTTTTAAAGTTACCTTAAAAACGGAGTCGCTTGTAAAGGCATACTTAACCACCTTGCCTGTTTTGGTGGTTCCGTCGCCAAAATCCCACAGGTATTCGCTTATTTCTCCATCATAATCAAAGGAAGCGGATGCATCGAACACAATGGAATCGCCAACCAGCACAGAATTGTCTGTCACCGAAAAAACGGCTTTAGGTTCTCCTGTTCCTGCATCAGGGTTTGAGAGTTGCACGTCGTCAAAATATACCTCTGCCGCTTCTTCATTATCGACCGCCGCAGCCAATTCCAATTTGGTAAAATCTTTTCCCATGGCAGGGGTCAAATCCATTTTGCATTCCGTCCATACATTGGGTAAAGGTCTGAATTCATATGTTGGGGCCCATTCTTCGATAAGTATTTGATCGTTAATCCAGAATTTAGCAAAAATGCGTCCCTGTGTGCTGCTTCGTAATTTAAAAGTAAGGGTATTGTTGAAGCCAATATTTACTGAATCGGGAAAATGCATGGTAACATAATGCCAGTTCCCGGCAATTTTTTCATAATATCCAACTTTCTCGCTGAGATTAATACCGCTTTTATCCGGGTTGTCAACAACAGCGGTTGTTCCTTCGGCTGTAAAAACAGGGATGGTTTCTGTTGTTTCAAAGTCGGCCAGCATTTGCGCTGTTAAAGTTGTGTTTAAAATGAATAGGCAGAATAAGAGGTAAAATAATTTCTTCATAGTTGTAAAATAGTTCGAATTGATTGCATCAAAGTTAATTTAAGAAAGCGGAGGGGTGTTTATGGTATGTATCCTACAATATAAACTATGTATTATTATTTATCGGGCTTATCAAAAACCGAATGCTTAAGATTCAGTTTATCAGCATTTTGTTTTTTTGATGTTGTAAAATACCTTATTTGGCCCTGTTTTTTTTGTTTTCCCGATCACCAAAACTATATTGTAGAGCATGTAAAATCTGTTTTAACGAACCCAATGTTCCGGATTCTTGTTTAATAGACCATATTGAGAGGTAAGAGAAAATATTACTCAGAGAAAAACATGACAATTGTCAGTTATTTGTTAATCAACAGTAATACAGCCATTTATAAAAATTCGTTTTTGAATGTTTTGTTTGAAAAAGGGGTGTTTCAGGTAGTTTGGGACCAACTTTAAAAAATACTCCCCCAATACAAATATAAATTTATGTAGCATAAAAACAAGAGAATGTTACGCAGTATTTTTTTTGTTCAGGTTTCAAAGCATAATTTTGCCTTAACACTAAACCTAAATTCAAACATTTTATGAAAAAGAAAACTTTACTACTTGGGCTGATGGCTCTGCCACCTTTCCTGACTAAAGCCAGCGAGGCCGATTTGGTAATTCCCAATCTGGGCGAGGGGCGGTCAATATTACTATGGGGCTTAATTGTAATTTTATTTGGTGTCTTTTTTGGTATCTGGCAATTTTTGCGAATTAAAAAACTACCGGCTCACCAATCGATGTTAGATGTGGCTCAAATTATTTACGAAACCTGTAAGACTTACCTGTTTCAACAAGGCCGTTTTATAACCGTTTTATTTTTAATCATTGGTTCGGCTATTGTTTATTATTTTTTAGGTTTAGCCGATATGGGTTTCAGTAAGGTGCTGTTAATTTTATTATGGACCGTTTTAGGAATCGGAGGTTCATATGGGGTTGCCTGGTTTGGCATACGCATCAATACCCTGGCAAATGCCCGAACATCGTTCGCATCGCTTCGCGGAAAACCCTGGGAAGTAGTAAACATTCCCTTGCAGGCAGGTATGAGTGTTGGCGTTTTACTTATCACCGTTGAATTACTAATGATGCTAATCATCTTGCTTTTTGTACCGGGTGAATATGCAGGAGCAAGTTTTGTGGGATTTGCCATTGGAGAGTCGCTGGGCGCTTCAGCCCTGCGAATTGCGGGAGGTATCTTTACCAAAATAGCCGATATAGGTGCCGATTTGATGAAAATTGTCTTTAACATTGGTGAAGACGATCCGCGTAACCCGGGAGTTATAGCCGATTGTACCGGTGATAATGCAGGCGATTCTGTTGGGCCTACGGCTGATGGTTTCGAAACTTACGGTGTTACAGGTGTAGCACTAATTTCGTTTATTGTTTTGGCGGTTACCGGTGTTGAATTTCAGGCATCGTTTATTGTTTGGATTTTTGTAATGCGACTGTTGATGGTAATTACTTCCATTCTGTCGTATGTTATCAACAATCAGATTTCTATTGCGAAATATAAAAATGCTGAAAAATTTAATTTTGAAAATCCTCTGACTTCATTGGTGTGGATAACCAGTCTTGTTTCAATCATTGCTACTTTTTTGGCCAGTTACTTTTTATTGCCCGAATTGGGTGGCGGATTGTGGTGGAAACTGGCAACCATTATCAGTTGTGGTACGTTGGCTGCGGCCATTATTCCTGAATTTACCAAAGCTTTTACCAGTTCAAAATCACGCCACGTGCAGGAGATTGTAATCGCATCGCGTGAAGGAGGGGCTTCGTTAAATATTTTATCGGGAATAGTAGCCGGAAATTTCAGTGCATTCTGGAAAGGGTTTATCATTGTTGTGCTTATGTTTATCTCTTATCTGGTAAGCGGATACGGTTTGGATGGCTATATGATTTATCCCTCAATTTTTGCTTTTGGATTGGTTGCCTTTGGGTTTTTGGGTATGGGGCCGGTTACCATTGCCGTTGACAGCTATGGTCCGGTAACTGATAACGCACAATCAGTTTTTGAATTGAGCAGAATTGAGAAAATTGATGGAATTAGTAAGGAAATTGAACGCGATTTTGGTTTTACTCCTGATTTTGTTCGTGGAAAAGAGAACCTGGAAGCGAACGATTCTGCCGGAAACACCTTTAAGGCAACAGCGAAACCCGTATTGATAGGAACGGCAGTTATTGGAGCAACCACAATGATTTTCTCCATAATTCTAATCCTAAAAAAAGCAGGAATGTTGAGTATTGAATTGACCGATGCTCCGGTACTTTTAGGATTTATTACCGGAGGTGCTGTCATTTACTGGTTTTCTGGCGCATCAATTCAGGCGGTGACCACCGGAGCTTATCGTGCGGTAGAGTTCATTAAAAAGAATATTAATCTCGATAAAGAAACAGCCGATATCGAAGACTCTAAAAGTGTGGTACGTATCTGTACTCAGTATGCTCAGCAGGGAATGTGGAATATTTTCTTTGTGCTCCTGGCACTAACTCTAGCTTTTGCTTTCATCGATCCCAACTTTTTTGTTGCTTACCTGATTAGTATCGCCGTGTTTGGTTTGTTCCAGGCTATGTATATGGCAAATGCCGGTGGAGCCTGGGATAATGCCAAAAAAGTGGTTGAGGTTGATTTAAAAGAAAAAAATACACCCTTGCACGAAGCAGCTGTTGTTGGTGATACTGTTGGTGACCCGTATAAAGATACAGCATCGGTTGCGTTGAATCCAATCATTAAATTCTCGACCCTGTTTGGTTTATTGGCCGCTGAAATTTCCATTGAATTAATTGCAAACGGAAATGCCATGTTAGCCCGGTATATTGGTTTCGCTTTTCTGGCCGTTGGACTTTACTTTGTTTACCGCTCGTTCTATGGTATGCGAATACCTGTAAAATAAATTCATATCAAAAACAAACAAACGAAGGGCGTCCGAATTTTTGGACGCCTTTTTGTTGTGCAACGATATTGTATTGATTAAATGGCAATTTTAGTTTAAATTCGTTGATCAATAATTTTAATTGTTCCGAAAATGATGGGTAATACAGAGGGTTCGGGTTTTCCCCTGCGCAAACAGCAGTTGATGCCTCAGGAAGAAATGCTGGAAATAGGGAAAAAGAAAAAAAATCTAAGAATTGCCGTGGCTAAAGAATCGGCAGCCGACGAAAACAGAGTTGCACTCGCTCCCCATGCCGTTGAGCTATTGGTAAACCATGGCCACGATGTTATAGTGGAAAAAGGAGCTGGCAGGCAGGCCAATTTCGACGATTTAATGTACAGCGAAGTAGGCGGAAGAATTGTCAGTCAAAAAAAAGAAATTTATGCTTCGGATGTAATTTTAAAAGTTGCCGCCTTAAACAACGAAGAAATTGACCTGTTAACGGGTAATCAGGTAATTATTTCCACTTTCCAGATGGGTACACAAACCAAAGAGATGGTACTAAAGCTGCAAGAAAAAAAGGTTACCGCTTTGGGTTATGAGTTTCTGATGGATCAGCACGACAGCGTGTATCCGGTTGTGCAAAGTATGATGGAAATATCGGGCACCACTTCGGTATTGATTGCTGCAGAATACCTGAGTAATGTGAATAATGGCAAAGGCGAAATGTTAGGCGGAATCAGCGGAATCAGTCCCACCGATGTGGTTATTCTGGGAGCCGGAACCGCAGGCGAATTTGCAGCCCGTACCGCATTGGGTTTGGGTGCATTTGTCAAGGTTTTCGACTTGTCGATGAATCGCTTACGCGATGTGCAACAACGCTTGGGAACCCGCCTTTTTACTTCGGTAATGCAACCCAGGGTAGTGGCCAAAGCCTTACGAACAGCTGATGTGGTTATCGGAGCCATTCCTCTTGAGCATGGTGAACATCCGTTTATTGTTAGCGAAGACACCGTTAAGCAAATGAAACCTTATTCGGTCATTATCGATTTGCGCATTGATCAGGGAGGCTGTTTTGAAACTTCAGAAATGACCAGTTTTAAGAATCCTGTTTACCGTAAACATGGGGTTGTACATTATTGTGTACCCAATATTCCGTCGAGGGTGGCGCGCACGGCAAGCTATGCACTGAGTAACATACTTGGCCAAATTCTTATTGAACTTGGCAATGCAGGGGGAATTAATCAGATTATAAAAGAAAATTTTGGTGTGCGTTCGGGTATATATGTGTACAATGGCGTTTTAACCAAAGAAAGTATTGGGCGTAGATTTGGCCTTCCGTTTCAGGATATTAATTTATTAACCATAGCCTTTTAAACCATTTGGGATTATGGTTGTTCTTACCTCAGAAAGGGAGACAAATATTGTCTCCTCTTTTTTTAAGATTCAAAAAAAATTACCATGGATAAAAACGAAAGAAGTTATACAAACGGTGAAATAACCGTTCATTGGAAGCCTCGCGAATGTGTACATGCCGGAACCTGTTTCAGGGAGTTGCGCAGCGTTTTCGATCCCTCGCGAAGGCCCTGGATCGATATAAGTCAGGCTTCGACCGATGCGATAATTGACATTGTGGAACGTTGCCCAACCGATGCACTTACATACGAAAGAAACACTTCAGCAGGAGCAATTGAAGGTCAGACATCGACCAAACCGCCACAAGCCGAAAAAGTGAGTTTTAACATTATGCGCAATGGCCCTATTTTGGCTGAAGGAAGTTTAACCGTGGTTAAACCCGATGGTTCTACTCAGGAAATAAAGAGCATTACCTCGTTTTGCCGCTGCGGACTTAGTAAAAAACAACCTTTTTGCGATGGAACCCACAATAAGGCCGGTTTCGCTCCCGATAATTAATTAAAACATTGTTTATGAGTAATCCAGAGAATAAAACCAAAGTTACCGCATTTGAGAATGGCCCGTTATTGATTGAAGGCAACTTTACTGTTAAAGGTGTCGATGGGGTATTGCTGTCGACTATGGACAAAGTATATTTATGCCGCTGCGGAAAATCGGCAAACAAACCATTTTGCGACGGTTCGCATAAGAAATAACTGGCTAATCAGGCTTTAAGGTTGGTTTGCATTAGAATAAACCAATTCGCCTCCAATCCAGGTCTGTTCAATCGTTAGATTTGGAATCTCCAGTTCGGGAATCGACATAATATCGTGTTCCGTAACCACAAAATCAGCATATTTTCCTTTTTCAATGCTGCCTTTCACCATTTCTTCAAATTGTCCCTGAGCAGCCCAAATGGTCATGCTTTTAAGGGTCTGAACGCGGGAAAGTTTTTGTTTGGGGTAAAAACCGCCTTTGGGGTTTCCATTAAAATCAGTGCGGGCAATGGCCGAAAAGAATCCATAAAGCGGATTAATATCCTCAATGGGAAAATCGGAGCCGTTTATTAACCAGTTGTTTTGATTCAACAAATCCTGCCAGATGTAAGCATCGCTAATGCGTTTCGGTCCCAGGCGGTCGGGAGCCCAGGCCATATCGGAGGTGCAATGGGTAGTTTGGATGCTTGGAATTATCTGATGCTGTTTGAATAGTTTTACATCGGCTTTATTTACCACCTGTGCATGTTCAATGCGCCAGCGTCGATCGTTTTTTCCTTTAAGTATATCGCCATAAATGTTCAGTATGATTCGGTTGGCTGAATCGCCAATACAATGCGTGTTTACCTGATAATTGTATTGATGGGCTAAATTGCACCAGGCTTTGAGCGAATCGATGGGTTCAACAATAATTCCTGAATTTTCCGGATCATCAGCATAGGGTTCTAGTAAGGCTGCTCCTCTTGAACCCAAAGCCCCATCGGCATAAAGTTTTATGGAACGCACATGGAGTTGGTTGGTTTGGTAAAAACCTTTTTTTACAAAATGTTCGATGTTTTCCTGGCTGGGTTCCAGCATAGCATATATGCGGGTCTTTAAGCGGTTGCTTTTATTCAGCTTGTCGATTAATAATACCGTTTCTTTAGGCAACCCGGCATCGCCAACCGAAGTGAGACCCACAGCAAAACAATTTTGCTGAGCAGCTAACAATCCGGCGGTTTCTTCTTCTGGTGTGGGTTCAGGAACAAACGACAAAACCAAATCGACCATCTTGTCGATTAAAAGTCCGCTGGGTTCGTTGTTTTTTATAAGCTGGTTTCCCCCATGAATTTTAGTTTCTGCATCGATTCCGGCAATTTTAAGCGCAGCTGAATTGGCAATGGCTGCGTGTCCGTCAATCCGACGTAATATAACCGGAATATCAGGAAATAACTGGTCGAGCAAAGCTTTGTCGGGAAATTCTTTGGTTTCCCAAAGGTTCTGATCCCAGCCACGTCCGGTAATCCATTTGCCTCCGTAGATTTTGTAATGTTTCTGGCAGCGTTCGGCTACTTCCTGATACGACTGGCATCCCCGTAAATCGACCTGGGTAAGGGTCATGCCATAACCATAAAAATGACAATGCGGATCAATAAATCCCGGATAAACATATTTGCCCTTTAAATCGATTACTTTATCAGAATAGTATTGAGCGTTAATTGTGGCGTCGGGCCCAACGGCAACAAACACGCCATCGATAATAGCTGCTCCCTGTACAACCGTGAAATTATTATCGACCGTATATATTTTTGCATTTTTAATAATTACATCGGCTTTTTGTTTTAGGCTACACGAAGTTGAAATCAGGCTTGTAAGCATCATGGCAACAATAATTGGTTTATTCAGGTTCACGGCTCAATAGTTTTAATGGCATGCAACATTTTTTTGGCAACTTATTCAATTGATAAGCAAAGTATTTAAATTTACCAAATTGTATCGATTAACAAAGATGCAGATAATAACAAAAACCAACAAGTGTTGTTTTTGCTTATTGATGATATACGGCTTTTTGCCGGAAAAAAACTAACATACCATGAATATTGAAGCAATTCGGACGTATTGCCTGAAAAAAAAAGGGACTGTGGAAACGATGCCTTTTGGTGATGATACACTTGTTTTTAAAGTTATGGGAAAAATGTTTGCACTAACCAATCTGGAAGGCGAGTTAACCCTGAATTTAAAATGTGATCCGGAGCTTGCGCTGGATTTACGCGAACGATATCCCGCTGTTTTACCAGGCTACCACATGAACAAACAGCATTGGAACACCATTGTAATGGATGGTTCGGTTTCAAAAAAGCAAGTTTGTGAATGGATTGATCACAGTTATAATTTGGTGGTAAGTTCGCTCACTAAGAAGTTGCGCGAAACATTGGATGACTTATAGTTGTACTGCTTAAATAACAAAAAAGGCCCGATAAAATCGAGCCTTTTTCAAGGTGGTGCCACTCGGAATCGAACCAAGGACACATGGATTTTCAGTCCATTGCTCTACCAACTGAGCTATGGCACCCCGTTTGCTTAAGAGCGATGCAAAAGTAGTTAAAAAACTTTTCCGTGCAAATATTATCCTGAAAAAAAACGACATTTTTTTTCTCTTTAAATGGAGCCCGAAGGTATACGCGCAAAAAACCCTGAATACTAAGCTGTTTCAGGGTTTTAGCGTTTTGTTAGTGCTGTTTTAATCAAGCTTTAGAACAGCTAAAAATGCTTTTTGGGGAACTTCTACATTACCAATTTGGCGCATGCGTTTTTTACCCTTCTTTTGTTTTTCCAAAAGCTTACGTTTTCGGGTAATATCACCACCGTAACATTTGGCGGTAACATCTTTACGAACGGCTTTAACTGTTTCGCGGGCAATAATTTTTGCCCCAATAGCTGCTTGTATGGCTATATCGAACTGTTGTCGCGGAATAAGTTCTTTTAGTTTCTCACATATTTTTCGGCCAAATTCGTAGGCATGGTCCACATGAATAAGTGCCGAAAGCGCATCCACACTTTCACCATTTAAAAGAATGTCGAGCTTAATCAGTTTTGCCCGTTTAAAGCCGGTACGGTAATAATCGAATGATGCGTAGCCTTTAGAGATGCTTTTTAATTTATCGTAAAAGTCGAAAACAATCTCAGAAAGGGGCATCTCGAACGAAACTTCAACCCGGTTCGATGAGGTATATACCTGACTTTGTAATTCGCCCCGTTTGTCGATGCAAAGCTTCATGATGGGCCCAATATAATCGGCAACAGTAATAATCTGCGCTTTAATGTAAGGTTCTTCAATATAATCAATCAGGTTTTCTTTGGGTAAACCCGAGGGGTTGTGTACCTCAATTTTTTCGCCTTTTTTTGTGTAGCAGGTGAACGAAACGTTGGGAACGGTAGTAATAACATTCATGTCGAATTCCCTGTCGAGCCGTTCCTGAACAATTTCCATGTGGAGCAGGCCCAGAAACCCGCAACGGAAACCAAAGCCCAGGGCTAACGACGATTCAGGTTCAAAAGTTAAGGAGGCGTCATTTAGTTGTAGTTTTTCAAGCGATGCACGTAAATCTTCGTATTGGTCGGCATCAACCGGATAAACTCCGGCAAAAACCATGGGTTTTACATCTTCGAAACCGGCAACTGCACGGGTACATGGGTTTTTTACATGAGTTATGGTGTCGCCTACTTTTACCTCTTTTGAGGTTTTTATTCCGGAAATAATATAACCCACATCGCCGGTACGTAAAATTTCGCGTGGTTCGGGCTTCAATCGCAATACGCCCACCTCATCGGCATTGTATTCTTTTCCGGTGTTCACAAATTTTACCAGGTCGCCTTTGCGAATTTCGCCATGGTTCACTTTAAAGTAAGCTATAATTCCGCGGAACGAGTTAAACACCGAATCAAAAATCAAGGCCTGTAAAGGGGCATCTTTTTCACCACTTGGAGCCGGAATTTTTTTTATTATGGCTTCTAATATTTCTGGAACTCCCTGCCCTGTTTTGCCGCTGGCTTCAATGATATCTGATTCGTCGCAGCCAATCAATTCAATAATCTGGTCCTTTACCTCTTCGGGCATAGCATTGGGCAAGTCCATTTTATTTAAAATGGGAATAATCTCCAGGTTGTGCTCAATGGCCAGGTACAGGTTCGAAATGGTTTGGGCCTGAATACCCTGCGTAGCATCAATAATTAACAGGGCACCTTCGCAGGCTGCAATGGAACGCGACACTTCGTATGAGAAATCGACGTGTCCCGGAGTGTCAATTAAATTAAGAACGTATTTTTGATTATTCCATTCATAGTCCATCTGAATGGCATGGCTTTTTATGGTAATGCCCCGCTCGCGCTCCAGATCCATGTCGTCAAGAACCTGGGCTTGCAAATCGCGCTCGCTAATTGTATTGGTAACCTGCAATAAGCGGTCGGCCAAAGTACTTTTCCCATGGTCGATATGGGCAATGATGCAAAAGTTACGAATATTCTCCATCTATCAATCAGTCAATAATTTTGGCTGCAAAGATAATCAAAGAATTGAGTTTACCATCGGTGTAAAGCCGGCAAGCACTCGATTTTTATTCTTTTTGGTTGTATGTACAGGTGTTTGTAAGGGATATTTGCCTTTGTCACGTTTTTTGATGCTGTAAAGGAAAATTGTTGTAACAATATGACGCTTATGTACTGCTAAAGAAGCATCACTTGGAATAAAATGATGTTTTTTTTAAGCTATAAAAACCAATCCCTGAGAAATTTATTCCACAACCATAATCCGGTAAGCAAAAACCAGCAATCTAAGAGTCTTGTGTCTAAAGTCTAACAGCTATTTGCTTTTCTGGAATTCGTTGGCGGCAATTTCCAATTGCTTGTACCATTCGGCTCCGTATTTGCGGATTAGCGGGTTTTTTACAAACTTATAAATGGGTACACCCAGCTTTTCGCCATGGATTCGGGCCGGAATACAAAGTTTGTTGCGTTCATAATTCAAGGCTTCGAACTCGGTAAATTTGCTTATCCTTATGGGGTATAAATGGCAGCTCAAGGGTTTCTGAAAATCGATTTCGCCATTCAGGTACGCTTTTTCGATGGCGCAAAACACAATGCCTTTTTCGTCGCGATAAGTGTAGGCACATTCCCGGTTATTAACCAATGGGGTTACCTTGTCACCATCAGCATCGATTACCCATTTGCCTTGTTTTTCAACTACGGCAATGCCTTCGGGAGTCATGTGTTTTTTTACCGTCTTAAAAATTTCTTCCAGTTTTTGCGTTTCTTTATCCTCTAAAGGGGCGCCGGAATCGCCTTCAACACAGCAGGCTCCTTTGCAGGTTCCCAAATCGCAAACAAAAGTTTTTTCAATTACATCTAAACTAATCAGGGTATTGTCGATTTGTAACATAGTTTGTATTTTATGGCTGCGAAATTACATGAAAGAAAAATGATGCGCAACTACGAATTAATAGTTAATTTCGGCATTTTGCTACCGGAACGATTGAATAAAATATGAACATTAAATACCTAAAGCATAAGGATATTGATAAAAACTTGTGGGATGCCTGTATTAACGAGGCTCCCAATGGACTGGTTTATGGCCTGAGCTGGTACCTCGATATTGTTTGTCCGGGTTGGGATGCCCTGGTTGCCGACGATTATTCGGCGGTTATGCCTTTACCCTGGAAACAAAAACTGGGAATTAAATATATATATCATCCTTTGTTTGCTCAGCAATTGGGGGTGTTTTACCATCGGGCGACTGATAACCACACATTTGAATTTTTAGCACATATTCCTTTCCGTTTTATGAAGCTTGATATTTCATTAAATTTTCTAAATCAGGTTAAACAACTTTCATTAAATATCCGAACCAATCATCTATTACCCCTTAACAAACCTTACAACGAGTTGCTTAAAGCATGCAATGAAAACACACGTCGAAATATTAAAAAGGCCACAAAACTAAACAACCCTACTACCGATAAGGTAGATCTAAACGATTTTATAGCGCTTAAAAGAGAAACCCTGGTTGCTTCAATAAAAAAAGCAGAAACCGAACGCCTTTATAGGTTAATAACCTATTTGGTAACAAACAAACAGGCTAAAATTGTGGGGGTTTATAGCGACACAAATCAATTAATGGCGGCTGTTTGTCTGGTTCATTTTAAAAACCGGCTGGTTTATTTGTTTGCGGCCAGTAGTGAACAGGGCAAAGAAAAGCGAAGCATGTTTGCTGTAATAAACCACATTATGCAACAACAGGCTTTGTCAGATACCCTTATCGATTTTGAAGGTTCTAATATAGAGGGCGTTGCACAATTTTTTAAGGGGTTTGGAGCCGTAACAGAAAACTATTTCCGATTAAAAAAAAGTAGGTTTCCATTATAAAAAAAATTTCCCGTATGGAATATCAGATTAAAAAAATACGATTAGGTGAGCTTGAAGCCTATGCCAATTCATCGGAATATAAAGAATCTGATGTGATACCAATTAGCTCGAACCGTATAAAATCTTATGTAAATAATCCAAGAGCCGACAAAAACGATGTGGTTTTGTACCTGCTTTTTGATGGATCAAAACTAATTGCTTTTAGAACCCTTTTTGCAGATTACCTGATACTTGATGGGCAAAAAATAAAGTTTGCCTGGTTGAGTGGTAGTTGGGTGCGCACAGAATACAGACGCATGGGAATTGCCACTCAATTATTAGATGAATTATTTGCCGATTGGGAAGGAAGCATCATTTTCACCAATTATGCCCCCAACTCGAAAGCTCTATACGATAAATCAAAAAAGTTTGAACCCTTAATTGAAAAGCAAGGTGTCCGATATTATTTCAGGTTTCATAATGCTGCTTTACTAAAAAAAAGGAATGTGGTTTTTGAGCGTTTACATTTTGCCTTCAAATTATTTGACTTAAGCATGAACTTGTTATTTCTGGGTTATTATTTCATCCAAAAAAAGCGATTCAAAAATTGGCCGAATGAAGTGGAATGTAATAATGAGAACATTTCAGACGAGGTTTTAAATTATATGGCGGCAAACCCAGCATCCAATTTTAAACGGGGCGAGACAGAAATTCGATGGATTTTGAACCATCCCTGGGTAACTCAAACCAATAACGATTTGCAGCTGTATCCATTTTCATCGTATGCCACTTGTTTTTATTATAAAACCCTGCTTATTAGAAGCCCCCATGGTTATATTAGCGGCTTAGCGCTTCTTAAAGTTCGCAACAGAGCAGTAACTATTCCATACTACCACGCAGCTTACGATTCTAACACCACACTTGGCAGAGCAATTGTTGTTTTTTGTCATAAAATTAATGCCAATTCGTTTACTTTATACCAAACATCTTTGGTTGAAACTATTGAAAAGATTATGGGAGTAGCCTTATTTAAAAAGGACATGACGCAAAAATATTTCATTGCAAATAAACTCAAGAATAGATGGGCCATAGGCAATAAGCAAATTAATGTTCAGGATGGCGATGGTGATTGTATTTTTACTTAATTCTGCAGGGATTTGAAAAGAAAATATTCTTCATTTTGTTGCAAATATTACGGCAAGAAACGATAACCATTCAATCAAATTTGTATTTTTAGCTTCCATAATTAAGTGTTACCCTTTGATTAAGCAACTTTTTAAAAACTGGATTTGGACTATTGTGGTTGTGTTAGTGGGAATTACCATTGGACATTTTGCACAGCGCCGCATGTTCGACAAATACCTGGGAAGCTTGATGTCGGATACCAACCAACTTTTGGCCGATGGGCAAAAAGTTTATTTTGTCGATGTGGATAAGGATGGCAACTCAGAAGAATTTATTTATTATCATATTTTCGATAGCCGGCAGCCTGTCATTAACCAGTACAGCTCCAGCGGAGCGTTTGAGCGGGTGTGGTATCTTGAGGGCGAGATTGTTGAAAATTTTGATGTTTTTGCCGGCGATTACAACAACGACAGCATTAGCGAAGTATTTGTGTTTTCAAAAATCGATAATGCCATTTATTTGTACGGCCTCGATAATTCCGATGAAAATAAGTTTGTTTTTGAAAAGCAACTGGTTTGCGAAGTACCATCGAATTTAGAGAACCGGCATTTGGTAATTCATTCGGGAGGAATGACCGATTTGAATAAGGATGGTTTTAAAGAATTGATTTTTTCAGTAAACAGCCGGTTCAGTGCTTCGCCACGAGCGGTGTTTTCATTCGACATTGAAAACAGGCAATTGACCAAAGCGCCCGAATTAGGCGTTCAACTGGTAGGCTCCCCAATATTGTACGATATTGATGCGGACGGAAGTCCTGAAATTTTTTTAGCAACTTTAAACAGTACAAACCAAACCTGGATTGGTGGAAAAGAAAAAAGCCGTTTTTCTGCTGCAATTGTTTTACGCTCAAACCTGTCGTATTATACGGTACCCTTGCTTTTTCAAAGTCCCATGGGGGTTACCAGTACGTTTCCCCTAAAAAACGAAAAAGGAACTTTTATTGGAATTCTTAGCTGGCCCTTACGCGATAATGAACAATCAAAATTAATGTTGCTGGGAACCAAAGGTGAGATACTAAAACAGGTGGAGTTGAGTAATCAGAATTTTGTGTTCGACCCCATTCGCTCCAGCTGGAATCATATATTAACCTTTTCGCGCGATGGTTTGATTCAGGTTTATAATTCGGAATTGGAACCGGTTAAAAACCTGAAAATTGACGGAGCGATAAATCAGGTGGCATTTATCGATGTGGATAACGACCAGAACGAGGAATTAGTTATAGTGCAAACCAATCGGCTGGTTATTTATCGCCGCGATTTTTCAAATCCTGTTTTTATCGATATTCCCGGGCTGAGTGTCCAGAAAACTTATTTTTCGGTAAAAATGCAGCAGTCAAATGAGAATTTACTCTCGGTACAAAATGAGAACCATCAGTACCTGGTGAGTTATTCAAAAAACAAATGGTTTTGGTTGCGCTTTATCGTTGTTTTTGGTGTTGCCTTACTTGCTTACCTTATTTTTTGGACGCTAAAAAAAATCCAGCATATGCAGGTTGAACGTATTAAGTTTGATAACGAACGTTTCTATAAAATGCAACTCGACCTGATTCGCAATCAATTGGATCCACACTTTTTATTTAATGCCTTAAATTCTATTGCATTTTCAATTAACAAAGAAGACAGGAAAACCGCCTATTCAAACCTTGGTTTGTTTTCAAAATTTATGCGTGAAGCCATTGTCAGTATCGACGAATTTTCGCGAACACTGGAAGAGGAACTCGATTATGTACAAAACTACCTGATTCTTGAAAAATTTCGGTTCAAAGAAAAATTCAGCTACGATTTTATGATTTCGCCCGGAGTGAATAAAAGCATTAAGGTTCCCAAATTAATTATTTTTAGCTTTACCGAAAGTGCGCTGAAAAAGGGAATTCTTTCAGGAGTTTCTACCGGAAAAATTTCAATTACCATCGACGATGCCAATAAGCAGGGTGTATATATTTCTATTACCGACGATGGCATGCACCGGAACCTTTCGAATTCAAAACAGGCGTATTCAAAAAACATGGTGATGATGGAGCAGGTGGTGGCCTATTTTAATACATTTAATACAAAACACATCAGTATTCAGGTTCTCGATAATGGAACAGAACTTAAACCCATGGGAAGTAAAGCTGAGATTTTTATTCCGGCTGAGTATAATTATCAGCTTTAAAACCATTCTTAATAGAAAAAGCCGGTTTTGAGACACCGGCTTTACTATGAATAAGGTTTAATATTAATCGTTTTTCGACGATAGTTTAGCCCAATCGTCTTTCAGGGTTACCGTACGATTAAATATGATGGTTTCATTGCTTGAATCCAAATCAACGCAAAAATAGCCCTGACGCTGAAACTGCACCCGATCCTGTTTTTTCAGGTTTTTAATTGCCGGTTCTGCCAAACAATGAGTTAAGGTCTTGAGGGATTCTTTATTTAAATAATTTTTAAAATCATCCTCCTGGCCACCCGGATCTTCGTGATTGAATAAGCGATCGTATTGACGCACCACAATGGGAACCGCCTGGCTTGCCTCAACCCAGTGAATGGTGGCTTTAACTTTTCGTTTACTGGCTTCAGAGCCGCTTCCGCTACGCGATTCGGGATCGTAAGTACACTGGATTTCGGTAATTTTGCCTTCAGCATCTTTAATAACCCGTTCAGCTTTAATAATATAGGCTCCTTTTAGTCGAACTTCTTTCCCGATGGTTAAGCGGAAAAATTTATTGGGTGCATCTTCCATAAAGTCGGAGCGTTCAATAAATATTTCTTTTCCGAAAGGCATTTCACGGCTTCCCCGGCTTTCGTCTTCCGGATTATTCTCAACCGAAACCATTTCCATCTTTCCTTCGGGATAATTTTCGATAACCAATTTAATGGGATCGATAACGGCCATTAGCCGATCGGCTTTTTTATTCAAATCTTCGCGAACACAAAATTCCAAAAGAGAAACGTCAATTACATTATCCCGTTTTGCAACTCCAATCCGATCGGCAAAGTCGCGGATGGCTTCGGGTGTATAGCCTCTGCGGCGCATTCCTGAAACAGTTGGCATGCGAGGATCGTCCCAGCCGCTCACATATTTATTTTGAACCAACTCCAGTAGTTTCCGCTTACTCATTACGGTGTAACTCAGGTTCAACCGGGCAAATTCAATTTGCTGCGGGCGGTATTCGGTGTCTATCAGCTGATCCAAATACCAGTTGTATAAAGGGCGGTGAACTTCGAATTCCAGGGTACAAACCGAGTGGGTTATCCCTTCAATATAATCCGACTGGCCATGGGTAAAATCGTACATGGGGTAAATACACCATTTGTTTCCGGTGCGGTGATGTTCTTTGTGAATAATGCGATACATAATCGGGTCGCGCATGTGCATGTTCGATGATGCCATGTCAATCTTAGCCCGAAGAATTTTTTCACCGTCTTTATATTCACCCGCTCTCATTTTCCGGAATAATTCAAGATTTTCCTTTGGAGTTCGGTTTCTGAACGGACTTTCTTTTCCGGGAACAGTGGGAGTTCCTTTTTGTGATGCAATTTGTTCCGATGTTTGGTCGTCAACATAAGCTTTTCCGTCAAGAATCATTTTTTCAGCCCAAAGGTAAAGTTGGTCAAAATAATCTGAGGCATAATGAACATCGCCATCCCATTCAAATCCCAGCCAGCGAACATCTTCCATTATAGAATCAACATATTCCACTTCTTCTTTGGTAGGGTTGGTGTCGTCGAACCTTAGGTTGCATTTGCCACCAAAGCGCTTGGCCAGGCCAAAGTTCAAACAAATTGATTTGGCGTGCCCAATGTGCAAATATCCATTGGGTTCAGGTGGAAATCGGGTATGTACCCGTTTTTCGTTTTTATTGTTTTTTATATCGTTTTCAATAATGCTCTCGATAAAATTTAACGAGTTGGTTTTTTCCTCAGCCTGATTTTTTGTTGTCATTCTATAGTAGCTTTTTAATTTTCAGGCTACAAAAATAGCCTGATTTATAAGATTAATTTAAAAACGGGCTTTTTTTTTCAATGTATATTCATGAATTTTGATTCAGAATGCATGGTATTACTTCTTTACTTAGCTTAATAAAACAGATATGATTTATGTAAAGTCAATTCCTATTAAGCGATACTTATATATTATAATTGAATTTTGATTGATAGGTAGTCGGATTAATTCTTTATCTTAGCGCCCCAAAAAATAGTGTAATGGGGATTATCGAAATTGAAGGAATGGAGTTTTATTCCTACCACGGTTGTTTTTCCGAAGAGCAAATTGTTGGCAACAAATTTCTGGTCGATTTGCTTTTAGAGGCCGATTGTAAAAAAGCCGCTGTCAGCGATGATATTCACGATGCGGTAAATTATCAGGTGGCCTACCAGATTATAAAAGAACAAATGGAAATTAAATCGCATTTGTTGGAGCATATTGCCAATCGAATAACCACTGAATTATTCACAAAACTTGCCGAAGTGAGCAGAATTAAAGTGAAAGTAAAGAAAATTAATCCCCCAATGGGAGGTAAAATAGAGCATGTAAGCGTCACTTTAGAAAAAACACGTGCTGAATATCAGCATGATAGATAAAAAACCATAATTGATTTGATTCTATAGAAAATTATTTTATAAATTTGCACCGCACTAAAAAATTGGTCTCGTGGCCGAGTGGCTAGGCATCGGTCTGCAAAACCGGGTACAGCGGTTCGAATCCGCTCGAGACCTCAAGAGCAATGGCTCTTAATGAGAGGGTGTTTCACCCATTAAATTTATTGTTAACTAAAAATTTAGAATTATGTCAGACATTGCATCAAGAGTTAAAGCAATTATCGTTGACAAACTAGGCGTTGATGAAAACGAAGTTACTCCGGAAGCCAGCTTCACAAATGATTTAGGAGCAGACTCTCTTGACACCGTGGAATTGATCATGGAGTTCGAAAAGGAATTTAACATTGCTATTCCCGACGATCAAGCAGAAAAAATTGCTACGGTAGGTGAAGCAATAGCACATATCGAAGAAAACGTTAAGTAATTAACATTTTTTTAATTGAAGTTTTAAATTTAGACACATTATGGAACTTAAAAGAGTTGTAGTAACCGGATTAGGAACAATCAACCCATTGGGAAAGGGCCTGAGCGAAACTTGGGAAAACCTGAAAAATGGAGTTAGTGGTTCCAATCTTATTACCCGTTTCGATGCGTCTAAATTTAAAACTCAATTTGCTTGCGAAGTTAAAAACTACGATCCTTTAGTTTATTTCGATAGGAAAGAAGCCAGAAAGCTTGATTTATATGCACAATTTGCTTTAATTGCTGCTGACGAAGCTATTACTGATGCTAATTTCCCTGAAAACATCGATAAAAACCGGGTCGGAGTTATTCATGCTTCCGGCATCGGTGGGCTTATTACCTTTTCTGAAGAAGTAGCCGCTTATTCGGGTGGAGATGGAACCCCTCGTTTTAATCCTTTCTTCATCCCAAAAATGATTTCTGATATTGCCGCAGGACAAATTTCCATAAAATATGGCTTTCATGGTCCTAATTTTGGAACCGTTTCTGCTTGCGCCTCATCAACAAACGCTATTGCTGATGCTTTTAATTACATTCGTTTAGGAAAAGCTGATGCCATAGTCACCGGAGGATCGGAAGCAACAATATACCCGGCAGGTATAGGTGGATTTAATTCCATGCAGGCATTATCAACAAATAACGAGGAATATAAAACAGCCTCACGTCCGTTTTGTAATACCCGCGATGGGTTTGTTATGGGCGAAGGTGGTGCTGTATTGATTTTAGAAGAACTTGAACATGCTAAAGCAAGGGGAGCAAAAATCTATGCTGAAGTGGGTGGTTGTGGCTTATCGGCCGATGCTTACCATTTAACAGCAACGCATCCCGAAGGTATAGGAGCTGCTTTGTGCATGAAGCTTGCCATTGAAGAAGCTCAAATGAAACCGGAAGATATTGATTATGTTAATGTGCACGGTACATCAACTCCCATAGGCGATATTCCTGAGACCCTGGCCATTCAAAAAGTTTTTGGAGACCATGCGTTTAAATTGAATATTAGCTCTACTAAATCAATGACCGGTCACTTGTTGGGTGCTGCTGGAGCCATCGAGGCTATTACTTCAATTTTGGCAATTAAACATGGAATTATACCACCAACCATTAACCACAAAGAGGTCGACCCAAATATCAATCCAAATCTGAATTTAACATTGCACAAAGCTCAAACCCGAGAAGTTAAAGCGGTGTTAAGTAATACTTTTGGTTTTGGAGGCCACAATGCTTCTGTAGTGTTTAAAAAATTTGAGTAGTACATTTTGATAAAGGGATTCTTTGCTTTTCACTTTAAGCGCCTTTTAAGCACAAATAAGGATTTCTACGACGAACTTCGACGTATTACCGGATTATTTCCCGGCAACGAGGAATTATACAAACTGGCTTTTATTCACAAATCAGCTTCGTTGCGTTTACACGATGGCATGGTTATAAACAACGAACGACTTGAGTTTTTAGGCGATGCCATTCTCGATGCGGTTGTTGCTGAATACCTTTACACCCGTTTCCCCGATAAAAATGAAGGTTTTTTAACCCAAACCCGTTCAAAAATTGTGAATGGCGATTACCTGGGACAACTGGCAATTCAATTGGGACTCGATAAGTTTATAATTTCTCACGCCCATAATTATTATTCCAACAAACATATTTTAGGCGATGCTTTTGAAGCCTTGATAGGTGCAATTTATCTCGATCATGGTTACAAGGCGGTTCGTAATTTTGTATTTAAACAACTTCTGAAAAAGCATATCGATCTGAGTCTATTGCTGAATACCGAAACCAACTATAAAAGCCGCTTAATTGAATGGGCTCAAAAAGATCGGAAGGAAATCTCTTTTCAAACCGATTTAGAGGATGTCGACATGTTTATTCCTGAATTTATAAGCAAGGTTATTGTAAACGACAAGGTGATTGCAAAAGGGAAAGGCCTTTCGAAAAAAGAAGCAGAACAAAATGCCGCAAAAGCTACACTTTTAGCTTTAGACGATTAGCACAGGTACTTTATTCTTAATATTAAAAATCATTTTGTTAGTTTTACGCTTTAAATTATTACAATATGGGCAAAGCTGTAAAACTTGAAATTACCGATGATTTTAATTTTCCGTTGATTGGAATTGTTACAACAGAACCTATCTATCGTTTGGGTTTTCTTATTAACGAGGTGCTCGGATATAATTTAAAAGAAAACCGGTCGTTTAAAGTTTATCATCCAAAACATCAACTGGTTCAGGAATTTCCGTTGTTTAGCGAATACTCCGACGATTCTTTCGCTGTAGTACACCTTATTCAAAACAAAAGCTTGCAGGGATTATTAATTGAAGAACAAAAACAGGTTGATTTTTGGTTAAAATGGGAGCACATACTCATTGAGCCTGAACGAGTATTGGCATTGCTTAAAAAAATAAAAAGTATAAACCTGGCTTTTGAAGTAAAACCAGGTTCATTAAAATCGAAAACTCGATTATTATTTACAAATGAACAGCACGATTAAGCCTTTATCCAGGTTTGCGTTCTGAATAAAAATCCAATGTAACCGCGAACCTGAAGTTTACCGTCTTCAACCCAAATTTTACAGTCATACAGCTTGCCGTTTTCCGGATCTAAAATTCCATCGTCGCCTTTCCAAACGGAATCGTCTTTTTTTAGACCTGAAATTATTTCCATTCCAATAATCTTTTTACCTTTTCTGTGGTCGGTACATTCGGTACACACCTTATTGGGATTGCTATCGGGGCTTAAGGCAACTATAGTACCGTAAAGCTTGCCGTTTTTTACTTTAAGTTCTACAATCGACTTCATCTTTCCGGTTTCGTCGTCAATGGTTTTCCACTTTCCCTCAACAGTTGATTGAGCCTGGCTTAATGCGATGAGCGAAAAAAAGGCAATCAGAAGCATCAGATACTTTTTCATAATTAGTGTTTTAATTGGTTTTACAATTGATGTTTATAAATCATAAATGCTGATTCGTTGTAATATTATGTTGCACAAAATAGTAAATAATTGAATTGGTGAAACATTTATAATAAAAAAAGGCTAAAGATCCCGGGGAGAGATGCTTTAGCCTGACTGAAATTAGCCCAAATGAATCTTACAAGTGATAAGCATTATTAAAAAATGTAAGTGAGTTTCTCTGTAATGCTTATTTTCGTTTGACTGAAATCCTTTATTGTTTCATTCAAACCAAAAATATTAAATATTTTTAAAGTTGAAGCATGGGTTTGGTTAGCAAAAGGATAACAGTATTGTATTACCCAAAAAAATGGCCGGAAAACCCGGGAAGTTTTTCCGACCAAAAACTTAGCTTTTGCTAAGCCGAACGAACTTTAATTTTTGAAATAGACTTTGCACCCTCCATTTCATTTTGTGCTTTGCACTTTTTAACCCACTATTAACTAAATCAACTAACAATATCAGTAGTACGCCATTTTGCCCGGTAAGTTCACTCGTTTGGGTTAGCAAAAGGTTAATGCTGTTATGGCAATTTTTTTTAAAATGTTTTAGAATGAACATTTTAATGAATAATTCCTTTTATTGTTCAAGGTGTTATTATCCCGTTTTATAAATTGTTTGCTATGAAAAAAAGTTTTGTTTTTTCTTTTTTGGCCTTAGCTTTTTTGCTTGGTTCGGCATTTACCTTAAAGTCGAATATTGGCTGGTTTTCTGAAAATAAAAACACAAACCGGGCTGAAATACGTAATCCAGCCGAGCTTTACCAGAATTTTTGTGCCGGTTGTCATGGAAATCAAATGGAGGAATTTATTGATCGTAAATGGAAATATGGTGAAAAGCCGGTTCAAATTGAGAATGCTATTGCTAAAGGTATTCCCGATGAAGGAATGCCGGGCTTTAAGGATGCATTTACTTTTGAAGAAATAAAAGCATTAACCGAATATATTCTGGCTGAAAGCAGGACGCGTGTGTTGAAGAAAGCTGCCGAATCGACAAATAATTCGGGAATTTACGGAACCGATGTAAAATATAAAGTAGAAACAGTTGTTGATGGTTTGGAGATACCCTGGGGACTTGAGTTTTTACCAAACGGCGACATGTTAATTGCTGAACGAAACGGAACTTTATCGCGATTTACTAAAGATAAAAAGCTGGTTCAAATTACCGGGTTACCGCCTGTTTTAGTAGCTGGGCAAGGAGGATTAATGGAAGTTAAAAAACATCCCAACTATCAAAAAAACGGGTACCTGTATTTTGCTTACAGTTATTATAACGATAATAATAAAGCAGAAGGGAATACGGCAATAATAAGAGGAAAATTGAATGGAAATAAATTAACATCAATAGAAACAATTTTTAAAGGCACCCCGCTGGTTACTACACGTCATCATTTTGGAAGCCGGATTGCCTTTGATAACGAAGGACATCTTTATTTTTCAATTGGCGACCGGGGCAAACACAACGAATTTGCCCAATCACTCGATAACTCGAATGGAAAAATACACCGTTTAAACGACGACGGAACCATACCCGCTGATAATCCTTTTGTTAATACTCCCGGAGCACAGCCTTCGATTTTTTCGTATGGCCACCGGAACCCGCAGGGCGTTGCCAGGCATCCGGTAACGGGCGAAATCTGGACTCATGAACATGGCCCGCGTGGTGGTGATGAAATTAATATTATTGCCAAAGGCAAAAATTATGGCTGGCCACTTATAACCTTTGGAATAAATTATAACGGAACCATAATTACAACCGATACCGCAATGACCGGAATGGAACAACCGCTGTATTATTATGTTCCTTCAATTGCACCTTGCGGAATGGATTTTGTTACCAGCAAGCGATATAAGGGCTGGGAACATAGCTTGTTGATTGGTTCGTTGCGATTTGAATACCTTGAGCGGGTCGAAATACAAAACAATAAAGTGGTAAAACGGGAAACACTACTTCCCGGAATTGGCCGGGTAAGAAACGTTAAGGTAAGCCCCGATGGCTACATTTATGTGGGAGTCGAAAATCCGGGAAGGATTCTTAAGCTGGTTCCTGTTGATGAATAAGTGCTAAGTTAAATGATAATCCGTTTTTTTGTATTCTTATTTTTTTTTGTTCTCAGTACTTCTGGTTTTGGACAGATAAAAGGGAAGGTTTTGGATGCGCAGGACCTACATCCGCTGACAAATGTACATGTTGTTCACAATAACCGGCAAACTATAACCAACGACAGTGGTTGTTTTGAACTTGCTGTTCAATCGGGCCATCTTATGTTGATGCATTTGGGTTATGTAACTCAGCAGGTTAAAGTTTCACACCTGCATGCAGAGCCAGTAATTCTCATGGTTCCTGTGTCTTTGCGGTTGGAATCAATTACGGTAAGATCGGAATTGCTGCGCCATGAGGTCTTTTCTTCTCCGGCTAGTATTGGTATAATTCAGCAAAGCCGGTTGGAACATTCTTCGGGAATTACTTTTGTTGAACATTTGAACACGGTTCCGGGAGTTTTTGTGTCGCAGGGAGCCGTAAATACAAATAAAATAACCATCAGGGGTATGGGTTCGCGAAATCCCTATGGAACCAATCGGATAAAAGCCTATTACAAAGGTATTCCCATTACCAGTGGCGATGGAACAACTGAAATTGAAGATTTAAATATCACAGACATTCATCGGATTGAGATAATAAAAGGAGCAAAATCTGCTTTCTATGGTTCCGGTATGGGCGGAGTTATTTTGATTTCAGGAAATAAACCAGCAACGGAAGGTTTTGTTACCCGGTTTTCACTTGAAGCTGGATGGTTTAATTCTTATAAACCTGAACTTTTATTGCAGTTCAAGCAGCAAAATTGGAATTTTCAGCTGAATTATGGATATACAACTTTTGATGGTTGGCGACAAAACAGCATGTACCAACGGAACAACCTGAATTTTGATGGAACTTATTCCGGGAAAAACACAGCATTTGATTTAATTTTTCAATTCATTGATGCAGATGCACAAATAGCCAGTTCCCTGAACGAAAGAACTTTTACTCATTCGCCCGATAGTGCTGCAGCCAATTGGCTTGCCATAAACGGATTTGAAAACTATCGTAAAACCTTACTGGGATTAAGGCACAAATACCGCTTAACCAAATCAATGGAAAATGAACTGATTGTTTTTGGTAATCTTTATAATGGGTACGAATCACGTCCGTTTAATATCCTGGTCGATGACTCCAAAAAAATGGGAATACGTGAAACCGCAACGGTTACTTTTAAAAGAACGGCCTTTCACGGGGGTTTTGAACTCCTGAAAGAACAATATACATGGTCAATTTTCGAAAGCATTTCAGGAAATAAGGGCGATGAATTGAATCGTTTTCAGGAAATACGAATGCCTTTCAGTTTGTTTTTTCAGACTTCGCATACATTTAATACGGGGCCGATACTTGAATTTGGGTTGAGTTATAATTATTTGAATTATGAATTAACGAAGCTCTTGCCCGATTCGCTTAACCAAAATGAAAATTTCAGGTATCAACCGGTTTTATCTCCATTTTTGGGATTCAGTTTTCCGGTAAAGAAAAACGGTGTGGTTTATGTTTCGGCCGGACATGGTTTTTCAGCACCATCGGTCGAAGAAACATTAATGCCCGAAGGGGTAATTAATCCCGATTTAAAACCGGAAAGTGGCTATAATACTGAGCTGGGATTCCGGTGGAGCGGTTGGCAAAACAAGCTGTTTGTTGATGCAGCCCTTTATTATATATGGGCAACTAACCTGTTGGTTACCGAGCGAATCAGTGAATCGGTTTTTTTTGGTAAAAATGCCGGTTCAACCCGCCATGTAGGTCTTGAATTAAGCGCTGCAATTAAACTAAATCAAAATAAACAAAAATGGAAGCCAGCAGTCGATTTTAACTTATCGTACAGCTTTGCACGCCATCGTTTTAAAAATTACACCGACAATGGAGTGGTGTTTAATGGTAATTATCTGGCAGGAATACCCAGGCATCAGTTGTGGACATCGCTTAAATTACAGTTTGAAAGAAATTGGTACACTCAAGTTAATTTTCAATGGGTAGGAAGTCAGTACCTTACTGATCGGAACACGAAAAAACAATCCTCCTATCAGGTAACACACCTTAGAATAGGTCAGGAGTTTAATTTGTTTGTGAAGTCAAAAATTAACTGGTCGTTTGGTATAAATAATTTGTTTGATCAGAAATACGCTTCAATGATTCTTATCAATGCCCCATTAATAAATGGTCAATTACCCAGGTATTTTTATCCGGGTACGCCCAAAAATATTTACGGGCGGGTTTCTTTTTCATTTTAACCAAAGCCGTATTCACAGAATTTAGTCATTTTGCTCATTTGGTAAGGCTTTTCAAAAAAAAAAGCGCATATTTATAACAACACTTTATTACTTTTGATGAAGTATTAAGAAATGTAAATATTTACTATAAACAGCAGTGCAGGGTATCTGTTATATTGTTGATTATCATAGGGTAAATAACGTTATTCTGAAGTTTGGGAAATACCAGATTATGGAACGTATTCTGTTTGGTTTTCAGATAATATGGTTTGTTTTGAAAAAGTTTTTGATACATTTTACCAAAACAGCTGCTAATTTTAAATAAATTCTTATGAAAATAAGACTTAGGTTAAGCGTTCGGATGTTGTTATCCATTTTAGTTGTTGCAGGGGCTGTATTCTATGTTACCCTTGAAATAATTGGACGTAATTTTAAAAAGAACGCTTCTGTTGAAACGCGTCAGCTTAACGATATTCTGATACAAAAATATACGGCATCGTTTAAATTACTTTTTGACGGTGGATTAAATCAAATCCGTTATTATTCTCAATGGACTGAAAATAACAGAAACAATCAGCCCATGCTTGATCAAACCCTGGGTGGACTCATCGACCCCAATGCATCATATATGGCAATTTGGGAATCGAGGCATTTGGCGGTGACCGATTCCTTTTGGGAAAAAACGCACGGACGCGTTTTAACTGCTTTTTATAAAAATGAGCAAAACCAATGGGAGAATAAGATAGACACGCTTAATCGTTATGGTGAGGGTAACGACTGGTACAGTTCACTAACCGAATTGGAACGAGAAACCGTTTCAGAAATTTACAATCACGATTGGCCGGATTATACCAGTCAACCCAAAGTTTTTAGCTTGTTAACACCCATAAAATGGAAAAACCAGTTTGCCGGTTATGCCGGAATCGACTTTAATTTGTCGGTCATACAGCAGAAGATTGACTCTTTAGCACTCGGACAATCATTTGATCTGGTATTGTTTTCTGACAGGGGAACAATGCTGGCGCATTCGGATCGGGAATTATCGGGTAAGCTTATTTCGGAAACGGACACCCTGCTGGCCAACCAATACCAAATTTTAGATCGCATTCAATCGGGTACAATTTCACGTTTTACAATTACCGATACACAAGGAAACGACAGCACGTATTGCACTTTGGTTTCGTTTCCCATAGGACAAACCAATACCAATTGGGCACTAATGATTGAGGCTCCGTTGGATTCAATAAACAAAAAAGTTGACGCCACTATTATTACCGTGCACAAAATAGAATTGGTGGGTTTAATTATTATGGCTTTTATTATTCTTGTTTTTTCGCTCTCAATTACCATTCCGCTAAAAAAAGCACGCAGGGTATTAAAACGGCTGGCTTTGGGAAACATGCACGGCATAGTACGGCTAAAAATTAAACGTGACGACGAAATTGGAGATATTGCACGGTCGGTGAACGAGGTTGTTGATGGACTGGAGCGCGTAACGGAGTTTGCTGAGAATATTGGAAAAGGAAACTATGAATATGAATTTATTCCCCTGGGGAAAAATGATATTTTAGGAAATGCCGTAATCGACATGCGTGACAGTCTTAAAAAGGCAAAGATTGAAGAAATAAATCGTGAAGAAGAAGAAAAACATCTGGAATGGACTTCACAGGGAATTAATCTTTTTAACCGGGTATTGCGCGTCGATAATCAGAATATTAAAGGCTTAACCTACGAGGTAATAAAAGCAATTACCCTTTATATGGAAGCTCATATGGGCGGTATTTATCTAACAACAACCGACGATAATTCTCTTGAACTGGTTTCCTATATTGGATTCACCAAAGAAAAATACAATAAAAAAATTATTGAACCGGGCGATGGCGTGGTCGGACGTTGTATTCAGGAAAAGGAAACAATTTTTATTAACGATATACCCGACGATTTTGATAAAATAGGCAGCGGACTTGGAAGCAGCTTGCCAAAAGCCGTATTGGTTGTTCCTCTTGTCAGCAATCAGAACCTTATTGGAGTATTAGAAATTGCATCGGTAAACGATATTTTTCCCTATCAAATTGCATTTGTTGAGCGAATTGCTGAAACCATTGCATCTACAATTGCTGCTGTAAAAACAAACGCGCGTACGGCCGAACTGCTCGATAAAGCAAAAAAACAAGCCGAAGAACTGGAGCAGCAAGAAGAAGAAATGCGTCAAAACATGGAGGAGATGCAGGCTACTCAGGAAGAAGCCACCAAACGCGAAAACGAGTTGCAGGCACTTATTAAAGGCTATGAAAAAATGTTGCCCATAATAGTTTACGATACCAAGGGGAAAATAATTGATATCAACGATAATTACCTGCGCATACTTAAAGGAACCAAAGCACAATATGTGGGCAAACAACACAAAGCCGATTCGTTTATGAGTGACCCAGATCAGCAAAATCATAATGAATTCTGGGCCCAGTTAAACGGAGGTTTTGCTCAGGAATTGGTCGAATACATTCGCTCCGGAAAAGAAGAATACTGGATTAAAGAACAATTTATTCCCGTGCGCGATACATCCGGGCTTATTACAAAAATCTTGTGTGTTGGCTTCGATATTACCGAATTAAAAAAGACAGAAAGCAAGCTTCAACAAATAAAAGAAGGAATAATTACGCCGCGAACTCTTGATAGCGATCAAAAAGCTCCTGCAGGGGTTGCTGTAATTGATTTGAATATGCAGCTTAACTACATTGATCTAACTTACCTGAAAATGGTTTATAAGAAAGATCCGGCTAAAATTTACAACATACTTAAACTTTATTTTGACACGTTGCCAGGACAATTGCAAGAGGTGATGGACTTGTCAAAATCACGCGATTTCAATAAATTAAAATCAAAAATTAACAGCCTTAAAACCAAGATGAATTACATGGGCTTAAAAATGATTTACGAGAACCTGCGCGAAATTGAAAAGTTGCTGGCTGAACAAAAAAATATGGCCGACATACCCGGTTTATTGCGAACCATCTCAAATTACTGGTCGCTGGCTTATATTGAGCTTAAAAAGTTGTTGCATATTTCAGTATAATGGTTAAAAATAAACCAGAATACGATTGATAGAGCTATAAAATATTAGAATTATACGAGATGAATTTGAAACTTCGTTTAAATGGTAAAATGCTGCTTTTTGTGTTGGGAACCACTTTGTTGGTTTCTGTCTTGGCATTAGGATACATATCGCTGGAATTAAAAAAGTTTTCTGCAACCTATGCAGAACAAAAAATGAACGCACAAACGGAAGAACTTGCACAAAGTCTTACAAAGGAATTGCAAAACTACTATCAGGCAGCTAAGGTTTTAGCTTCGGCTTTTGCTCAATACAATTTTTTACCCGAAGATCGTCAAAATGATGTGCTGAATCAAATGCTTTCCGAATTTTTAAATCAAAACCCGGCAATCAGTGCGGTTTATACCAAACTCGAAATTAACACAGCGCAACCCGATGAATTGCAATTTACTGATTCAACGGCTTCAATACAGCAGGAACCATTTTTGGCGTTCGAGTTTGCACCGTATTTATGGGATAATAAAACGGAGGTTGTTCTTGATAATCCTTTCTTCAGCGAAAACATATATGAACAAGTAAAGAACACCAGGAAAAAGATGCTTTCAGAACCGTTTTATGTATCCCTCCCTGAAGCACCTGATTCGATACTTTATTTTTCGATTAATGTTCCGGTATCAAATCGGGAAGCTTTTATTGGAATGGTTGGAATGGCTGTCCCTGTTTCAAAATTGAATGAACTATACAGCACCCTTAAGCCCTTCAATGCCGGTAAGGTTTTTATTTTATCGAACCAGGGCTTAATTGTTTCGCATCCCGAGTCGGTTTATTTGGGCAAGTCGTTCAGTCGGTATGCTTCTGAAATAGAAACCCAAAACAGGGTTATGGAAGAGGTAAGCCAGGGACTTAAGCAACAATTTTCGGGAAGCGATCCTATAAGTGAAGAAACTTGCTTATTTAATTTTATTCCCGTACAAATTACAAATTCTGAATTCCCCTGGTCAATAGGAGTATCTGCTCCTTTGCTTATTTTGCACGAACGGGCCAATCGTACTTTTAGTTTTGCCTTGTTTTTAGGTATAGTAGTTATCATAATTATTAGTACCATACTTCTTGGCATCAGCACGTCGATTACAAAACCCTTGTTAAAAACAACCGAGCAGCTTAAAAAGGTTGCCGCGGGCGATATTGCGGCTATGGAAACCATTAAGTTCGCTATTAAAGACGAAATTAGCGAAACCGCCGAAGCTATGAATGAACTTACCGAAAGCCTGAATGGCGCTGCTGCTTTTGCCAACCAAATCGGACAGGGTAATCTGAGCGCCGAATACAAACTCTTAAGTGAAAAAGATATGTTGGGGAAATCGCTTTTGAGTATGCAGAAAAGTTTGATGAAAGCACGTGAACAGGAAGAACTTAAGCGCATTGAAGACGAAAAGAGAAACTGGGTTACCCATGGATTGGCAAAATTTGGCGAGGTAATTCGGCAACATAATGACGACATGGAACTTTTTACCATGAACATATTATCGCAACTGATAGAATATACCGGTGCGGCCCAGGGAGCAATGTATGTTAGTTCCCAGATTGAAGACGATTCGCTGGAAAACGATTCTTTTGAACTGAAAGCCGCCATGGCCTATGGTAAAGCGGTAATGTTAAAAAAAGATGTTATCCGGGGGCAGGAACTCTTAGGACGGGCTATCGATGAAAACAAAACCATTCAGCTTACCTCACTGCCTGAGCGTTATGTTGCCTTGTCGCCCGGAATGCAGGATAAAGCACGACCCAACAATCTGCTGGTATCACCCATTACCATCAACGAAATGACATTAGGAGCTTTTGAATTGCTCTCGTATAAAAAGTTTGAACCATACCAGATTGAGTTTATCGAGAAACTGTGTGAGAATATTGCTTCGGTAATTTCCAGTGTAAAAACCAATATTGGAACGGCTAAACTTTTGGAACAATCGCAGGAACAAGCCGACGAATTAGCCCAGCACGAAGAAGAAATGCGCCAGAATTTGGAGGAGATGCTGGCAACACAGGAAGAAGCAGCAAAGCGCGAAGAAAGTTTAAAAAGCCATATAAAAGCCATTAAACAGCATGTTATGGTTGCAGAACTCGATTTAAAAGGACGAATAATTGATATCAGTCCGCTAATGGCATCGGCTTATGGAAGCAATTATGATAATGTAATAGATAAATACTTTGATATATTGGTTGCCCAGGATAGCGACTCTCAAAATGAGTTTTCAGCGTTTTGGGAAAAAATGGTAGCAGAAGGTTATGGCCAACGCTTTCACAAAATCTTGTCGCGTAACAAAGAACAATGGATTCAGGAATCGTATCTGGTAATTCAGCGTGATCGCATGCAAGCCATAGTATTGGTTGTTTGTGTAGATAGGTCAAAAGAAAAAGAATTGCATCAGCTTGTTGAACAGGAATTGGAACGTCTGAAATAAACCTTGTTGAAAATCGTGTAACCTTACCCTTCAGTCGTTTTAAATTATCGCTGATACAGTTCAGCGTACACTCCCTACCTGCTTATGGGTTTCAATTTTTTTGTTTTCTTTTTGCTCCATCAGTTCTGTTATCGACTGCAAAATTCCTTCGGGGCCATAACCACAAAGCGCATGTAGTTGCTCAGGAGTTCCTTGCTCAACAAAACGATCGGGGATACCCAAACGCCTTACGGGAACCGAATAAGCATTTTCAGCCATAAATTCAAGCACTGCGCTTCCAAAGCCACCAACAATTGTTCCATCTTCAATGGTAATAATTTGTTTAAAATTTTTAACGATGCTATGCAACAAAGCTTCGTCAATAGGCTTTACAAAGCGCATATCGTAGTGAGCATAATCAATACCGGCTTCAAGCAGGCGAGCTGAAATCTGGGTGACAAAATTTCCGGTGTTCCCAATGGTAAGCACAGCAAGGTCCTTTCCCTCACGTACAATTCTTCCTTTTCCAATTGCAATTTTTTCAAAAGGCTTTTTCCAATCGGTAATTACGCCACGTCCTCGTGGATAACGAATGGATATAGGACCCATGTTGTCTTGTTGTGCGGTAAACATCATGTTGCGCAGTTCAATCTCGTCCATTGGAGCTGCAACAGTTAAATTGGGAATGCAACGCATGTAGGCAATATCATATGCCCCATGATGTGTGGCTCCATCTTCCCCAACCAAACCTCCGCGGTCGATACAGAAAACTACATTTAGTTTTTGCAGGGCTACATCGTGAATAACCTGATCGAAGGCACGCTGCATAAAGGTTGAATAAATGTTGCAAAAAGGAATTAAACCCTGTGCAGCCAGTCCGCCAGAGAAGGTAACAGCATGTTGTTCGGCAATGCCCACATCAAAGGTACGTTCGGGCAGCGCTTCCATCATCAGGTTCATGCTGCAACCGGTAGGCATTGCGGGTGTAATGCCCACTATTTTCTCGTTTTGCCGGGCCAGTTCCAACAAAGTTTCACCAAAAACATCCTGAAACCGTGGAGGAATTGGTTTAAGGTTGTTTCCTTTAATTATTTGTCCGGTTACTTTATTGAAAAGGCCCGGAGCATGCCAGGTGGTTTGATCCAGTTCGGCTTGCTTAAATCCTTTGCCTTTAATAGTTTTTACATGCAGCACCTTGGGACCGGGAATCTGCTTTAAATCGTCAAGAATTTTGGTAAGATACACTACATCGTGTCCGTCAACGGGGCCAAAATAACGGAAATTCATGGCTTCAAAAAAGTTCCCCTGCTTCATTAAAATGGCTTTTATACCGTTGTCAATTTTTTGAATTAATGCCTGGGTATTGGGCCCAAAACGGTTGAGTTTTCCCAGAAGTTTCCACACATCGTCTTTTAAGCGGTTGTATGTTTTTGATGTGGCTATATCGACAAGGTATTCTTTAAATGCACCCACATTGGGGTCGATAGCCATGTCGTTATCGTTTAAAATGACCAAAAGGTTCGATTTTTGAACCCCGGCATTGTTCAATCCTTCAAAAGCCAAACCACCGGTAAGTGCACCGTCGCCGATAATGGCAACAACGTGACGCTCTTTCTCTTTTTTTATTTTTGATGCCACAGCTAAACCCAGTGCTGCAGAAATTGAAGTGCTGGAGTGCCCGACACCAAAGGCATCATATTTACTTTCAAAAATATTGGGGAATCCACTAATGCCATTCAATTTACGGTTGGTATGAAAGCGATCACGTCTTCCGGTTAGGATTTTGTGGCCGTAAGCCTGGTGACCAACATCCCATACAAGCTGGTCGTAAGGAGTATTGTAAGCGTAGTGCAGGGCTATGGTGAGTTCAACAACGCCTAAGCTGGCACCAAAGTGACCGGGGTGCTCGCAAACCACATCGATAATAAATTGACGCAATTCATCGCTTAGGTGGATAAGATCTAAGCTCGATAATTTTTTTAAATCTTCGGGAGAATTAATGGTAGAAAGTAGTTTGCCAGCCGCCTGTTCCATACAACAAATTCAATAATAAAAAGTATGCAAATATAATATTATTTAACCTTTGAGGCAATCTGTTTAACCTTTGATGTTTCTTGTTTTGATAAACAAGGCTTTCAGGTAAACGAAAATTATTTTGCTTTGTTACTTGTTGAACCAAATTTCATT
The DNA here is from genome assembly GCA_002840905.1 of Bacteroidetes bacterium HGW-Bacteroidetes-4. GTDB lineage: Bacteria > Bacteroidota > Bacteroidia > Bacteroidales > SZUA-534 > GWE2-40-63. Next base: position 16,491 of record PHDD01000005.1, on the reverse strand, counting down.
TTTAACCAGCGAGGGAATAAAAAGGCACCAATTATTAAATAGGGATAATAGGTAAACAGGCGCCAAAGAAGCGCCATAATAGCAGCAATACCGGCAAAGGGCAAGAAATCGCCCAGATATTCAGAGAAAATATATTCTGAAAGCCCGCTTCCGCCGGGTGTAGGGGTTACCAGCATCATTATCCACATAACCAATTGCCGTACAAAAAGCAGGAAATGATCGTTTACAGCAAAAAATGCCAGAAAAAGAGCATTTACCACCCAATAACGGGCGGTCCAGGAAAAAACGGTAGCGCCAAAAGCCTTGAGCCAAAAATTGAAGTTTTGTTTTTTTAATTCTTTTGAACTCTCGATAATCTCATCGCCTGCCCGGGATGCTCCAGCTCTCCATCGGCGTATAAAAGGCAGGCGAAAAACCAACAGAATTAACCATTTCAAACCGCGTGGATTCTTAAACAAGCCATAACTTATGGCTACAACCCAAAGAACTTTTAAACCATATCCGGTAACCGCGGCAATTAAGTAGGGATTGGTAAAGCTAAATCCTCCTCCGATACTGAATAACTCTTGCGCATTTACCAATAAGAGAAGAATCGGGAACATGATAACAAAATACATTTCGTCGAGAAAGGAGGTGGCCATTACAACGGCTGAACTTTTTCCAATACCGATTCCTTCTTTGTTAACATATAAAATGGCCACGCTGGTTCCTCCAATAGCGCTAGGAGTAATAGCTGAGGTAAATTCCCACAGAAAAATTATCCGTATGGCCTGCATCCAGCTTAGTTGATTTCCGGTAAGTATGCGAATGCGAATGATGTAACCCAAATCGCGGATAAACATCATTAATGCGGCCACGGTTAACCAAAAAATAGAAGCGGTAGTGAATTCAACGGCATCAAAGGCTTCGCGGTTAAAATTTTTGAAAAGCATGTAGCCAATTACCCCCAAACCTAAAAGTGAGGGCAGAATGATACGCGATACTTTTATACGATGTAAGGGGCTTTCCGCTTTGTGAGTCATAATGCTGTTTTACTTGAAGGCACAATATATTAATTCAACTTATTAATACAAAGCAGGGTTTAAAAAGATTTGCATTGTGTGTGTTATTTTTAAAAGAAAGCCACCAGACTAAACTGACCGGTGTGAATGGTTTTTAAATCAGCCGGTTTCCGCCCGGTGTAGCTGGCCGTGAACCGCAAAAAATCATTTATGTTTCGGCTTATGTTGACATTCCATTTAAAGTTTTTTCCGGCAGCGTTTCCTTCCATCATAGTGTACGCAGCCGATGTGTTCTCTTCGCCTTTAAACCGGTTGTTTATAAATGCGGTACTTAAGGTAATGTATCCTTTTGACGGGGAATTAAATTTTAATTCGGGTGAAATTTCCTGATAAAGCAGATGCTGGTTTCCCCAGGTATTGTCTTTTTGTTTTATGCTGTATTTAAGTGAAATCCGAAAGCGTATTCCCGGTTGCCATTGTGCAGTTAAACTGTTGCTTTGCGAATTTATCCGGTAGTTTTTTGTGTTAAAGAATTCAGATTCGTACATTCTTTTTTGCATCGAAAAAGTATTTAAAAGTAAGAGTTCAGCCGTTAAATTCCAGCGTACTTTAAGTTCATGCAGTTGAAGCATCGATTCATCGAATCCGTTAACCAATAAGCTTTTTTGCTTTTGCTGGCTCAGGGTATAATCGGCTCCAAACTTCGGGTGGCTGCGATTAAATGAAAAGGTATTGCGCAAGGAATTGTTTGTGCTTATTATCTGGCTGTCGGCATAGGAGCTGGTAAACGGATTCATTCGGGCTTCCAATTTGCTTTGACTGTGTTTTTGAAATATGCGCAAACTCAACTGATTGGAAAAATGGGAAGCCAGTTTTTTAATACCCGATTCGTTTTTCCATATCGCATCGGGGTTAATTTTTAATGTTTCGTTCAGTTTTACCGAATAAACTTTAAGGTATTCGCCCGTGGGTGTATACATTTTAATGTAATTGGCTTCTTCGGCAATTGCCGCTAGCTCAAACTCATTCAATTCCTGTTGATTATTGTTGTTCAAATCAACCCAGGTATAATTACCCTGCCCCGGTGCAACTTCAAGGTAAGCGTATTCCTTTTTTGATTCCAGTCCACTGCCCATTTCATAAAATGTGTATAAAGTTACCAGTCTTTTTTTTACGTTTAATTGATGTTCAAGCCAGGCCAGCAGGTTTTGTTCGCTTTTTAGGTTAGGTAGCAGGCTGTCGTTTATTATGTTGAGGTTTCGCCAGGTAATAGCCGTTTGCAATTGATTGTTTGGGTTTTTTGCCAGTTGCATTTCGAACGATAAGTCGTCTGAGACCGACGATTTTACCAATTGATTTTGAAAGGGCGAAAAATCGATTCGGTTTTTATAAGCAATGCGCGCCTGTTGCGAAGAACTGTCACCATAATTGAGGAACGATCCGGTTTCAGAAAAAAGTTGACTTTGATTAAGCAGGCTGTCGGTATGAACTAAAAAAAGTTTGTTGTTCTCCATATGATGCCCCACTCCGGCTTCCCATTTTTTGTGAGTGAAAGCCAACGAAGTGTGATGCTGGTAAAAAACTGAACTGAAAGCGCTCCCTTTTGTGTTCAGGTAAGAACCATCGGCAGTAAAACTTAGTTTCCCGTTCTTAACCTTTGTCCGGAATAAGGTTTTTGAACCTTCGTATTCGGTACCCTTGTTCAGATATTCCTGAATAACTGAAAAGGAATGGTGTTGTTTTTTACTCAAAGTGATGCCGGAACTTATATAATGTTCGTTGTTTTTAATTTCACTCAGCAAGTTCCATTCCCGTTCAAATTCAGCCGGTCTGAAGCGCTCAAGCGGATAAAAATGTTTGTGAATGAAATTGTAGTGTGCAAAAACCGTTAAATTTGATGCATTTAAATTAATTTTTTGATGATATCGGGTGCTAAGCGCGTAGCCATTATTATCGTATGAATCCCGATTTGAGAAGGTGTTCAAATCTTTTTGCGAATAAGCTAATTCGGTTTCAATTTTAATGTTTTTTGTTGGCTTAAATGTGCTTTTTATTAGGGCAAGTTGTTGTTTTTTAGGGGGAATCAACAATTGAACCGGCTCATAATTTCCCTGGGGAATACTGTTTTGTGGTGCAACCCACTGGTACATTTTTCCATTGGTGGTTGAAAGTACGCGAATGTAATTGCCCCTGTTTTCGCCAACCAACGAAAATCCTGCTTGATAAAAAGCGCTGTCGGGATGCGTTGAATAAACCAGAATGCTATCGTAAAAAACACCATTTACAAGCGTGTCAATCATTTTGTACAAAACCCGGTTCTGGTCAAATGCAATGCTATCAATATTCGGAATTACACTGCCTGTTATGTTGTCGCCGGCAAGCTCAAGAACCTGTTTTTCAAAAGGATTTATTTCCTGATTAACAGGCTGGTTTTTTGCATCGCCCTCGGTGAAATATTGAACTGAAATGGATCCTTTATTGTAGTTAAACTGTTGGTCGGTATAAAACAAAAAGCGGTTGTAGTTTTTGTCGGAATATTCAAATTCCACAATTATTCGCGATTTGTTGTTTATCATGTGTTTGGGATTAAAGGAAAGTTCTGCGGTATTGTAATCCATTACATAATCGGCTTTTTCGCCTCGTTCGAGCATCACTCCATTTAAAAAAACCTTTTCAGTTCCGGCCAGCACTACAACAAAAGTTTCATTGTTAGCCCCCTTTAGTTGGTAAGGCCCTTGAATTCCTTCGGTTCCTAAAAATTCTATTCGGTTAAAGCTGCCTTTAGCCACAGCAGCACTAACCCGGTTGCGGGTGTAGCTGTTTTTTGTGGCGTAATTGCTTTGTGTTTGCAAATCGATTCCCTGTACTTTTCGGTTAAATTTTAAAAAGTAACTGTTGTTTTCGTTCAACTTTAAATCACCAATTTGCAGCGAATGTTTTTGGTTGTAAATACGCATGTATATCTGATCGAACTCGTTAATTTGTTGTGAGTATCCATCAGGTTGCATGGGAATGGAATTGTCCGACATTACCGCATCAATAAAGACATCTTCAGAAAGTTTTCCTTTTATTTGCAGGTTTAACGTTGAGTTCAGTCCCATATTCTGGTTGTTTCCTACATTTATTCCCCGGGCAATGGTTCCGTTTACTTCCAGGGAGTTTTGGTCAATAGGCAATCCGCTTGCATTTATGCGTTCATAGTTTTCATTCTTTATGTATGAACCCTTTTCTGGTATGCTGTCAAAAATCGAAAGTTGCTTAGTTGAAAACGAAAAATTTACAGGGAATACGCGATAGCTAAAAGTTGCATTTGTGTTTTTATGGTTGGAATTTATCCAGGTAAACAAAGCTGTGGAATAATTTATTTCGAAATCGACACCTTCCTTTAACACGCGGGGTCCCTGGCTTGCAATTAATGAACCGGGAACGATGCTTAAACTGTCGAGTAGCAACGAATCGGCTATTGCAATGGTTTTTTGCCGCAAATTCGACCAGTTCTGGCTCTGGACCATAAAAGCGGTGAGGAGTAAAACGATAAGGAAATATAGCTTCTTCAATACAAATACGATATCCGGTTTAATTTATAAATATAAATTATTGTATGGCATTATGGGGATTTATAGGCTGCTTTGTTGTAAAATTTTAATAAAGTTTGAGAATTCTTATTTCTGAAAATATTCCGCAATTCAGATTTTAGCCGGTCAAAGGATCCGGAATGATAATATTGTTACCTTTGAGCCTGTTTAAAAGGAATGCTGGTTTTCCCGATATATATTTGTAAAGCAAATTAAAACGGGTTATACCACACGAATAGATACTATAACAGTTTAGTGATGCGGTTTTTATATAGTTTAGGAATCTGGTTTTATGTTGGTGCCATTTATGTGGCCAGCTTATTTAATCAAAAAGCAAAACAGTGGGTAAAAGGTCGTCAAAACTGGTATAAAAACCTTCAGGCGGCGCTCGATAAGGATGCACAAACAGCCTGGTTTCATGTTTCGTCGTTGGGCGAATTCGAACAGGGAAGACCGGTAATTGAAGGTTTTCGTAAGCGGTATCCTGAAATTAAAATAGTGCTCACTTTTTTCTCTCCTTCAGGTTACGAAATCAGAAAAGATTACCCGGGAGTCGATTATGTTTGCTATTTGCCTGTAGATACCCGAAGGAATGCAAAAAAATTTGTTTCGCTGGTAAACCCTTCGTATGCTTTTTTTGTAAAGTACGATTTCTGGTTTCACTTCCTGAAACAATTGCACTTACAACAAATTCCAACCTATATTTTTTCCGCAATCTTCAGACCGCAGCAGTTGTTTTTTAAAAGGTACGGTGCCTGGTACCGGAACATGCTTCGTTTTTTTACCCGTATTTATGTTCAAAACGACAGTTCGAAAGATTTGTTGGAATCTATTGGTATAACTCAGGTTGAGGTGGGAGGCGATACCCGGTTCGACAGGGTTTACGATTTGGCTATTGCTGCCAAACCCATCGATTTGATTACTCAGTTTGCGTCGGGAAAACCACTGATTATTGCCGGAAGTACCTGGGAAAAAGACGAAGAATTTTTGGCGGCATTTGCTGAAAAAAACAAAGGAAAATACCAATGGATTATTGCTCCACACGAAGTGCATGAAGGCCATATTCAAAAAATTGAAGCGCTTTTTAAGCAAGATGTTTTGCGTTTTTCAAACGCAACTACTGATAATATTACCCAAGCAGATGTATTGCTCATCGACAGTATAGGCATACTGTCGTCGCTTTATCGCTACGGAACACTTGCCTATATTGGCGGTGGATTCGGAAAAGGTATTCACAACATTCTTGAGGCGGCTACGTATGGTTTACCCGTTGTTTTTGGACCCAATTACCTCCGTTTTCAGGAAGCATGCGATTTAATTGAGCGAAAATCGGCCTTTACCATTCAAAATTATATTGCTTTTGAAACCATTCTTCAACAATTGCTAAAAGATGCTGATTTTTGCAAAAAAGCAGGCGAAAATGCATCGCAATATGTGAATGAAATGCGTGGTGGTACGCAAAAAATATTAAGCAAATTATAGCTTAACTCGTTAAACAATACGCCCCTTTTATAAATAAGACCCCCAACTCTTTATCTAAGCGAAATCTGAGAAATCAACGGGATAATAAATTGCATGTCAGTTAATTATCAATTTCTTTTTCTTAATTGTTAATAAGTGAATTTCTGAAATTTTAGCTTATGAACTATTTTCGCATAGCGTTTCTGTCACCCTCAGAAGTTCAAGAAACAAATTAATTAAAGAGAGTTACAAACCGGGTAAAACGTGCAAAAATGTTAACTGAAGAAATTACCGTAAAAACAGGAAAAAAAATGAAGACATACTCTTACGAAGAAGCAGTAAAAGCATCGTTGGAGTATTTTAAAGGAGATGAACTGGCCGCTACCGTATGGGTGAACAAGTATGCGTTGAAAGATTCACAAGGCAACTTGTATGAACTTACTCCCGACGATATGCACCGACGATTGGCCGGCGAGATTCATCGGATAGAAAGTCGTTATGAGAACCCGATGACTGAGGACGAAATTTTTGCTCTCTTAAAAGACTTTAAATACATTATTCCTCAGGGTGGCCCCATGACCGGAATTGGTAATGATTTTCAGGTAGCCTCACTTTCAAACTGCTTTGTAGTAGGCCGTAAAAATCCGGCCGATTCTTATGGTGGTATCATGATGATTGATCAGGAACAGGTTCAACTCATGAAACGCCGTGGAGGTGTTGGGCACGATCTTTCGCACATTCGTCCAAAGGGAAGCCCGGTTAAAAACTCAGCGCTCACAAGCACCGGATTGGTTCCTTTTATGGAACGTTATTCCAATTCAACCCGCGAAGTGGCTCAGGATGGTCGTCGTGGCGCTTTGATGCTTTCAGTTTCAATTAAACATCCCGATGCAGAAGCTTTTATTGATGCTAAACTGGAATCGGGTAAAGTTACCGGAGCCAATGTGTCGGTAAAAATTGACGACGATTTTATGAAATCGGTAGTAGAAAAGGTTCCTTACAAGCAGCAGTATCCGGTTGAATCGAAAGAACCTACTTTTGTAAAAGAAATTGATGCTCAGGCATTGTGGACAAAGATTGTTCATAATGCCTGGAAATCAGCCGAACCCGGAATCCTTTTCTGGGACACCGTGATCAATGAAAGTATTCCCGATTGTTATGCCGATTTGGGTTACAAAACGGTATCGACCAATCCTTGTGGCGAAATTCCCCTTTGCCCTTACGATAGCTGCCGTTTGTTGGCAGTGAATCTTTACAGTTATGTTGAAAATCCATTTACCAATAAGGCGGGTTTTAATTTTGACAAATTTAAAAAGCACGTAGCTTATGCACAGCGTTTTATGGATGACATTATCGATCTGGAGTTAGAAAAAATTGATGCCATCATTAATAAAATCAAAAACGATCCAGAAGAACCCGAAGTAAAACGCATCGAGGTAAAACTATGGGAAAATATTAAGCAAAAAGCCAACGAGGGTCGCCGTACCGGTGTTGGAATCACTGGTGAAGGTGATATGTTAGCTGCTTTAGGATACCGCTACGGTACTCCCGAAGCTACTGACTTTGCTGTTGAAGTACAAAAAACGCTGGCGTTAGCCGCTTATCGTTCATCAACTGAGATGGCCAAAGAGCGTGGCGCTTTTATCATTTTCGATGCCAAACGCGAGATAAATAACCCGATGATTCAGCGCATCAAACAAGCCGATCCGCAACTTTTTGAGGATATGATGACCTACGGACGTCGCAATATTGCCTTGTTAACCATTGCGCCTACCGGAACCACAAGTTTAATGACCCAAACCACTTCGGGAATTGAACCGGTGTTCCTTCCTGTTTACAAACGCCGTCGTAAGGTGAATCCAAACGACAAGAATGTGAATGTTACTTTTGTTGACGAGGTAGGCGATAGCTGGGAAGAATTTTACGTGTTCCATCATCATTTTTTAACCTGGTTGAAGGTTAACGGACATAATGTGGATAACATTAAGGGTTTGAGTGAAAGCGAAATCGATGCTCTTGTTGCTCAATCGCCCTACTATAAAGCAACATCGAACGATGTGGACTGGAATCAGAAAGTGAAAATGCAGGGCAAGATTCAAAAATGGGTCGATCATTCCATCAGTGTTACCATAAACTTACCCGAAGATGCCAGCGAGGAATTGGTGGGCGAACTGTATGTGGAAGCCTGGAAAAGTGGATGCAAAGGGGTAACGGTGTATCGCGATGGGTCGCGTTCCGGAGTTTTGATATCGAACAAAAAGGAAGAGAAAGCCGACGATGAAGTTAAATCGATGGGTGAACTTAAAAGACCAAAAGTTTTAGAAGCCGATATTCAACGTTTTAATAATAACAATGAAAAATGGATAGCTTTTGTTGGATTGTTCGATGGTTTGCCTTACGAAATTTTTACCGGTTTGGCCGAAGACGATGTATTGCCCATTCCAAAAGCTATAGAGCATGGAAAAATAATTAAAAACAAAGACGAAGAAGGAAATACCCGTTACGATTTTCAATACGAAAACAAATACGGATACAAAACTACGGTTGAAGGATTATCACACAAATTTGATCCGGAGTTTTGGAATTATGCCAAATTAATTTCTGGCGTGTTGCGTTATGGCATGCCCATTCCCCAGGTAATAAACCTGGTCGATTCACTGGTGCTTGACTCAGAAACCATTAATACATGGAAAAATGGCGTGGCACGAGCCTTAAAAAAATACATAAAAGACGGAACCAAAGCTAAGGAAGGAACCGTTTGCCCGGAATGTAACGAAGAAAACACCATAGTTTATCAAGATGGTTGCTTAACCTGCTCAAGTTGTGGATACTCAAAATGCGGGTAGGTTGCCAACTGTTTACATCGCAATAAAAAAGGGGGAGTGCTAGCCCCCTTTTTTTATATATTTGCGTTCAAAATTTACATCAATGCGAAAGATTATTGCCTATCCCTTAACCCTAATCCATTACGCTTTAGCCGCTTTGTTTTTAGGAATTTTTCATCCCATCCAGGTTATTGCTTTCAATTTATTTGGATATAATGCTCATAAAAAAGTGGTCGATGTACTGAATTTTTTCTTAGTACAAAATATGTACACCCTGCTATGCCGACCAGTTTTCAAAGGTTTTGACCAATTACCGGTAGATGTTCCCCTGATAGTAGTGGCAAATCATCAGAGCATGTACGATATTTCACCAGTAATCTGGGGCTTCAGAAAACATCATGTTAAATTTATTGCAAAAAAAGAATTGGGGAAAAACCTTCCCAGTGTTTCATATAACCTGCATAAAGGAGGTTCGGTACTTATTGATCGCGAGAGCGGATCGCAAGCTATAAAAGAAATTTTAAAACTAGGAAAGCGAATGGGAAGTGATAATTGGTCAGCATGTATTTTCCCTGAGGGAACCCGGAGTAAAACCGGGCAATTGCGAACTTTTCAGCCGGCAGGGTTTAAAACTTTATTAAAAGCAGCACCAAATGCACTCATTGTTCCTTTTGTTATCGACGGAAATTACAAATTACATCCATGGGGATATTTCCCCCTGAATTTTGGAATAAAGCTGAATTATACCGCATTAAGCTCAATTAAGCGGACCGATTTTGCCGACGAGGAACTTCTCGATAGAGTTAAAAACCTGATAGAGCAGGAAATTAAAGCGTAATTATTTTTTCAGCTTTTTGCTGTAAGGAAATAATATCAATCATGCTTCCGGCGATACCTACCGGCAAGGGTAATGAAATCTGATAGTGTTCAATGCAGGTCTTGCAGGCAATTAATTGAACACCGGCTTCAGCAAGTTTTTTAAGCGAATCAACAACGAGCGAATTTTGAGTCAGAAGTTTTACACCGCTATTGTAAAATACTACAAATTGCGGGTACTGCTCGTCGTTAATTATCAGGTTAAAATAGTTGTTTATCAGTTTTAAACCCAGCGATTCATCGCCCTGACCCATGCCAAAGTTATTGATCTGAAGTAAAGTATTGGTTATCATGATGTAAAATATTGTAATTGTTGATTTCCGCAAAGATATCGAATTAGCCATCAAACTTTTTTGTAGATTTAAACTTTAATTGGAATAAGATGAAGTATAGCTATATTAAATGCACACAAAATGACAAAGTATTGCTGGTTCGATTGAACCGTCCTGAAAAACTCAATGCCATTAATTTTTTGATGGTTCAGGAATTAAATCATTTGTTGACTACCATTGATACGGAAAAGCTGAATGCACTTTTTATTGCCGGAAACGAAAAAGCTTTTAGTGCCGGTGGCGATTTAAGCGAAATGAAAACCCTTTCAAAGGCTGAGGCTGAAAAACAAAGCCAATACATTCACAACACGTTTCGCATGTTACAAAGCCTGGCGATACCAACCGTGGTATTTATTAGCGGAATTTGTCTGGGCGGAGGACTGGAACTTGCCATGCACTGTGATATTCGCATTGCTGCTGAAAATGCCCAATTGGGATTTCCGGAACTGAAGTATGGAATTATACCCGGTGCAGGAGGAACCGTTTTGCTTCCGGAACAAATGGGCTATCATCAGTCGGCATATTATTTATTAACCGGCGAACCCATTCCGTTGACAATAGCACAACAGCAGGGATTAATTCAGCAGGTTATTCCCAATGCTAATTTCAAAGCCAATATGGAGAATTTGTTATCAGTTATGAACACGTTAAATTCTCAGGCAATTAAGGCCACCAAAACCATGTTACAGTTAAATCGCTTGACCGATATAAATACACGCTACATGAACGAAGCCCGACTTTTTGCCGAATTATTGGAAAAAAATATTCAAAAAGGAGTAGGAGAACGGTTTTAGGTTAGTTGAGTAAAAAAACCGCAAACACAAAAGAAACGGGTCTTAGTGTTTGCGGTTTTGTTTTTATAAAGCATACGTTATTTTACCAATACTTTGCCGGTCATTTCTTTGGGAATTTCAACTCCCATTAAATGCAAAATAGTTGGAGCCACATCGGCCAGAATTCCGTTTTCAACTTTTTTTACTGTATCTGAAACCACCACAATGGGTACCGGATTTAGCGAGTGGGCTGTATTTGGCGAGCCATCTTCGTTTACTGCATTGTCGGCGTTTCCGTGGTCGGCAATAATCACCACTTCGTAGCCATTATTTCGTGCTGCGGCTACAACTTCGCCCACACATGTATCAACAGCTTTTATTGCTTTGGTGATGGCTTCGTAAACACCGGTATGCCCAACCATATCGCCATTGGCAAAGTTTAAAGCAACAAAATCAACTTCCCCTTTATTCAGTTCGGACACAATGGCATCTTTAACCTGGTAGGCACTCATTTCGGGCTGTAAATCGTAGGTAGCTACCTTGGGTGAATTAACCAGAATACGTTTTTCGCCGGGGAATTCGTCTTCGCGTCCACCATTCATAAAAAAGGTTACGTGTGCATATTTTTCAGTTTCTGCAATGCGAATTTGTTTCAGTCCGGCTTTTGAAACTACTTCACCAATGGTATTTTGCACATTGTCTTTGGTAAATGCAACCTTTATTCCTTTGAAATTCTCATCGTAGGTAGTCATGGTTACATAATGCAACGGAATGGTTTTCATGCCAAATTCAGGCAAGTCTTTTTGTGAAAGAACGGTGGTTATCTGACGTAAACGGTCGGTTCTGAAGTTAAAACAGAACAGCACATCACCTTCTTGTATGGTTCCAACTGGTTGTTTATTTTCATCAACCATTACCACGGGTCTTATAAACTCGTCGGTTACGCCGGCTGCATACGAATTTTCAATGGCTTTTAATACATCGGTATTGGGTGTTCCTGTTCCGTGAACCATTAAATCGTAACCTTCTTTAATCCGTTCCCAGCGTTTATCGCGATCCATGGTGTAATAGCGGCCAATAAGCGAAGCAATTTTTACTTTGCTTCCTTTAATGTGATCAACTACCGTTTTCATGAAGCCCAAACCGCTTTTTGGATCGGTGTCGCGTCCATCGGTAAGTGCATGAATAAAAACATTGTTGAGATTGTATTGGGCTGTTAAGTCACATAAAGCCAACAAATGATGGCTCATGGCATGTACACCACCCGGGCCAATTAATCCTAAAAAGTGAACCGCTTTATTGTTGTTTTTAGCATAGTTAAAAGCCTCAATAATGGTTTCGTTCTTTTCAATCGATTTATCACGAATAGCCAGGTTGATACGAACCAAATCCTGATAAACTACACGGCCGGCTCCAATATTTAAGTGACCTACTTCGGAGTTTCCCATCTGGCCATCGGGTAAACCTACGTTTTCGCCACTGGTCAGTAATTGGGCGTTTGGATAGGTTTTGGTTAATTGCTCCATGTTAGGCGCTCCTGCAGTGGTAATTACATCGCTTTTACTTTTATTTCCGATTCCCCAACCATCGAGAATCATTAGTAATGCTTTTTTAGTTCCCATAATTGTTTTTTTATGATGCTAATGTCTGTTTATTTTTTTGAGTGGTGCAAAAATAGTCGAATTTTCTCCCGTTAACCAATTTTGTTGGGAGTGTTTTGAAGAATTGCACATTATTTTCAAAGTATAAACATTAAAAGACCGCTATGGTTTAATCTGACGGGTTGAAATTAAGCAAACGATTGAGTGATTGAGGCTTGAATAGTCTGAATTATGAATCAATTTTGTTTCATTTCTGGGAGCTTTTATTATATTGTTTAAGTTATTCTCTATATGCTAAGCAGGTTATGTGTTTTTATTTGCTAAAGGCAAAAATGAGATGGAATAAATTCAGGTTTCATTAAGAATGATTATATTCGTACAAATACCCCAATAATGAGGAATCTTCTGTTTGTTTGCATAACAATTCTTGGTTTAAATGCCTTTGGTTATGAGGCGGGGAAGTTCTTTATCCAAAATTTTACCAGCAAAGATTACCACGGGCATACGCAAAACTGGGTGGTTGAGCAGGATACCAACGGGGTAATGTATTTTGGGAATCAGGCAGGTGTTTTAAGCTTTGACGGTTATTTTTGGCGTACCATTCCAATCACTAATCATTCTACCGTTCGTTCCTTAACCATCGACACTAATGGGCGGATTTATGCCGGTGCAGTAGGCGATTTTGGTTACCTGGAGCCCAATGCCAGCGGAAAAATGGTGTATCATAGTCTGGTTCCACTACTCGATTCCGCTTTGCGCGATTTTGGTAATGTATGGAATTGTGCTGCCTTAGGCAATAAGGTTTTTTTTCTGACCGATAATTGGTTGTATATATACAGCCAATCAGGATTTACTGTTCTGCCTACCCGGGGCGATTATTTTTATGCCTTGTATGTGGCTGAAAACGATTTGTATGTGCACGACTATGGAAACGGTCTCCTGAAATATGCCAACGATTCTTTATCTCTTGTTCCCGGTGGAAAAAATCTGGATGTGCATTCGGTACATGCGGTTTTACCCTACGATAAGGAGCATTTGTTAATAGGTGTGCGTAATGTGGGTTTTGTTCTGCTGAATCAACTCACCGGAAACTTATCGCTATTAAACAATGAACTCTCCGATTTTATTTCCAATGCCGAATTGTATCATGCCATTGTTCTCGACCAATTTAGGTATGCTATAGCTACCATTCGCAAAGGAATTGTAATAATCGACCATCATGGAAATATATTGAATCAAATTAATAAAAGCAGCGGTTTGCAGGATGAAACTGTTTATTTTCTGAAAAAAAGCGGAGGCGTACTTTGGGCGGCGCTTGAAAAAGGTATTTCTATTATTGAATGGCAAACACCCATCCGATATTGGGATGAATTGAGTGGGTTACAAGGCTCAATTACCGATATGCTTCGCTTTAATAATCAAATGATGGTTTCTACCGGATCTGGTGTATTTCAGCTGATTGAAAATCCCAAAGGTGAAACATCTTATTTCAAATCGATGGCCGAGGTTGCCGATCAAGCCTGGGATTTACAAACTTATAATATACCTGGCAGTACCGATTCCATTTTATTGGTGGGCATTGGAAAAGGTTTGTGGAAAATTTCAAGCAATAAAACTGAGCGAATTTTTCGTGGCGAAGGCGTTTATAAAATTCTTCCCTCTGAGGTAAAACCTGAAAGAATTTACCTGGGAATGGTTTCCGGCTTGGGTTATATAAGTTACAACACCCACTTAAAAACATTTTCCGACGTGCACATGGTGGCAGAATTTAATAACGAAGTGCGCGATATTTTTGAAAATCCCGATGGAAGTCTTTGGATTAGTTTAGCATATAAAGGGGCAGCATTTATTAATGTTAATCAATCTTCAACAGATTCTGATGCTGTTACTTTTTACGGAGCCGACCAGGGTTTGCAGGTAAAGCGCGAATTGTTGCTGTTTAAATATCAGCATAAACTTTGCTTTTCGTGTGAGCAGGGAGTTTTCAATTTTGATTCGGTGAACAAACGCTTTATAACCGACAGTTTGTTTGCTGCTTCATTTAAAATTGAACCCGGACGTACTACCTATTACAGTACTGATAATAAAGGAACACATTGGATTAACGGGCGTTACCGATTCGTAACTCAGGATTCGGTGTTAATCGAGGATTCTGACCTGCTAAAACGCCTGCCCGATTTTAATACCGAGTTCCAGTACATCGATTCCGATCGCTCGCTGTGGATAGGAACTTCAGAAGGAATTTACCGGGTAAAAGCCATGGAGGGAACAGCAGCAGAAACATCGTTTAAGGTTTTATTGCGGAGTGTTTACAGTAAAAATGATTCACTATTATATTGGGGAAACAGTACGTTACAAACAATACCTAAACTGGAGCATAAAAACAATTTTATTGGTTTTGTTTATTCAGCCGGTTTTTATGAAAAACCTGAAGCGGTGCAGTATAGCTTTTTGCTCGAAGGTTATGATAACCAATGGTCAGAATGGTCGAATATCAATCAAAAAGAGTTTACCAATCTTTTTGAACGCACCTATGCTTTTAGAGTAAAAGCAAAAAACTATCTGGGAGTTGAGAGCCACGAGGTCGTCTTTACATTTACCATTAAACCACCCTGGTACCGTACCTGGCTGGCTTATACTTTATATGCTGTTGGAGTAATACTTATTGTAACAGCAATTGTTCTTTACCGTACCCGTAAACTCAGATACGATAAAATAAGGCTGGAATCGATTATTCGGGAACGTACAATGGAAATAATCCGTCAGAAAGATGAGATTGAAGCCTCGGCAAACTGTCTGGCTGAGGCCAATCGCGAATTGCAGAAATTGTCGTTGATTGCACAAAAAACCGATAATGCAGTTTCCGTTTTTGATGCCACGGGCAATATTGAATGGGTGAACGAAGGGTTTACCCATCTGTTCGGATACACCCTGGAGCAGTTTATAAATGAAAAGGGGAGAAATCTGGTTCAATCAAGCAGTAACCTTCAGATTACCGATGCTTTAAAAAATTGTATTGAACGTAAAGAATCGATAATTTACCAATATTTTACTTTAACCCGAAATCAACAAGGGGTTTGGGCACAAACTACGTTAACTCCTATTTTGGACGAAGCCGGAAATATCACCCGTATTATTGCTATTGATAGCGATATTACCAAAGTTAAAGATGCAGAGCAGGAAATTGAACATCAACGCGATGAATTGAAAAAAGCAAACGATACCAAAGACAAATTCTTTTCCATTATTGCTCACGATTTGCGCGGACCGCTTTCAACGGTTTTTACCCTATTAAATATTTTGCATACCGATTTAGACCTGTTCGATAAGGAGCAATTAAAAACGCTGATAGGTCAAATGAAAGAGGCAACAGGAAAAACCTTTAACCTTACCGAGAATCTGTTGGATTGGGCGAACCTGAGGCGCGATTCCATTCCCTATCGGCCCAAAACTATTTCCATTACCGAAATTGTTGACGAAAACCTCGAATTGTTCCAATCGCAAGCTTTAAAAAAACAAATTCAACTGGATAATGAGTTGCCGAAAGAAGTAGAAGTGTTTGCTGATGAGGAAATGATAAAAACCATAATCCGGAATTTATTGGGTAATGCCATAAAATTTACCGGTGCTGGTGGTAAGATTATGTTCAAAGCTACTGAAACCAGCGATAAGTGGTGTATTCATGTAATTGACACCGGTACCGGAATGGATAAAGATGAAATCGATAAATTGTTCCGGATCGATATTCAGCACACAACACCAGGAACTCTACAAGAAAAGGGAAGCGGCATGGGCCTTATACTGATTAAGGAATTTCTGGATAAAAACAAAGGTGAAATACGTGTGGAAAGCGTTCACGGAAAAGGTTCCACCTTTAGTATTTGTCTGCCAAAAATAAAAACCGATTAATCGATAAAATAAGGCTCTCCCAATAAATTTGCAGTTAGACACGAATGAACCGGAACAATATAAATCAAATCGCCCACCTTAAATTCATGCATTAAATGAGCCGGAACATTCACTATTCCATGTTCTTGTGATATTTTT